>JAKVAY010000049.1:0-14689 GCA_022447185.1 Fuerstiella sp. | reverse complement strand
CAAACGACGTAAATCTGGTTCATTCGGATTTCTGATTACTTCGAAGCCACGCCGCATGAGTCAGGGCATAACCGAATAAAATACCGAAGAGTCTCGCAAAGACGATGCTCCCGGTGTGGTCAGTCGCCTGCATCCGTCTCATCCGCGTTCAAAGTGCGAATACGGGCATTGCGCACCTTGGCAACCGTCTGGTACGTGGCAAATCCCATGGGCTTTGAGACTTCCATTTCAAATCTGACGTCGATTTTATAGAGCGACCGTTCAACGTCTGCGATCGTCCACTTGCCGAGCCAGGCTTTGAGATGGCTGTCAGTGACACGGACACGCACCTTGTACCATTTGCCTCGAGTGAAATCCCGGTAGGAAGTGGTTTCGTTGTCGGAGGCATCCATGAAATCCAGACTGGAGATTCCGCAGACCCCTCCGCCCCAGCCTCCCAGCACCAGACTGCACGCCGTATCGCCAACGGGAAACGTGTAGCCGACAAAAAAGTCAGTCCCTTTGGCACGCTGTGCCTCGAACTCCACTTCATAATTGGTAGTGGGCAGATCCTTTCGAGTCGATGTGATGCCGGACAGATCAACTCCCGCATGGATAACAAGTTCTCCTCTGGGACCAACTTCGACCTCACCCTCACCACCAAAATTTGTGATCTTCCAGTTCTTCAGGTCTTTGCCATTGAACAGAGGCTTCCAGTCTTTTTCAGTTGCAGGGGCAGCAGCGTCGGGTTTCGACAGGGCAGCATTATCCTGAGCAGGTATCTCGGTAGCAGTGGAAAGCAGCAAGGCAGCAATTAGCAGAATCCAGGCAACAATTGACATGAGATCACATCCTGACCAGGGCAATCGATTTCAGACGCAGCAGCCCCCCTTTGTACCGCCCCGGGGCTTCTACGTCAAAAAAACCGGGCAATTCGCGCCCAGAGTTGCAGAACAAAATCAACTGTCAGGCCCGTCAGTCATACGGGAATCGGTCGGTCCCCATGGATGCGCCAACAGGATGTCGATTCCATACCTGTTACACCAGACGCAGTTTCTCACGGGCAAATTGAATCGCGTGGACAAGTTTGTCCACGTCTTCCATCGTGTTGTAGGCCGCGAAGCTGGCTCGCGTTGTCGCCGTGACTCCCAGCAGTTCGTGCAGTGGCATAGTGCAGTGGTGACCGTGCCGTGTGAATACGCCCCGACGGTCCAGCATTGCTGCCAGATCTTCCGGATGCAGATTCTCAACCCGAAAAGCGATGATTGCGCCCTTGTACTGTGGTGACGGCCCATAGATCCTCATTCCCGGAATCTCCATCAATCGCCGGGTTGCCTCCGCCAGCAAAGACTGCTCATGGGCATGGATGGACTCCAGGCCAGTCTGGTTGACCCAGTCAATTGCCGTTCCCAGAGCAATCGCCTGAACAATGGGTAGTGTTCCTGCTTCGAGCCGTGCCGGAGTGTCAGCCCATTCCGAATCATCCATAGTGACTCGGCTGATCATATGTCCGCCAAATACGATCGGCTCAATCTCTTCAAGGCGATCCGCGCGCCCGTAAATGACACCTACACCTGTTGGCCCATATATCTTGTGCCCGCTGAACACTAAAAAATCGACGTCGTCGGATAAGACATCTGTGGGACTGTGAGGCACACTCTGAGCTCCATCGGCCACGAGTATCGCACCCACATGATGTGCCCGGCGAGCGAGATCCGAGACCGGATTTACGGTACCAAGCACATTCGACATTGTGCAGACCGCCACAATTTTTGTTCGTCTGGTGATTACATCATCGAATGCAGTCACATCCAGTCGACCATCAGCCGTCAGTGGAAGCATTTTCAGCGTGGCACCGGTTTCCCTGACCAGTTGCTGCCAGGGCACGAAATTCGCATGATGTTCCATGGGCGTAATGACAACTTCGTCGCCTGGCTGGAGTCTGCTGCGTCCCCAGCCAAACGCAACCTGGTTGAGACCAAGCGTGGTTCCGGCAGTAAACGCGATCTGAGACCCCGATGCGGCTCCAATGAAACTCGCGATTTTCTTTCGCGACGCTTCCAGTTCCTCATCAATTCGCGCCCCGAAGCTGTATCGGCCGCGGTAGGCGTTTGCAAAATACTGTTCTTCGACTTCGCGTTCCTTGGCAATCACAGCACTGGGTTTTTGAGCCGATGCAGCGCTATCAAGAAATACCGGACGTCCCTGTTTGAGTTCCCGATTTAAAACGGGGAACTGGCTGCGGACAGATTCAGCATCAAATGACGAAGGAGTGATTCGGGACATAGAGTTTTCTGCGTTCAGGTACAATTCGAAGCGGCAATGCTTCGAATTCGCCGGACCATTCCGTGCAGTCCGTTGCGTCGAGTTGAACTGAGATGCTGATTGAGTCCCATGCGTTGAAAGAGCGCTTCAATATCCAAATCCAGGATCTGCTGCGGTGTTTTCTCCGAATACGCCGCCAGCAATACGGCTATCAGTCCCCTGACGATCATCGAATCGCTGTCTGCCCGTATGCACACAACAGTGACACCGTCTGAAACCTCAGGTTCGGCAACCAGCCACACCAGACTCTGACATCCTTTGACAATGTTCTCCTCATTTTTCAGATCAGCCGAGAACTTCGGCAGTTCAAACCCAAGATCGATCAGGAAGTCGCACTGTTCTTCCCAATCGAGCAGATCTTCAAATTCTTCCAGGAGTTCGTCAATCGACATAATGCGAATCTGTACCAGAGAGACCTGGCCCGCCATGTTCACCGGCGGCAGCCGGATGCTTTGTCGGAATCAGGAGTTCTGAACTTCGTCGTCCAGGACAGCTACAGAATATCCAGTGTGGGTGCGGACGGTGTATTAATCAGATTCCGGGCGACCTGCATCGCGACGTTGCAGCAGACCTCCTGTAATGATTCGCGCGCTGGACAGTCTTCTTCGAGCAATTTTGGAATTTGTCCAACATCGCTCAGTTCGCGAATACATGCCTGAATTGGAATCTCTCCAAGAAACGGAACTTTAAGTTCATCGGCAACCTTATGAGCGCCTCCCCGTCCAAATATTTCTCCTGTCATATTCTCAACAAACCCAAGCACCGGAACATTGACCTTCTGATACATATCCACAGCTTTGATGGCATCCAGCAGCGCCACCTGCTGCGGCGTACAGACAATGACAGCTCCGGCAAGACCGATGAGCTGTGAGAGTGTCAGGGAAACGTCACCGGTGCCTGGCGGCAAATCGATAACAAGGTAGTCCAGTTCTCCCCAGTCGGTATCCTTGAGAAACTGAGTCAACGCCTTGTGCAACATGGGTCCGCGCCAAACAACAGACTGCCCCTCTTCCATAAAGAACCCCATTGACATCAGCTTGAGTCCATCGACATCGATGGGATCGATCCGAACGAGCTTCTGACCATCCGGTCCCTCGAGCTCCTTCGCCGCTGGCTGTCCTTTTGCACCCAGCATGTGCGGAATGCTGGGACCGTACACATCTGCATCCATCAACCCCACACGACAACCGAATGATTTCAATCCACATGCCAGCCCTGCTGCCACCGTACTCTTTCCCACTCCACCTTTACCACTTC
This sequence comes from Fuerstiella sp., assembly GCA_022447185.1. Classification (GTDB taxonomy): domain Bacteria; phylum Planctomycetota; class Planctomycetia; order Planctomycetales; family Planctomycetaceae; genus S139-18. The sequence goes on along the minus strand of JAKVAY010000049.1, from coordinate 11,128 downwards.
CCACAGCGATGACATTGTGCACATTCAATCCGATTCGACCGCCCGAATCCTTACCACGAACGGCAGGACACAGGTTGACGATCACCGACTGCCCCTTGCCCAACAGATCGGACAGCCGTTTTTCGACAGATGCCTGCAGACGCTCCGGGTGTGGATACAAAGGGGTCAACAGTTCAATGTCGACAGTGACAGTCGAGTCGTCGCACTGAACATCGCGGACCTGTCGCAGGTCTCCCAGCGTCCGCTCCAGTTCAGGATCAACGATCTGGCCGACGACAGATCTGATTTCTTCCGCAGTTGCCATAAGAACCTGGACGTTCCTGTTGTTTCCACGCACAGAGCCACCACATTGGTAACCCCGTCATTCTGAACTCAATCGTAGGCAGCCGGCTGGCCAGTTCAACGGCATCCGGCTGGGAACTGTATCGTTTCGCCAAGTCGAGACGACACATTCTGACCACACTGGAGGTCTGCTGCAATGAACCAAATTCGTTCCAGTTGATGAATGTCTGTGTCATCGACTGGTTGCTGGTCATTAAAATGTCGGACTTCGTTAAATATGCCGGCACGTCATAGTGCCTGAACTGCTGCTCTTCTCAAACATGAGGCATTTCATTGGCAGAACCTGACTTCGACAAGATCCTGCGAGATTCCATCCCGGGCTGGACTCAGGCAGAATTCGTGTTTCTCGAGTCACGGCCCTGGTGGGCCCCGTCCGTCCAGACGGAACTGGCTCGGACTGATACAATCGGGATTCAGACCGGGACCGGACAGACAGATTCGGAGGCTGCTGCCCTAACTGACTACCGTTGTCACAGTGTCCCGACAACACGAAGTATTCATGAACAAATACTGACAGGGAATATCGCGGGAGTAATATTGATTGCAGAACAGCAATTGCGGGAATGCCTGTTACTTCTGGCACGACTGAGTCGGCTGTGTCGTTCACATCCACCGGTGCTGGTGATTGTTCCTGAAAAATCCGCGTCGATGATGCCGCTGTTGCTGGAGTCCGGTGCCACGACCGTCATGAGTCAGGCTGTGACTGACATTCAGGTAGCAGACTGGTGCCGTCGGGCTGCGACACTTCTTCGCAAGTAAACCGAATGCTGTCACATTACGGCAGCACATTAGTCGCGCACCGACCCCGAACCCCGGCTACTCCACTGTCACGCTCTTCGCCAGATTTCTGGGGCGATCCACGTTGCAGCCTCGCAGCAGTGCAATGTGGTAGCTCAGCAGTTGCAGCGGAATGGCGCACACCAGCGGTTGCAGGTATTCTTCCACCGACGGGACAAAAACAACATCGTCGGCTATCCGTGCCACTTCTTCGTCTCCTTCGCACGCAATGGCGATGACAGGCCCCTTGCGTGCCTTGACCTCTTCCATATTGCTGACAACTTTGGGATAGATGCCACCCTGAGGAATGACAAAAACGCTCGGTGTCTGCTCGTCGACCAGAGCGATTGGACCGTGCTTCATTTCTGCTGCAGGGTACCCTTCAGCGTGGATGTAGCTGATTTCTTTCAGCTTCAGGGCACCCTCGAGGGCAACTGGAAAATTGTAGAGTCGTCCCAAATACAAAAAATTATTGAAGCCAAAATATCTGTTGGCGATCGCTTCCACGTGTTCATGACACTTCAACGTCTGCTCAATTATTTCAGGCATCGATCTCAATTGTCCGATAATGCGTCTGCCCGCCGGATGGGACAAATGCCGCATTCGTCCCAGAAACAGGGCCAGCAGCATCAGGACACTGACCTGCGATGTAAACGCTTTGGTTGATGCCACCCCTACTTCCGGTCCCGCATGCAGAAATATTCCACCGTCGGCTTCACGAGCAATCGTCGACCCTACAACGTTGCATAGCGCCAATGTGGGATGCCCCTTCCGTTTACATTCTCTCATTGCCGCGAGGGTATCTGCAGTTTCGCCACTCTGAGTGATTGCAAATACAAGCGTTCGGTCATTGATTGGCGGGTTGCGATAGCGAAGTTCACTTGCGTATTCGACTTCCGTCGGCAGACGAGCGAATTCTTCAAGAAGATATTCTCCTACGAGACCTGCATGCCAGCTGGTGCCACAGGCTGTCAGAACTATACGATCCACCCGTCGCAACTGCTGAGCTGTCAGATTAAGTCCGCCAATCACAGCCGTACCTTCGGAATCGTCCAACCGACCACGGAGCGCATTTTCAATTGTTTGCGGTTGTTCGTAAATCTCCTTCAGCATGTAGTGTTCATAATGCCCCAGGTCGATGTCGGCAGAAACCTGTTCCAGTGTCTGGATTGAAAGACGCACGTTTCCTGTTGTTTTGTGTTCAATTTTCAGCGTGTCGGACTGAATGACTGCGACTTCATTGTCGGACAAATACACGACTTGCTGCGTATAGCCCACGAGTGGACTTGCGTCGCTGGCCAGAAAATACTCGTCTTTACCCACACCGATGACCAGTGGGCTGCCGCACCGAGCTGCGACGATTGTGTTCGGTACGTCTCGAAACAGGACTCCGAGACCATAGGTACCATTGAGTCGTTCCAGCGTTGCGTCGATGGCCTTGAGGCAGGTTGCGATTTCCGTTGATGACTGTCCCTGGCGAATCTGTTCGTCAAGGTGATGAGCAATCAGATGGGCTACGACTTCAGTATCTGTCTGTGACTGGAAAACATATCCAACATGCTGCAGCTGATTTCGCAGACTGTCATAATTTTCGATGACGCCATTGTGTACAATAGCGACTTCACCGTTTCCTCCCATATGCGGATGTGAATTATCGTGTGTTGTTTCACCGTGTGTTGCCCAGCGCGTGTGACCGATTCCAACATGGCCATCCAGTGGCTCTTCGGAGAGCAGTTGAGACAACTCGCTAACTCGCCCTGTCCCCTTGCGCAGTACGATTTCTCCGTCAATGTGAACCGCAATTCCCGCGCTGTCGTAGCCACGATACTCCAGCCGATGAAGTCCCTCCAGCAGAAGATCGGAACAGGTTCGAAACCCGACGTAGCCCACGATACCACACATGACTGCACTCCATTCGTTGATTCAGAATGTCCTGACAGCGTCTGACTCCCGCGAAGTTCGCATGAATGCATCGACGCCCGGTACCTTTTCCAATCCTTACTCACATGACTTTACTAACAGCAGAGGCAGCCCGGACAGGTCCAGAAAAATTGTGACTCGCACTTTTTCTAACCGGTGTTCAACTGATCCGTAATAGTCTGGCGTGTGATCGTGGCGGTCTGACGATCAAAAACAGAGTTTTTGAAGGGTTGAAACAACTCCCATCGTGCCCGACGACGGTTTATCGGCAGACTGTGCCGATCGACCGGAAACCCGCGAAGTTCAGGGGAGGCCGCGATTCGGGATCAAGTCAATTTGAAATGACAGAAGCAACGGATCCGAGTACATTCTGATTCGGTGTTGCTCCTGTTGCTGAACACCCGCCGCCGGTGAACCTGACTGGTGCTGCTCACTTCCAAGGTACCCTCGCCGTGACACTTTGTGTTTCCTTCCTGATGCAGGCAGTCCTGTTGTTCCCGCAACTGGACCTTTTTTTACCGCAGTTGAAAGTGCAACGGTCTCCCGGCGAGGTTCCGGTACCAGGTGCCGTCCGACTTCCATGCGGAATGTTGTTTGAGGGAATGGTATCCATCACAAATTCCCTGGATCCGGCGCGGGGAAAGGATGTTTCTGAACTGCGGCATATCGATCAGGGATTTCGGCACTACGACGTGTCTGCCCGCATCGGAGCGAGGCCCGTCGAGGACCCCGCCGTAATTCCGTCACTCGAATTCTCGATTCAGCGCAGACCCGGGAGGGCCCGGATGCCGGAGGTCATTGGCGTACCTCGGTTCTCAGCATTTGACCGAAACGGAGAGGCTGTCGTCAAACTGCAGTTTGACCGGAACAGGACTCAGGAAGCCCAGATCGGAGTCAGCAGGATCAACAGGAATATGGTGGAAATCACCAGCCTGACTCACAAGTGGACGTTCGGAATGGCCCTGTCCGCCATTCCAGACGACGTATTATACCCAGGGTTACTGGAGAAGGCGGTTGGATTCCAGGACGGTGGCGTTCGGTTGACGATGTCGGGAATGCTGATGGATGCCGGACGGGTCGAGGCTGCGGCTGCCTTACTAAATAATGTGGAGTCAGAGTTTCCAGACCTCTTACCTCAGGTTCAGGCTGTCCGCAGCAACTTGAGGCAGCAGACGGCCAGTCGAATTCTGGAAGAGCTGGAACGCAGAATGGTGGCCGGACAGCCAGCTGAAGCGGCGCAATACGCCCGACGATTCCCCGTAACTGATTTGACTCCACAGGTTCGAGTTGATGTCCGAAATCTGATCACCCGCCACGAATCACTTCAGCGACGTGTTAACAGTGCGACCGCAGCGTTGCAGCAGACAATCGGCCAGTTCGATGACAAGCATCAGCGTCAACAGGCCAGAGAAATGGTCTCTGCAATGCTCAACAACCTGGATGTTCACAACATCGATCGTTTGACGACCTGGGAACTACTGGGGAACGACCCGTCAACCCCGGCCGAGTCACGCCTGGCAATGGCAATTTCGGGCTGGATGTTAGGGGCTGACGAAGTCACGACCGAATTTTCTGAGTGTCACGGACTATTCCAGATCAGGCAGTCAATTGCAGATTACGTATTGCTGGATGAATCAAACGAAAGCGGAAGAGGGTCATTGGCAAGGACCATGCAAAAACTCGAAGGGTTCAGCGTTGAAAGAGTCGCCGCGCTGATACGGCAATTGTCTCCACCCAATGCTGTTCCACTTCAAACTGTTGAAGACGGCAACCGCCGTTTTGACCTCGCTGAGTCTGTCGCCGGCATTCGTTGTTCGGGAATTGTACCATCGGGTTATTCCACCACTCGAAGATATCCTCTTCTCATCGCCATTCCGCGACAAGGGGTAAGTCAGCAGAACACGATTGATTGGTGGGCACATCAGGCGGATCGATTCGGCTTCATCGTTGCCGTACCGGAGATGCTGCCACAGAATTCAGAAGACTACACAGCAGACGCAATCCAGCATCGCAGAGTGCTGCAGTTGATTCGGCATCTCAAACTCGGTCTTCAAATCGACGACAACCGCGTCTTTATCGGAGGGCATGGAGTTGGTGGCGCAATTGCCATGGATATGGCATCCAGTCATGCGGAAATATTTGCGGGAGTCATCTCAGTGGCCGGTCTCGGTCGTCGCCACCTGCAGTGGTCCGCTCACAATTCATCAGATCTCGGCTGGTACATCGTCCTTGGTGAACGCCAGGCATTCTGGTATGACCGAATCGGAAAGCTGCTGAAACGACTGTTTCGTCGTGTCGACAGTACCAGAGGCTATTGCAACGTTTTACTGGCACGTTATCCGAACCGTGGCTTTGAATCATACCACGAGGAAGCACCCTCCATATTCGAGTGGATGAGTACCACATACAGAAATCCCTGGCCGGAATTCGTTGAGTGTCGGATGATGCGGTCGACTGACCTCAGTTGGTACTGGGTGCGACTCGATTCAATCCCGGAACGATTCCAGACACTGGAGTTGCCAACAACAGTCACCGATCCGGTTTCCCGATATGTGACTCTCGAAGCCAAGCTTCAGAAAAACAACAGCATCCGTATCACGGCCCCCGGACGAGGTGTGGTTCTGTTGTCTCCGGATATGCCGAACTTCGATACCGACAGCAAGATTTCAATCCAAGCCAGAGGACCAGACAAACGTGTTGAATTTCAGCCATCTGTGAGGGACATGCTGGACGAATATACACGAACCGGCGAACGTATCCGCCTGTGCCATATGAGGGTGCCATTCGGACAGTGAACCACAACCAATAGTGCCTTGAATGTTTATTTACACAAAATAAGCGATTTGCTTTACAGGTCTTGACAGCTCCGATAGGGTCCGCCCAATGAGGTCAGTGGAACTGACCTGAGTAGTCTGATGCATCCCAGTGATTTTTTTTGACGAGCGTGATTTCGTCAAGCGACTGGAGGGATCCGGCGACGTATTGATCGCTTCACACGAATGAATGCGTGAAGCGATCCCACAGAATGGAGTCTGCGGTATTTCTTCTAAGGGTGCGTAACCTGAAACCGGGCATTGATCAGTGAGTGATCTGCTGATCAGCAGTGCTGAGTGTGCGCTGATTGCCTGATTCTCAACTTGACCAGGGAGGGTTTGAAATGAGTTCTGCAAAACCAACGATTGGAATTACAGGAGACTTTCGTCCGGAACGATACAACGGAGAAGCGCTCAGCTGGTTCAATGCCGGCTATTTTGACAGCGTGATTGGGGCAGGCGGGTTGCCGTTTTTGTTACCACCATACGACAATGATGATGATATTCGAATGGCTTTGGAACAGCTTGGCGGGCTGGTTCTGGCTGGCTGCAATCTGGATCTGGATCCACTCGTTATGGGACTGCAAAACAACCCATCCGTTCGCACCATGCCTCGACGCCGCGAAGAATTCGATCGACGCACTGTAAAAATGGCGATCGAGATGAAATTACCAATCATGGCAATCGGTTCGGGAATGCAGTTGGTAAATGTATTGTGTGGCGGGACGCTGCACGTCGACATCCCGGAAGATGTGCCTCGCGCCTTGCACCATCGTGACACAGTCGAAAAGAATCTGCGACACGTTCTGGAGATTGTTCCGGAAACCTGTCTCGATCGTATTTTCGGTCCGGGCGAAGTTCGCGTCAACAGTCACCATCATATGGCAGTGAATGAATTGGCTCCGCAGTTCCGAGTGTGTGCAACGTGTCCTGATGGCATTGTCGAAGCTTACGAATCTGTTTCTGACGACTGGTACTGCATGGGAATCCAGTGGCATCCCGAGAGTTCAACGGCCTCCGCACTGGACATTCAAATCTTTGAGTCGCTTGTCAATGCTGCGGGTTCTCAACAAAGCATCGACGTGGTTCCGATGTCCGCTGTGATGCGCCGAGTCGCCGCGTGACCACCAGGCGACGAGTTTCTTTAACATTCACCCGAGTCTGAAGTCTGATTACGTAGCGCGAGCCGATTGACATTCGGCAGTCCGCTCAATAGTTTCCCGCATTCGACGGATCTATCTCAAATTGAAGGAATCCTAATGGCAGCAAAAAAGAAATCGGCACCAGTCAAGGCGATGACAAAGACACAGATTCTCGCCTCTCTCGCTGAAGAGACGGGACTGAACAAGAAAGAAATCGCGAGCGTTTTCGACGAACTCGGAACGTTGATCGGGGATAATCTTGGCCGACGTGGACCAGGGGTCTTCAATATACCTGGTCTGATGAAAATCAAAGTCATTCGAAAACCAGCGACGAAGGCACGGAAGGGAATTAATCCATTCACAAAAGAGGAAACAATCTTCAAAGCAAAGCCGGCACGAAACGTCGTCAAGATTCAGCCACTAAAAGCATTGAAAGAAATGGTTTGATCTCTGCACATCGGTCGAACCGTGATGCTGTCACCGTTCCGAACAACGATGGCAGTGTCACTGAACCGATGAAATTTCGCGATTGAGCGTACCTGACTTTGCCAAGGCTTGGGCACACGACTTCGGACAAAGAAAAGACCGTTTCCAGTAACTGCGACAGATTGGCTTACAGAGTCGTCGCATCTCCGGAGACCAGATAGTCCAATACGTGACACAAACCTGCAATGAAACCCGTAAACGTGTCGCCACGTTTACGGTTTTTTTTTCGAATCGGGTCGTGTGCATACGAGTTCAGCCATCGTCGTGGCTTCGATTCGCACACGGCATGATGCCGTGAACACAGAATGATGCATGAGCCGACTGGACCGGCAGCACAAGTCACTGACGGCTTCACTGAACAGTTTCCTGCAGAACCCAGGTTAAACCGACTCCCGTGTTGTCGACAATTCAGTGGCGGATAAGAAACTCATTGGAATTGAGCAGTGCGTGCTGCAGATCGCGGAACGCTTCAGCACGGTCTGATGCGGAGGCTACGTGACGATTCGCCAGCCGGATTTCGGTATCCGTCGGACGGCGAGTCAAGGTTGCCAGATACAGGGATTCAACCACAGCTTCATCACTCATATCACCGGCCAGCCACTGTGACAGACGACTTTCCGCAGAATCAATCCGGTCCAGAATCCCGGCGTTGTTCATCAAATGCATCACCTGTGCCAGAGTCGGGTCGGTTTCCCGGGCACAGTCACAGGCCAGATCACGTATTGGTTTGGTAAACGCCTGCAGAAAACGGTGATCAATCGCTCCTTCTGCAAGTTCGATGGCTCTGGTTCCCGGTGGATAACGTCCGAACTGCTCGGGAATTCCGGTGGCCATGGAAATCGCATCGATCAGCTGTTCAGCGGGCAGCATTTTCACCACAGCTGTGGTGAAATAGCGTTCATCGTCGGCGGCATCCGTTGATTGATCAACCTGCAGCCTGGCACTCAGCTGGTACGTGCTTGAATTCAAAATTGTGCGAATCAGCGGCCGGAAGCGATACCCGTTGTCAATAAAATGTTGAGACAGTGCATCCAGCAGTTCGGAATTAGACGGCAGGTTCGAATCACGAAAATCATCCACGGGCTCCACAATTCCCTGCCCCATCATGTGCTGCCAGACTCGATTCACCACCGAACGCGCAAAGTACGGATTGTTGGAATCCGCCAGCCAGGCGGCAAGCCGCCGGCGTCGGTCTTCATTCGGCCCCAGATCGGATTCCATGTGACCAAACGCGGCCGGTATCATTTTTTCTTCGGTTTGAGGAAACCGGACATCGCCGGACTTACCCAGAAAAACGGTTTCGTCATCAAGTCCGAATCGATAGCCCTTCAGCTGAACTCGGGCGAAATAAGCCGCCAGGCCGTAATAATCACGCTGGCTGATCGATTCGTAAGGATGGTTGTGGCATTTGGCACACTGAATTCTAACTCCCACAAATAACTGCGAAAATGATTCGGCCGCCTCAGTGGGTGTACGGGAAATGCGATAGAAGTTGGCAGCCGGTTCGTGAATCGTGTTGCCCAGACTGTTCAGAATCTCCGAAGAGACTTCCACAAAAGGACGGTCGGCCGCAAAATTGGATACCAGGTAGCGGTGAAAATTATGAACACCGCGTTCAGTGATTGCTTCACGATTCCCGCGCATCACATCCGCCCAGCGGAGCGCCTGAAACATAGCATACTCCGGTTCCTCAAGCAGTCGGTCAATCAACGCCCGCCGCTTGTCGGGCTCCGAACAGTCAAGAAATCTGCGAACTTCTTCAGGACCTGGTATTCCACCGGTAATATCCAGCCAGGCCCGACGCATAAACACCCCGTCACTGGCGAGTTCGGCAGGACGCAGCTGCAGCTCACGCTGACGAGCAAATACTTTTTCATCGATAAAATTCTTAACAGGCGGCGATGCAAATTCAAAATGGGGATCGTGCCTGATGTACGTCAGCGGAACGGTTTCGATACGGTCCAGATACCGGACCAGTACAGCACTGGCCGCCGTGTTTTCAAAATGCACAAGCCCGTCGTCTGTCACCGACAAACCTCCGTCCTCTGCTGCGGAAAACACCGCGTAGTCAGTCACGTCCTGAACGGTTCCGTCGCTAAACCCGGCACGCACGACCAGCTGCTGGTCAGGACTGGATTCATGCAGACGTCTCGCGGAAGGATGCACCTCCAGCCTGGTCAACCGGCGTGGTGATTCGGAATCACGACATCCCTGTTCAATCCATTGTTTAAGTGTCCGCAGCGCCGGATCGTCCCGGCCGAAACGCCGTCCCCCCTGGTGAGGAACCTGGCCGGTCGCCTTCAGTAACACCAGACTGGCTTCCGGGTGACCGGTGTTGACCCGGCGACCATACAGGTCCCTGGTCAACTGCGAATATCCGACATTCGGGTCAAATCCCCGCAGGCTCAGTCGAAATCCGTTTTTCCCCTTGGGCGAACCATGGCAGGCTCCCTGGTTACAACCACCGCGGCTGAGCGCCCCGATCACATCCGTCCGAAATTCCACCGGCCGTGAATGGCCGAACTCAGTCACTTCCACATGAGCACTGGTTCGCAACATGCCCGCCACGGCTGTGATCTCTGCTTTCCCATTGCCCACCGGGACAAGTTTTGCACCGTCAATTCGGACCACATTGCTGTCAGAACTGGACAAAACCGCAGAGCCGGTCAGATCGGCTGCGGTCCCGTCGGCAAATATACCGGAAACCACTACGTACTGAGCTTCCGAAGATCGCAACTCCACCTGCTGCGGAAAAAGACGGATCGATTTCGGAGTGACGCGAGCATGGTCCGCATCAGCCTCTGCACCCGCTTCCACACCAGGCAGCCATCCCAACACGATGCAGACCAGACAGGCCATTTGCTGAACACGTTTTATTCGTGACATATGCGTTCCGGAATTCTGTTTTCCCGACAGAGACATAAAAATCACTCGTTCACAACCACAGACAGCGGTTCGCCTTCCACACGTTCCAGAAATTTTCCGATGATGGCGTCACCCGTCACGCTGACAGAATACCGACCGGGCTTAACTGACTCTTCCAGCACCAGATCAAATTCCACGGAACTTTCGCCGGACATTATCGTCAGCATCTCAGGAACCTGAATTCCGTCCGTAGCTGTGAGTTTCAAACTGATTTGATCCGCGAAGGGTGACAATCGATGGGACACAATTTTCACAGCCGTACTGCCTCCTGGCGACAGCTGGATTTCAGGAGTTTCCACGGACAGTCGATACGCAGATTTGGTCTCCAGCTCGAACGTACGTGTCAGATGAAGTAAGCGTTCCCCGTCACGAGCCGACCCTGTCACCGTCACGCGATGGCGTTTCAGCAGTGTGTCCACACCGGATTTGAGTACCCCCACAACCTCCGATGCATCCAAAGTCGCTTCAGGAATCGAACTGGTCACAGACGCTTCCCGAAGTCTGTCGCGTTCCAGCAGGCCTCCACGGGCAACAAACGTCACAGGTTGATCGTAACCCGACTGACGCGTGGTGCGGATGGTGAAATTCGCCTGAATATAACGAGGAACCACAACGTCATCTTCCACAATCTCAAAGTCCCAAGGTGACTCAGGAACCACCAGTACGGCGATCCGGTCACTGACCGTTGGAGGAAGACGACGCTGGTCTTCCCGCAGTTCGAAA
>JAKVAY010000048.1 GCA_022447185.1 Fuerstiella sp. | reverse complement strand
TTGCAACGCCAGTAACTCGTCGCCGGCCTGCTCCAGCTGATTTCGTGTGTGGTGCATCGATGACAGCAGACGCAGGCGAAACACGTGATCTTCGGTGTCTTTCGGGGCCGTATTGTTCAGCCACTCCCGCAATGCCGCACGCCGCTGAGAAATCCGTTCACCCTGTTCTGTGGTACCGAATGAGTCCAGTCCACGTATCGCGATATAGCTGGTCATGAACGGACTCCCGGATGACGGTGGCCGCTTGCTGGCGTGATGCCAGTGGTTGCTGTCTTTCTGGTAATCGAGCAAAAAACCGGTTACGACGCTTGTGATTTCGTCGGATTGATGGCCACCTGCGTCCAGTGTCCAGAGAGCGTAACCAGCAGTGACCACTTTGCCGCCCTGCCCCTGGCCTTCTTTGTATTTCCCGGATCCTCTTTTCAGATGTGCAAACGTGTGGTCAAGCTGTCGCCGCAGGTTGTCACGGTCGACAACGAATCCCAGTTGTTGTGCTTTGGTCAGTACGAGTACGGGCATGGCCTGGCTGTGACAGCTAAAACACTCACGTTGCTCTGCGGAGCCGGCAGAAGCTTTCTCCAGCAACGGAATAGCACATTCGATGGCAGTGCGGATTTCTGATTCCTCAACGCCCGAATGAGGTTCTTCCGCCAGGAGACGGGAACCCAGGCAGAATCCCAGACACGCAAGACCAGTCAGAAGTTGTTTCATGACGATCGATCAGTCCATCCCGAAAGATGACACGTGACCTGACAACAGTGTATCACGTTCTTTAGTGAATGGATTCGGAAAGGACTACAGTCAATGCGGTGGCGATCATTATCAGGGGGTCGCACTGGATATCCGACAGGTCATCCAGTTGGATGAATGCGATCAGATTCGGCTGGCTGAGTTTCCAATTACCTTTTCTTCCCGCCCAGCGAAATCAGGTGGTGAAATGTCCGCAGGTAGAGACGTCCCCCGGCAACCGCCGGAGACGCGTGCATGTTGTCCCGTAATCGGTTCTTCGCAAGAAGCCGATAGTCCTGACTCGCTGCCAGCACGACGGTGGTTCCCTGGACGTCAGTACAGAAAATTCGATCACCAATGATGATCGGCGACGAAAAGAAATCACCTCCCACTCGTTCCTTCCAGTGGACCTCACCGCTGGGGCCGTCGATACAGGTGACAATTCCCCCCTTGTCACACCACAGAAAAACCAGGTCGTCTTTGGCAATCAATGTCGGAACATAGGGGACATGTTTTTTCACTTCGTAGACAAGTTCGGGAGACGGACCAGGGCGCACGGCGACGACCTTGTTCTCATCGCGACCTGATCCTGATCCGGACGTTCCAAAGACCAGGCCCGATGCGGAAATCGGTGAACCGATCGGGCGTCTGTCCAAAGACTCCAGTGACCAGTTGACTGCACCGGTTCGAGGATTGTATGCCGTGATTCCGTACTTGCGAGAACTCACCACCAACTCAACTGACCCATCAGTTCGTGTGTAGAGGAACGGCACTGCATGTGTCGCACTAAGTGAATTCTCCCGAGCTGTCTTCCACACCGTCTGTCCTGTTTTGCAGTCAAGAGCGATCACACGGCTCTCCGTTGACTCCACGGGATCCTCATCCCTCGGCAGACGCTGGTGCAGCTGCAAAATGACGAGATTATCGAAAACGATTGGTGAGGTGCAGAATCCGTGTCCACTCAGGTAGGGGCCAAGTTCCCTTTCCCAGACCAATTCACCGTCATGCGTGAACACTTTCAGAGTCGTGGCGTCTCCCTGTGACCAGGCGGTATAGACGTGCTTCGTATCCACCACCGGCGTGGAGGATGCCAGACTGTTTTGTGCGCGGACTCGGTAACCTTTCGCTAAGGTTGAAGGAAAGGATTTCTTCCATAAGGTCCTGCCGTCCGATGCGTGCAAACACATGACCGAGCGAGTTGCAGTCTCACTTTCTGCCGTGGCAGGTCGTGTTCCGTTCAAAATGTCTGCAGTGTGGATGAAAATCTTTTCTCCCCACAAAACGGGTGAGGCATGGCCGATGCCTGGCAAGTCGATCTTCCAGTTGTAGTCGGCCTCGGTCCACTTCGTGGGAATCGATTCTGCCTCGGAAATTCCGGTTCCATTGGGACCTCGGAAGCGAGTCCATTCCTGCGCATCTGTTGATTGTGGAATGACGACCGCTAAAGCTGTCACGGCGACCAGTAATTGAAAACGTCGGTCCATTGCCGGGGTTTCCTCGGAACCTCTGAATATTGTCTGTTCCTGGCGGGCTTCAACGTGGATTCAGTCGGTTATTTGATGTCAAGGCGAGTCCAGAATGTATTTGCTCAGCCGTTAATTTTGTTTTCGGTGCCGCCTGGCCTTCCTCAACAAGCGCGACTTCAGGATACATTGTTAAACACTATCCTCAATTGCATCGAAACGCAAAAGTAGTCCGTCGATAACAGCGGGGAGCCGATCAGTGGTGACTGTATTGTTAGGAATTCCTGGCATTGTCAAACTGATCGGAGCGGCAGATTTCACTGGAGCGTTGAAGCGTCATTAACGGAAAGTGTGGAATTGCGTATCGACAAGTGGCATGACCACGCATTCAAAACATCGGCAACGATTGTACCGCGGACCGAACAGCAACGTTCGATAGTGCTTCGTTCGAGAAACCGTCGTTCACAGTGATTGCCCATGATATGCTCTGATAGCGCAGGGGCTGACGACCATCTGAATTTGGAAAAGCACAAACAAAATGAGTGAGATACGAGCAAACTTCATCGTGGCAGGAGGCTGGTTGCTGACACTGATGACAACTCATCAATCGCTGGCGGCGGATAAGTCCGGGGTTCAGCACATCGGATCCCGCCGCGAATTGTTTGTAGACCGGTTTCTGGTGGAAAAAATTCAGGGGACTCGCTTTCAACTGCATCACCCTCGGCCCGCCGAAGTTTCAGTGGCACTGGATCAGCCCTGGGAAAAACGAATTCACATGGGCCTTTCGGTGATCAGGGACCGACACCGTTTTTTGCTCTACTACAGTGCTGCCAACCGTCTGGCGGTGGCCGAAAGTCATGATGGAATCCAGTGGAACAAGCCATCACTGGGTCTGATCGAAGTCGACGGAAACCGACAGAACAACCTCGTCGGCACGATTGACGGAGAACTGATGGTCAAAGATACCGAACCACTGCCCGAAGTATTTTTCGACGCACGTCCCGATGTGAATCGCAGCGAACGATTTAAGGCATTCACTCTGATCGAGACCCCGGGACTGACACAGGTTATTGGCTGGATTTCGGCAGATGGATTCCAGTTTCGTAAACTCCGAGACGAACCCATCATAGAGACTTCGCTGTACGGTGCCTTCGACGGTCTGGAATCACTCTTCTGGTCGGAATCCGAGCAGCAGTACGTTCTGTACATTCGCTATGCCATCCTTGTGGAGCCACCGAATCCTGAAGATCCGAACCGTCGATGTGTTGCTCGCATGACGTCAAAAGACTTGCTCAACTGGGAAGCTCCCGAACCAATGACCTTCGGCAGCGATGGTCTGCTGTCTCCGGATCATCACTACAACAACCAGACGTCCCCGTATTTCCGGGCGCCTCACATCTTCATTGCACTTTCCAATCGGCTCGCCCAGAATCGTACAGCGCTGACTCGAGATCAGGCCATTGCTGCAAATTTGAGATCATTCCGGACCGACACAGCGAATCCATTGAAATGGCTGCTGAAGGATTGCGCCGACACGGTGATGATGACCACCCGTGGGGGCAGTCACTATGACAGATTGTTCCAGGAAGCACTCGTCCGGCCTGGCCCCGGTGCGGAAAACTGGGTCACGCGATCCAACTACACGCTGCGAGGGCTGCACCCAACCAGCCCGCAGGAAATGTCGATTTACGTCAGTCGCCACAACGGCCAGTGGACCAGTCATGTGCGTCGCTATGCATTTCGTACAGATGGGCTGGTGTCAATTCACGCACCGTTTGCCGGCGGCGAGCTTCTGACGCGACCGTTGACGTTTGAAGGAAGTACTCTGGAAATCAACTATGCCACATCGGCGGTGGGTTCGATTCGAGTCGAAGTTCAGGATCTCAGCGGAATGCCGCTTCCGGGTCTGACGATTGAGGATTGCGCTGAAATCCTGGGAGATGAAATCGCCGGTACCGTGAACTGGAACTCGTCGGTCAGTCTTTCCGAGCTTGCCGGTCAACCGGTACGGCTGCGATTTGTGATGAAAGATGCCGATCTCTATTCATTGCGCTTTTATGAATGAGATTCGGGTTTGTATTCCGGTGCAATGACCATCCAATGGCTGTGCCGGACTGGAATTGAAGTTCTCACCAGGTCCGTCCTGACAAAGACACGACGACAATCTTCTTCATTTCATCACAGACAACGCGTCAATCGTCTTCAACAGTCAGATACATTGGGTTCGATGCGTAGTTGGTCATGATCGAATACGTGATGGGAACGCGGGCCAGTGCAGCAATCGGCAGCCGGTGGACGGCCAGCGCTTCGGGAGTTGCTTCAAGTACGATTGTCGCTTCCAGATCATCGCCGGTGAGTTTTGTTTTGCTGTCCGGTGACATTTTGACACCTGGTGGCAACTGTTCCCCGTACTTCGTGCTGAAGAAGGAAAACGCCATATCCAGCAGCACCTGGTCGCTGTATTCCGGGCTCCGCTCGATGTTGACAGTGAACTGTGTCGTACCTCCGCGTTGCAGTGTCAACTGCGTTGGAGATGTGGTAACTCCTGTTAGATCGAGCGGCCTCGTCACACCGAGCAGTTGAGTTGTGACGGGCGTTCGGTAAAAACGGCTGGCGCCGGCCCTCCGTATTTCAGCCGTCACATGGGCATGGCGAACCGCATCGATGGTCTGGCCGTTACTCCCTGGCAAATTGGCGCGACCACTGACACGAACGAGCGATGCATTGACAGGAGCGTTCTCAGCGGCGGTAAAAATCAGGCCGCAATGATTCATTCCCGACGGGATCGTGACGGGAGTGAATGTCACTCCCTGCGGCAGGCCTTCGACCTGCATCTTTACCGGACCATCAAACCCGTTCAGTCGTTTGAGTTTTACAAACCAGATCGCCTGCCCGCCGGGTGCCAGCATGCCGTAGTAGTATTCACCATGAATCTCGAAATCGGGTCCGCTGAGTTCTGCGCTCAATTGATACTGGAAACGATCACCGCAGCGTCCGTTCAGGTCACGCACCGCCACGGTGTAAGCGGCATTTTCCGGCGCCTGGAAGTACAGTTGCGCGTCTTTAGTGAAATGGCTGTCGTCACCGGTGGAAAGTTGGGTACCACTGCCGTCGGACACTGTCAGAACACTGTCCAGGGAGAAGCCAAGACGTTGTGAGTGTACCTCAAAGCGGTAAAAATTGTTTTTGAGAGCGGTGAAAGCGTAGTAATGACTTTGACCGGGCTCGGCGAATTGACCGGAGATACGGTCGGGAAACGAGATCGTGGACGCCGACTGCGGGCTTGTTCCAGGCGAATCCTGATAGGCCGCGTCTGAGGGAATTCCCGACTGCGGTGTCGTATGTGTGAACTCAACGCAATAGACATAGCGAGGGTCTCCGGAGAATCGTGTGTCGCGCACTTCAAGAATGAAATCTCCCGTGTACGGCAGTGTCAGACGCAGCAGTGCGTCCCCGCCGATATGGTTGTCATTCAGTGCGACGACTCGTCCGGTGGAATCGTAAAGCGTGAGTATTGAGTCCATCAGATGGATCTTGGGATACCGGATGGCCATACAGTGGATCGCACGTGTCACGCGCTGAGCAAAAATCTGACAGATCAGCTGCTGACCTTTTTTGCCGTGAATCCGGTAGTAGTCGACGTCTTCAAAGTTTGCGACCGTCCCACAGACGGCGGACGGCACTGAAACCTTTTGCGCTGTTGCCGGAGTGTCGTTGTTGTTGTCCGATTCAACGATGACTGGATATTCTGTAACGACGAGATGCGCGATACTGGATACGGACTGATCAGTTGCGATGCGATATTCGTAGATGCCGGTCGGCTGGTCCTGCGGAACACAGACACGAAATGCGAACGGTGTACCAATGTCACTTTCCGCCGGGTCCTTCCATTCATCGGGTTTTGCTTCGGTCTCGGCAAGCTCCATTTCAGGTCCGGCCGGAGCAAAGAAAACAGAATGCGAGTCATTGAGTGTGAAATTTGACGAAACTTCGACTGCGGCGGTCGAACCCTGCTGCACAGCAATCGGGAAGGTTCGTGTCAACTGGCGAAAGCTGATCTTCGATTCAGCACTGACGAAAGCGGCACTGAAGTGCAAAACAAGCCCGATGATCACAAGCCGGGAAATTCCACTTCTTTCGTCATTTGTTGTGTCACCGGTCTCGTGTGTCCTGGCCGAACTCCATCTGCGACTGCAGCCTGTGTGATTGCAGTGGATTGACAGATGTTGTCCCGGATAGTCTGACCGAGAGTCGCAGAGATGGCTGACGACGGACCTGATCGCATGGCCTCTCACAACATCAATTCCTCGATCGGCGTGCCTTCACAAAGTCGCATGGGGCGGCCGTTGCCGATCACGTGTGTTGTATTGAGAGGGATGCCCAGTTTGTGATAAATCGTGGCAGCAATGTCACGGGGATAGTATTCCCTGTCGACACATTGGGCTCCCGTTGCATCTGTCTGACCAACGATCGTGCCCACAGGAGTGTCTGCTCCGGCGAACACAGCGATACCGGCGGATGCCCAGTGATCTCGTCCCGCAGCCGGATTGATTGTCGGCGTGCGACCAAAGTCCGTGAGCCATACAACCAGGGTATTTTCAAGCAGGCCTCGTTGTTTGAGATCGACCAGCAGTGCCGTGAAGCCCTGGTCAACC
Organism: Fuerstiella sp.; assembly: GCA_022447185.1. Classification (GTDB taxonomy): domain Bacteria; phylum Planctomycetota; class Planctomycetia; order Planctomycetales; family Planctomycetaceae; genus S139-18. Next base: position 82,189 of record JAKVAY010000048.1, on the reverse strand, counting down.
GGAGGCAGCAGCTTACGAAGTCGGGAAAAATTATCCCGGTGCGTGTCCCAGTCGCCATCACTGACCGTGACAAACCGTGTGCCGGCCTGGATCAATCGTCGAGCCAGCAGGCAACTCTGTCCGAATCGCGTGCGACCGTACGCGTCGCGTGTGCTGACGGATTCCTGCTCCAGATCAAAGGCCCGCTGTGTGGCCGGTGATGTCACCATGTTGAAGGCATTCTCATAGTACTTGTCAAATGCCTGCAGCACACCGGGTCGCTTTTCGAGGTCTCGCTGAAAACGGTCGATCGCCCGCAGGGCATCCCTCCGCAGATTAACACGAGCCAGATTCATACCACCTGGTGGAGTGAGATCGCGCACGCTGAATTCGGCTTCTGCGGGGTTTGAGTGGATTTCAAACGGATTGTGCCCGATGCCAAGATATCCCGCGGTGCCACCAAGGAATTTGCGATCGACTTCGTTACCCAATTGAACAAAGGGCGGCATGTTGTTGCGATCGGCGCGGTGTTTTGCAATCACTGACCCATAACAGGGATACGTTACGGTCGGATTCATTTGCCATCCTGACATCATGATCGCGTCGGCCGTCCCGTGGGCTCCGTTAATTGAATTGAGATTACGGACCACCGCATATTTGTCTGCATGCTTCGCGAAATGGGGAACCATGTCGGTGAAATGAACACCAGGCAGCGCGGTGTCAATGGCGTTGAACTCTCCGCGAATCTCAGCGCGAGCGTCTGGTTTCGGGTCAAGTGTATCGTGATGGCTGGTCCCACCGCGGGTCCACACCAGGATGCAGTTCACATCTGTTCGGTCGGGTGTGTCGGCCGCGCTGACCGCATGTCCGCGGAGCAGTTGTGGCAAAGTCAGCCCTAAGCCACTCAAGCTCCCAACCTCAAGCAGAAAACGTCGACGGTCTGTTTTCTCACAGTCCATCATGCGTTGCGGCAACAGGTTTAGCATGGGATGACCTTTGGATTTGACAGAACGATCATATCCATGATGAACTCACTGACAAAGCGCAGAATCGAATACTAATGATTCAACAGGAATTCCTGACTGTTGCACAGGGACCACAGGATGTTCTCAAGCCCTTCGCGACGATTCGCTGCGCGTTTGATGAGCTGTCGGCATTCCTCAACTTCGTTTTCCATCGGGTGACGACAAAATGTCACCAGATACAACTCATCGATTGCCGTTGTGTCGTCGACACCCGTGCCGATGAGATTCTCAAGTCGACCTGACTTGTCGGTTAGTTTTTTCTGCAGAACATCACCATTTGCCAGATGCAGGATCTGCGAAAGATTTGGCTCCGCTGTGCGTTCGCATTCACAATGTGTCAATCTTTGCGGCCGACCAAGCGTGTCCAGGAAGTAAGATTCGAAATTTGGATCGGGCAAGTCAATTGCCCGCATGCCGGACGGGACGTCCGGAAAATTTTCCTGTGTGCCACAGGCGAAATTGATTGCATCGAGCAGCACTTCGGCGGGCAGGCGTTTGGTGTTGTAGTGAGTGTACAGTCTCGTCTGATCCAGATTCTCCGGTCGTGGCGCGGAGCTCAATTGATAGGTGTGCGAAGTCATGATTCTTCGCAGGAACCGGCGAAGGTCATAATTTACCTCAACGAGTTCCGTGGCAAGTTCATCAAGCAGTAGGGCGTTGGATGGTGGATTCGTGGAACGTATGTCATCGACGGGATCCACGATTCCGGTTCCCATCAGATAGCCCCAGAGTCGATTAGCCATGGCTCGTGCGAATCGGCGACCACCGGGATCCAGCAGCCAGTCAGCCAGTGCGACTCGCAGGTCCTCGATTTCCCCCGGATCCACGGAATCGTCCCCGAGTAGCTTTGGAAGAATCACATCACCGCTGCGCGGATGCCGGATCTCACCAGTCCGCTTCAAACTCACGACAGCATCGAATCCCAGTTCCCCAAACGCATCACTGGTCTTACTTTGCAAACGTGTAAAGAATGCGGCCAAACCGTAGTAATCATCCTGGCTCCAGGTTTCGAACGGGTGGTGGTGGCACCTGGCACATTGCAAGCGAATACCGAGAAAGATCTGAGCCGTCGTTTCACCCAGTTCGGTGGCGGGTGCGACACGCGCGTTATCGGTGGGCCTGGGTGCATAGGCGATATAGTTGACAGGGCCATTTTCAAAGATCGAACCCTGAGCGGTAATCAATTCCCGAGCCAGTTGATCCAGCGGTTTGTTTTCGCGAAATGACTGTTTCAGCCAGTTGTGAAGTGCCCACATTCCGCTGTCACCAGCCGTCTTGCGGTTGTTGCGCAGAATGTCACCGAACCTGAGTGTCCACCAGGAACTGAATTCAGAAAAGTATTTGTCGCGCGCCGGATCACCTGTCAGTCCCAGGATTTCGTCAACCAGTTTTGCCCGTTTGTGCGCATCCGTTGATGTAAGAAACGTTTCGATCGTGTCCTGCGGAGGCAGCGTGCCCAGTGCATCGAGGAACGCTCGGCGAATGAACTCAGCGTCTGTGCAGGTTGCCGACGGCTGGATGCCCAACAGTTGCCACTGTTCACGGATAGTCTCATCGATGCTGTTTATCGATTCGAAATCTGTCAGGTCGACGGCTTCAGCGTAGGGCGAGATTATGTGCGCCACGCCGGTTCGGCCCCGATACCGCACCATGACGCCGGCCTGTCCATGTCCGAGAACACGAAATCGACCGTCGGACTGCACTGCGACGATGCCTTCGTCCAGACTGTCGAATCGAGATCGTACCGTGACATCGCGAGTACTGCCATCCCGGTAGTTGGCGACAACGCGGAGCTGCTGTTCCTGGCCCACGCCGTATGTACGCATGGTCGGCTGGATCAGCAGGTCGACAACGTGGTTCACATCTGCGTGCTGTGCTGTTGCGCCCTCGTCAATCCACGTTCGCAGCACTTCGAATGGATAGGAACCGCGTGAAAATCGTTTTCCTCCGCCATGTGCTACCCGCAGTGTGGGCTTTGCCAGGAGAAGGCTGTCTTCCGCTCGAATGAGAGAAATCCGCCGTTGCCGCTGTTGGCGTGCGATGGATGTGTAGTCGGCTGTGTCATCGAAACCGAAAACGGACAGTTTGAATCCGCCTTTGCCGAATTGTGAAGCGTGGCATGTTCCCTGGTTGCAGCCTGCTTTGGTCATGACCGGGATCACATGATCAGAAAAGCTTGCGGCAGCACCGGAAAAATTGACATGCACATTGACGTGACGTGATTGTCCGCCATAGCGAATTTCGATTTGCCCGCTGCCTTCCGAGCGAGGGGAGACAAACCCTGTGTCGTTAACGGCTACGATCGACGGTGTAAGTGACATCCATTGTGCGGCGCGAGTGGCGTCGACTGTTTGTCCGTTTGCGTTTTCAGCAGTCACCAGAATCTGAACGCGATCAAGGTGCCCGTGCAGAGTCGACTGTTCCGGTTCGACAATCAGACCGTGCTGCTCAACTTCAGCTGCGACTTCGGCGCTTAGTAACGCAGCCAGGCCGAGAAGAGTACTTTGAAGCCGACAACACACGAGTGTATGCTCCCCAGCTTGATCATGAAGAATGCATTCAGATACGTCGATACCGATTAATGGTACTCGATGCACAGGAAAATCACTATTTAATCCGGAAAGCGACAATCAGTGTTTTCCGTCGTGGCGCTGAGATTCTGAGGATACTGCAGATGATGCCCGAATTCAGAATCGTCTTCATCGTTGTATCGGCCAGACGCCAGTTGATAGAAAGGATGGCGGGCTGAGTGTTGAGTGCAGTGAAGGAAGCTTCGGGTTTCGTACTTTCTGCTCGACAGCGGACCATTCCACGATTTGCAGCATCGGGAACATTGTCAGGCAGACGGGAGGACTCTTTGGATGAACGGTACGCAACATACCAGGCACAGGAACTCGCGGTACTGGTTCTGGTGTACGGTCGTTCTGGCTGCCATCCATCTGGCGATGGGGCTCCATGCAGCAACTCGTTTATCTCCGACGCATGACGAATACTGGCATCTGGCGATCGGAGTGGACATTCTGAAGACGGGACGATTCGATCAGGACCCGATCAATCCTCCACTTGTTCGAATACTGGCTGCACTTCCGTTACTGCCGTTGGTGGCTGATTTTAATTCACAGGGAATTGCACCGGGCGAAGCGGCAGCATTTGGCGACCGACTGATCGATACGACCCTGGGAGATCCCGTCTGGCTGTGGTTCCGAGGACGGATGATCGTCCTCGGATTTTCACTTGTCGCCGGATACATCGTCGTAACCTGGACCAGAGAGCTGTGGGGAGATGCGGCAGCAGTTGTCGCGGGCGTGTTTTGGTTCCTGAATCCAACTGTCCTCGCACACAGCGCTCTGGTCACTCACGACATCCCCGCCACGACTATGTTCGTCATCTGCCTGCGTTGTGCGTGGCATTTCGGTCGCAGACCGGGCTATCGGCTCGCTGCAGGTATCGGGTTCGTCCTCGGGATGGCATTGCTGACAAAGTTCACATCCATCCTGCTGGTCGGACTGATCCCGGGGATAATCGCGATTGCATGGACTCGGGGCGATGGTGGAATCAGCCGGGCACGCCGGTCTGTGAGACTGACCGTATCCGCGTGCATCGTGACTGTTGTCTCATTGATCACGGTCAATGCCGGCTATCTTGGTACAGGATTTGGAACGAGTCTTTCCGCCATCGCCCCGGCCAGTCAGCAGTTCAGAATGTTCGTTCGCGACTTCCCTGGACCCACCAGTCTTCCTTTGCCTTTACCTGCAGACTGGGTTCGGGGTCTCGACCAGCTGCAGTTCGTCATGGAGCATCAGCATCCCGTATTTCTGAATGGTGAATGGAGCTTTGATGGCTTCAGAAGCTATTACCTGTGGGCACTCGCCTGCAAGACCGAACATGGCTTTCAGGCGTTTCTGGTGGCTGGACTGCTCATCAGCGTCCTGAGACGAACACGCAAAACAACCGACACTCATCGTGTCAGGAAAATGCGGCGACAGGGATTCTGTTGTTGCCTTCTGGTTGTTTTTGCACTGATGACAATTGCCAGTCTCGGGCGAAATCAGCTTGGGATCAGATACATTCTTCCCGCCTTTCCGTTTCTCGCCATGATCGCAGGAACGTCGATCACCATCATTGGTTCAAAACAGATGTTCTCTGTCGCAATGTGTATTCTTGCGTTTTGCTGCGCGGCATGGTCACTGCGCCATCACCCAAATCACATTGCGTATTTTAATGAGTGGTCGGATGGTCCGAATGGTGGACGTCTGCATTTGATTGATTCCAACGTGGACTGGGGGCAGGGTCTGATTCAACTTGCCGAATACACGGAACAGAATGCTCGGAAACTGGACGGATTGGTGTATTTTGGAACAGGTGTGCCGACGGATTGGGGTCTGGCCTCGTCCCCGCTTCCACCTGATCTTCCCGAACCGGGCCGTTACGGTGTCAGTGTGAACTTTTTGATGGGCCGTCCCCATTCAATTCGCGACCGTGACGGATCCACAGCGATCGATTTCGCTAAGTACAGCTATTTTCGTTATCTTGAACCACAGGCGCAGATCGGAGCGTCCATCTGTGTGTTTGAAGTATCACAGCAGGATGCCGAGATGATCCGTCGCCGTGTCAGGATGCCGCGATGATCGGCCGCCATGCCCAAAGGCCTCTGCTCTCGGGCAGTCTTTGACGTACGCGACCGCCTCAGCCGCCATCGAGATCAAACAGAAAAATTGATCTGCTGACACACGGGAAGCGTCTCCTCCAGGTGCGTTTCCAGCCATGCTGACTATGTGTCGTCTGCAGCGGAGAGTACCTCGCGCATTTGCTCAACAATTTTCGGGGTTTCCAGATCGTCGGTGTTGAGAATGAGATGCACAAAGTTGTCGGCAAGGATTTCGTCAGGATGAATAATGTATGAGGTGTTGTTCCCAATGTGTTTGAAGTATGCCGGTGTACGTTTTGGATCCAGCAGCACGGGTGCTCCGGCAACCTCAATCGGTTTCCATCCTGTTTCGTCTTGCTCCACCACCATGAGTCGGAACTGAAGAAAGCGAAAGAAAGGGCCTTCCAGTTTCGATTCATACTGATCAACATTTGCAAAAAGAATCGGTGCGACCGTGACATCTTCATCGTTATGCATCAGGGCAAGCACGCAGTTAACCAACGGTGCATCCGGGTTGGTGAGTTTGCGATCTGAAAGTGACTGCGGCAGCGGAATCTGATCACACGGCCGGAAGTCAATAATCGAGTACAACTTTCGTCTCAGTCGTGGATTGTGGCTGCTTAACACGTGAAAAATCTCGTGAACAATCAGACGTTCAAGACGGTCTCCGGACACGGCAATTCGTGATTCCGGCAGAACGACCGCATTGGCACGGCAATACGCCGCTCCGCCCTCTTCTTTGCCGTCAGTTTTGACGAACAGGATCTGGTCCGGCAGACGCAGACTGAAAGGACGACACCGCTTTTCGATGGATTCGAGAACTGCAGTGATCGATGTGATTTCTGCGTCGGTCCATTGCAGAACGTGTTGGGAAACAAAATCCAGATACTCCTCAACTGTGACGTTTTCATCTGTCAGCAAGCGGCTTTGACGGTCAAACCGGCTCATCGCATTGACGAAATGATCACGCCGTGTCAGTTTTTCGATACCGGTTTGTCTGTCCGCAAATCCGGCGCGGCTCTGCCTGTGAATTCTGGGTGCTTCGCCTGCGGATGAAGAACCTGCCAGCAGAAGACAGAACGTTGCGATGAACATCTGTTGTACCATGAGTTGATTCTGTCCGATTGGAGGTGTGTGAAGTAAACAGTACAGGCCTCACGTGACAACCCTGATGAGTTTTACACCATTTCACCAAACGCCGATAAAAAATGCCTGCAGCGCGTCACGGTAATGTTGGGTGGGACCGATAGCCACCGCAATCGGTAATCGGCAGCTGGCGTGTAAGATCCGTAGTCGAAGCGGTCAGCCCGGTGTGGTCACAGCAACGCCATTCCAATGTCACCACTTGCAACTGTCTGACTCTGATCTATAACGGATTCACATAACATGCAGCTGGAAGTTATGGAAATGCAGCGGACGGCTGCGGGGTTTTCTGCAGAGTTTCGGAACCGGAGCTGAAACGTACATTCCTTTCTCATGATTTCGGTAAGCATCGTCTGGTCCTCGCGAGTCTGTGTGAGAATGAACCGGATTCGATGTTGGAGAATGTATTATGAAAATGCACATTCTGGTGCTGGTTGTTTTGGCAGGCAGTTTTTCGCATGGTGTCGAACCTGATGACGTGTTGAATGTGCGGGTTATGGATGCACTGCCGACAGTTGACGGGCTGGCCAGGGAGGTGATGGGAGATGTAACGTTTCTGGAAGTCGATGGCTGCCCCGCATTTCTGATGCGGCCTCAAGGGAAAAATCTGTCGACACCGGTACCGTGGGTGTGGTATGCCCCGACGATCCGCGGACAGCCGCGGCCCGCCCATGCCTGGATGTTCCAAAAATTTCTCTCCAGAGGTATCGCCATCGCCGGCATTGATGTGGGCGAATCAATGGGCAACCCCACGGGCCGGGCTGCGTATGCCGCATTTCACAAGCGACTGACTGAGACTCACGGATTTGCGAAGCGGGCGGCTTTGATGCCTCAGAGTCGCGGCGGCCTGATGCTCTACAACTGGGCCGCCGAATATCCCAATCATGTTGCCTGCATTGCTGGCATCTATACGGTCTGCGATATGAGCAGCTGGCCGGGCCTTAAACGCGCCAGCCCGGCCTACGAAATGAGTGAGCAGCAGCTTGCAGAGGTTCTTTCGAAGCACAATCCGATCGACCGTCTGAGGCCTCTGGCCGAGTCCTGTATTCCAATCCTGCACATCCACGGAGACAGTGACACGGCCTGCCCCGTGGAACGAAACGCTGGTGAACTGGAACGGCGTTACCGAAAACTCGGCGGTAAAATCAAGCTCATCGTTGTTCCCGGAAAAGGACACGAAGAGGCGCCGGAGTTCTTCCAGTCTCAACAGGTGGTGGATTTTGTGATCGAAAATGCACGTTCGGACCACGAGAAACGTTAAGTCGGCGTCCTGCTTTGTGCACGAGCCGACAGCCAAATTCCGGTACGTGACTCATCGCTGCGTTGATCAGGCTGGAATCGGTGACCAATTGTCGTTATTCTGCCTCGCTTCGATTTTCGCTGGTTTATGATTTGAACCAGCATTCTGTGTCCGGCTGCCTGGCCTGAAGGTCTGCAGCAGAACAAATTATCCGGTTCGTTATGCCAAACTCTGTTTCTGCCAAGAAGTCTCTGCGTCAAAATCAAAAGCGGCGAGCTCAGAATCGTCAGCAGCGGTCGCGTTTGCGTACAGCATTGAAGAAATTCCGTACTTTGATGCAGGAAACACCGGCTCGGGCTGATGCCGATAAGGCACTGAGTCAGGTGACAAAAGTGATTGATCAGGCGGCTGCCAAACGACTGATCCACAGAAACACGGCCTCCCGTACCAAATCCCGACTGGCTGCCCTTAAGAAAAGTGTCTGCAGTTAAGCAATGCCTGGGACTTAGAGTTCTGAGTGCAGGCAGTTTCTGATGCAACCGACGCAACACAATACAGAACGGCTGCGGACTTTTAGTCTGCAGCCGTTTTTGTGTGTCGGGATTCGGGGCTTGCGAACGGATTTCGGAGTGCTGCCGATGTCTTTCTGTTTGCCTGTCATCATTGGTTGTCTGATCATGGCGTGTTCTGCAGCAGAGGCAGGCCATCCGATTTCGGTTACGGAAACTCATGTCTTTGTGACACAGCGGTCAGCTCGAGCACGTATCCAGCTGTTCGCCGAGGATTTGTTGTTGTTTCAGCAACTGGAACCGGACAGCGAAGGTAAACTGTCCGAACAGCAGTTGCAGCGGGGACTCGAACAGCATCGTGATTTTCTGACGGAACGTGTCACCATTCGGGACGCAGATGGCATTCTGATTCCATCCAAAGTCACCGACGTTGTACCTTTTGAGATCCCCGCGGAGGGAATTCCGGAAGAAGATTTGATGCTCTACTCGGCGACGTATGAGCTGGAATTCCAATTTGACAACCCACCGGAATTCCTCACGTTTCAGCAGGACATCACCGACGAAAATTTCATCCTGCCTTCCGAGATGAAACTGACGATTCACCAAACCGGCAGTGGCAATGTCATTGCCGGAATTCTGCAGCCCGGATCAGCTGTCACTCATCGGTTTGACTGGGAATCTCCACTCAGTCCGTCTGCTTCAGACGACGAATACAAGTCATGGCTGCAAAAACAGCGACAGGATACTCTCGGAATCACCAGTTACAGCAGTGTCTATTCATTTATCTACATTGAACCTGGAGAAGTTCGCCACGAGATTTTGATTCCACTTGCCAGTCTTGCTTCCGTTCTGTCGATTGAACGTGCTGATCCTGCTTTCCTGGAGATTGCCGAACAGGAAGCGGCAACTGAACAGGTTCGGGACTGGCTGGCTGAAGTCAATCCGACGCGTATCAACGGAGCAGACGTGGAGACGGAATTCAGCCGGATTGACTTTTATGGCCTCAATCTGAGGGATTTCGCTCGCCAGGCAGAAGTCCGTCGAGTTAGTTTCGCCAGTGGCCGTGTGGGGATCATCCTGCGATATCTTCCCGCAGAAAACTTCGTCAGCGACGTGGAGCTCAGTTGGGATACATTTCACTCTTCAATACGGAAGGTTCGTTCCGTCGTAATTCCGTGGAGTGGACAAATTGAACGATTCGAGTTTTCTCGATTTAAGACGAGGGACGACAACATTTTTCGATGGTCCGCGGATGCAGCGGATGTTCCGGGGCTTGCGGAACCCGTATTTCGAGAGCTCCCGGAAATGCCGCGACTGCGAGTTCCGCTCGCATCCTGTGCCCTGATTGTTTGTGCGTTGTTTGTCCCGCTTCTCACCACACGACGGTGGCAAGTGACACTGGCATGTCTTGTCCTGGCTGTTGTCTGCTGGCCGATAGCGGGAACCGAAGTTTCGCATCCTACTGAGCCGATTCCCCGGCTATCTTCCGAAAGAGCCCGCGGAATCGCCGAGAGGCTTCATTCAGGAACCTATCAGTCGCTGGATTTTGGAACGGAACGTCGTATTTACAGTGCCTTGGAACAGTTTGTCGATGGGCAACTTCTGGAATCTCTGTATCTGCAGTTACGCGATGGTCTTGCTGTCAGGGAACAGGGCGGTGCCGTGTCACGAGTCAGCTCCATTGAATATGTTGACGGAGCTCTTTCGGAATCATCGCAGAGTTCACTGGACTGGCCAGGGTTCAGCTATCGAAGTACATGGATCGTCGCTGGTACAGTGGAACACTGGGGGCACGTGCATGAACGTCGAAACCGATTTTCCGCGGTGTTGAACATAGAACCGCGAGGCGGTTGGTGGAAAATCACGAAGATGCATGTTGACTCCCAGGAGAGTCTTTCGGGAGTAACCAGTTTGCGGAAGTTTCAGGACTAGTCGATGTCAGAGTCACCCTGTGTTGTTTTATTGTGTGCCGATCTGATGATGACCAGCGCTGTCAGTAATGACGCAGCGAGGAACGGACTGAAGTTTCGGAATGTGGCGGCTCCGATGCAGCTTAACGACTGCACAGACAACGATCTCATCATCATCGACCTTGCGTCACCGGGACTGAACATACAACAGGCTGCCACTGTGCTGAATGACCACTTGAGACGATCGGCCATTGTGTATGGTCCGCATGTACATCACGATCGGTTCGAGGAGGCTCGCGAAGCAGGATTCGAGAGACTGATGGCAAGAGGACGATTCAACATGGAGGTGAGTCAGATCATCAATGACTTTGCTGCCAAATGAGGCGCTCCGGCAATGTCGTTTGTGTTGCACGTTCCGTCAGGCCGGTTACGACTGTGAATCACTTCCGTTACGAACTCCGAATGAAATCGACTGAAAGTGGAGTGTCTGACAGGCTTTGTACAATGTAAACCACGGCTGATTCGGTACCCCGTCATCGATGTCCAGAATGATCCGCGTGGTCGGATCGATTTTGGAAAGCTGAATCAGCCGCTGACCGAGATCGTCTGCCTGAATGAACTGAGAATTGAGCTGCATCGTGATATTTCCGGGTGTCTTTCCGGGGCGAAGTGCGATTCGAACAATTTGCTGCTCGGACCGATCAGAATTCGGTGGTGGTAGAACGACATCAGATGTCGTGGTGCCTGGTCCAAGTTCCGCAGGCAGTAACGAATCGGGCAACTGCCCGACCGAAGCGCAAACGAAGAATACAAGCAGCAGAAAAACGACATCGATCATCGGTGTCATGGCTTCTCCCTGCAGCGCGGGCTGACGATTGTGCTGTCCCGGAATTCTCATATCGCGTCCGTTGATACGGCGAACTGAATTGCACGAATGTTGTGGCGAGCGCATTGTTGAATGAGCGGACGGATCATGCCGAACTGGCCGTTACGATCGGCGCGAATTCGTACTTCGGGCGGACTCTTGTCGGAGTCGGCGGTTACCACAAGTTCCGCGATTCTTTGCAGAACGTTGTCCTGTGGCGTGCGTATGCCACCCATGGAGTAACTCCCGTCGGCCAGAATTGTGATTGTGATTCGGTGCGCGGGACTCTCGTCTGTGCTGGCCGTGGAAACACGCGGCAGGTCGACAATTTCTGAATTGTCGCTCCGGACGAAATGGCTGGCGACGAGAAAAAAAATGATCAGCAGAAACACGACGTCGATGAGCGGTGTGACATTGAATCGCAGTGCTCCGCGACGGGAAAACTGAGATGGTAATCGCATCCATGACCTCCTGTCTGAATTGTATCCTGTTTATCCTGACCGGAACACAGTGAGAAGATAATGCCGCAGAAACTGGCTTCTGCGGCATTATATGACGGTCATTCCTCACAGGTCACAATCGACACGCATCATCAGTACCGACAGCCACCACCGTAATACCGAGGTCCGTAATACCGAGGTCCGTAACCGTAACTGATGCCAAAACTGCGACGGTACGGAATCCGACCGTATCCATAACCGTAGTCCCGACCGAAGTTAATCGAGAATCCTCTGCCTCGACTTCTGTAACCGTAACCAGGCCCGTAGTGAAGGCCTCGTCTGAAGCCTCTATGATATCGCCCGGCGCTGGCTTCTGTTGCGGTAGCAAACATCATTCCACCGGCCACCAGTAACAGGAACATAAATTTCTTCATGTGTTCTTCTCCATCAGGAATGCAATGAGTCAGAATGAGTTGAAAAAATTGCGAGGATGGCCCCGTTTATCACTGACCAGTGAATGGTCAGTGGTTTCCTCGCGATTCGATGTAAGTGACTGAAAATTCAATCGCTTAGGATGATCCAACAGGAGCAGCAACTACCGAGTGCTGTCATCAACTCAAAGGTTTTGTGGATTCGAACAGTTCGATGCTGCAACCTGTTGATCGGTAGGACACAAACGTGCCTATGCAAATCTCAGATCCGTCCGAGCTGGGCATTGTCATCGACAGGGCAAACCCGGTACCGAAGCAGGTGGCGACTCCACCACTCGCCCTAAGGCTTTTTGCTGAAATGACTTGCAATACAATATTGATTGGTCAAGCCAGTTTTTGACGGTGATCAAGCGTCGTCAGTCGCACAACAGTCGTTGTCAATATGACGGCATCCGGTCCGTTGCCCCGGTTGATCTGCAGATTTGAGTCAGGGAGGCGCTGTCCAGTGAATGCATCAGGTCAGTGCGAAACTCCATCGGGGAGGGATCACTGCACCGCGACGAATGACGGCAATACCATCGCGCATGAACACATCACCGTAGTCACCATTGGCGGACGGAGCCTCGCTGGCCACTATCCTTGCCTCTGTGCCGACGACCACGTTTTTGTCGATCAGAGCTCCTTCGATTTCGGCCCCTGCACCGATACCGGGACTGGGTGCTTCCGAATCGGGTCCGGGTTCATAATAGTCAGCTCCCATAATTACTGTGTCACGCATTTTGACGCGTTCGGCCACCTGACAGCGTAGTCCAACAACGCTATTCAGAATTCTTGCATCGGGACCGATGAAACAGCCATCTGAGACAAGACTGCTGCTGATGTGACAGCCATCGAATCTTGATGACGGGAGAAAACGGGGGTGTGTGAAAATCGGCCAGCGACGGTGGGCAAGTGTGAATGGAGGATGCGGCTGAGCCAGCATCAGATTAGCTTCATAGAATGATTTAATTGTCCCGATGTCGGCCCAGAAATCATCGAACAAATGAGTTTGGACATGATGATTCCGGATTGCCAGGGGAAAGATGTCCCTGCCGAAATCATCGTGGCTGGTTGTTTCCAGCAGGTCGACAAGCACATCCCGGTCAAACAGGTAGATCCCCATACTGGCCAGGTATTCGCGTTCACGAGACTCTATTCCCTGACCGTCAATCCATTCAGCCGGCGTTCGCACGGCTGACAGCGCAACTTGAGATTGTGGCTTTTCAACGAACCCGGTCACACGTCCGGCATCGTTGAGCTGCATGATGCCAAATCCTTGTGCTGCATCCCTGTCGACAGGGACCGTCGAGATCGTCACGGCCGCACCAGCTTTCAGATGCGAATTCAGCATCTGATTGTAGTCCATGCGATACAGCTGATCGCCGGAGAGAATCAGAACATAGCGAATCCCTGGTTCCTTGAGGAATCGCAACTGTTTGCGAACCGCATCAGCGGTCCCCTGATACCAACTTTCCAGATCCAAAGTCTGCTGGGCGGGAAGGACTTCGACAAAACCGTCGGAGAACACATCAAAACTGTAGGTCTGTCGAATGTGTCTGTGCAGACTCACCGAATTGAATTGAGTCAGCACGTAGATTCGGTTGAGCTGACTGTGCAGGCAGTTGGAAATGGGCACGTCAATCAACCGATACTTGCCCCCAATCGGAACGGCTGGTTTCGACCGTTTCTCCGTCAGCGGCAACAGGCGAGTTCCCTTGCCACCCCCAAGAATAATACCGATTGTGTGCCGCATCTCGTGTCAGTTCCTCCTCGGCTTTGACGTTCAGAGGCTTCGTTCGTCTGTCATGACGAATTCACTTGTGCGTTGATTAAAGTGGGTTCAGAGGCTACAGAGCTTCGTCGTTCTGCTCTCCGGTACGGATTCGCACTACCTGGTCAACATTGGTGATGAAGATCTTGCCATCACCGACCTGGCCGGTTCGGGCCGAGCGAACAATCGCTTCGACGAGCTTGTCCAGGTCAGCATCTCCGACAACAATTTCCATCTTAACCTTGGGCATAAAGTCCACAATGTATTCCGCACCACGATAGGTTTCTTTGTGGCCTTTCTGACGCCCGAAGCCACGAACTTCCGTTACAGTCATTCCGTGGATACCCACTTCTGTGATCGCACTTTTGACGTCTTCCAGTTTGAAGTGTCGAACAATTGCTTCCACTTTTTTCATGATCAAGTCTCCTGTGACACTTTAGTGTTCTGATACCGATTGAATCCGGACCGTTGGTAACGGCTCAGAATGGACCAACGCTGTCGCAATGTTACCAAAAGATATAGCCTTCTTCGCCGTGTTCTGTTTCGTCGAGTCCACGGATTTCGTCCTCTTCTGAAACGCGAAGTGTCATGGTCGCATCGAGAATCTTAAGCAGTAGAAACGTCACTGCGACTGAAATCGCAATGGTTGCCAGGATACTGATGCCTTGGGTTACCATTTGTCCTGCATTACCTTCCAGCAGGCCTACGGAATCTGATCCACCAGTGACAGCACGAGTTCCAAACACGCCGGCCAGGAATACTCCCAATGTCCCGGCAATGCCGTGGACACCAAATACGTCCAGCGAATCATCATAACCGAACGTGTTTTTCACCTTAGTGCATGCCATGTAACAGCATGCACCCGCAACGAACCCCATACAGATACCGCTCAGTGGTGTTACGGCGCCGGCAGCCGGCGTAATACAACCCAGGCCCGCGACCGCTCCGGTGCATGCTCCCAGAACACCGGGTTTTCCGTCACGAATCCATTCCACCAGCACCCAGCCAAGAACGCCTGCTGCACCAGCCAGGTGTGTGGCAACGAAAGCGTTTACCGCCGTAGCGTTTGCTTCCAGTGCACTGCCAGCATTGAATCCGAACCAGCCCACCCACAACAGGCCTGTACCAATGCACGTATAGCTGAGGTTGTGTGGCGGCATGGCCTCTGTGGGGAATCCCCGACGTTTACCCATTACCAGGGCACACACCAATGCTGAAAAACCAGAACTAATATGAACCACTGTACCACCAGCAAAGTCGATAATTTTCTTTTCCAGTAACCAACCCGTATCAGCCCACACCCAGTGACAAATTGGACAATAAACGAAGGTTCCCCAAAGTACAGAGAACAGACACATCGTGCTGAACTTCATTCGTTCAGCAAACGCTCCGCAAATGAGTGCAGGCGTAATGATAAAAAACATTCCCTGGAACATCATAAACAGTGCGGTTGGTATGGTTCCCTGCTGAGGAGTCACAATCTGACCGTCAGCGATATGCGGAATGACACCACGGAGTGCAAAGTGTTCAGTGAAACTGCCGTAAAAAGCACTTTCACCCCCAAACGCAAAACTATAGCCCCACAGCGCCCAAATGACGCTCATCAGCCCCATCAGGAAAAAGCACTGCATGAGCACGCTGATGATGTTCTTCTTACGAACCAGTCCGCCATAAAACAGTGCCAGCCCAGGGCACGTCATCATCAACACCAGTGCGCTGGAGACGAGCATCCACGAGACGTCGCCGGAATTCACCTCGGGCGCAGACACCGCTAACGCGTCTGCAGCGGAATCAGGTGGTGCAGAAGGTGATTCCTGGGCAATGCCCGATGCGCCGAATCCACTCCAGAGCGCGGTACCCATCGCAATAAATACCAGCTTGCGAATCATTCCAAAGTTCCTTACTTCTGTATCTCAAATACGTGGGCCAACTCGGATTGATGACGCTGTTTCGACACCTGTTTTGTCGACGTGTGATTCCCTGGGTTGCGTCTGTCAATTCAGGTGCAACCCCATCACGGCTCATCCGCATCACCCATTCCGACATAATCGATGTGTCGGTATTCATCAACCTGGATAGACAATTCCCTACAGGAGTCCGGAAATTGGGCGAGTTGTTTGATTCATGTTTTCCTTTAATTTTGTCGAACGAACTTGATATTGCTGGCGAAAATGGATTGTGGAAACCGTCCATCAGACTGAGTCGGCTTTTTACTTCCGGGATATGCCATCCGGTATTCCAAAGGAAGTAATCGGGTCTGGATGCGACGCAAATCCTGGAGCAACAAACAGAACCATGTTTCGGAACAGGCGGTTACGTTTTGTCACGACAGAGCAGGCTGAAGTCCCGGCATGCATCCGGTTGCTGATGCCACCAGACTGGTTGCGCCAACACAGGTAAGTATCAACACAGGATACAGCGCTTTAAAAAAGCCCTTTGCGGTTGTTGCGCTGGGGAATAATCGAGTTGGGGTCGGATACAGGAGCTGGGTGACTACCTGGATTCTGTTCTCGATTAAAACGCTACAACCATCAAAGGGCTTGCTGGGTACCAGACTCATTAGCAGTATTGATGCCAATGAGTCTAAATATTTAAGGTGAAGTGGGAATACGACCCCTTGGTCTGTGTTTTCACTTATCAGAAATCCAGAAAACGGTCCTCAAACCGGCGCGCCGTAAAGCGCCGATGATTGCAAGTTCGGCGCCGACAGGGTATTGTCGGACATCAAAATTGTTCGGCGCCGCTTCATGTCATCGCTTTCGACATCTGAAAATTCTCGCTTTATCCGTTTCTCAGTGCCGTTGCTCGTCGCGTTTTCAGTGATCTACGCGCTGATCGTACTGTGGTATGTCGCGACGTTTCCTGAGTTGGGTATGCGTTGCCTGTTTCCAAAGACATTGGGTTCAAAATCAGAGAAGTCAACCGTCACTTTAGTGAAGTTTAGTGGGGAGAGCATTGGTTATGTTCTGGGACGTGGTGATGAACTTGTCTCGATCAATGATCGACCGGTTCGGACGTTCCTCGATTTTCTTTCGACAACAGGAAATCTGAGATCGGCGAAACTGCTGTCGGGGGCTACTCTGCCTCCGGGTTCGGATCCCACGGAAGCCACAGAGCAGCGACCACTGGTCGAAATTCTGCACCCGGAAACCAACGGGGCTGCCGTCCGCTATGTGAGAGTGGAATTTCAGCGTCGCGATGCAGGATCACCTCAAGCTCCGTTGATTACTTACGTAGCAGTCAAACCGCCCAATACGAGTGACGTTTTGCTAACGGTGTTCTGGTTCCTTTGTCAGTCCGCCATATTACTGGTCGCTCTCACCGGTTTCTGGCAACGTCCGTCAGATTCTGTGGCCCAGACATTCTGCATCATGTCCAGTTTCACGATGGTTGCTTTCGTAGGCGGGTTTCACTGGTGGATTATTGCCGGCGATCCTTTGCTGAATATTCCATTCATCATCTGCACAGCGGGCGTTCCTGCCTGCACGCTTCATTTTTTTCTGAAATTTCCGCGGGAGGTCAGGTGGCTGACCGATCACCGTCGCCGAACGCTGGCCGGAATCTATGCTCCGATGGGACTTGTGGGTCTGCTGATTACGTTCATTTACTGGTCGGCATTTTGTCTGAATGGTAACTCCGGGGCGAGTGGTTTGAGTCCCATTCAGCAACTGGCGGGTGTGGCGCGATGTCTGGTGAACGGCGGTGATGCATCCCTGCCCTCGACGGCGGTTTCCTGGCAGTTACTCTTTCGGTTGCGTCAAATTATTTACTGCAGCATCGTGATTGCCGGGCTGTACTTTGGGGCAACTGTCGTTTCGATTGTCTTCGGTCGTCTCAGAACTCAAACAGTGATCGAACATCGTCAGGCGTCCACAATTTTCAAGGCGACAATTTTTTCCACGCCGTTTGTTATCTGGACGATCTACCTCGCGTTTTACAGCAAAGACGTGTTCGTGCTTGGAGGTTCACAGTTTCCGATGTTCGTGGCGAGCGGTTCATTTATGGCAGCATTTGCTCACGGGATGCTGAAGCACCGTTTAATTCTGGCGGATGAAAAGCTGCATCGAGGACGTTCCTATCGGATTATTACGGTTGTCGTTACGGCGGCATTCGCAGGATTGCTCGCAGCAGGCATCGTGTCTGCGAGTCAATACTCGATTCCAGGGAATTCGTCGCTTGCTCTGCGGTTGTCCCTGTATTTGATTCTGGTGGTGGCGGTCAGCTTCGCGTTGTGGATGCGAGACCGACTCCAGGCAGCGATCGACCTGCGGTTTTTCAGTGAAAAATATCAGCTCGACCGGGCATTGAACCAACTGAACCAGGCAGCCGGGCACCTCACCGACCCAACAGCCATGGCTAATATGACTCTGCGCACGTGCCGTGAAGTGGTGGATGCATCGTCTGCCATGATGTTTGTGCGTGAAGGGACGGGAGCGTTTCGTCTCGTCGGTGCGTACGACGCACCGGAAGCACCATCGTCAATTCGACCGGATCAGATCGCACTGCTGGAATCTTCGGAGCCTGTCGTATTGCGCGTGCCCGCGTTCAGCAGAGAAACATTGACTGGTGTGCAGCAGCAGCTTGACGAAATGGGTTCCGAGCTGATCTTTACTTTGAGAGATGATCAGGGACTTGCCGGTGCAATTTATCTGGGGCGACGAGCATCTAACACTGCCTACTCGGCCGAAGACATTGCATTCCTGAGGGCAATCGGTCAGATGACGGTGCTGGCACTTCACAGCTCGCGTGCGAACCAGAATCTGGCACGACTGACCTCAGAACTGCAGGTAAAAGTGGACCACATCTCCGAGCAGCAGCGTCAGTTGTCAATGCTTCGGGCTGAGCTGATGTCCATTGATCAGCCTTCCCTCGCAACCGGAGAGGTTGCAATCGATCATGATTTTGACAGATCGCAACTGCGTGGCACCAGCAGCGCCATTGCTCAGATTCTTGAAACGACTCGTAAGGCAGCCCTGAGCACGTCAACTGTGCTGATTCGGGGGGAAAGCGGGACGGGGAAGGAATTACTGGCCCGAGTCATTCAACGGAACAGCCGACGAAGTTCTGAACCATTCGTTAGTGTTAACTGTGCAGCGCTGGCACCATCACTCCTCGAGAGTGAATTATTTGGTCATGTTCGTGGTGCTTTTACCGGAGCAGAGTCCAGTAAGCCGGGTCGTTTCCAGGCAGCTGACGGCGGTACTCTGTTTTTAGACGAGATTGGCGACATTTCACTCGAAACGCAGGTCAGGTTGCTGCGGGTTCTTCAGGAACGCAGCTTTGAACCGGTAGGCAGTGATAAGTCGATTTCGATTGATGTGAGGGTGATTGCAGCGACGCACCGTAATCTCGAAGAAATGATTCGTGGGGGTACATTTCGCGAAGATCTTTATTATCGACTTAATGTTGTGAGTATCACTCTGCCGCCGCTTCGAGATCGGCGAGAAGACCTCATTGAACTGGTGTTCTGCTTTTTGAAAAACGCGGTGACAAAGACCGGAAAACACATTCGCCAGATTGATCCCAATGCGCTGGCGGCACTGGAGGCATATTCGTGGCCAGGCAACATTCGTGAACTTGAAAATGCGATTGAACGCGCTGTCGTACTTGCTGACGGTGATACACTTCAACTGGCTGATCTGCCGGACGACATTGTTCGCAGCACAGAGATCGTGATCGACAGTGTGACAACTGCCGGGAATCAGCCGTCTGTCTGGATGGAGGATTCGATTTCTTCGGCTCCAGTGGTGCAGACAAGTCTCGAGACATCCCTCAATTCAACTCAGGAATACTCAAAGCTGGTGGACGCGCTGGCCGCAGCTGATGGCAACAAGGCGCTGGCAGCGCGGCGGCTGAAAATGCCACGAAGTACGTTTTACAGCAGACTCAAGAAGTTTGGAATCGATGGTTCCGAATTGTGAGGTCGGAACTCCGGCAGAGCCGGACTCCGGAAGCGGAGTGCTGCACAACGGTGTCGCTCTTGGCTGTACAGCGGCAGTTGGCTATTCACTGGCCAATCTTGCACTGCGACGTCTGTCAGATACTGCATGGAGTGGTGGCAGTGGATGGGAGATGTGGGTGACGGCAATCAAGACGTTGCCCATGGGAATCGCTGCCTGGATATTGGTTCTCCGCCGACGAGTACTGCGACAGGACGCTTTTCCGCCACTTCGCATGCTGCCAGCACTTGCCGGCACTGCGTTATTGATGCAGTTTGGCGGAAATCTGTCGTTTCAGATGGCACTGGGATATCTGGGTTTGGGAGTCACTGTTCCACTGGTGTTTGCCTGCATTATCTGTACCGGAGCGATCCTGGGGCGAACTCTTCTGGGAGACCCGATTACGCTTAAAATCATTCAGGCGATGGGTGTGATGCTGGTGGCTATTGTGCTGCTGTCGATCGGCACAACGTTCGGACAGTCGGACATTGCAGTTCCGTCTCAGGTCTCATCTCGCAGTTCCGTACGAATTCTGACGGGTATTGGTGCAGGTGTGTTGTCCGGATGTTCGTACGGAGCTGTCGGTGTTCTGATTCGTCGGTTTTTACAGTCTGAACTTGCGGTCGAGTCCATTTTGATAGTGTTCAGTACTTTGGGCGGTGTTCTGCTTGCGACTGGCGCTATTGAACTGTCCGGGTGGCAGGTCATTCAGCAGGGGACAGTTCGAGACTGGCCAATACTGATGACGGCGGGTTCAGCCAATGCAATTGGATTTTTCGCAGTCGCACATGCGCTGCGCGTCATGGATGTGAATCGATTGAACGTGATCAACGCGTCGCAAAATGCAATGTGCGCGGTCGGAGCCGTGGTATTGTTTGACGAACAACTGGGGCTGCCGGCGGTGATCGGAATCGTTCTCACGATCGTTGGACTGCTCGGACTGGGTCGCCGGATCGAAACAAGTGTCAAATAGAGAGATCAGTTGGTCTGTGCTTAATAACGTGTTGCCTGCGAAAGCCTCGATTGCTGAAACGGTCGCAGGGGCAGCCCTGTCGTTCCGGGATGGAATTGTTTCGTACGATAACCCCGACAACTCTGTCTTGTACCACTGATGGATTCTTCTCAATCCGATCGGCAGTTGCGGCACTATGACTGTTGTTACCGGGTCGATACCATTTCTGCATCGGCAAAACTCTGGCCCATTGTCAATTTGAGCTGTTGATCACCGGATTCCACAATTGCCCAGTCCTGTCCGATCTCTACAACTCGTCCACTGAGTGCCACGGTATCAAACGTGGCTCCCGTCCTCAGTTTGTGGAGGCGATCACCGATTTGTTCCGTAATCCAGACCTGTGGAGTGTCGTTTCGCCAGATTACGCCCGTAAGCTTCGTCATTTTCATGGGGTCCTTCAGAACGACATCAATACCAAAAATATTGTCGCGGGCGATGACGTCATAACTGCGTCGATCAGCAGAGACGAGTCGACCTGCATTACCTGGATTCAGTATCTTCCTTTTGACTCCGGGCATCATGACGGCTTCAATGCTCATGGCCAGATCGAATTGGCCACTCTCACCGATCGGCGTGAGACGAATGCTGCCGATCCTGTGCAGCAGTGACGCATTCTCGAACGTAAATAAAGCATCCGTAATCTGACTCAGGGTGCCTCGTGCCTGTGCGTTCATCGGCATGATTTTGAAGCCGGAGTGTGATGAGGGAGCCCCTGAATCGACTCGAGCATTGCGCAGTTTTGAACTGCGAATCGTCTTAAGCAACCAGTTGCGGTACAGCGATCGGGCAGTCTCGGTGCGGGCCGGGAGTGCCTGTTTTTTCCAGCCGATGATTTTCCGTTTCAATTCCTTCGTGCGTTTGAGGGACCGGGTTTGTTTTTCAAATTTTTCAAGCAGCCCGGAGTATTCTTGTTTGAGTTCACCGAGCGGCTTCTCAATATTTTCATGCCAGAAATAATCACCAATGCTGGTAACGCCGATCAGCAAAAGTACACCCAGCAGAACATTTCGACGTGTTTCGTTCATGACTGCGAACCTCCTAACCCGGAATCCGGTGTCACGCGGGTTCTGAATGGTTTTTCTGCCAGTGGCGATCGTTTCTGTTCAGCGTGTTCAGTCGTTTTCGACTGCGGGGATCCGCTGGGTCCGGATCCCTGAGAATTACGGAGCAGGTTCAGTCGCCGGTGAGCTGTGTAGTCTTTGTTTTCCCGCTGCAGGATCTGCAGCGTCGTTCGAAAATTCCACACGACATCTTTCCCTTTGCGGCTCTCACTGAAAGACGGTGTACGTGTGGTGTGGTAGCGGTCCTGGATTCCAATCTCCATCGCGCGGTGAGCTTCAGGTGAACGTGACGTTCCCTGAAACGTGACTGCAAATCCGGTGCGCGCCGGAGTGGCGGCAAATTGTCGCACCGACAATTCGGGACTGGACGGCATGCGAACGGTGATGTCACGGATCTCATCCAGCCAGTTCATACGGGATCGTTCCCAGCGTCCCAGCCCGGCCGCCTGACGTATCAGTGGTGCCGTGTTTCGAAGACTCTCAGTAATCGGTTCGAGTTGTATCTTCAGCTCTGCAATTTCCTTCCGCTGTTCTGCAAACAGTGAGTTTGTGTAATACCAGCCTCCACCACCAACCATCACCAACAGGGTCGCAACGGCAAGCCATTGATTTCGTCGGCTGGTTGATACCGGTGGACGTCTGGGATTCAGAAAATCGATCGCCGGTGTGGCATCACTGGCCGTTTCCAGCAGGGCCGCGATCAGTGGAGCATAGGCGCCCTGCTGAATATCAGTGATGTCGCCTTCCACGAAATCCGATGCGGAAACATGGGATACGGGAAGGTCGATACGCCCATCCAGCTGGCTGGCCAGAATTTCTGTTTCCAGAGGCGAGCCAACGAGTACAGCCTTGTTGATTTCAACCCCTCTTTCGAGTCGATCCCCGATGGTTAGAATCGTCCGCTGGATCTCTCCCGTGACAAAGCGGGCCTCAGCTTCACGACCTTCCCCTCGTGCCAGACTCAACGTGCGGGAAAGAACGGGTCGTTGATGCCTGACGACCAGGAGATGAGCTGACTGCGGGCCCATACTCACAACGAGAACGGCCGATTGGTCCGTTTCCTGCTGATCTGAAGCAAAGACTCGCAACGGATGGGTCACCACGACCGCACTGGTTTTTGCACATCCAGCAGCTTCTGCGAGGTTGTGGATCAACTGTTCGTCCGTCGGCGCCATCGCCATGGCATTTACCTGGCGTGAGCCATCATCGAGCTGCGGGAAGCTGACGAAATCGATTGATGCTTCTTCACCCGGGCCGGACAGCTGTCGTCGAGCCAAATTCACCACGATCGTTGGCAGTTCAGCGTCGGTTGCGGGTGGAACAGTAAACCTTGCCGAATCTACGCAGCCACGATTCACACAGAGGATCAGTTTTGCGCGGCCGACCTTCAGTTCGTCAGTGACTTCGCTTAATCGCTGCACCACATCCGATCCTGGTGAATCAGAATGGACTGTTTCCGTCAGGGGTTTCTCTCCGGCTGCCAGCACTTTGACAGCATCTCGTTTTCGGTTTTCGGCCAGCACGTAGCGAAGGGATTGAGAATTCCAACTGACAGCAAGAAGTTTGCTCATAGGTGTACTCGTTGTGCAATTGTGTCCTGGACCACTACAGGCTGCGTCACAGTCCTGACTGTTTTTCAGCTCTGAAATCGCCATTATTGTCTGCCAGCGCCGCTGACATTCCGTCCGGAAGACCTCGCTGCGTCAGGTCGAGCCAGGCGACGCGTTGAGCCGGCATGACAGATGCGTCAATGATGAGTCTGCGACGCAGGAACGGACCGCCTGAATTCCTGTACACCACAATCTCCCCGGAATGCACGGCACCGCGTGTGGTGATATGTGGATAGATGCGGCGATAGGTTCTGTCGTCTACAATGTGTCGGGTCAGCAGCCAGGCAGTGGATTCTCGTTCACGGCGATCGATGGTGTGTCGTTGCTCCATGATTCGGGAAATCACGTCCTCATCGTTCAACAGAGCTCCCAGAACCGATTCTGTCGCAGTGTTAATGTTAATGCGGCCGACATGTCGCTCATCGAAACTGACTGTGACACGATCTTCCAGCTGTTTCATAAGCTCAGGAAATTCCGGGCTGTCTGAGTTCAGCGGGCTGTCAATCAGATGACCACCTTCGAATCCCGGCAATTGAACAGATGTGTTGACCAAATCGGCCAGGCTCCGGATTTCCTTAAGACGCGATTCATCATGGTCAGGAATCTTCATGTCGTTCAAAAATGTTTTGGATTCAGATTTCGGGTTTTGTGGTGAGGCAGCGAATTCATCCGTGTCGTTTGGACGAGGGGAGATTCCGTACAGGCGGGCAAGCAGGATGTACTTCACCAGTTCCTGCGGAAGAAACGACAGGTCCGGATCAAATGCACTCGCATCATCGGCGTAATTGTCTGGAGAAACGTTGTTGAGATTAATCCGACTGGTGCTGAATCTCCCTTTGTTTGGCTCAGCGGAATGCACGGTGAACAGTTCGGTCCAAGATGGGCCCGTCAAAGAGTCCTCTTCCTGTCGCTGTCCTTTGCCGTAAAACGCGACTTGTGTCACCCCTTTGACGAACAAGAGTTCTTCAATTGACGTTGGGAGGCCGTTGCGAGGTGTGTAAGGAATGTCGAGCTGTGAGTAGTGTTCTCGTTCTGCGCCGAATTCACGAGGTTGATCGTCGCTGTCAATCCAGTCCAGAATACTGTCAGCTGCTTCTGCTGTCATTCCAGGAAACCCCATGAGGGCACTTCGACCAACTCCTGGAGTGTCATGTTCCCAAAGCATGACTCGTCCTAAATGGAGTTTGCCCGATTCATTCTCCAGACCGAATTGGATTGGTGGGTGTTGAATGCCGTTCTGGAATTCGCTGTGACCCTGATCGTACTCCAAGGTGTGCGGTCGGTGGTTAAGTACAGAAAATCGCCACTGTAATGCCTCAGACACAGATGATCGATCGTCAGTCGGCAGTATCTTTGCTGCTGATCTGATGGCACGTGACACGAACAGTCTCTGATCGTGTTGCAGGCGATGAAATGGTTCCGGCTGACCGGCCTGTTGTTCTGCAAGAAGTACCAGAAAAGTCTCGGCACTTGCCAGAGTCTGCTTTGCCTGACGGAGGTCACCGGTGATGAGCGCAGCCTGGTATTCTGTCGCCATACGATTCATGAACGCAAAGCCGGTCAGTGACATCATCACTACCAATACCAGCACCACGACAAGGATTACGCCGTTGCGTGACCGGTTCGAAGGAGATTCAGGACGGTGTTTCATTGTACGGATCCTTCGACTTTTGAGTGATCGCGTACATCGACGGCGGTTGCAATTGTCGAATCCATCAGGATTAATTCGCTGTAACTGCGGGAGGTGAACGGCCGGTTCGTGGCACGTGACATGCGTGTGTGTGTTTGAGGGCGGACGAACGACAGATTGAGCCGTCGTTCCAGACGTCCTGCCGGAACTCCGGTGACATTGACCGCTTGCAGTTCGTCCAACTCACGAAGCAGAACGACTTCCAGTGTTATTCGGACTGCACGCGGCAGTTGCCCCGCTTCTTCCGATGTCCAGTCACGCCGCCATCCTCCTCCGTGAGAGTATTCAAATTGACAACCGACGACTTCCGGAATCAGATCACACGTTGGTTGTTTCACCCGTGAATTGCGGCCGGATCCGGAATGATCGGCTGGTGGAAAGAGTAATTCTTCAAGGTTGCTGCGATTCAGCCGGAGATCATCCTGGACGATATCACGGTCCGATCGAGAACGGCGATCCCGCATCGCCTGTAGTCTCGCCGCATTCGTCTGTATTCGGTACAGACCAGGTGGCAGGTCACTGTGACGGGCTGAGCCGAAGGGCTGAACCTGATAGATGATTGTTTGAAACTCATTCACTGACGGTGTGACATCGTTCGGTAAAACTGAATCGATCGCCGGCAGATCGCCACTCAGTTGATCGAAGTCATCGACGGAAGTTGTGGAACAGCCGTCATACGGTACCGTGATTCTGAGAACCTCAGAATCACCGCGAATCGACACATTGGATGGTCCGTCATATGCATTGCGCGTTAAGTTATTGATGTCAAAGACGATGCTGAATGTGTCATGATTAATTCTGTCAGTGGCTGTTACTGCATCTGCCACAACGTCATCAAATGCGGTAAATGAATCGTGATATTCCTGAACGTTTTCAGCGGCGGGCAACGACACCATTTGCAGGTCGTCTCGTACCAGTTGCAGAACAGACCTGACGAGTTGTTGTTCGGCTGCCACGTCAGCACCGGCCGTCTGCAGCGTCGCATACGTAGACATCAATCCCCACACGGCTGTCATCAGAACAGTGGTCAGACTAACGGCGATGAGCATTTCAATGAGCGTATATCCATGCCGATGTACTGACACTCGGTCTGACCACACTTTGACGTGGCTGGTGCTGCAACGGATCGGGTTGCATGCTGTCGTTGCGCCGTAAGGAAAAACGGCGTAGGATGAATTTGTTCGAAGGCACTTCACCGAATGATGCCTCCGAATAATTGTCCATCCGCATTGCTGTCATCAATCGGCTCGATCGGAGATGCCTTGCGAATCCACCTTGTCAATGAATATCGAATTCCTCGATCGCTCGACGGATGGGCTTCAGTAATATCTACAGTCAGGACGGACAGTCCTGGCATCCCTTCGGATGGCTCAAGTCGAACCGAGTGCAGCCAGCGTACGGAACTATTGTTTCCGGCCAATTGATCCTGTGGTTCACCGGGGCGCAGAACCTGTTCTGTGCTTTCGGAGCGATGTCCGTCGGGATCCAGCGGCAACAACGGAGTGGATTCAACTGGAAAAAGAGGTCGATGTCCCAGCATTATTTCATTCAGTGTGTTTTCACAGATACGCTGCGCCTGAGCAAGCCCTGCCGTATTCTGTGCGTGAATTCGACCGAGACCGGCGAGACGCGCGAGGACGACGACGCTGCCAAGCAGAATAGCAGTTGCGATAATGACTTCGATCAGGCTGAAACCACAACGGTGCATTGAGTCCGATACGTGAGAAGTATGGGGCGATCTCATTGTTGTCTCCTGAGATCATCAGATGTTTGTGTTTCACGAAACGGAGCAGTGAAGGTCACTCCGGATGTCAAACCTCGAATCTTCACCTGGATGACGAAGCCGTCGGTCCCTCTGATAAGCAGACATGCATCCTGGCATCGACCGTCTGGACGAAAGGTCAAAGTCTGCGACCAATCTGTTTCAGCATATGGATCCAATGATGAGGTTTGACGCCTGGTACCCATTCGGTTGTCATCTTCGCGTGGCAAATCGACAGGTTCGAAATTCACGAAACAGACCCCGTTCGGCAACCAGCCTTCACATACCAGTGTTCGGTTGCCACTGTCAGGTTTCAGCTGGTCGTTTGTCGAAGCATGGTCCGCACTCATTCCCTCCGGGGGTTCTGCATTTCTTGAGAGGATATCGGTGCCGATTGTTTGATCATTCCGTTCGATTTTCCAGATCCGACCACCAGAACGGCAGCGGAACGTCATGGATCTGCCTTCACGAATTGCAAATGACCGAGCCTTGCCCCACGCATTCTGTACATTGACGGCCCCCGAACGAAGCCGACTCCGTTCGAGCGATCCATGCAGTGCCGGCAAAACGAACGCTGCTGCGATTGTGAGAATCGCCAACACAATCAGTAACTCAATCACCGAAAACGCAGGGCGTATGACTACAGACAAACCGCGGCAGCTGCGGTTTGTCTGTTTCCCAGCATGGCTGCATTGTTTGCTGCCGGGTGAAATGATCATAGTGCCCTGATACGCCCTGACGGTTCGGTGGAAATACAGCTAGTCGTCCAGTTCAATTTCAGCACCAGCGTCGGGATCCACTTCAGTGGTGTCAAATCCATCATCAAAACCGTCACTTCTGCTGTCGCTGTTGTTGGCGCCGCTGTTGCGTTTGCCCGACCAGCTCACGACGTCGTCTGGTGTATTGTCCTTGCGGTCAGGACCGAGTGACCAAATATCCGGCTCACCGACCTTATTGTTCTGGCCGGGAAACTCATAACGGTATGCGGTGCCCCATGGATCTTTTGGCAGACTGTCCGATTTGAGGTAGCTTCCCTGCCAGTTGGAGTTTCCGCCGCTGTCCCCATCCAGGATTTCAGTTTCGTCATCAAGTCCGAGGTCAGCCAGATCTTCTTCGATATCAAATTCATCACCGTTCCCGACGTCATCATAGTCGGGATTTCCATCGGAAGAACTGGTGGATGGACGTTCGACCAGGGCCTTGAGACCCTGTTCTGTGCTTGGATACCCCCCCATATGGAGGCTGTAAATTTCCAGACTTGACTTCAACATACTGATTTGTGTTTTTGCGGCATCAACATTGGCTTTCTCACGGCTTCCCAGTAATCGAGGGGCAACCAGTGATGCAAGCAGGACAAGAATTGCAAGGACGATCAACAGTTCGATAAGCGAAAAACCGTGGCGAACAGTGGCACGATTGTTTCTTTTCTGCATGCGTTTCATGGGTGGGCTCCTTCTTTGAAGTCTTCAGGCCGGGTCCCGCAGCGAAACGACGACAGACGGGATCCACAGTGTTGCACCTGATTCGGGACTCAATCCCGGATTGCGGTGCATTCCAGTTACGGGCTAAGCCCGCTGTGATATTCAATGATTTACGATGACAGGTCACAGACCGATGCTAACTCATTTTTCATTCCTCAAATGTTCGAACTCATCTCAAACACTGGCAGCAGAAGTGCCACGATCACGAACAAAACGGCACTTCCCATTACCATTAACAATGCGGGTTCAATCAGACGTACCATGCTGTCCAGTTGCCTCGAAACTCGTTTATCCAGACCATCAGCGATCCGAGTAAGGACGTCTTCAAGATTGTTTGCTTCTTCGGCGATACTGATCATGGCCATGACGTTTCCGGGAATCAGTCCGCATGCTGACAAGGGTTCGGAAAGCGTGGCGCCGGAGGAGATATTCTCTGCAGAATCACGAATGGCAGTTCCCAGGACGACGTTGCCTGCTGAGTCACTGCTGATTTCCAGAGCCTTGAGCATTGGAACTCCGTTTCGCAGGAGGGTCCCCAGTATTCGACAGAAACGCGATGTTGCACCATTCAGGAACAGCGGCCCGAAGACCGGCAACTTCGTTTTCGTCCCATCGACAATTTGTCGTCCACGGGGTGTCGTCATCCATTTGCGAATCCCGACCGCAGCCCCCGCTGACGCTATCGCCAAAAGAACTCCATACACGCTGCCCAGAACATCACTGAGTTGCAGTAAAAGGACTGTGGCAATCGGCAGTGTTCCATTGCGTTCCAGTTCGCTGAACATATCCGCAAACTTTGGAACGAAAAATACAATCAATACGATGGTCACAATGGTTCCTGCGATTGAAAGGAACGCCGGATACGCCATTGCCCCGCGAATCTTCCCGTTCAGTTCTTCCTGACGTTCGAGAAAGCCGGCGGTTTGCTGCAGAGACTTTTCGAGAAATGCACCTTCCGTTCCTGCTCGAATAATACTCAGGGTCAATTCATTGAAGACATCACTGTGGGCGGCCATTGCCTCGTGCAGTTGCTGACCCTCCGACACTCGGCTCCTGATGTCAGAGAGGATTGTCTGCATTCGTTCACCGGGCGACTGTTGAATCAATATTTCCAGGCCCTGCAACAGCGGAACTCCGTTACTGAGCAAATCAGACAACTGTGTCAGGGTAGCGGCCAGTAATTCCGTACTGATACGTCCGTGCAAAGCGAACGTCACGGGCGATTTTTTCCTGGCCGGTTCCACGCTCATTGGAAACAGTGACCGATCGGTCAGCAGAGCCATTACGTCATTGCGCGAGTCCGCCGTGATCAGTCCCGTAACGTTCTGACCTGTCATATCTCTGGCGGTGTAAGCAAATGCCTGCATTATCAATTGAAACAGAGTGCGTTGTCCGGTTCCGATCCGCGTGCCATCCACACCAGTAGTGCGTGTGAAAGTTTCAGTGCTCCCTCCCTGGATTCCACAAATCAGCGAGCGGCTGACGTTGTGATCTGATGTTTGTCAGTCAGCACGTGTCACTCGAAGGACTTCGTCGATACTTGTGACGCCCCTGGAGACCTTGGTCCACCCATCATGTCGCAGTGTTTTCATGCCTTCGGCAACGGCCGCTTTGTTGATTGCATTTGTTCCCGTTCGATCATTGGCCAGCTGTCGAATGTTGTCACTGGTTTCCAGCAGTTCATAGATTCCCATCCGTCCAGAGTACCCTGTACCTCGGCAACTTCGGCAGCCGTCTGGATAATAGAACGGTTCACCGATTGTCAGTATTTCTTCCGGAAAATCAGACGGCAATTCGTCCTTGGAAGGCATGTAAGGTTTTCGGCATTCCTGGCAAAGGGTTCGAACCAGACGCTGAGCTACAACACCTTCCACCGTGCTGGCAACTAAAAATGGTTCGACTCCCATATCGATCAGTCGCATGAATGATCCTGCCGCATCATTCGTATGAAGAGTGCTGAACACCATATGTCCGGTCAGCGAAGCCTGGACGGCATTTTCAGCAGTTTCGAAGTCGCGAATTTCTCCGACGAGCACGACGTCCGGATCGTGTCTCAGAATGCTGCGGAGTCCTGCGGCAAACGTCAGTCCAACCTTGTGATTCACCTGGATCTGATTGATGCCTTCCAGTTGATACTCGATTGGATCTTCGGTCGTGATGATCTTGTTACGTTCGCTTCTGATTTCGGACAACGAACTGTACAGCGTTGTCGTCTTTCCGGAGCCGGTTGGTCCCGTGACCAGCACAATACCATGGGGCAGACGGATCAATTCACCGAATCGTTCGCAGATGTCCGGTTCCATTCCGATGCCGTGCAGGGAAAAAGACATGGCATCCTTGTCGAGCACACGCATGACGACGCCCTCGCCATGCAGCATCGGAATGATAGAAACGCGGATGTCAATTTCCCGACCGGATACGCGAATCTTGATTCGGCCGTCCTGAGGAACACGCCTTTCGGCGATGTTCAGCTGAGCCATAATCTTCAGGCGACTGATGATCGCTGCCTGAAATCGGCTCATTTCTGAAGGCAATGGCTGCGTTTGCAGGACGCCATCAATACGGTACCGCAGTTTGATTCCAGAGGCTTGTGCCTCCATGTGAATATCACTTGCACGAACGTTGACGGCCTCAGCCAGGATATCGTTGACCAGCCGCACGACAGAAGCCTGTTGAGCCATCGCAGCGGCTTCTGATTCATCGAACTCCAGATCACCAAGGACTTCGATGCCGTCTTGTTCTTCTGCCTGCGCGATCAGGCCATCCAGTGTTTCTGCACCAACGCCCAGATGCGTCTTTATCAGCGTATTGATCTCATGAGGTAATGCCAGCACTGGACTGACAAACTGTCCGGTCGCAGCGGCAACCGCGTCGGTTGCCTGAATGTCGAACGGATTGGACAGAGCCAGTTTGATCGTGGTGTCGGCGCGACTGATGGGGAACACACCATGACGATGGATCAGACGAATCGGAAAATCCTGAAGGATTGTGTCATTCAGATCGAAGCTGGACATGTCGATCACCGGCATGCCGAGCGTGTGCCCAATTGACTTCAGCGCATCGAGATCATTTTCAAAACCGTATTCACTGGAAAAACGATCCAGGTGATCGCCCACAGACATCAATTCGTGTGCAGCCCTTAGCTCCTGTGGCGACAACTTGCGCACAGGAACATCAGTGCTTTCAGGAGTACTCAATGCGGCACTCATTTGGACGCAAACCAGTTTGGATGGCGGACGGGAAGGTCGTGGTGTGGTGGGACTGATGTGATCGGGGCGGTGCGAAAGTGAACAGGCGTTGCGCTTGTTCTGTCAGTTGAGATCACACACAGGGTCGGAAAATAAAGGAGTGAATTCGGTATGCAGCGTTATCTCGGAAGGAATTGATACGATTTCTATACACGGAAACCCTGATTGGCAAGAGCGTCCTGACTTTGATGAATGAGTTTCGGAATCCCGCCGACGAACAGTGTTGACGTTGACGAACCAGTGCAGGAGCTGAGAAAATTCACAACAGATCCACGATTCGCTGCCGGAAGCCGGGGCGTCTGTCGTCCGGATGTTTAGTTTTTGGGAATGAAGCTGGATTTTTACAGGTGTCTTTGGACACGACCCCGCGACAGCCGAATATTGCCACGGAATTCAATCCGATGCCAGAGGAGGAAACCGAGATTTGTTCTATTTGAGTACTCGACTCAGGATCTCCATGACGCGTTTGGAACTGGATTTTTCCAGAGTAAGCAGCGTCACCCCGTTGACTCTTCTGGAGAGAGCTGCTTCATCTAGATCTTTCGCAAACTCTGTAACTTCCGCCAGTAGATCCGCTGGTGCTTTGATGATCAGTGAATTTGTTTCTGTTTGTGTTTCGATGATCAGAAGCGGTGCTGAGGCGGCCGCATTGATTTGTCGCAGTACCGTGGCAATTTCCGGCGGAACACCGCTCGGGATCCCCATAGATGCCCGTCTTCCACCTGCGATCATCTGTGTTTTGTAGAGACTCTGAAGAATATTCTCGATTCGTGCGGCATTTGCATATTTCAGTGACAGCAGCCTGGTCTGATAAGTTCGGGTACTGTCACGATGCTCCGAATCGAGGACCTCCAGCAGGGGTTCCAGTCGACGGCGATCAGTGCGATTTCCGTAAACGATCAGAGCATTGAGTCGCTCCTGGGGTACGACTGCGATATCGCCAAAATATGTGATGCCCTTCGTCTCATCCCGAATCTGCTGAATGATAGCCGACACGTCTGCAGCTGCAGTGTTTTTTAGACGCATAATGGAAAAGTCGCGGTTGCTGGTATCACCAGCACCTTGAGCACCAATTGCTCGCAACAGTGACTCAAGCTGATTCAAAGCCTCAGTGTCGTCGGAAGCAAGTGTGATCCGTCGGTCGCCAGGGATCAGAATGACAGGGTCTGTTCCATCGAGCTTTTGGTGTTCCTTGGTGTTCTTGTCAGTGGAAGCAACGTTTTTTGAATTGTTGAAATTCGATGCATCCGCCAGGTTGCCGGAATCTTTGGCCCGGTCGGCTTCGTCAAAATCGGATTCACCTGTGTTCGGTTGGCCGGTTGAAGATGATTCTGATGTCCCGCCAACACTAAAGTCTTCCGGTGGAACGGAAAACTGGCCTGGAGCGGATTCCTGTTCCTGCAGTGGTTTTCGGTTCGGATTGAGTATTCGAATTGGATTGTTGCGGATCCGTGGCCACAGATTCTCGATACGCTGAATTGCACCTTCCACATCATTACCAACGGGGACAATTCGCAGATTGACATCTGAACCGCCTGTTCCGTTGCTGGCCACACCAGCTTCACCCAGCTGCGCCAGCAACTCTTCGATTTCCTTCAGCTGCTTGTCTGTCGCGCGAATCCATAATTGCTGCAGATTGTCATCCGGATGAATATCGGGCTTGTGGTAATCATCATGGATACGGTGACTGATCATTCGGTCGATAGCGTTATAAGCTTCCTCGGGGCTGATAAAGGATAGTTGGAAGATTTTGAGTCGTTGCGGTTCGTTTGGCGTAAATCGATTGATCGTGTCTTTGACGAGCTGGTGACCACGTTCGTGCGTCGTGACCATAAGTGTTTCGCTGCCATGGTCTGAGGCAATCCTTGCCGCCGGGTCGACGTGACGAATCGCGCCGTCGACCACCTGATTGACGGTTTCCAGATCCAGATTCGGTACCGGATAAAACTCGAGGTGCCGTGAATACGGGCCGTCCTGGGGATCGAGTTCATCGATGATACTCTTGATGGTTTCGTGCTGGTCGGGTCTTGCCACAGCAACGATTCGTTTGTTGCGATCATCCCAGTTGATCCGAACTTCGTCTGACGCCGTAAATGTTGTCTGCAGCAATTCAGCCAGCTGGTTGCCGTCGTACTGACGCATCAGATAACTCTTTGCGACGGGCTGTTTTGTTTCGTCTCCCTGTCCGGTCATTTGCTTCACAACTTCGGCGATGGTTTCATGTTCTTCGGGAAGTGCGGTGGCTATCAGGGTCTCTGCCCTGCGATCCGTAACCAGTTTGACATCGGGAAACATGGGTTTTAAGACCGAGATCACGTCACGTGCCTGTCCACGACCGAGACGGTAGGACCGTACGCCCACTCCTTCGGATTCGGAACGACGAGAACGGATTTGCTGTACAAGGGTAGCGATTTTCGACTGTTCTTGGGCAGGAGCGCTAATGATGATCTCCTGACCGCGGCGATCCCGTGACATGGTTACGTGTCCGGAAACCAATGGCTCCAGTGCACTGATGACAGTACGCGCATCAAGTGGCGCCACTCGGTACACAGCCAGACTCTTTTCCACATCATCCGGCGAAACCTCCATTTGTCGCAACAGTTCGACAATCTTCAGCTGCTCATCAGCCGGTGCGCTCACCACGATTTCGTCACCTGTTGGTTCGATTGACATCGTTGTCTGCTTGGAGACGAGAGGTTCCAGGGCAGCGATGACGGTCGCTGGCGTCAACGGCGCAGTCCTGAAAACTCTGACGGTCTTCGCTGCAGCGTTTGGTTCGACGTCAATCTGGATCAGCAATTTTCGGATGGTTTCGTGCTGGTCCGGCCTGGCAAGGGCAACCATCTGTCCGTTTGCCGGATTGACATTCAAGACGAAATCACGATCTTCGGGAAACAGATCCCGGACGACAGATTCAAGATAATTACCGTCCAGGTGTGTTGTTGCATACGTTTTTGGAATCACACCAGTTCCATCTTCGACAGCGTTTCGGATCTGCTCAGCGACAGCCTTGATGCGTTCATGCTGTTCCGGTGCAGCCGTGACGATGATCATTCGTCGACGTCTGTCGGCCATGATTTTTGTATCAGGGTAGAGAGCAGACAATATTTCCCGAGTTTCGTCCGCATTTCCATCTCCGACGAAGTAGATGGCCACCTGAGTTTGTGCGCCGTCCTTAATAGCAGACATGATTTGAGTGACTGCTGTGCGAATGTCCTCGTGATGATCTTCAAATGCATGGATGTACAACCGTTTGCTTGTTGCATCTACAGTGATTCGGACAGAATCGTCGGTCGACGTGAACGGAGCGAGTGCACGACGAATGGCCTCCGGATCTGTCCCGCTGATGTCGTAAATCGCGGTGGTTTTGCGTGGAGCTCCGGCGGCCGCTGTGGCCAACTGGTCAAGCGTTGCTGTGATCTTTGCGTCCTGCTCTTCTGTTACCAGAGCAATGAGCTGTGTACCGTCGTTGCTGACCTTTACCTGCAGATCGGGGGCAGTCGAATTGAGAAGGTCCTGGGCAGTTGAAATTTGATCGCGATTGACATTATAGAACTTCAGGTCCAACCGGTTTTCTCTGTCTGCATCGGCTCGAGACAGCTCGTCAATTGTTTTCTTGATCTGAACATGGTCTTCCGTTGTTGCATGAACGGTCAACGTATGGGCGTTTCTGTCGACAATCACTGTGGACTCGGGATACACTCGTTCGAAGAACAGACGCAGTCGCTCCGGATCGCTGTGAAACGACGAATATACGATGGGAACCTGCTTTCCCACGTTGGAGGACCTGAGCGTGTCCAGCAGCGCTGCGACTTTCTGGTGTTCTTCCAGTTGACCCCGAACGATAAATGTCTCTGCAGCCTGATCACGAATCACGGTGACTCTGGGAACCTCGTCTTTGATCAGTGACAGGACTGTGTCCGCGTTGATACCTTTGACCGGATACACCATAAGCCGGATCTCCCGACCCTCTGACGTCTTCGAATCCAGCTGCTGGATTGCCGATTTGATTGTCACTTGTGTTTGTGGTCGGGCCCTGATCAGAAGCCGGGATGCACGAGAATCCACCTTAATCGACGCATCCGGAAAGATTTCACGAAGGACTTCAGCCACACTTTCTGCTTCCACACTGTTGATAGGGTAGACGACCAGTGAAGGTTTTTGATCAGCCGGAATATCACGGTCCAGCTGTGCCAGCACGCTGTCGACGATCTCATGATGAGCTGCTTTTGCCCAGATGATCATTTCATCAGGTTCTCCACCGCTGAGAATCTGGATCCCAGGAATTTCATCGGACAGACCCTGCAGCACCGTATTGAACCGTGCTCGCTGTGAATTTGTAACGCCGTAGACCCTGAGTTCCCGATTCTCTTTTTCAGGGGCAGCGGATTCCAGTTTGAACAGTGTTTGTCGGATGATTTCATGATCTACCTGAGAGGCAACCACGGAGAGTCGCTGCGTTTCTCGTTCGTGTGTGACGGTGATGCCAGGCACAATAGCGCCAAGGACGTTGACCGCATAATCACCATTCACTCGTTCCAGTGGGTAGAACTGCAGCTGAGCCAGTTCACCGCGCGCGTCCTGCGTGATTTGAGTAATGGCTGAACCAATGAGTTCGTGGTCCCTTATAGTGGCTGTCACCAACAGGCGATGGCCGGTCGTGTCTGTCGTGACAACGGCGTTCGGAGTTAAATTTTTCAACAAAGTTGTCACTGTTGCCGGATCGACATCAGCTCTGAGTGGGTGCGATTTTAACTGGTGTTCGTTGAAGTTCTGATCACCAGTCAGCTGTGACAGCATCGGACCAATTACGTCATGATCCTGCTGCGTTGCCGTCACGAAGACCCGTTGTCGGGCCGTGTCCATTATGACAGTTGCTTCTGGCGCAACCGGGGTCAGAAGTGATTTCACAGTCTCTGCGGTTACATTGTCGGGTAACGGAAACGTCTTTAGCTTTGGTCGTCTTGAAGACGTTCCCGTGGTCAGTTGATCGAGGACACCAGCAACTGTTTGCTGCATGTTTTCAGTTGCAGTGACGAGAATGCGTTCGTTTGCCACATCAATCACGACCGAAGCTTCCGGTGCGAGTGTCTTAAGCATTGAAGTGACAGTGTCGGGACTGGTTTCGTTCGGCATTGCATAAGACTGCAGTCGTTTTTCGGAATCGGGCAGATCGGTCGTGAGTTGTTCCAGCAGTCGTTGGGCCGCTGCGTGTTCTTCAGCCGACGCGGTGATCAGCAGTCGTTTGTTGACAGCATCTGTTCGGATGGTTGCCTTTTTTGCAACGGCCTGGAGCATCGACGTAAACGTCTCGTTGTCGACCTGTTCGGGCAATGAGTACGTCCTGAGCGTCAGGCTATCCGTTGCAGCATCCAGGGCCAGTTTTTTCAGAGTAGCCGCAATTGTTTGCTGCATGTTGTCAGTTGCAGTGACGAGAATACGTTCGTTGGCCGCATCAATTACGACCGAAGCTTCCGGTGCCAGTGTCTTAAGCATTGAAGTGACAGTGTCGGGACTGGTTTCGTTCGGCATTGCATAAGACTGCAGACGTTTTTCGGAATCAGGCAGATCGGTCGTGAGTTGTTCCAGCAGTCGTTGGGCCGCTGCGTGTTCTTCAGCCGACGCGGTGATCAGCAGTCGTTTGTTGACAGCATCTGTTCGGACAGTTGCCTTTTTTGCAACGGCCTTGAGCATCGATGTAAACGTCTCATTGTTGACCTGTTCGGGCAATGAATACGTTCTGAGTGTCATGCCATCCGTTGCAACATCCAGGGCCAGTTTTTCCAGAGTGGCTGCAATTGTTTCGTGGTCTTTCGGTTGA
The DNA here is from genome assembly GCA_022447185.1 of Fuerstiella sp. Classification (GTDB taxonomy): domain Bacteria; phylum Planctomycetota; class Planctomycetia; order Planctomycetales; family Planctomycetaceae; genus S139-18. Next base: position 44,565 of record JAKVAY010000048.1, on the reverse strand, counting down.
GCAACAATCAGCAGACGTTCGTTGGCCGGATCCGGTGTCACGGTTGCATTCGGGACCACAGAATGAATGACGGTGTTTGTCATTGCGCTCAATTCAGTTGGAACGGGATAGGGCCGCAGCACCGGGCTGTTGATATTCACGGACTCAGGCTGCAGCTGGTCCACAAGCGTTTGTACAGCTCGTAACTCTGCCAGCCGACCGACGGCGATCAGTGTTGAAGTTCGTTGATCAACGGTGACACGAACATCGGGAAGTACCGATGTGATGAGTTTTTGAACAACTTCGGAATCGATGTCTTTCAGAGGATGAACGCTCAGCTGCGTTTCGCCGCCGACGGCCTGAGTTTCCAGTTCCAGCATCGCCGCTGTGAGCTTTTGGTGATCCTGAGAGTTTGCGAACACCACGAGCCGACTTGCTGTCGAGTCATATTGCAAGGTCGCTGACGGAACAGCCAGCCTGAGAGTCCTCAGCATCTGAGCGGCGTTGTTGGCACGCACCGGATAGGATTTTAATTCCGGGCGTTTGTCCGGACCCTGATTCTCCTCGAGTTGCTTCATGATGGTGACTGCGCGCGCATGCTGTTCCGGGACGGCGTTGATCGTGATCTGAGAAGCGGTCTCGTCCAGGAGGATTGTGCCTCCCACAAAATTTTTCAGAACGTCGACAACCGCAGCGGGGTTTGGATGCTGCACGGGGTAGGTTGTTAATACCGGCTTCGGTCCCCCTCCTGGTGCAGGTCTTGGTGCTGGAACGTCCATGGCAACCTGTTGGATGTTGCGAACAATTTCGGCAGAATCCGTGACCAGAAGCTGTTTTGTCGCAGCCATTGCCTTGACTTCACCCCACTCACTCACCAGAGGTTTAATCTCGGTCATCACGAGTCCGGCGTCACGGTTATCCAGGGGGATCAGGACGCTTACGAACTCAAACCGTCCTCGTTTTGGTAAATCTTCAAGTGGAATGCGCGGGACCGTTCCGGCAGGGATGCCATCGTTAAGTGAAATGCACATTAACTGCTGGTCGCGGCGCACGAGGGTGAAGCCCTTGATCATCAGCCAGCCATTCAGGAAATCAATTGCCTCATCCGGTTCATATTCACGACGGTCGGAGTAATTGAACGTGCCCTCGGGCGGTTCCTCCATTGCTAGCGACAATCCGGCTTCTCCGGCGACCCAATGCAGGACTTCTGCCCACTTCTGAAATCGAAAATTGAATCTGATGCGTGGTTTCTCAATGAGTGCGGCCAACTTGGTTTGCTGCTCTTCTGTCAGGAGAGCCTCCAGTTTCGTCTGAGCCTCCGCAGTAATTCGTGCTTTGGCTTCGTCGTCTTCGGCGGAGGTGAGCGCGATGTTGCGTTCAGCAATGATCGAGGCAATCGACTCCTGTTGGTCGGTTGTCAGTGCGAGTGCATCGGCAGTGGTTTCCGAAGCAAGTCGATCGTAAAGAATGGTGTTTGTCTCCGACTGGGCATACGTCGTTGTGCAGGTCAGCAGAGTGAGCCAACTGGTGCTGGCTAACGCGAGACAGCAGAGTTTGATATTCATGATTGTTGGTCCATCAGTACGTCACATCCGTTGAGATGCGCGTTGGCAACCAGCGACGACAGAACTGATTTCCTGCCACGATGTCGGCGGTGCGGTAATGACAGTTTACAGCAAGGTGTACAGAGGCAGGCGATGACGAGTGGCAGGTCAGGAACAATGGGGATCAGTCCTGATTGCTGGCGGGGATGTATGTGGGAACAACCGTGTTTTCCGTATTCGATGGAATCTGCCGCAGCAGACACTGAATTTGACGACAATTATGAGTGGTTGCTCGCAAAAAGAATAGCAGATTGATAACGGAGATCTCCACCAGTATCAGTTGTGGGCATGATTCCTGTGCAGATGTCAGAGAATTTTTCCCATGACGACGGAGCCAGGTCAGAATTCAGCGTATAGAAGGCCATTTGCGGGTATATGCTGGTCTGCGGTATCCCAGATCAGTTCGGAGTCTGGTTTCCCCACTCCGGCACCGGGTGCCCCGAACAGAATGTTGACAGAGGTTTCGACGAAGCGACCACCAAATTGCAACACACTGGTATGACATCGTTTACGATCTCCAGCAGGGTCCGGATTTGGCACAGGGTGCGAAATCCGTCAGTGGCGCGGGATCTCTGTTAAGATGAATCTTGTTCCGGGGTCTAAATCTTATTCTGTGGGTTACGCACCAACAGTGGAGAAGGGTTGTGAGTCAAGCTACGCACGTGTTAGCGATTACCGGCGCATCAGGCATGATCGGTTCGAGTTTGTCGGCAGATCTGAGCGATCAGGGGCACACGGTGATCCCGTTGCTGAGAGGGACCAGTCAGTCAGACGGCTCCGGTGTGTTTTGGGATCCAAACGAACAGGGAATCTGCGATCCACAGACTCTTGGTGGGGTTGATACAATTGTTCACCTGGCCGGTGAAAACATCGCGGCCGGCCGCTGGACAGCAGCTCAGAAACAGCGAATTCGCGTAAGTCGGGTCCAGGCGACTCGCAATCTTGTTCGGTCACTAACACAAATGGATCGGCCGCCTGCAACGTTCATTTGTGCTTCCGCAATCGGGATCTATGGGGACCGAGGCAATGAGCAGCTGACAGAATCATCAGACCCGGGTTCCGGATTTCTGGCAGACGTCTGCCGTGACTGGGAAGACGCAGCGGCCGATGCCGAATCGGCCGGCATGCGCGTCGTTTGCGTACGCATCGGTGTTGTGCTCAGCACTCAAGGGGGCGCGTTGTCCAAAATGCTGACACCGTTCAGGTTTGGTCTGGGGGGAATCGTGGGTAACGGGACTCAGTACTGGAGCTGGATCGGACTCCAGGATGTCGTTGCTGTTCTGCAGGAAGCAATCACCAATGAATCTCTGCGAGGTGCCGTCAATGCTGTCAGTCCGAATGCTGTGAACAATCGCCAATTTACCAAAGTCCTTGGCAACGTCCTGAATCGTCCGACGATTTTTCCTTTACCCGGCTTCGTTGCAAAACTGGTGCTCGGTGAAATGGCACAGGATCTGTTGCTGAGCAGTGCTCGTGTAGTTCCCGAAGTACTCACACAAATCGGATTCCGGTTTCGGCATGCTGATTTGGAATCCTGTCTTAAACACGAGCTTCACTCGTCTGCATAAAATGCGGGGAGTCAGGTCGGCCGACAATTGATGGTTGACTGCAGCAACAAACCGTTTGCTGCGTTTGTGTTTCGTCGATCCCGCAAGCCCACGGTGCTGACTGGAGCAATCGGTCTGGACTTCACCGGCTGTCCATTCAACGTCAAACATCTGCGTTACTGTTTGTCCGATTGTGAACGTTGACAACAGTATCCCGGACGGACAAGTCTCGTGATGAAACGTCGTATTTGCTGCTGATGTGACGACTTCATAACGGAAGTTTCTGCAGGACAATAGACTTCATGTTCGCCGGGGCTGCACTTCCAGGACAAAATTTCGTCAACCTGTTTGTTACGTAACGTTCGTATCATCGGAAGCATCGCGTCCAAACAAGTCACTCTGGAACGCTTTTATCCCGCTGGAAGCAGCCAGGTCCCTTATTCCAGAGAGAAGGACTCCGATCCCGAAGAAAACGCAGACAATCATGATCCATGGTGGCTGCTTCTCCTGGGGGGCAAACCCGGTCGGTAGAGAAACCCAGTTCCACAGATTCGGGAAAAGATGTGCAAGGAAGAAACCGTACACGACTGCCATAATAAGGTGTAATCCACGTTCCTCGTTGGCAACACCGCCAATGTGCGCTCTCTCGATGACCTCGATGTTGAAATCCCAAATGGTGATACAAATTTCGAGTAGAATTAACAGTCCAAGAACAAGAGCGAACAACCCTTGCCATTTTACAAAAGGCAACGTGAGAAAAAGTGTTCCGTAAACGAAATCTCTAAACGAGTGAAGTTGAAGCTCACCTCTGACCTTGGGGCCATGAACCGGCAATCGGTAGACGTACTCGTGGAAGTAAAGTGTGTCGAACGCTCCCAGCACGCCTTGCGCCACCATGATCGTTAATGTGAGTTCCATCAGTCCGTCTCACGGAATACGTGTTTTACAATGATCTTCGGGAGAGGAATGACAACAGGACCGATCTTAATCAATAAACAAGGAGCAGCGTCCGCCGGATTTAAGCATCGAGAAACAGCGGTGTAGCCGGTGCGCTGAAGAAGAAGCTGATCGGATGCACGAAGTTTACGAAACCAGGACTGAGATGAATCAACATCGGGATCATTTTGCAGTAACGAATTAAATTCATAGATAATAGCGAGATAACACCAGACAACTCCCCATGGGGCAAAGGGAAGAGCGAAGTGGGCTGACAGGCTCATCAGCGTCGAGTGGTACCAGGCCAGTACGTACGCCCGGAAATGGGTTGCTAACGTTGAATACGCAGCTGAGATTTTGAAGGCAGACAGATACCTGCCACTTTTTGAGACTTGAAGAAAGGCTGATGGAATGAAAAAAATTATCAGCGCGAAAGCAGCAAGCAGTACCAGACAAATTCCGAACGGGACCCGATAACCTTCCGAAAAGAATGTCCAATAGATCAGTACGGAAGGGAACGATAAAGTTGAGAAGATCGTGCATGTGGTAAAGAACAATCCTGCGTACAGCCAATAGTCGTTGGGTCGAACACCATTGGCAAGCAGCAGAAACAGAAGTGCCAGATAAAGGGGTGAGAGGTAACCGAAAATGACTCCCATCGCCTTGAGCCCTTCGATGAAAAAGTAGACTAAGTGCCCCCTCCATTCGGGAAGAAGAGGTTGAGTGCCGGACGAGAGATTTGAGATGAGCTCTTTTCGATATCCCAGCGCGGCAGGCCATCCGACAGGATGAAGAAGCAGAAGCAATAAGCCGCCGAAAAAAATCTTCTTGCGCCAGGCCGGGTCACGAACGACGAACGCTCCTGATAGCTCACTGTTTTGCAACTCGCGGGTTGTCATTCGTTACGGGCCCAGTTTTCAGGTATCACAGCGAATTGTGATCTATGTGGCCGAATACATCGTCGAGAAACCGAGGATCTGATTCACTTACGAGTCGCTACGTGTCGCGAGAGTTTGTAAACCGCACCCAGACACTGGAAAACAATAAACACCCAAAACCAAAATAAGTCTGGCGTTTTGGTAAAGCCGGACTTCTGAATTGGCAAGTCGCCATGCTGCAGTACCTAGACCAGTTCTGGAAGGGGTTTTCCGGCATCCAGCAGGTACTGGGGGCGACCTCGAAGGTCATCGATGGTTGTTTTTGACGCGTCTATACCGAGATTGTGGTAGAGCGTGGCGAAGATGTCCTTGTAGTGAACGGGGCGTTTGACAGGAACTGCCGCCTGGCGATCCGTGCTGCCAATGACCTGTCCGGATCGACAACCACCCCCCGCTATAATAGCCGGACCGACTTGTGGCCAGTGGTCACGACCACCGTCTTTGTTGACTCGCGGTGATCGACCGAACTCACCCCAGGCGATCACCGTAACGTCGTCGAGCATTCCGCGTTCGTCCAGATCCTCCACCAGGGCCGTCAGACCGTGATCGACGATTGGTGCCATCTGCCTCATCCGCGGAAAATTCTTTGAGTGCGTGTCAAAATCGCTCAGTGTCAGACTGACCACACGGACTCCCGCTTCAATCAGGCGTCTTGCCAACAGCAACTTCAGGGAACCTTCCGGACTTTCGCTGGTACTGAATCGTTCTACCGTGTCCGCCGGAGCGCGATAACGAGCCAGCACATCAGCCGGCTCAAGATTGAAGTCCAGTGCGGTTGCAAATCGGCCTGATGTTAAAATGCTAACCGCCTGTTGTGTGAAGCCGTCCACGGCATCCATCATCCCCGCAGCATCCATTTGACGTTTGATGCCGTCCAGACCCGCGAGTAGTTGTCGCCGACTTTTGATACGTTTCAGTGACAGGTCAGGGTTCAGTGTCAGACTGGTGGTGTGGTTGCTTCCCAGTCGAGCCAATTCGCCTTCCATTGCTGGTTCCAGGGGCCGACTGAAGAGATCTGAAAGCTCCGGCCGAAACGGACCATACGACGGGCCCAAAAAACCAGGGCGACCGCTGTTTCGGACGAGGGGCCTGCCCTGCATCAGATCTACGAACCCCGGTGCAGTATCGTCTCTGGATCCTGCGAGTTTGCTCATCACACAACCCATCGCCGGTCGACCACCCAGTGACCTGAGATCCGTGTGCGAGAAGCCGCTCTGGCATTGAAAGGCGTCGTGCTGTCCTGTCGAGCCAACCAGAGAACGAATGAATGAAAAGCGATCGGCGGTCGCTGCAAGTTTCGGAAACAGTTCACAGATATTGAAACCCGGCAGGCTGGTTTGAATCGGCAGGAATTCGCCACGGATTTCGCGAGGAGCATGAGGCTTCATGTCGATGGTGTCCAGTTGCGGTGGACCGCCGTCGAGATGAATGTTGATGATGGCTTTGTTCGACGACCCAACACCGCTGGCTGCTTCAGCTTGAAGCAGGTCCGGGAGACACAGGCCGCCGAGACCAGCTGATCCCACTGTCAGAAACTGACGTCGCGTCACTCCGTCGCAGTGACAAACCGCTCTGTCGTAAATGGTCAGCATGGCTCACATTCCGGAGCTGACGAGCTTTCAATCGTACTCAGACTGTCCGATAACACTTTGACACAGGATCGCAGTTGATATGGGGATTTGCAACATCAGGAGAAGCAGATACGATGACGCAGTCCTGTTTTTTGGCTCCGTCTGGTTCAGTGTGCGACATCGGAATCCAGGACGGCCACGGCTTCGATTTCCACCAGGAGTCCAGGAAATACCAATTGTGGTGAATGAACCGTGGCGCTGGCCGGTAATCGGTCCGGAAACGCAGCAGTACGGGCCTCATTGTAGCTGGGATAGTTGCTGAAATCAGTCAGCCAGGCAGTGATTTTTACGACGTCGTTCAGTGTCGCACCACCAACGGCAAGAATCTCAGCAATGTTCGAAAAGACCTTGTCGGCCTGAGCTCCCGCGTCTCCTTCACCCACCAGGTTGCCATCCGGATCAAACGCAATCATGCCGGACACCCAGATCGTATCGCCAACCTGCACACCCAGATCATGACTCAGATTGTCTGCCCATTTCCATCCGGGGGGACGAAGTGATTTCCTTATGGCCATTGATGGACGACTCCCGTTTTTCAAGGTCGTTGTGTGATTCTTCAATGAAGGTTAAGGATCGTTATACAGGCCTGCAATCGGATCTTGATCCTGATCGAAACATTTCCGGTCCGCTGTCGCCGTCTCTCCTGATCCTCGATGGTTAACGATTTCGTTGAATCACAGGTTGTCTGTGACAGCGGCGACATGATTCGCTTCTGCCCTGTCAGACGTTGTTCAGTTCCGTACAGGCGTCCAGAACTCAGAAAGTTGCTGCCCACCATGATGAGGGAGCGACGCTATGTCTGAGTGATCTGTTCATGAAACGAATCGGGGCCCCAGTTTTCAGCTCTGGTTACCACTGCGAATCTGCTGGCGACGATTGACCAGTTCGTGGATGTGATCCAGGTCGTCGCGCGGCGTGGCGGTGATCAACTCGCGTGTGTAGTCCTGGCTTGGATTTCGGTAAATAGCTTCAGACGGACCGAACTCAACGAACTTACCGTCTTTCATGACGGCCATCATATCGGCCATGAATTTCACTACTGACAGATCGTGGCTGATAAAGATATACGTCAGGCCGCGGCGTTCCTGCAGGTCGTTGAGCAGATTGAGAACCTGTGCCTGTACTGAGACATCCAGTGCCGAAACCGATTCGTCGCACACGATGAACTCGGGTTCGACTGCCAGTGCCCGGGCGATGCAGATTCGCTGACGCTGGCCTCCGGAAAATTCATGAGGGTAACGGCCCAGGTGTTCGGTCAGCAGACCCACTTCTTCCAGCAGGCTGGCTGCTCGGTCGACACGGTCGCGACGGGACGTGCCGATGCCGTGCAGTGACATCGGTTCGGACAGTGCTGCCTGCACGGTCATCCTTGGATTCATCGATCCGTAGGGATCCTGAAAGATGATCTGCATTCGATTCCGCAGTTGTCTCAGTTCTGTTCGGCTCAGTCGGCCGACGTCCAGTCCGTCGAAATGCATGGTTCCGGAGGTGGCGCGGACGAGTCTCAGCAGAGCTCGTCCGGTTGTGGTCTTGCCACAACCGCTTTCGCCAACCAGTCCGAGTGTCTGACCGCGATAGACATCGAACGTAACACCATCAACCGCTTTGACGTATCCGGCGGTCCGCATCATGACCCCCTTGCGCACCGGGAAATGGACCTTCAGGTCTCGTACACTCACCAGCGGATCCAGTCCGGTGTCGACTGTGATGGCCTCGCGTCCCAGGGAACCGGGATTATCTTCGAATCCGAGTTCTTTCAGCTGCTGTTGAGGGTGTAGCAGCCGTCCACGGCCATGATTCCTGAAATAGTTCGCGCGGTCATTTGTCATCGTCTTTTCGGTAATCTCAATCTCACCGTCGGGATGCTCGACCGTGTCCATGTAGTCCGAGACGGTTGGCAGCCGCTTGTAGGGCGAGTCGAGTCGTGGACGACAGGCCAGCAGTCCTTTGGTATAGGGATGCCGGGGATTCTTGTAGAGATCCAGCACGTTGCCCTGCTCCATCACCTTGCCCCGATACATCACGATCACATGGTCAGCGATTTCGGCAATGACTCCCAAATCGTGCGTGATGAACAGTACTGCCATCTGTCGCTGGTCCCGCAATTCGCGGATCAGGTCCAGGATCTGTTTCTGAATCGTCACGTCCAGCGCTGTAGTGGGTTCATCCGCGATCAGCAGGCTGGGATTGCAGGACAGAGCCATGGCGATCATCACACGTTGTTTCTGACCTCCGGACATCTGGTGAGGATAATAGTCCAGCCGTGACTTCGGATCAGGGATACCGACTTCTTCAAACAACTGAATCGTTCGTTCCCTGGCCTCGGCTTTGTTGACCTGCTGGTGCTGTACGATTGCTTCCATGACCTGATGGCCAACTTTGTGTACCGGGTTCAGCGACGACATGGGCTCCTGGAAAATCATGCTGATCTCAGCACCACGGATCTTTCGCATTTCTCTTTCGGGCAGACCGATCAGGTCCCGTCCCAGAAACGAAATGCTGCCCGAGTGTACCTGGGCTGTGGCAGCCAGCAGCCGCATGATGGTCAGTGACGTAACTGACTTGCCTGACCCGGATTCTCCTACAACGCCCAGAGTGTGTCCGGGTTCGATCTGGAACGAGACATCGTCGACCGCTTTCACGACGCCACGATCGATGTGGAACCAGGTCTGCATATTTTTGACGTCAATGACGGCTGTCATAAAAATCTAATTCCCTGGGTCTGCAAGGCGTGGGTCTGTGGCTTCCTGGATGCCTTCACCGATCAGATTGTAGGCCAGTACAGTCAGGAAAATGCCCATGCCCGGAAAGACCAGTTGCCACCAGTAACCCGACTGTAGTGTCTCACGTCCAGAGTGGAGGATCGTGCCCCAACTGGGGTTTGGAGGGGGAGCACCGAACCCCAGCAGACTTAGAGCAGCTTCGGTCTGAATGCCCCCGGCGATGCCGAAGGCAATTGGCACCATCACCGGGGCCAGCGCGTTCGGAAGCACGTGGCGAAACATAATGCGAGTCCGACCGACTCCCAGACAACGTGCTGCCGCTACGAATTCAGTTTCCTTCAGTTTAAGAAATTCACCTCTGGTCAGGCGGGCCATACCGGTCCACCCGGTCAGGCCCAGTAACATCATGATGTTCCAGATGCTGACCTTATCGATTACTGCCTGCAGGCAGAGGATCAGGACCAGAGCCGGAATACACATGACGACTTCGATCAGGCGACTGATCACTATGTCAACGACACCACCCATGTATCCGGCAACAGCGCCCAGCGTGATGCCGATGGTTGCTGCAATGCCAGTGGAAACAAATCCCACCAGCAACGCGATTCGTGTTCCGTGTACCATACTGGCAAAGACATCGAATCCCGTTTTGTAGGTTCCGAACCAGTTCTGGCCCGTGGGGCGGCCTTCGGCGCCGTAGGGGTTGCCCTCCATTCCCTCCCATTCTCCTTGGCGGACCGGCCGGTGTGGATCCTGGTAGACCAGTGGCCAAAGCGACCAGCTGTCCGGATCCTTTCGTTTGAGATTTCGGGGGTAGACTCTTCGGAAGCGCTCCTTTTGAAACACAGGATTTTCCCAGTCTCGGTTGTAGTAGCCCATGCAGGGAAAATAAAGTTGGCCTTTGTAACGACAGATGATCGGTTTCGTGCCGGCGATCATTGGCGAGAAGATCGCAATCACCGAAAGAAACCCGATGAAGTACAAGGCCAGCATGCTGAGCCGCCGTCGTCGGAACCGCTGCCAGGATTGCTCCCAGAAGCCTGCCGACACTATCACACGATCAGAGTCATTCCGGTTCATGGCTGAAGTCTTCTGTTGTGGATTTTCACCATTGTTTACTGCATGTTCAGAGCGACCGGCGGAAGCGTTTTCGAGCAACAGTCCGAATTTTGTTAAGGCGATGCCACATTAGGTGTACTTGATACGTGGATCGACGAAGGCGTAGAGAATGTCAGCCAGGAGCTGTCCCAACAGCGTCAGGATCGAGAACATCAGTGTCAGGCTCATGATCGTGGGATAATCCCGCTGGAGGATCGACATAAAAAACAAACGTCCCATGCCGGGCCAGTTGAAGATGCCTTCAAGAATGATCGCTCCCCCGAGCAGGCTCGGCAGGGTCAACCCGAGCAGCGTCACAAAGGGGATCAGAGTGTTCCGAAAGGCGTGATGGATCAGAACTCGGATCGGTCCCAGGCCCTTGGCACGGGCCGTACGGATGTAGTCCTGGCGGATGACCTCTTCCATATTCGCTTTTACAAAGCGGCAATAGTAGGCCAGGCTGCCGTAGGTGAAGCACGCAACAGGCAAAATCATGTGTTTGAAGGAATCCCAGATGCGGTCGAGTTCGGTCAGTTCCTCGTACCCGTTCGAGTGATTGCCCAGTAGTGGAAGTCCAAACCACGTTCCCTCCAGCTTTACGGCGAACAACAACTGGAGAAACAACGCGGCGACAAACGAGGGGAATGAATACAGGGTGTAAAGTAAAAAACTTAGGCCTCGTTCATCGGGCTGACCACTGCGCACGGTCGCATACAGCCCCATGGGGACTGCCAGCAGATAGCTGAGTAGCAGGGATGTCACGGAGAGCTGCAGCGTGGGACCGATCCGGTCACCGATCAGTTCTGCCACTGGCTTCTTTTGTGAGTAACTGGTGCCGAGATCCAGTCGTACTGCATTCTTCACCCAGTGCCAGTAGGCCTCGTGCAGTGGTTTGTCCAGTCCGTAGACCTCCTGCATTCGCTGGATGTCGGCTTTGCTGGGCATTTTGCTGGGATCCATCATCGCGGGATCAGTGTCCAGCGGACTGCCCGGCATCAAACGAATCAGGGCGTAGATCAGACATGTGATCAGCCAAAGTGTCAGCAGCCCCACCAGCAGGCGACGAACTAAATAGCTGACCATATATGCGTAACCTTTTGTCAGGCAGCGCCGTCACCAGCGTCGCATCCGTGCCCACAGTGTCATTGCCCTGTCCTCCCGGGGTTCACTTCACGGGTGAGAACCTTATTCCAGGGTCGGAGACTTGAAGATGGTGCCTTCGCCGGGTCCATAACTGTACGGGCCGCGCGGGCTGAAGTTGTATCCTCTGAGTGACTTACTAAACGCAAAGTAAGCGTTCCGGTAGAAAAGCCAGGTGTAGGGCTGATCCTCATAAAGTTTCAGGTGAATGTCCTGATAGATCCTGCGCCGTTTTTCGGGATCGAGCTCGTACTTTCCATCCTGGAACAGCTGGTCGATTTCTGCATTGCTGTAAGCCACGTAGTTGCGTCCACTGTCGATTGCCTTTGTGGTCCACAGGTTCTCACTGGTGTCAGGGTCGGTACCGGTACCCCAGCCAGCGAATTGGGCGTGGAATTTGTGGTCCCGTGCCATTTGCTGCAAGACTGTAAATTCCACCGGGCGAACGTTGCAGATAATGCCGATCTGGTCGAGATTTTCGCGAAGTAGTTCACACAGAGCGATTCGGTCAGATCGGTTGCTGACGGCAATGGTGAATTCGAACTTCGATCTTCTGACCCCTTCGAGTTGTCCATCAAATTCATTATCAAGGAAGACCATACCGTCGAGGATCCCGTCACCGTTGGTATCTTCCCAGCCGGCCGACTGCAACAGATCCTCGGCAGCGTCCAGGTTCTGCTGAAACGCAGGCGGTAGTTCTTTCGGAGCCCAGGGACTGGTGCGGTGAAAGATCCCCTGGGACTGTTCGTCCATGCCCTTGCGATGACGTTCCATCATCTCGGCATGATTGAAGGTCAGGCTCATTGCCCGACGGACTCTTGCATCGCGGAAAAACGGCGATCGCGTATTCCAGCCAAAATAGAAGTAGACCCACTCGATGTCATAGACCTTGGTGTTCCTGCCGTAAAATTCTTCATCATTGGTCTGTTCCTTCCACTGTTCGGGTGTGAGTTGCATCTCCTCGATATCACCCTTCTTCATTGACAACAATGCGGTGCTCGGGTCCTCGATGATAGCGAACCGAATATTTTTGAAGTGTGGGATGTCACGAACCTGTTTGCCGTCGACTGTGTGGTAACTGTCGCGACGCTCCAGCACGATCTCCTGCCCTCGAGTTCGTTTGGTGATCACGTACGGTCCGCCGGTCACCGGGTTCTCGTCCATGGAGACGTGGTATTCGCTGGCTGCAAGGCTTGGGTCGTCGGCAATCGATTTCTCGTAGATGTGTTTGGGCAGGACCGGGAAGTTGATATTCCAGACATTGGTTGCCAGGGGAGCCGGATGGAAATAAACGATCGTCTGGTCATCGTAGGCCTTCACACCCTGCAACTGGTCTGTTCCGCTGCGGACCGCAGGTACAGGGACTTTGGAAGACATGATTACACGATAAGAGAATTCGACATCGTGTGCTGTTATCCTTGTTCCGTCGGACCAGTAAACATCGTCTCGCATTACGACCTTGTCCAGCAGGCCGTTCTCACTGCTCTGCCAGGAGACAACTGTGTCATTGCTGGCAAACGGGGTGAAGGTCCAGTCGAATCCCATCAGTCCGAAGCTGGTCAGACCGGAAACGTCGAACTCAGCGGACGAGCTGATCATAATCGGGTTGGTGCTCTTAACGTCGCCTGAGGTGTGACGGTACCAGGTCGCGTCAAAATTGATCTCCTGACTGTTGGCGGCCAGGCGTCCCATGGCCGAACGGATTTTCAGGTTGAGGTCACTGGATTCGTTTGTGAGTTTCAGAGCTTCCTGGACGGTTGCCAGCGATTTCTCACTCTCCTGCCGCTTCATCATCAACCGAGTGGAATCCACAACAGGCTTTTCAACCCACGTGTTGTCGTTGAGCAGATCGTTCAGTACGGGAAAGTCCTCGTCGGCCATCGGGATCAGATCACCCAGCTGGAATCGGGTTTCTTCGTTGCTACTGCTTTCGACAGGTTGTTCGTCGGGTTGACCTTTGCCAATTTTCGTTCGTTCGTTGTGCGTTTTTTTGAGTTGTTCGTTGAGCGTGGCTAACTTCTTCGTGTCCTGACCGATGTACTCGGCCAGCAGGTTGGGCTCCGACTCGAATAGCGGCACCATGTTTCCGTCTCCGGCCTCCAGTTCCGATGCGACTTCCGCGACCGTCCGGATTGGAGGACCTTCGGATGTGAACGGGAGACTTCCGGATCCGGATTCCGTCCCGTTTTCTTGACTGCTGCCACCGTCTCCCTGTGGTCCGGTACACCCGGAGGCGAACAGCGGCAGAATCACGAACAGGACCAGAATCGAGGATTTCGTGAATGCGCTCATGGTTGCTTGGATTCCCGGAATCATGGTGCAAAGGGCAGATTCACTGGAAGTGACATTCGACAGGAACTCTCGCTGGTGATTGGTTGCCGGTCAGACGGATCCAGCGGATTATTGTGGGCTAACTAGTCGATCCGGCGATTCTCTACAAGCGATGTTTGACCGGAAGTCTCAAGGTCAGTCGCTGACGCTCTCTCCGCCCCATTTTTCACGGTATTACAGGGACTTCGGATCGAGACCGGCGAAAAACTGTGGTGACCAGCTGTGAAATCCGCTGACGGCGTCTTTGTACGTTGTGAGTGACATGCCAATGGATTGAGTGTCCCGGTATTCCGCACCATCAGACCGGCTCAGTGGGTTAAGTACCTCAATAGACGAAGGAAAACGGCAATCCCGCCACTCGGATGTGTCATCGGAAATTTTTCGATACTTGTCACTCTGAACAGATGCAGCAACAGTGTCTGTCCGTGCAGATTTTCGAGGTGAATCTGCAGGTGGAGCGTTGCTGTTAGCGGCGGATGCAGAGACAGCTGGTCCGGTATGTAGAAGACCCGTTCGGTCAATTTTGAACGAACAAGACGCTGGTGCGTTTAGCGGTTCCATTGGACATCCTCGCCGAACATCCATCACGAGAAACTCGCAGTTTGTGGCGTCTTCCGTTTTATTTGCTGATGCTGGAGCCGAGAAATTTCTTCACAATTCGATACGCCTGAGCGGAGTGGTTTCCAATGCCATGACCCGCGCCCACAAGTTTGTAATGGGTCACTCCTGCGTCGGCATAGGTATAGCTGAGGATGCCGCGGGCCACCTGTTTTCCGTCCCGGTCACTCAATGCTGCGCCCGAATAGCCGAAAGCTCTGGCCCAGTGCCAGGTGGTCTCCTGCGCTCCAAGATGCAGAAATCGTCTGCCGCGATACCCTCCCGTATAAGGCACAACGCGATCTTCTGTACCATGGAAGTAAACCATCTGTAAGCCGGGTTTCGGGGTGCGTCGTTTGTCGTAAACCTGTGTGCTCTGCGATGGCGCCCAGAAGCTGCCGTCATGGTACTGTTGTTCAATCAGGCTGGCGACCAGCAGAATTGCCTTTTGAAACGGCCGGTCATCCATTTCAATCATCAGACGCTGGACAAAACCACTGCCGTTGGAAGAACCAATCAGACTCACTCGCTCAGGATCTGCAGTCGGTTGTGTTGTTCTGACTTCCTGTATCAGCAGGCGAAAGAACTCGATATCCGGTGCTGTTGATGCTTCACCGTAAACATTCCACGATCTTCGGTAGCCCTGCGGAGCAATTAAAATGTGGTCATTTAGCCACTGCCAGCGTTTCAGGCTTCCCTCTGCTGTCCCTCCGTTGCCGTGGAAGATGATGGCCACCGGCTGACGCTGTTGAGTTTGTTTTGGGAGCCGGACTAACACCTGACGTGTAAATCCGTTTGGTTCCTGCTGCCACCGCTGACGGATTTTGATCTTTTGATCAGGTGTGATTCTGCGATTGTTCACCCCGGCTCTTTTGTCAGAACGTGGAACGAGCCCTGCGCGATGTTCAGCAGGTGTCACTTTTCCGTCCCTGTTCCGATCGACGTCCGAAAAAACAGGACGGAACTGTGGCGGAATTTCATTCAGTGTCAGAACTCCGTCCTGATTGCGATCCCAGCGGCGAAAGAGGTCTTCCGGAGACGATTGTGCATTCACTGTCATACCGTCCGTGAGAATCAGCAGGACGACACAGATATTGACGCGTATCATCATTCAGAACCTGACCAATGCCGTATTTTTAATGAAGGGAGAGCTGTGACAGGAGATTGTCCTCCGGTCTCAAAATTCGTTTGGTTATCCCACCCGACCTGACCTGAACATATCTACCACCGTTGGTCGCCATCAAGTGATCCGTTGATCCGGCAATCAGAGTGAGGACGATGAGACTGCATTTGATTTTGTTCCTGTGACTGATTAATCACTCGTTTTCCGGTTATCCGTCAGTCACGGTCTTTCGTCTGCCTTCACCATTATCATTTTTCAGCATCGCTGGTTTAATTTTTTCCAACAGGACCATCGATGCAGTGGATGATTCCACGAGCAGACTGGAAAACGATCTCAGCTTTTCCGTCATTATCGACGTCGGCAATCGCCGGCAGCGACAGTTCTGCCGGTCCATCCCAGGTCCATAGGATTCTTCCTGCATTCCGGTCTCCGCTGACAACGACCAGTGATTTGCCGGCCGTATAGATCAGTTCATCTCCACCGATCCCGTCGATATTGGCTGCCGCAGATTTCGATCGCGTTGGATTCGGTGCATCGACTGACCACAGGACCGAACCGTTACGCGGATCGATGGCCCGGACTCCGTCCCGGTACCCCGCTGAGGCAATCTCCATCCTGCCGTCGCCGTCAAAATCGACCAGTGCATGTCGGGTCTTCGTAGTTTCGCCTGATGCGTCCGTGTTCCTGTCGATTGTATCGCTGTGTCGTTCCCGGTCATGCCAAATCGTTGTTCCGGAAGAATCCAGCAACGCCAGTATGTAAACGCTGTCGAGCAGTACTTCCTTGTTGCCGTCCCCGTCGAAATCCCAAACAGTCGGTTCACCGTATGCAGCCCAGGCAGGAACCACTTCTTGCGACGCGAGGTCCTGACCGGCAATCAGCTGACCTGTTTTACCGTCCGCCATCCAGTAACAGACTGGGTACAGGTTCACCAGTTCGTCCCGTCTGTTACCGGTCATATCCGCAACTGCTAATGGGAATCCGCCGTATCCCCACTGGAAGACATTCGGCAGTAATGCTTTTTCCTTCTTCCAGATCTGTCCCCCGGTGCGTCCGTCCAGCAGATGACCAACTTCAGAATTCATCAGTCCGCGGCGTGTGTTGACAAACAGATCAACCTGTTCGGATGACCGGAAACGACCAGCCCACCACCAGGTCAGCGCTCCCGCGTTGTGCTTTGGTCGGCTGCCCTGAGTTTCAGAATAAACATGTCGCCAGTAGACTTCACCATCAGAACGATAAGCGACAAGTTCAGCAGCGCCGGATGAATCACGTCCCGCACACACGATCTCAACGGAATGATCGTTGTCGAGGTCAGCGGCGAGTATCGCCCCGTTTGAAAAATTATTACCCATTCCCCGGCCAGGCCTTTGCCATAAAATTCGGGGCGCCATGTTTTCAGACGTTGGTGGTGCAATCGAGAAGATGTTTTCTCCCGGACCTTCTACGTAAATGTTCATCAGACCTGCTGGCTGAGGACGTGCAGCGATGGGTGCCAACGGACCGGCACCAAGGGGACGACGTGTGACCACCGTTGCGTTTGCGTTGTTTCCGGCCAGCAGGACCTGCTGATTTTTGTCAAGGTTCACGCCAACCAGGGCCGTCACGGAGTCGCCGCTGGTTGTCAGAGCAATGGGATTTGGAGGTGTTGCAAAACCGGTAACGTGCCAAAGCGTGCGGAATTGATCGTTCGTGTCCGTTCGTATCGCGGAGATTGAACTTGTGGGGTCACGTGACACGACAACGAATGTCTGGCGAGAATCTTGGCAAGTCAGCAGAACATGCCTCAATCCATCTGACGCACCTGTGGCCCACGTGGGTTCCATTTCTGTTTGGTTGGCAGCAGCGAATCCGGAATTCATCCTGCTCCAGAGAACGTGAGAATCACCACCGTCGACATCGATGATTTCGACCTGTCCGAATTCCGGAACGAAGCAGCCTCTCGATACCATGCAGAAAAGGTCCGACGTTAAGTCACCGTCGACATCTGCACTCCCCTGAACGTATCGGTTTGGCAGATCGAGAAGTATCCTGCCGGTTGCGGCGTCAATGATCTGAGTATGCCACTGGCCGTCGTGGTCTTCATTATAGAGATTAACAACAATTTCCGGCCGCGCGTCACCGGCAACATTGACGACAGGTCGCGGGCCAATCTGTGGCCAGGTTGCTCGCCTGTCGATCTGCAATTCGATGTCGCGTTTCCAACGGACACTCAGGCGGTCCTCTTCGGGTTTCAGTGAATCGTAATCCAGAACTTCGAAGTGACTTTGAAAGTCAGCAAGCATGACCAGTTCCTGTTGACCGTCGAGGTCAACATCGACCAGACCGAACCAGCCATAATTACGGCCGGTGTGATAACGCAGATCCGTTTCCTTACGTCCTGTCGTACCTTCGTAAACCATAACCCGGTAGTGAGTGGCAATGCAGATTTCGTCCACTCCATCATGGTCGATGTCTTCAATCACCATGAGCGGAGCAAAGATGGTGTCTTCTGGTTTGCTCTGCCAGACCGTGCGTGGCTCGTCGACCCCCATGTCCCAGGCAATCAGTTCCAGCTGACAAATCCGTTCTGTGGTCTCCGAGTGGTTCCATCGCACGTTTTGTATTCCTTTGACGTGCGGAAGAATCCTGCCCCAGCGTGACGCAGGGGTCTCTGTTACAGGCACCAGGCGTCCTGTCCCCGTGATATCCATGCGACGAGGTGACGTGAAAGTTGATTTGCGTGGACCAGTCAGTTGGTTTAAGCCGTTATGCAGTGGCACGACGTGTTCACCGTCGGTGGCTGAAAGTTCTACGTCCAGCTGGATACCGGTGAGTGACATCGACCAGCTTTCTCTGGGAGTCCTGATATCACCCTTCAGCGGAGTGCGACCGGTCAGTGCGGCATCATGTGCATAGCGTGGCCAGGCATCGTCGCTGGCGCAGGTCAGGCTCCTGGTCAGCAAACCCACGAAAATTAAAACTCGCAGGGAACATTGAGCCGGCAGAATCCGCACGCTGAGGGGCACCATTGCCGGGGCAGATTCTGTTACGGGAACGATTTCTTTTTTTGAACGGTCCATACGGAAACATTCCATCCGGGTTTGCGTTATCGTCTGGCTTTAACGTCCGCATGTCCATGCCTGAGAGCAGAAGTTCAAACCGGCAGATTGCTCATCAGTGGATGCCGGTCAGCAACGTCGCTCTGTGTTCGTCTGTGGATTCATCTGTTGCAGCCGCTGTTTGGCGATTGTACGAGTGGAATTCCCATTGAAATGGGACCAGAGTATGGCGAGAGAGCGGGCTGCCAAATCGACATTCGATCTGGTTGAGCAAGATCGGAAACCGTCAGGTTGTCGGCTGCAAACCCTTTATATGAAATAACTTATAATATCATAAACATGCCCGGCACGCAGTTTGCTGTTGGCCTGCGAAAGAGCCCATCACTGCCATCTCGACCAGAGTCTGTCCGAGAATTTGGGAGGGCGAGGCTCCTGTCGAGTCAGCATTGTCCAATAGTTCTGCGGTTTTTCGCGGTTCAACGGGAGTTTTGTCCTCCCAAATCGATCCGCAACGGAATTTCCGGAGAGCTTCAATTTAGAAAAATTGGATACGCTGATGGCAGTTTTACAGTTCGGTGACCGAAGCCAATTTGGCGGATGACTCGTTGAGGAGAAACCGTGGCTAAAATTTTAACGTTTGATGAAGACGCCAGCAGAGGATTGTTGTCCGGCGTTGCAAAACTTGCACAGGCAGTCAGCAGTACCTTGGGTCCTCGCGGTCGGAACGCCGTGCTCGACAAAGGATGGGGGGCACCGAAAGTGACAAAAGATGGTGTCACGGTGGCCGAGGACATCGAACTGGAAGATCCTTTTGAAAACGTGGGGGTGCAGCTGGTTAAGGAAGCAGCTTCGAAGACAAACGACGTGGCCGGGGATGGTACCACGACTGCGACAATTCTGGCCCACGCCATTTACAAAGCAGGGCTGAAGTACATTGCTGCCGGAACCGATGCGATGGCGCTGAGTCGCGGTGCTCAAAAGGCCGTCGATGTGGTCGTTGAGGAACTCGGACGTATGTCCAAAAGCGTGAAGGCGAATGATAAAGATCAGATCGCCCGCGTCGCGTCGATTGCCGGTAACAATGATCCGGAGATCGGCGAAATTCTCGCCGACGCGTTGCTCAAAGTCGGCAAAGACGGCGTGATTACGGTGGACGAAGGCCGCAATGTCAATACGGAAGTTGACCTGGTCGAAGGGATGCAGTTCGACCGAGGATATTTGTCACCGCATTTTGTGACTGATCAGGATGCACAGGAAGTCGTTCTGGAAAACTGCCGGATCCTGATTCACGAGGAAAAGATTTCCAACGCTCGCCAACTCGTGCCCGTGTTGGAAGCCGTATCGAAAGACGGTGCTCCTCTGCTGATCGTCGCAGAAGATATTGAAGGTGAAGCACTGGCGACTCTGGTTGTCAACAAGATGCGTGGCATTCTCAATGTTGCTGCTGTCAAAGCTCCGGGATACGGCGACCGTCGCAAAGCTCAGCTGGAAGACATCGCAGTCCTGACGGGCGGAAAAGCGTTCTTCAAGGATCTGGGGATCAAGCTGGAGAATATCGAGCTTTCGGACTTGGGACAGGCGAAGCAGATTCGTATCGACGCTGACAAGACAGTCATCGTCGAAGGTGGTGGGAAAAAAGGTGCGGTGGGTGGACGAGCCGAACAAATTCGTCGCGAAATCGAAGTCACCGACAGTGAGTACGATCGTGAAAAATTGCAGGAACGTCTGGCCAAGCTGGCCGGTGGTGTTGCTCAGATCAAGGTGGGTGCTGCCACAGAAACTGAGATGAAGGAACGCAAGGACCTCACGGACGATGCCCTGTCGGCTACGCGAGCCGCTATTGAAGAAGGTATTGTACCTGGTGGTGGAGTCGCACTCCTGCGTTCGTCAAAGGCACTGGACGACCTGAAGCTCAAGGGTGATGCCGCTTTGGGGGTTAACCTCGTCCGCGACGTACTTGAAATGCCTTTGCGAATGATTGCAGAAAACGCGGGGCTCCAGGGATCCGTGGTTGCTAACCGTGTTCGTAAAGAACGGAAAGCCTCCGCCGGTTATGACGCATTACATGATCGCTACGGTGACATGTTTGGTTTTGGTGTTGTCGATCCAACTAAGGTGGTTCGATCATCCCTGCAGAATGCATTTAGTGTGGCGTCGCTGTTGCTGACGACGGACTGCATCGTGGTCGATGAACCAGTCGAAGAAACCGACGATCACCATCACGACGACCATCACCACGATATGGGTGGCGGAATGGGCGGAATGGGTGGCGGAATGCCGGGAATGGGTGGCGGAATGCCGGGTATGGGTGGCGGAATGCCGGGTATGGGTGGCATGCCGGGCATGATGTAACCCGAGTTGATCCGGATTTTCCGTTACGGAAACGTCAGCTCCAATCACTCAGAGTGCAACTGAATTCGAAGCCTCATCAGGCAACAATCAATAACTTAATGGAATCGCTACGGAGTCAATCATGAAAATCAATCCACTCGACGATCGTGTTGTTGTGCGCACCAACGAAGCTGAAGAAACGACTGCCGGCGGGATCGTTCTGCCGGATGCCGCCAAAGAAAAACCTCAGCGAGGGACGATTGTCGCCGTTGGTCCCGGTCGTCTGCTGGACAGTGGTGAACGTGCATCCCTCAGTATCAGTGTTGGAGATGAGATTCTGTTCGGAAAGTATGGCGGAACCGATATCGAAGTCGACGGGGAAGAAGTCAAGATTCTTCGTGAGAGTGATATCCTCGCCAAGGTGCTGTAAAGATTTCCGGCGATTCTCATTCATTTGCTGCCGTGTGATTCAGGCAGCATTTCTCAGGATTCCTACTACCTCACAGCAACAAACACCGGCCGGAACAATCACGCAGGTGTGCTGCAGGAGCATTCAAAGTGGCAAAGCAAATATTGTTTGACGATCAGGCGAGGCTCAAACTGAAGCAAGGTGTCGATACTCTGGGGCAGGCCGTCGCAGTGACGATGGGACCGACAGGTCGCAATGTCATCATCGACAAGAGCTTTGGTAATCCCGTCGTGACCAAGGATGGTGTCACAGTCAGCAAAGAGGTGGAACTAGAAGATCCGTTTGAGCACATGGGTGCCAAGCTGGTCAATGAGGTAGCCAGCAAAACCAGTGATCTGGCGGGCGATGGCACAACCACGGCGACTGTACTGGCACGTTCGATCTACCAGGAAGGTCTTCGCAGTATTTCTATGGGTGCCAATCCGACGGTTGTTCGTCGTGGTATCGAAAAAGCTGTTGCAGCGGCTTTAAAGGCTGTTGAAAAACTTGCTCGGCCGGTTGAATCCAAGGAGCAGGTTGCTCAGGTCGGTGCCATCTCAGCTAACAACGATCGCAAGATCGGTGACCTGATCGCTGACGCAATGGAACGCGTTGGTCGTGATGGTGTGATTACTGTGGAAGAGGGTAAGGCCAACGAAACGACACTGGAATTTTCCGAGGGTATGCAGTTTGACAAAGGCTACATTTCCCCTTATTTCGTGACCGAAACCGAAGGAATGAAGGCTGTCCTGGAAGACTGTCTGATTCTGCTGTTCGAAAAGAAAATCTCTAATCTGCGAGATCTGGTACCGCTGCTTGAGAAGGCGGCACAATCCGGCAAGCCACTGCTGATTGTGGCAGAAGACGTCGACAGCGAAGCCCTGACGGCTCTGGTTGTCAACAAGCTGCGGGGAGTTCTGAAGATCTGTGCTGTGAAGGCACCTGGCTTTGGAGATCGCCGCAGGGCAATGCTCGGTGACATGGCTGTTTTGACCAGTGGTACACTGATCTCGGAAGATCTTGGTATCAAACTTGATACCGTTGAACTGGGCCAGTTGGGTTCTGCTCGACGTGTTGAGGTCAGCAAAGACAGTTGTATTATTATCGAAGGTGGCGGGAGTGGCGATGAAATCGCTGCCCGTGTCAAACAGATTCGAGACCACATCGAGAAGACCGACAGCGACTATGACCGGGAAAAATTTCAGGAACGACTGGCAAAACTGACCGGTGGTGTGGCTGTGATCTCTGTAGGTGCTTCGACTGAAGCGGAAATGAAGCAGACCAAAGCCCGCATGGAAGATGCTCTGCATGCGACGCGTGCAGCTGTCGAAGAAGGAATTCTTCCCGGTGGTGGGGTTGCCCTGCTGCGTGCCGTGAAAGAGGTGAACAAAATTGAAGCTGAGGGTGATGAAGCCATAGGAGTGCGGATTCTGGCCAAAGCACTGACATCACCGATGGAGCAGATTGCTGACAATTGCGGCGAAGATGGTGCGGTGATCGTTGATGAAGTTAATCAGCTGAAGGGGCCAAACGGCTATGATGCGTCTAAGGGAACGTTTGTGGATATGCTGAAATCCGGAATTCTGGATCCGGCCAAAGTCGTCCGCAGTGCTCTTTCTCACGCAGCATCCATTGCCGGGTTGATGCTGACCACGCAGGTTCTTGTTACCAAGACCGACGATGCCGACGGTAAAAAGCAGGCAGCGGTGGAAGGTGCAGTTCGATAACGAACAGCTTCACAGTACAGGCTTCCGGCCTGACATTCATACAGTCAACGGTCGGGTGAGCAGGGACAACGTGAACTACGAAGGCGATTGTTGAAACGACCACGGGACACCAGCTTTTGGTGTCCCGTTTTTCTTGCTTGTGAGTTTTAGTAACGCCGCTGTTGGCCAGGAAATTAGAAAATGCCGACACAACGCGACTACTATGAAGTGCTGGGAGTTGAACGCAACGCGACGGCAAGTGAAGTCAAAAAGGCGTATCGCACCATTGCTCTGAAGAATCATCCTGATCGCAATCCAGGCGACGAAGCGGCCATCGAACGCTTCAAGGAAGCATCGGAAGCCTTCGATATACTGGGTGACGAAAACAAAAGATCACGCTATGACCAGTTCGGTCACGCTGGTGTTTCACGAGCGGGGGGAGGAGGCGCCGGATTTCAGGATATTGGGGACATCTTCAGTGCATTCGGAGACGTTTTTGAGAATTTTGGGTTTGGCGGTGGTCGAAGTGGTCGAAGTGGTCGTACGCGAGGAGGACGTCGCGGATCGTCGTTGCAGGCAACGGCTCAAATCGATTTGACGGAAGCTGCAGCCGGCTGTACTCGCGAGCTGCACATTTCCCGCCACGAGCCATGCGACACGTGTAACGGTTCCGGTGCGCGGCCAGGCAGTCAGCCTGTGAAGTGCTCTACCTGCGGTGGCCACGGACAGGTGATTCAGGCTCAGGGATTTTTCCAGGTTCAGACAACCTGTCGCGCTTGTGGTGGCGAAGGAAAAACGATTTCCAGCCCGTGCGTTGACTGCAGTGGCAATGGGCGCACCATGAAGGAAGTCGTGCGCGAAGTCAAAATTCCTGCCGGCATCGACAACGGAATGCAACTCTGTCTGCGAGGCGAGGGCGAAGCCGGCACCAAAGGTGGTGCGCGTGGTGATCTTTACGTAGATGTCGAAGTTCGTCCACACCCTTTGTTTGAACGAGACGGGATGGATTTGATGTGTCGGGTTCCGGTGACGTATTCCCAGGTTGTTCTGGGAGCGGAACTGGAAATTCCGACGCTCACCGGTCGACAGGATTTCAGTCTCCCAGCAGGAACACAACCGGGCAGTGTGACGCGTCTGCGGGGAAAAGGAATGCCGGATCCCCGTAGTGGTCATCAGGTTGGTGATCTGCTCGTTGAAATCCAGGTTGAAGTCCCGCGAAAGACAAGCGGAAGACAGGAGGAACTGCTCAGAGAACTTGCCGAACTGGAGGCGGCGGATGTGATGCCGGAACGAAAATCATTTTTTGGTCAGTTGAAGGAATTTTTTGGTGGCGGTGAAGAGGAACAATGACAGACGAAACCAAAAACGAGCCTGAATTGCCTGAAGACGAAGTGACTGCGGCTGAGGAATCGGAAACGAGCAACGCTGCTGCCCGGTCGCTGAGTCCCGACGAATTGCAGGTGCAGTTTGAGAAACTTCAGGACCAGTTGCTGAGGGGGCAGGCAGAACTGGAAAATTTTCGGCGGCGATCACATCGGGAAGCAGATGAAGCTCGCAAATACCAGTCCCTGCCCATCGTGCGTGACCTGTTGCCGGCACTGGACAATCTGGAACGAGCAATTCTGGCGGCTGAGCAGACCGGTGATGTTGGAACTTTGCTGGAAGGTATCCGCATGGTGTCTCAGCAGTTGTTTGATACTCTGAAGGGTCATGCGGCTCAGCCAATCACAGCGGAAGGCCAACCGTTTGATCCGAACCTCCATGCAGCGTTAAGCCAGGTACCGACGGACGAGCATCCACCAATGACCGTGATCCAGGTCGTCGAATCCGGATATCTCATGCATGATCGTGTCGTGCGACCCGCAAAAGTCATCGTCAGTTGCGCTCCCCCGGAACCGGAGTCACAGGAAACCACCGCGGCAGATGCAGACGAAGAAGAATAGGAGACAGACATGCCGACATATGAATATCGATGCAAAAACTGTGAGCACGAATGGGAAAGTTTTCAGTCGATCAAAGCAAAACCGTCACGCAAGTGTCCGGAATGTGGCAAGCTGAAGGCGGAACGAATCATCAGTGCCGGTGGCGGGATCATTTTCAAAGGTTCGGGGTTCTATCAGACGGATTACCGCAGCGATTCCTGGAAGAAGGGCGAGAAGGCAGATAAAAAATTACAGGAGTCGTCATCATCAAAAGACAGTAAGGGGTCCGGCGACACCAAATCCAGTGGCACGAAGAAAGAGAGTTCGTCGGATTAAGTGATGCTGGCAGCCCTCCGTTTCCTTGTCCGCATCCAGGAAATGACAGCAGTGAGGGTCGCTTTTGTTTGTGCTTTCCGAACTTTCCTGTTTGTCCTCATCAGGTCATCCGGGATAGAGTGTTCTGATCGCAGGGAATCATTCATCACCGTGTGCTTGTTTCAATTACCGACGGAAGGTCTCAGCACACTCTTCATCTCTCACCGGAGATGGGACTGATTGAGCAGACTGATCATGCATCCGACGTTACAACCGGCCATTAAACAGCTGATCGGCGGACAGGATTTGTCTGCAAACGAGATGAGAGACTGTGTCGGGGCGATCATGGATGGTGAGTGCGACGCGATTGATGTGGCATCGCTGCTCACCGCAATTTCCTGCAAGGGGCCCGCAGCAATTGAAATTGTCGGGGCTGCACAGGCAATGCGAGATCGGGCTTCCCGAATTGCAGCGCGGCAGACGCCCCTTCTGGATACGTGTGGCACCGGTGGTGATCAGCTGCATACATTCAATATTAGTACGGCAACGGCCATCGTGGCAGCAGCGTGTGGGGTTGCTGTTGCCAAGCACGGAAACCGAAGCGTCTCAAGCAGCAGCGGAT
This sequence comes from Fuerstiella sp., assembly GCA_022447185.1. Taxonomy (GTDB): domain Bacteria; phylum Planctomycetota; class Planctomycetia; order Planctomycetales; family Planctomycetaceae; genus S139-18. The sequence continues at coordinate 18,533 of JAKVAY010000048.1, read as the reverse complement.
CAGCCGACGTGCTGGAAGCCCTGGACGTGAATATTCAGCTGACGCCCGAGCAGGCTGCTGAATGTCTGGATGAAGTGGGTATTGCCTTTTGTTTTGCTCAACTGGTTCACGGAGCGATGAAGCACGCTGCTCCGATTCGCCAAGCCCTGGGTTTTCCCACTATTTTTAACCTGCTTGGACCTCTTACCAATCCTGCCGGTGCCGAGTATCAACTGTTGGGTGCCAGTACCGTCGAACGAGCAAATCTGATCTCCACTGCACTGAGTGTACTGGGCACGCGCAAGGCACTGGTAGTGTGTGGCAACAATGAACTGGATGAAGTCTGTTTGTGGGGGCCGACAACCGTGTTCGAGGTCCATGCAGAACAGGTGAAACGCAGCCAGTGGACGCCGGATGACTTTGGACTGCTTTCATGTGATGTCCGTTCGCTGCGTGTGGGTTCTGCTCAGGAAAGCGCAGAATTCGTCCGACTGGCTTTGGCTGGCGAAGATTCTCCGGTCACTCGAATCGTAACGGCCAACGCTGCGGCCGCTCTTCTGGCAGCAGAGCGGTTTCAGGATCTCAAAGAGGCCGTGGGCCACGTGCAGACTGTGCTGAACAGTGGCGCGGCGACTGAAAAACTGTCTCAACTTGCCGAGTGGACTCGGGCGCACCGGTAGGATTCACGGGGTTGCTGTGCCACGTGCGTGACAAGCAGTTCACGTCACAATCTTCTCACGACAGGAGTGGCGCAAACCGTCTTTCGAAGGATGTGCCGAATCTTCCTGAGAGTATGATGCTGCCGGAAACGGCATGATTGGTCCATCGGCCACCGTTGATTATGCAGTTGTCGAAGGCCAGGCCGCCAAGCCGCTCCGTTTTGAAATCATCCGTCGCTTCCCACAAAGTCTCTGGTTCCGGCGCATTTGTCAGCAGCAGGATTCGACGACGTCCACTGGATCGCGTCAATACCGCCAAACGCAGTTCCGTAGTTTCGACGTCTGCGCACAACGATGATGGTTCCAGTTCGATGTCATGGTAGATCCCGGCAATCGATTCCTCTGAGTCCATCAGCTGCAGTAACTGGCGTGCCGGAATGGACACTTTGCGGGGCATGGATGCGTCGCGCAGTGTCCGTCTTTCGAGTTGCTGCATCCAGGCATTTGTGATCTGTTGCCGGGTCTCCTCGGTCCCCTGTCGAAAATATCGGCCTGTTTCCATTAGCAGTGATTCGATCGATGCGTCCAGTAGCGGAGTGCGAACACAGCAATCGATCAGACCATTCAAAAACTCAGATGTCATCGGATCACTCGGATCGAGTTCCGGCGGTTCAAATGCCAGCACATCATCAGCCGGGAGTTCGCTGGCCAGCGACTGCGCATCCTCAGTATTCAGACGACTGTAGAGCTGACTGGACTGAATCGCGTTTAACGCTTTCTGTTTTTCGAGTCCGCCGACGCCTGTCAGGAACGTATAGATGGATCGTAAGGCCGTCTGCGGACTTACCGACCGGCCTGGTATGGATGTTGCCGATGTCAGACTCAGTTTTAAATCAAAATGTTCCTCAACACTCGTTCGCCATCGTTCAACATCGGCGGCAGAGGTTCCGTGAATGTGTTCCTGAAAAAACTTTTCCAGTCGACTGGCAATGTTCTCACGCTCATCACGCGTCAGTACTGTCGGATCGGTCACTCGCCGTTCAGATGCTTTGTGTTCTGCAAGGCAGCGGTATAGGTAAATGCGGTCGTACTCACTGCGCAGCGGAAGAGAAGTGATCTCTCGCAGACTTGCCTGCAGGCTGTCACGTGACGGCGGGAACCGGTGATACAGTTCTGTGAGTTCCGCTCCATAGGCCCAGGCAGCGTCACGCTGCCGAATGCCTGGCCCGTACACAGTGGCCACTTCATTTCCAATCAGCCGTACAGCATCATTGAAGAAAGCGACGGCGCGCTGGTCGACGTAATTTTCAATCAATTTCTTTGAACCTCGACGTCCAAGTTCGGATGCCACCCACCATGCTCCCAGTGTCAATGGACTGGTTCCTGCAGCAATTCGGCCGGCATAAACCCCCCGACTGAGTCGTGTCATCCACGGTGACACTGTTTGCCAGGTTCCCCAGGCAGTTACGGCCTTGCGAACATAGTTGTAAAGATCGGCAATCGTATAGTGCTGGACATCCATTGGAAGTTGTTCAACAAGCACCAGCGCCTGAAGACAGACGCGACTGGCGGCACGTGCCAGTTGATCGAAACTGGTTTCCATCAGGGGATGAGTGCTGTCCGGTGAGTAAACACGGGCAACCTGTTGAATCACGTCAAGGACTTCTTTCCGGATCACTGACAAATCCAGCCGGTCCTCTGAGCGATACCCGTCAGTCCGAATCTTTTCGTAGACCCGAGCTGCCTCCGTTTCCAGAATGTGATTGACTTCATGATCTTTATCTGACAACTCTGAGTGTGAGACGTTATTTGGAGTTTCAGGCGAATCGAATGCCGGATATTCAAGAAACTCATGGTATCGCAGCATTCGATCGTTGAGCTGCTGCCGCTGCTGGTCCAGTTGCCGGGACTGGTCCTCCAGTGACTGACACACCTGTGAACGCCAGGCTTCAAACGTTGCCCGATCATCATTATGAGACGATGGGGCGGACGGCGCCGGAACGAGTTTGATCGGATCACGTCCGCTGATGACGAGGCTTACCAGCGGAATGATCGAACCTATGGTGATAATCGTCTGACTGAATCCGGAGGCAGATGACATCAGTGTGGTAACGATCACCAGGACCGTCGCAATGAAACTCAGACTGAAGGCAATCAGGCGTTGTCGGGATACCATGGATGATGTCATCCGTTTTTTGTCAACATCTTGAAAACGATGTTGGGGAAAGGAAGGAGTGGATTGGGGTGGCCTGGACGATTCCAAGTATGAGCCGTTGCCGGCGAACAGACCGCAATAAGTGTGCGACCGTGTTCACTCATCAGTCGTACCAGTGTGTCATCGACCATCTCACGCCGGACCAGATCGTCTGTTAAAAATTGCATAGACCTGATGAATGCGGGACAATCCCTTCCTGAGCCGCGGAAAGTTGTTGCTGAGAGGCGTCTTCCGTCTCCAGCGTCACTCCAGTCGGAATGAACAACTCCTTCCTGTGTTGCGAATACTGCACCAAGTCCCATGACGACCATGTGAGTGGTGGTTAATTCATCGCGCCGATTTTTTACTGACAGGCTGGTTCTGATCAGCCAGTGACAAACGCACGCCCGGAATCAATCGGACAGCATTTTCGTAATACACTTGCCTCAACACTTCGTCAGGTAGTCCGATGCCGTAAATGTTCCACATTCCCTGAGGGGGAAAGGGGTTGTCTTCGTAAGGAAAGTATTCGTCCCAGGTTTCGAGGAATCTCCAGTGTGGAATCAGTTCTGATATCGGTGGCACACCATCTGTGCCAAACAGGATTCGGTCGGCGTATTTCAGAAAGAAGCGACGTGCGGTGTAGGGCTGCCGACCAAGTTCGGCAACACGCGCAGCAATCTCGACATACATATTCGGGTAACGATCGAGGTAGCGCCCCAGTTTTGCGAGGTCCTCCGGGATGTCCGCCATATGGGCGCAGATGAACGTTGTTTGTGGGTGTCGCGCAATTACTCGATTGCGAGCGTCGATCAGTTCCTGGTGATCCGGAAAGTCCTTTCCGTGAAAACTCCACTCGGGATGCCGATAAAGTTCCTCCCATCGCTCATTCTTTTCCGAAGTCAGTCGAAAAAATGCGACCGGATCCGCGCAATGCCACAACACAGGCACCTTCAACTCGCCTGCGCGTTGCCACACCGGATCGAATCGTGAATCATCCGGCCGGTACAGTCGACCGTCCGGGTCGCGCAGGAATAGACCAAGATCTTTCAGCAGCTTCAACCCCGATGCTCCCTGTCGTACAGCCTCGGTCAGACGATCCGCCATGTGGTTGCCATATCCAGACGCATGCACGTGCCACGTTGCGGAATTGCCGGGATTGCCGTCGCCGACGTAATCCATACGCACGAATACGACAAACCGATCGGGATGCCGGGATGTGAGTTTCCGATGGTGTTCGGCAAATGCGGCACCGGCTCGTCCGTCCAGACTGACGCTGACGGCGATGTTGGATTGGTCCATCACACGGACCATCTCATCGATTTGCGGGTCTGACAGTCGGCCAGGGTGCGAATGCACATTAACACACGGGAACTTTGCCTGTTTCTGCAGGTGCGGGGATGTTTTTAGTTCTGACGTTGGTCGGAATTCGTCCAGATAGATACGGCGTCGTACATGTGGATTATCGGGATCGTTACCGCAGGTCGTGTGGACAGAAACACCAAACGCCAGAGCGAACAGAATCGATCGAGTCATGGGATAATCGGGGGTGTAATGATTGGCCATGCGCATCAGTCTCCTGCGTCGTTACGGAATACCAACCAGTCCTGATGTCAGGAACGATCATTCTGGCGTCGTTGTTTTCTGTTCACTGGAATCTGCATTGCTGTTGGTTTCTTCGAGGTACAACAGGAGTCTGCGGATATCGTGTGCCCCGTTGATGACAATCAGCACAGACATGACTCCAAATGCCAGCAGCAATCCGACGAAAATGACCTGCCAGATCAGTAGCCAGTGCATGATGATGCTTTCTTTGACGGGTGAATGACAAGTGAATCACAGGAACTGTATTAGTCGGGAGGATTAGCGACGGGCTGTACAGAAACAGCATTCGTCTGGTCGGGACGAATCAGCGAACCACCGACTGTCATTATAATCGCGACTGCAACAGTTATTAATCCGATTTGAGGACTCGTCAGGCGTTCAGTCCATTCACCTGATGCCAGCTGATATTTAAGTCGAACAGCAATCTGGACGGGTTCAAGGGCAAAAAGCATGAGTAGACCGGACAGGAGCCCCAGGAGTGCTCCGAAGCTGCTGGTCCCCTTCCAGTACACACCCATCATCAATACGACGAAGGCACCAGTGAAGTAAATCCCACCCGTTACCGCCATGTAGTCCCAAATGTCTTCGCCTCCGGTGTAAAACAGCCCCCAGTACAAAACATACCCGCCCATTAGAATAATCAGGATTCGAGTCAGCCGGACACGTGATACTGTGGTGAAGGGGCCTTGTCTGAGAGGAGCAACGATGTCCTGCGTAATCACCGAACTCCATGTCAGAAAATACGAATCATGAGTCGACATAAACGCTGCGATCATTCCGGCGGTCACGATTCCAATGACTACAGTCGGAAGGAGTCGCCCCAGAAAGACCGGCATAGCGTACAGGTTTTCCAATTCTGGTTTGTCGCCGGATTCTGACAGAAACAACTCTTTCAAGTCAGCGCCGGCGGGAGAAGAGGTGATAAAGACGAGCGCACAGATTCCCCAAAAATATGGAATAATAAAACGGGCTGCGAACGACAACGATGACCAGCAATACTGGCGTCGAACTGCCTGTTCACTTTCCATCGCCAGGGCTCGGGCAACGGCCGTTGGCCAGACAGCACTGCCAACGAAACCAGTCGTCACAACCATCCAGAAAATATAGGACCAGCCGAATCCCGAGCCTTCCAGGGTGGGGTCGAAACCGGCAGCCCCAAGTTGTTCTGTGACTCCCTTGAAAATGTCGGACCAACCCAGTGTCCAGATGGCCAGGACTGTTGTGAACAGGAGACCTGTCGACAGGACGGTGAACTGAACGTAGTCAGTCAAAATCACCGAGATCATGCCGCCGAGCGTCGTATAGATGAGAACCAGCCCCAGCAGTCCAATCATCACCCATTTGAGTGCCGCACCCTCACTGGCCATTCCGGTCACGCCTACGATAAACATAGATCCGGTTTTCAGAAACAGTCCCATGTTCAGGACACCAGCCAGGACGAGGATCACACCACCGACGATTCGAATCTTCCTGTTGAACCGTTTTTCGTAGAACTCCGGGATTGTCAGGACTTCCATCCGACGGAGCGGTCCCACAATAAATCCGGTCAGGCCGACAAACAGAGTGCCAACACCGGCGATGACACCGACGTGAAACGCCGCAAAACCACCGGTAAATCCTTTTTGAGCGGAATACATCACGGTGACAAGGCCGAGTTCGGTTCCGGTCATGGTGGCCACACCAAGCCACGTGCCGACCTTGCGCCCTGCACTGACGTAGTTTTCCATCGAACCAGCATATTGTTTCACCATCAAACCAATGCACAGCGACACCAGTAGATAGATGACAACGATGAAGGCATCGATCGTTCCGAAGTTGGTCTGCGTCAGAGCCTGTCTTGCTTCCTCGCTCATGATTCTGGCCCTCTCCGTCGATTCCGGTCGACAGTTTCAACAACGTGGAACGATGCATCTTGATGCGCATACGACCGACCCCAACATATTGGCAGAGTTGTGTGTATGTTGCATGTCGAGTCTGTCTGGCAAAGGGTTTCCGCTGATCTGGTGTGCCTAAAGTCTTTGTCAGACGATTCCGGGGCATCCGGACCGCTACAGGGACTAAAACCATCTCTCGGCACACGAATGGCAGATGGGTTGTGATTTGCGATCATCATGCACACAGTCTCTGGTCAGCAATCATGTCAGCTCCAGACACAGCGGTGCCGGGGCATTGCGATGTTAGGCAGATTTTCTTATCAGGCTGACCGGTTCTGTGCAAACATTCATTAAATGGACAGGTTGGTTCCAATTGGCACTGACTCGAATAACCTGAGAAGACGACATGGGCAAACGGGTGTTAATCATTGGTGCGGGCGGCGTCGGACGAGTGGTTGTGCACAAGTGCAGCCAGGCGACGGACGTCTTTTCCGAGATCTGTCTCGCCAGTCGCACGAAATCGAAGTGCGATGAAATTGCAGGCGAACTCCACCGGTCGATTCAAACCGAACAGGTCGACGCCGACAATGTTGCGGAAACAGTTGGATTGATGCACCGGATTCATCCCGACGTGCTGATCAATGTTGCGCTGCCGTACCAGGATCTGAATCTGATGGAAGCGTGCCTGGCGGCAGGGGTGGATTACCTGGATACGGCCAATTACGAACCACGCGACGAAGCGCGATTCAGCTACGAATATCAGTGGCCGTACCACGAGCAGTTTCAGGAGAAAGGTCTGACGGCCCTGCTGGGCAGCGGTTTTGATCCTGGTGTGACCAATGTCTACTGTGCCTATGCCCGGAAACACTTGTTCGATGAGATTCACCACATCGATATCATCGATGCCAACGCCGGGCACCATGACTTACCGTTCGCGACAAATTTTAACCCGGAAATCAACATTCGTGAAATTACAGCCAATGGTCGTTACTGGGAACACGAATGGAAGGAGACCGGTCCTCTGGCAGTTCATCAATCGTTTGAGTTTCCCGATCCGGCAGTTGGCACCAGGGAAATTTATCTGATGTACCACGAGGAAATGGAGTCGCTGATCCGGCACATCGATGGTCTGAAACGTATCCGCTTCTGGATGACGTTTTCAGATTCGTATATCACGCACCTGCAGGTGCTGGAAAACGTGGGAATGACAGGAATCGAACCGATTGATTTTCAGGGGTCGAAGATCATCCCGCTTGAATTCCTGAAGACGTTATTGCCGGACCCGGCCAGCCTGGGTTCTCGTACGAAGGGCAAAACGTGTATCGGGTGCGTATTTGACGGAATGAAAAACGGGGAAAACAAACAGGCCTATATCTATAACATTTGCGATCACGAACAGTGCTATCGTGAAGTCGGGTCGCAGGCGATTTCGTTCACTACGGGAGTCCCGGCCATGATCGGCGCGAAGCTGATGGTGACGGACGTGTGGAAACAGCCGGGGGTCTGGAACATGGAACAACTGGATCCTGATCCGTTCATGGAGGATCTCAACCGGTACGGCCTTCCCTGGCAGGTCATCGAAGGTAAACCGTTTTTTGACCAGTTACCGCGTTAGTACCGCGTATGGCGATGAACTTATTCCTGTTGAGTCAGGTTTTCGGCGTGATTGGTCGGAGTCGGGACTCGGCAGTTCGCATGGTCCCGGGCACGTCCTCGTTAGATTGGTGCACATGGACGACAATAAAATGATTGACCTTTGTCGGAGGGACGAACTGCCGACACCGGCCTATCTGATTCATCTGGGGTTGCTGGAGGACAATCTCAGAATTCTTGAATCAGTCCAGGAGAGGTCCGGAGCCAGAATTATTCTGGCTCTGAAGGGCTTTGCCATGTTTTCCGTGTTTCCGCAGCTTCGCCGCGTCCTGTGCGGTACAGCGGCGAGTTCGATACACGAAGCCCGGCTTGGTCTGGAAGAATTTGGCCGCGAGCTTCACTGTTGCTGTGTTGCCTATACGGAAGAGGAGATCTCCTGGTTTTCCAGGATTGCGACACACGTCACCATCAACAGTCTCAGTCAATGGGACCGGTTTCGGCCGATGGCAGCTGAGCCGACAAATGTGGCTTCGTACGGATTGCGGATTAACCCCGAGTATTCAGAAGTTACGACCGAGCTCTACGATCCCTGCCGACCGGGAACGCGTTTCGGTGTCACTGCCGACGAACTGCGTGGCGCGGACCTGGAAGGAATTGAGGGCCTGCATTTTCACGCTTTGTGCGAACAGGACTCGGGAACACTCGCCCGGACGCTGGAAAAAGTAGAACAAAAATTTGGAGACGCGCTGCAGCAGGTGAAGTGGTTGAATATGGGCGGCGGTCACCACATTTCGCGGCACGACTACGACGTCGACCTGCTCTGCAATTGTGTCTCCCGGATACGTGATGCATACGATGTGCGGGTGTATCTGGAGCCGGGTGAAGCGATTGCGCTGAATACCGGGTTTTTGATTACCACAGTCCTTGATCGTTTTCACAGCAGCGACAAGGAATTTGCCGTTCTGGATACGTCGGCGACGGCTCATATGCCGGATGTGCTCGAAATGCCCTACAGACCGACAATCCTTGGCGCCGGTAACCCAGGCGAACGGCAGCACACGATTCAACTTGGCGGCTTAACCTGTCTTGCGGGAGACGTAATCGGTGAGTACTCCTTTGACCAGGATTTGACACCGGGCGACCGGCTGGTGTTCACCGACATGGCTCATTACACGATGGTTAAGAACACCACGTTCAACGGAGTTCGGTTGCCAGTGATTGCAGATTACAATCCGGAAACGGACAGGATCACCGTCATTCGTAAATTCACTTACGAAGACTATCGGAGCCGGTTGTCGTGATTCTGACAGATGATCGCCGGACTGTCGGCAAAAGTTGAATTGGTTCTGTGTTCTTCACTGTGTGGATTGTTCAGTGATACCTCATCGCGTCAACGAAGTACCATCAGTCGGATTTACCGAAGTGGTATGCCAGCAACTTGCCGAGCAATCGGGCGGCAGTGAATTCATTAACGTGTGAACCTGGCTGTGGGACGGTTTCAACGATATCGCAGCCGATAAGTCGGATATTCCTGTTTTGGGAGAGCATCACACAGAGATAACGCAATGCCTGCCACCACGTCAGGCCACCTGGTTGTGGCGTGCCGGTTCCAGGACACAGGTTGACTTCCAGTCCATCGACGTCGATCGTCAGGTAAACATTCCCGGTGAGAAACTGCAGACGTTCAATGAGTCGCCGTTCGCTGTCAGGGTTGGCAGCGAGCTGTTGAGCAAAAAAGGTCTCAACACGACCGGAAGAACGCCCGTAGTCAAATTCATCGCGATCGGCTGCGCGGATGCCGATCGCGATGAGCTTCGCTCCGAATTCAACGATGCGGTGCATCACACACGCATGCGAGAATTTTGAGCCTTCGTATTCGCTTCGCAGGTCGGCGTGTGCATCGATCTGTACAACGGTGACGTCCGAAAAATCATCAGCATCAACGTGTGCATTGATGAGCGGAAAGGTCACGCTGTGTTCGCCACCAATACCAACCATCAGCCGGTCCTCTGCACGCAGTCGTTTCGCTTCCGTTGCCACTCGTTCAAGATAATCACCTGGTTGTTCCGCATCATGAGGCACAACGGGTGCAGCAATGTGATAGGAGAGCCGGTCGAGATCAAAATCGACCTCCTCATCCCACAGTTCATTCTGGGACGATGCTTCCAGAATTGCTGCCGGACCGCCGGACGTTCCTTTTCCATAGGAGACAGTGCCTTCATACGGGAGTGGTAACAATACCACGTCAGCGGACTCAAGGCCGGCATCGGGAAGATCGATAAACAGTTGAGTCGTCATTACCCGGCGGTATCCCATTCTTTGAAAATGATTCGACCTGGTGGAACGGTGCGCGTCGTCTGGTGCCAAAAAATCTTTGAGCATCCGACAAATGTTGCAGAATTCAACCTCTCTGTGTAACTCATAGGGAGGAAGTCATCGACAGTGTGGTGGATTGGGCTCGCGATTTGTTACAGCATTTTGTTGCGTGTTCTCGGATCCGGCTGATTTCGGTCTGTCCGGTTGATTAGACGCCTGATTCCTTCAGGTATGTGTAGCCAGCCAGGGCCTCTTCATAAGATTTGAGGAAGTCGTTCGCTTCATGATGATTGATTGCCCCATCTCTAACGGTTTGTTCAACGGCAGACTGCAGACGGTGGATCAGATCGGTTTTATCAAACCGGACGTAACGCAGCACGTCGCAAACACTGTCACCTTTTACAACCGCTTCGATTGCGATTTTACCGTTGGCCAGCACGCCGACATGTGCTGCGTTTGTGTCACCGAACAGATTGTGGATGTCCCCAAGAATTTCCTGATAGGCACCAACCAAAAAAGCGCCCAGATAATACGGTGTCCCGTCGAACTGGTGTAGATTCAAAGTCTGTCGGACATCACGCGGACCGATGAATTGATCGATCTTCCCATCGCTGTCACAGGTCACATCACCAATCACTGCATGGCGGTCCGGACGGGAATCCAGCCGGTGCACGGGCATGATCGGAAAGAGCTGTCGAATCGCCCAGCTGTCCGGTATCGATCGAAACAATGAAAAGTTGGCGAAGTATGTGTCACACAACGTACGGTTCAGTGCATCGAACTCTTCCGGGAAATGATCCATGTGACCTGCCATCAGGCGAATCCGATCACAGATGGCCCAATAAAGATTCTCAGCAATGCTTCGTCGATCCAGGGGCAGGTGTCCGCTGCCGAACAACTCGAGAACGGATTCATATGCGGTCTGAGCGTCGTGAAGACTTTCCAACAAATTTCGGGCGTTGAGATCGGCAAACGTCTCGGCAAGTGTTCGCAGGGGCAGTTCTGCATTGTCCGGTAATGACTTGGCAATCTGTTCATCATGTTGTGCGACCCCCAGAACGTTGAACACGAGTACACTGTAGTAAGCGGCGATTGTACGACCACTTTCCGAAATGATATCGGGATGTGGAACGTCTTCTTCGTCGCACACCGTCTGAAAATGGTAGATGACATCGTTGGCGTACTCCTGCAGGCTGTAGTTAATGCTTGAGTTGGAGTCTGTCTGTGATCCGTCGTAATCGACTCCCAGTCCGCCCCCGATATCGATGGACTGCAGTCCGGCGCCCCGCTTTTTCAAGTTGGCATAAATCCGGGCGGATTCAATCAGGGCCTGTTTGATCCGGCGAATGTTTGTAATCTGACTTCCCAGATGAAAATGAAGCAGACAAAAGCAATCGGCCATCTCTTGTTTCTTAAGTGTTTCCAGACCTCGCAATACTTCGGTTGTCGTGAGTCCGAATTTCGATTTGACTCCGCCCGAGTCTTTCCACCGGCCGGCACCGCTGGCTGCCAGTTTGATGCGCATCCCAAACCGGGGCCGGACACCAACGCTCCGTGCCTGCTTCAGAATCAGGTCCAGTTCGCTGTATTTCTCGACCACTGGAATGACGGTCCGGCCAATCTTCTGGGCCAGCATCACCATTCTGATGAATGTTGCATCTTTGAATCCGTTACAAATAATTGGGGTGTCCGGATTGGCCATTGCAACGACTGCCAGCAGTTCCGGTTTACTTCCGGCTTCAAGACCGAAACCATGTGCCGAGCTGTACTTGATGAGTTTCTCGAGAACTCGATGCTGCTGGTTCACTTTGATGGGATATACGCAGCGGTACGTGCCGGTATAATCATGGCCCTCGATTGCCGTGGCAAAGGCTGATTTCAGCTGACGCAGCCGATCTTTAAGAATGCCGTCAAATCTCAGCAGGATTGGAAGTTCCACCCCTCGCAGTTTGAGTCGATCGATTAGCTCGCTGATATCGATTGATCTGTCCGGATTGCGATCGGGATGCACCAATACGTTTCCGTTCCGGCTGATCGAGAAATAGCCATTACCCCAGCGGTCGATGCCATACAGTTCACTTGCATCGTCGGTCGTCCATCGTTTTGCGGAGTTTTTCGGCATGGTTGAATGAGCACAACGGCAATCATGAGTGATAAAATCAGCGTCACGAAAGTATCGCGACAGATCAGAACAATTTGTCAGACCATAGGCCGTGAGTCATGGGGCTGCAAAGTCTCTCGAACAGGAATGCCGTCACGATGGAAAAGACAAGAAACCTGTGACGTTTTCGACCTCCTGCAAAACTGCTTGCGGCTTTTCAGCTTTGATGGAAAAGCAGGCTTTGAGACTGATCCAGGTTCGGATTATCCCGACTCTGTCCGTCCGGAAGTGACGGTTCCCGTTCCTGAGGGAACCTGGGGCCGGGAACAGCCTGACCAACGGCTTCCGGATCGACTGTAGTTGTTTCCACGATACAGCTGCAGTGGGAGAATGCACATAAATCTGACACAGGACACCGACGACAGAAACCTTGACTTCTGCAACGAAACAAAGATCATCAGGGATCTGAAAGCGGATCAACCGAACCCGTCTCAGAGGCTTGTGGACAGTATTTTGAATACTTGTGATCGTGTTTTGTCTCTGTGGCACTTCATAAATTGAACACAATGAAACATCTACTCTTCGCCCTGATTCTCTTGTTCGCTGCGGGATGTTCCTCTGAGGAAACTGCGGACAACCAAGTCGTTAAGCGTGATGAGGTGGATGGTATTGGCAAACTGCTTAGAAAACGTTCCCCCAATGAAACCAACATTCACTTCGCCAATAACCTGTCAGAGGATGATTCCAACAACATTTTTCGATACGAATATTTCAACAACGGAGGTGGTGTTTCGATCGGAGACATAAACAACGACGGTCTGGCAGATATTTATTTCACTGGAAACATGGTGAAGAATGCACTCTACCTCAATAAAGGAAACCTTGAATTCGAAGACATTACCACCAGCGCTTTTGGTGATTCACAAAATGGCTGGTGCTTCGGTTCGACCATGGCAGACGTCAATGGTGATGGGCATTTAGACATCTATGTCTGCCGTGCTGGGCATACAACGGACCCCGACCTTCTGGCCAACCTGCTTTACATCAACAACGGTGATCAGACCTTTACTGAAAGCGCCAGCGAATATGGACTTGCCGACATTTTGCATTCCACCCAGGCGGCATTCTTCGACTATGACCTGGACGGAGACCTGGATATGTTCCTTGTCAACGTCCCCCCGGCATTGAAGCATATGGATGTGGCAGAGCGAGCTGCGCTTTTTAAATACAACAGGAATCATTCGGATCACCTCTACAGAAATGATCACGGCAAATTTGTCGACGTATCCAAAGAGGCAGGGATCAACAACCATGCATTTGGGTTGGGACTGTCAGTTTCCGATTACGATGGCGATGGTTATCAAGACGTTTATGTTTCGAACGACTACGACAAAGGGGACTTCATGTTCATGAACAGGAAAGGAATGTTCATGAATGAGGTGAGTTCCAGAACCAAGCACACGTCCAATTTTGGCATGGGGACCGATGCCGCAGACTATAACAATGATGGGCATGTGGATTTCATTGAGCTCGATATGGCCTACCCCAGTCATGTTCGTTCGAAGCGCAACATGGAAAGTATGTCAACAGAGAAATTTTGGAGGTTGGTGAAAAGTGGTAACCACTTTCAGTACATGGTCAACACGCTGCAGTTAGCGAATGGCAACGGAACCTTCAGCGAAATTGGACAACTGGCTGGCGTGTCAAAAACCGATTGGAGTTGGAGCGCGCTTTTCGCTGATCTCGACAATGATGGCTGGAAAGACCTCATCATCACCAATGGCCAGCAAAGAGATTTAACCGACCGTGATTTCCGGGCTGAATTGAGCAATCAAATTATCAGCAAAAATAAAACGAACATTACTACTTTCATGGATGAGGAAGGCTTTGAACAGGTCTTTTCTTTGGCGAGCGCATCGGTACAGAGCAATTACGCTTTTCGCAACAAAGGAGATCTGACTTTTGATAATGCGACAATCGATTGGGGATTTGATGAAAAAATCAACTCGTATGGAATGGCCTACGGAGACCTGGACAATGATGGTGATTTAGACCTCGTGGTTAGCAATATCGATCAGGTGGCCTCTGTATATGAAAACACGGTGAACGGGGATGCGAATTACCTGGATGTAGAGTTGCGAGGGAATGGACTCAATACATTTGCTATTGGGGCGAAGGTGAAAATTCATACTGCGAATGGAATTCAATTGCAGGAGGCAATGGCCACCAGAGGATACCAGTCGTCTGTGCCAATGCGACTGCATTTCGGTCTTGGGCAGCTGGAGCAAGCGGAGAAAGTATCCGTCACCTGGCCAGATGGAAAAACAAGTGAGGTGATTCCTGAGAAGATCAACCAGTGTCTTCTTATTGCCTATGATGAAGTGACGTTTGCGGATCCCAATGACACGCAAACACCAACGATTTTTGATCGAAGAGCTGATGCGTACGGGATCGACTTCATCCACCGCGAAAATCAGTACAACGATTTCGAACGGGAAGTCCTGCTTCCGCATGCTCTTTCCAGGCAAGGGCCTTGTCTGGCGGTCGGTGATGTGAATTCCGATGGATTGGAGGATGTCTTCGTTGGCGGAGCCAAAGAGATCCCCGGCGCCCTTTACGTCCAAAAGAAAGACGCCGTGTTTGTACACACCAAACAGCCCGCCTTTTCAGGCGAAGCTGGAAGCGAAGACGTGGGTGCTCTGTTTTTCGATGCGGATGGCGATCAGGATCTGGACCTCTATGTGTGTAGTGGAGGTAACGACTACGATGAAAATGATGCCGCGCTACAGGATCGACTCTATTTGAATGGAGGTCGCGGGGATTTCTCTCTGGCCTCGGATGCTCTTCCAATAATGTTGACCAGTACTAAAGTCGTAGTGGCTCATGACTTTGAGGGGGATGGAGACGAAGATCTGTTCGTTGGTGGAAGGGTAATTCCAGGAAAATATCCTGTTGCTCCCAGAAGCTATTTACTGCGAAATGATGGAGGGACATTCACGGACATCACCACGCAAATTGCTCCAGACATGGCCTCTCCGGGTTTGGTCACGGGGGCTGCCTTTGAAGATGTGAATGGCGATGGAAAAGTAGACGTGACCCTTATCGGTGAATGGATGCCGTTGACTACGTATCTGCAAGGTGATGGAAAATTCGAAAAAGAAGCTCCACTTCCCGAAACAGAGGGACTGTGGTTTAGTTTGGAAGCGGCGGACATCGATCAAGACGGGGACATGGATTTCATCGCGGGCAATCTGGGAAAGAATGCAAAATTCAAGACTTCGGTGGCCAAACCGTTCAATGCTTACTGCAACGATTTCGACAAAAACGGGACATTGGACATTGTCCTGAGTACCTATGAAGGAGAAACCAACTACCCCGTCCGTGGACGGGAGTGCTCTTCAGAACAGATGCCTTTTATCAGCGACAGGTTCCCAACCTTCAAACAATTTGCTGAGGCGGACATGATCGATCTGTTTGGAGATGAATTGAACAAAGGTCTGAAGCTCACTGCCAGGGCACTTCACTCGTGCATCTTTGTCAACGATGGCCAGGGAAAATTCTCGATGCAACACTTGCCCGTTGAGGCCCAGTTTTCGCCCATTCATGGGATCATCGTTGAAGACATCAACGATGACGGAAACTTGGATCTGATTACGGCCGGGAATATGTATGGAGCAGAAGTGGAAACCGTTCGATACGACGCAGGACGAGGCTGCTGCATGCTTGGAGACGGGAAAGGCAGATTCACTGCTTTAAAACCAGAGGAGTCCGGATGGTTTACCTGGAGCAATGTCAAGGCATTGAAGAAACTTAAGGTAGGGGATAAACACGTTTATGTGGTTGGAATCAATTCCGGACCGATCACCGCCTTTTATCGGTAGAAAGTTTCTGTAAATCGTACGGTTCGAGAACTCCTGGAGGCTTTCTTCTCCCTTTCGAACAGAGTACGACCCGAACGTTGCGTTTCGACCACATCAACAACGGCCAGCAAACCAGATCCAGTGGAAAATTCACTGTGCCGACGGATTCGGTGTATCCGTCGGGAGCGATGGAGTGGAATCGGCAGGGAAGCACTCCTGATGAAGAACAAAGTCGTTAACGATTGAACGCGGCTGCAGCAACTGTCGTTTGTCAGTCGTTTGCCGGGCGAGCAGCCAGATAATGAATGGTTCCGCCCGAGTGAAACACGGCCGCCGCGATTGCCAGTGGCAGCACGATGACCATACCGGTGATATAGGCCGTGAACCAGCCGATGCGTGCAACCGATGTCAAGTGTCCCTTCTGCAGGGGCTCGTTGAGCAAATACGAATACAGACGGTTCCGCTGTCGTGGCAGCAATTTGTTCAGAAGGCTTTGAACCCAGCCGAATGGATTTTGCCGGAGTGAAAAATGATGTTCCTGCAGAATATCCAGACCGCAGTTTTGCAGTAGTGTCTGCAGTGCGGCCGATGGGAAGTGATACAGGTGTCTTGGTGGGTCCAGATGGAACCAGGCAGGTCCAAACAACCGGGCTTGCCAGCTTGAATAGTTGGGGACCGCGACCACCAGTCTGCCCCCGGGTTTCAGTGCGCGGCAGGCAGCCTGCAGCGTGGCGCCCGGATCAGTGACGTGTTCCAGTACATGCCAGATGACGACTAAATCGTACTCGGCTGTCGGCACGGGGGCTTCCTGCAGGGACTCCGCGATCAGAATTTCGACGTCGTCATGGATTCCCTGGACAGCGTCCGCAGAAATTTCGAATCCCGTGACATTGTAGCCAGCAGCAGCCAGTGGTGACGCCACCACACCGCGACCGCAACCCACGTCCAGCACGCGCCCTCCGGCGGGCAAATATCGGGTCAGGAACAGCGTTTGTCGATTACCGATCAATCGCACCAGGATTTCTGTCAGACGTCCGAATTTCTGACCTGACTCGCCGTAGTACTGTGAAATGTAGAATGAGGCCAGTTCCTCCGGTGTCGGCGACGGAAACAGCATTCCTGTGCCGCAGCTTTCACAGTCATGGATACGAAAACGCGTATCCGGCAGACGCATTTGTTCTATGAACATCTGACCTTTGCAGACGCAACAGCTTTCGTCGTCTGCATGCTGGTGTGATGCGTGATCGCCCGAAATGACCTGCTGTGCGTACAGAGACGGAATCGACGGTGGTGAAACATTCCCGGAATTATTCATCGCCCGCATTTCCGGTTACTGATTCTGACGGTCGAGTGGAATTCGTATCCGGTGCGAACTGATACCGCTCCAGCACCATTGTCGACTTTGGTTGTGTGATTACCGCTGCCCAGCCGCATTCCTGCAGCAGTTGTTGTGCCTTGTCCAGTGACACCTGCATGTGCAATGTATCGGTGGCGGCGGCAATCCATATCGAACCTCCTCGTTGTCGCACCTGTTCAAATTGTGATCGAAAAAATTCCGTCATTTCCGGTGCGCGACTCCAGAACGCCGGCAGCGCCAGACGCTGGCGCTGCTGTGGGACATAGAACTTACCCAGACGACAAGCCACGTAGTCCATAAACAAAGGGTCATTGAACAACCGGGGAACCAGAAAAGATTCCACCAGTCCGCTTTGGACGAGGATCAGGTCGTCGTTCTGTGACTGGTCTGCCGTGGTGTGTGCGGCTTGACGCCACTCTTCCGCAGCGACGCCGTTCAGTCGGGCCGGCAGCAGAGGTGATCTGCCAACATTCAGCCATGTTACCGTGATGGCAATCAGGCACACACACAGTACCTGAATTCCATTGCGTGACAACGGTGCCGTCAGGGTTCGGGCTGTCGCCGCGAGAAACAGACTCATGGCAACGCTAAAGGCAACCTGATATCTGGGATTGGCTGCGAGACTGTAGAGGCCGCAGAAGCTGAATGTCAGAAAGATCAACAGAGATCCCAGGGCGATACTGCCGCTGATCATCAGCAGTGGTCTGCATTCAGACTTCAGGGCGTCGTTTTGCCGGCGCTGCAGCAGGCGCAGCAGCACGGCAGTGATGATGATCGCGGGGACACTCGTCAGCCAGACCGGCCCCACCACATTAGTCAGATCGGGAGCCACCACGCTTTGTAGTTCCATAAACGCACTCCATTCGCGGAGTCGCAGCAGCGGGCGAATCAGTGGCAGACAACCCAGCGTCGTGATCCCCATCACCATGAAAATACGGCTGGCCGATGGTCGTCGAGTGTTGCGGGCCGGTCCCAGAAATTTCCGGGGGACAAAC
>JAKVAY010000047.1 GCA_022447185.1 Fuerstiella sp. | reverse complement strand
TCTCTCCCGGCGGTCTCGTTGTGCCCGCCCCCATAGAATCATGATCGTCAGGATTGCCAGGGAACAAACCAAAAGCACGGCTGTTTCACCAGGTTGCTGAGACCGTGCTGCAGTCGCTCGCCGGGCCAGACGTGAACCGGCCGGAAGATCCCCTGATTCCTGGAGTGCCAAAAGATGACTGTCGGTGGGGGACCATCGAATGCCATCTGCCAGAATCAACGGAGCGATTCGGCGCGACTCCTGATCACGATAGACGTATTGCCTGAAGACACAACCGGTCACGCTGACCTGATCGATCAGCTCAGCGTCCACCGGGAATTCGTCAGGCAGCGTGGGAGTGACGATCACGGCCGGATTGTTCTGGGAATCGTCAGTGAACAGCCAGAGCTCATGCAATCGGCGCCCGTGAAATGCAGGATGTTTTGCAGCATAGCTGACGACATGCCTCACATGTCCGTGCAACGTCACGAGTTGTCCCTGCCACACATCGGGATTCATGAACAAATCCACGTATGTTTGAAACTTTCGAGGGTTGTTCGTCGCTTCGTCATAATGTTTTCCCCGTTCGGTCAGCAGGTAACGGAGGCGTTTCAATTCGAATTGATACGTTGATTCATCGATGGTCCCCGCTTTGAGCTTCTGTCCGAGACCGGACTTGTCAGACTCAAATTTTTCCCTGATTTCCACCAAAAGGTCGCCGAGTCGCGATTTCAGAAAATTTTCTGCGGCCTGTTGAGGACTTTCGAGTGAAAATGCTTCCCAAAACCGATTGCCCTGTTCGCTTCGAAATTGCCGGGTCGTCTCAAGAGTGCTGAGCGTTTCGTAATACAGCCACGATTCCTCATCGGCCAGCGGCTGCTTTGAGAAAGTATATTGTCGGATCAATGCGGTTGGCGGGTACACATCAAGTTCACGAACGGAATCACAGTAAATGAGTGGACGCCGATCATCCCACAATTTAATGATCCAGCCCTTCACCAGAACCGGAAGATATTTTTTGTTGGGGGGCCAGGGACGAATTCCAGCGTTTTCCCCGCAGGTCTTTTCCACGCTCGTGGTGTGCACTCGCGCAATTGAAGCAGCACCGCCGCCAAGTGAAAACAGGTCCCCAACTGACAACACAAGATCTTCCGACCCCGACTGGCCCGACAACGGCACCATGACTTCCTCCGTCGGACGCTGCAGGATCCCTCGAAGTACCACAGGCTTACCAACAAAATCCTCCGGATGGTTCTGAATATCCACCATCATCGAATAGTCAGTGAACTGAGTCGTATTCCTTGTCCCTTCCTCATCATTCCGGTCCCGGAACGGATCTTTCTTCTGCTCGGGTGTACGAATCTGGAAGGACCCGTTTTCCCATGCTGTCCGACGCACATCGGCATACCGGTAGAACCCCATTTCCCAGTGGCTCGTGGCTGTGTCCCGATTCTCATTTCTCATCACCTGGCGTCGACGAATGATTTCGTCGACCAGGTCCCGCCAGGCTCGCTGCTCATCAACATTCAGACCAGGCTTCCTGTGCTGAAGGACATCCGCATTTGAGATCACAAGATCAACGGGAGACGTACGATACTGCGTCCAGTCGAAACGGAACTCACGAGCAGAATCATTCTGAGCCGAAGCTCGAAGACCAAACAGAAAAACAGCGACAATCGAAATCACAACTGCCATTTTGTTCGAACACATGTATCGATTGTCGGGATGAACAGCGCATACACGAGTCCCGATGCGGTGGAACGCTGAATAAAAAATCGCGTTTAACCTGGACCGGCAACACATCGTCGTGACTCCTTTTGCAAGTCTACGCAGTTTCAATACAGAGAATCCAGCCCATCCCCGGAAGCATCGGAGACTGGATCACGTTGACACCCTCGCGGCGTTGCTCGATAATCGGTTGTGGGTGTTTCCGTTGAACCGGTCACTCGAACGGTCCAGATTGGTACTGTTTACCGGCAATTCAGCCAAAACCGGTCTCCACTCAACCGAATCATGTGTCCAGCCAGCGACGATGTTCGCAATGAGTGTAAGGCTGATACTGTATCGGATCGTCTTTGCAACAGTAGCGGAGGAACAGGGGATATCAATTGCCGAGTGGAGCGTTTCAACCGAAACTCAGCCTCGATGGTCCCCATTAATCCAGATGTCTTCTGTGCATGGCATGATTCATTTGAGATCATGTTTTTTTCGTACTCAGGAACATTGAAATGTCAGAGAATCTCCTGGAATTTACCGACGCCAATTTTGAAGCTGAGGTGCTGAAGTCATCAGATCCGGTGTTGGTTGACTTCTGGGCTCCGTGGTGTGGCCCCTGTCGTATGCTGACTCCCACGATTGAAGAGCTTTCTGAAGAATACGCCGGTAAAGTGAAGATTGGAAAACTCAACACAGACGAAAATCAGCAAACAGCCGCCGGATTTGCTGTCACATCGATCCCAACGGTCATTCTGTTCAAAGACGGTGAGATCGTCGATAAGGTGGTTGGAGCTCCCCCCAAGGCGCATTTCGACACCATGCTGGACAGTGTAACCGGCTGATTTTGCCGACAGTCGATCATATTGGGGCCATCGTGACTCTGGTGAACGGTTACTAAGTCCCGTGCCCCTGTCTGTTGACGAATATTGGGCTGCAGTCAGGTGCCGCGTTTCCTCTATGATCATCACACGGTCATCAGAATCCATTGATTCTGATGACGGATCATCTTCAGTTCGGATCACTGGTATCGACCGTTGATGTTTTGGGAAGGAGTCCCGAAACGTGTCACAGGATCATCAGCCGGCACTCGAAAAGAGTGCCCCCCTTTCGCAAGACGACGTTTCCCCGTCGGACGGTGTGTTACGCGCGGATTCCGTTCCGGCGGAAGATCCGATGCAACTGCTGATTCAGGCCAGTCAGGCTGCAGAGTCTCTGCACAGTCGTTTCGCTGAGCTGCAGACACGCCAGGCCGAAATTACCGGTGAACAGGACCAGCTCAAGGCAGACCGAACGGCGTTTGAAATCCGAGCAAGTGAGTTCGCCAAACAGGTCGCCCGCGACCGGGTCGAGCAGCGACAGATTCGGGCACAACTCGACGATGAAGCTGCACGCGTCCGAAAACTGGCACAAAGTCTGGAAGAGGGACACACCCGACTCGGCAAAGCTGGTGACGATCTGGAGAAGGAACGTATTCAGCTGCGGCAAACTCTGAGCTCCGAACTGGCATCAGATCGCGATGAACTCCGCACACAACAGGAGGCCCTCCGTGACGAACGGACTGCACTGGAGCAACGACAGAGCGAACTGGAAGAATCTTTTGAAGAGCAGCAGTCACTGGCTCAGCGTGAACTTGAACAGGAGCGAGAATTGCTTCGTGAGCGTGTTCGCGAAGAATTTAGTTCCGAATTCAGCCAACTGCACCGAGAGCAACAGGAGTGGAATGAACGCTGTAAACTGGAGCGTGACCAACTGAGTGACGAAACAGAGAGCCTGCAGCAGCAGCGAGAAATGCTGGGCGAGCAGATCTCAAACGAACAGTCGCGACTACGCGACGAGCTGGAGAAACGCCGACAGAAATTGCTCACGGAACAGACGAATCTGCAGCGTCGATATCGGTTCCAGTTTGAACACCTGGCCCGGGCCCGTAACGATTTTGACGAAGAGGTTCGGCAACTGCGTCGTGACCAGCAAAGCTTCAGAACCGAACGTCACCGGTTTCAGGAACAGCATCGAATGCAGCTGGGACAGCTCAGTCATATCAGAACCCTGCTGGACGAACGAGAAGCATCGCTCAGGCGTGAACTGCGATTCATCGAACGCAGCCGAACTGCATCGCAGATGGATATTCAGCGACAGCAACGACAGTTGCAGGAGCATCGAGATACCATTAACCATGAACTGGACGAGCGATCTCGCCAGGTCGTTCTGCAGGAGGAATCAATTTCCCAATCAACACAGCGTCTGACGGAAAAAACCCGACAACTCAGTCGACTGCGATCAGACCTGGATACCCAACAGCGCGACCTGCTCGAACTGCGGATCATCCTGGAAGACATCCGGGGAGATTTACAGAAGCAGGATTCGGAAGCTGATCTGTCCGTCCGACAACAAAATGCTCGCGAGTCGCTGCAGAGTTTCTTTAACGAACTGCATCAGCGAATCCATGATGAACGTCAGGAAGTTGAACGTCAGATCACCCAACTGGAAGAGGATCGAGCTGCATTTCGAGTTGATCGAAAACAGCTTGAGGATTGGTTCGAAAAGAACCACGACACATTACAGCCGTCTGCAGCGGCTGTGACGTCCGAACCATCTGCCGAGTATTTACAGCTGAAGGATGAACTGGATCAATTGCACACGGACCGTACCGAGGAATGCGTCAGGTCGGAAAAGAAAATCCGATCCCTGCTGGACGAACTGGAAAGCCTCCGGCGAACCGGATTCGCCCGGATCCCGGCCACCGAACCCCATGAAGACACTCAGCGTCCGGCAGCGTGATCGCTTTTAATGCCCATTTCACGCCAATGCGCACTGCAATGATCAACGTTACGTCAGACCCTGACTTTAGTCGGACGTCCCCTGTTCCTGTGTACGAGATATGAAACCGAGCGTTGTTGCACACCAATCGCCCGGGTGCGCCCATCTCAACGGCTCAGTCTAGGTACGAATCAGAACAGCGCTGGCCTGTCCCATGCGAGTAACGCTCGTCTTAAGGAACAGCCGATTGCTGGTGGGCTGATTTTCTCCACTCACCACATTTTGAGGCGACAAAGGGTCAGGATTCCGGCAGTTCAGTGTTCGAATAATCTCGCCGTCCTGAAGTGTGAGCAGTGACGCTGCGAGTTCCGCCAGCGAAGACCCGCTGCCCGCGCTACCGATGTAACTTTTGGGCGCTGTCACCGGTGTAACATCCGCTCGATCACCAAGAATTCTGCGAATGGCCTGCGCTTCAAACATATCTCGTTTGAGATGGCCGGACGCACCGAGATTCACGTGACCAAGCTCATCGGACGTCACTCCGGCCATGCGAAGTGCGGAAGCAGCTGCCTGCTCGACTGCTCGCTGTTCATTCGGTTTTCCATCGACGGTATGGACACAACTCATACCGCAGCTGAGTACTGTTCCCAAAAGGGTTGCTCCGCGTTTCTCTGCATGCTCTCGGGATTCAAGAACCAGTGTACACGAGGTTTCGGCCACGACTTCACCGGCGCGCGTTGCATCCAGTGGTCGACAACAGGACTCGGGGGGACCATCCGCCAGAACATCCCACACGTGCGATTGCGCCGTCTTGACATTGTGCAGTCGTGTCCCGGTGACGCCGGCAAGCATAATATCAGCCCGTCCCCGGCGGATGACCCCTGCCGCTTCGTTAATCGCCAGTCCACCGGACGCTTCATCATGAGTGATCGAATTGTTTGGGCCGCGGGCATCCAGAGCAATCCCTATGTGACACCCCGGCATATTGGGCAGGTAACACAACAGCCACAGAGGTTCCATGCCTCGAAGTCCCTCTGTCCCCCAGAGATCATAATCAAAGTCTCCCGACTCGTTGAGACATTTCGTGACTCCACCGGCCAGTACTTCCGGCGGAGTTGACATCAGGTTCGCCCCAAAAGAAACGCCCGCACGTTCCGGCGCGAATGATCCCTTCTTTAACCCTGCATTTTCCATGGCCTGCAGCGCGGCCGCCACGCCCAGTTGAATGTCGCGGCACATCATTTTGACGCTCTTCCGCAGAGGTCGCAGATGCTCCTTTCGGGCTGTTGCGTCAGTGAAGTTCGCAACTTCACCGCAAATGCAGTCCGGCGAGCTGATATAAGACAACCGTTCCGAGCGTCGGAAACCGGGAACACCGGCTGCCAATCCGGCCTTGAAGCCTTCGGCTCCCACACCAATTGGCGAGAATATTCCCACTCCGGTTATGACAACGTCGTCAGAGCCACTATGCGTCATAATGCGTCAACCTGCCGCCAGACCAGCACAAAGTCTTCACAATCTCTTGAGAAAGGTCACTATTATTCGTCTGGGTCGACCGAGACTCAGACCGAGCATTTCACCACATTCTTCTACGATGGCACGCACCCTGCACGGTCAGTTTACGGAATTTCTGTCGGTTCTCGAATTCAATTCCACATCGAATTCCAACCTGTCGAGGACGTCGAAATCAACAATTTGTTCCTGCGACGAAACCGGCTTTGTGACCTCCAAAACCAAACATATTGTTTCGTAAAACATTCACCGGCTTCTCGTGCAGTCTTCGGAACATAATCAGAAACACAGGCCGGATCTGCGTTGCCAAGATTGATCGCAGCAGCAAACACTCCATTTTTGATCGACTGGATGTAAAACAGGAAGTCCACTGCCCGACAAAAAATAATAGCGGAACGGGTCGAGTTTGGCGAAAGCTATTCAAAACTCAGTATCGTCATCGTCTATGCGGGCCCCGCGACCGCAAACGCCCGTGGGCAATCGATACAGGCGGGTTTGCATCATTCCAGCAGTTCACAGGCACACAGATTAACGTCACTGATTTCACACCGGACCGAAATTCACCACAGACAAATCATGTGACAGCAAGCGTACCCCTGCGACCGGAACAGACGTGCCACCAAAGGTCGCGAACCCCATATTCCGGAAGAGTCATACCCGATGTTCCGGTGACAACAACCCGTCAACCACACATCAATTTAAATTTACGACTTAGATTCAACATAATTGATGACATCTCCGACAGTCGCAATTTTGTCGTAGTCGTCATCCGGAATCTTGATGTCGAAATCGTCTTCCAGAGCCATAACAAGTTCGACGATATCCAAGGAGTCGGCCTTGAGGTCATCGACGAACGAACTCGACCGAGAAATCTCTTCCCGTGGCGAGTCGAGCTGATCACTCACGATTCCAATAACTTTTTCTTCTATGGACACAGAATAACCTCCGTTCAAATTCCGACCGTATGCGTTTTGTAAATTGTTTGCTGGAACCAGGAGTCCAGAGCCTTCGACTGCTGAGCGGACAATACGAAGCAATCCTGATGCGTCGGGGTAACCCAGCCCTGTCCGTTCAAGACAGGACGCACCGCAGACCGGGAAGAGTGCGAAAGCGACGAACATATACAGGGTTTGTGAAAGTCTGTAAACCCGACGGGCTGCACGAGATACGCAATTCAGCTCCCGTCCGGTGGATTGCCGGTGCAAGTGGCGGCTTCACCCTCAAACGGCGGAAGCGACAATCGATCCTTCATAAATTTCTATTCCACCAGCAATAGTGACACCTGAGCCGTTTTCGGCCAGAGTGGCCGCATAGATCAAGATACAGTGTCCACCGCCCCTGCCAGCCAATCCAAAGACGGTGAGAAAGCAAAAGCATGAATCCTGTACTGCACACCACATGGCAACCCACAAGATCAAGCAAACCTTGTGGCAGCCAGGACTTCGGCCTGCCTTATGCGAAAGGCGGTCTAATCTCCTTCAGGATCTGCGATTTCAGAAAGAATCCCGTGAACAGTATCCACAAGGACGTCAGATGAGACTTCCTGCTGATTTCCGGATTCCAGAACTTTCACCTGCCAGGTCCCGGCCGCCAGCTCATCGGTGCCAGCAATCAAAACCACTGCGAATCCTCGTCGATCAGCATATTTGAGC
The DNA here is from genome assembly GCA_022447185.1 of Fuerstiella sp. Taxonomy (GTDB): domain Bacteria; phylum Planctomycetota; class Planctomycetia; order Planctomycetales; family Planctomycetaceae; genus S139-18. Next base: position 87,073 of record JAKVAY010000047.1, on the reverse strand, counting down.
TGGCGACCGATGTTCCGCGCCTCGGGATAGACTTCCGCACCAATCCCCCGTTGTCGCAACATCCTTGCGGCTTGCTGATAGTCCACCAGATGCCCCCTGGAAAACATGGTAATCAGCACGTCGGCAGGAGTGGACGCCCTGGCTGTCATCCCCAACTCTTCCATCGCCGCCAGCATCCGATCCAGCCCCAGACTGGCTCCGACACCAGGCAACTGCTGGGAGGTAAATTTCGCAGCAAGGTTGTCGTATCGACCACCAGAACAGACGCTGCCGATTGTCGGCAGATCACTGAGAAAGGTTTCATAGATCGTGCCCGTGTAATAGTCGAGCCCCCTGGCAATCGATACGTCCAGACACACACGGTCTTCCGGAAGCCCGCAACCGCGAACTGTTTTGAACAGCTCCCCCAGGTGGGCCAGTCCCTCTTCCCCTGTCGAGCTGCCCGTCAGGATTCCGTCGAGTTGTGAGAGGACAGCGTCGGGTGTGCCGGTCAGCTGAGCCATATCCAGCACATTCGATGCGTCCGACGCACTGAGTCCGACTCGCTCCTGCATCTCAGCAGCGACTGCATCACGGCCGATTTTTTCGAGTTTGTCGAGACATCGCAGGATCCCTGTTGCTGACTCCTGCAACTGTTTTTTTTCCAGGAAACCGTTGAGTACTTTTCGATTGTTGACTCGAACGGTGAAACGATCCACTCCGACAGCATCAAACAAATCGTTGATCACCAGCAGTGTTTCAATATCAGCAGTGTTGCTGGCTGTACCAATAGTATCGAAATCACACTGCATGAATTCGCGATATCGACCACGTGCCGGTCGTTCACCTCGCCAAACCGGGGCGATGTGATAACGACGGAAGGGCGTCCCGATCTCCTGAATATGCCTGGCCGCATAACGAGCCAGCGGAACCGTGAGATCGAAACGCATCGCGACGTCACGATCGCCCTGATCGGTAAATCGAAATACCTGTTTGTCTGACTCCTCACCGCCCTGACCCACGAGGATCTCTGCATACTCCAGAGCGGGTGTGTCAATCGGGGCGAACCCGTAGCTGCGATAGACACGGCGTGCCGTATCGATGAGATGCTCGCGCGCAATCATCTGGTCTGGCAGAAAGTCGCGGAAACCCCGCAGAGTCTGAGGCTTAATTTTGTTACTGGCCATCGATGGCTTGTTCAACTCGCAGACTAGTGTGTGTCTCTCTCTCGTAACGGATGTTTGATCGCAGTTTAGCCATCTCGGAAAAATTGGCATTCATTATGCGCCGATTTTAGTCGAGATCCGTAACCCCCGTGCGGTCAGTCGATTCCGGGAATCTGCCTGGTGAAACAGGGAATTCATTACTTACACCGCAAGATATCAGCGGACGCAGCGTTGTGAGGCACTCTTGTCCAACGGAAATATTTCCAACTTCGTCTCAGTATCCTGCCGGAGTGAAACCCGAATCACACTGCCCCGCACCGTAATGGCATGCCGAACGAGGCTTGATTTACTCTCCGAAGTCGTCCTCGCACGCAACATTCTGACGATCGGTTCCATTACAAAACTCAGCAGCCTGCTACAGGCCGCGACACACGAACTCTACGACACCACCCGAGCCTGCCGTTCTTAAAAATTTGTCCGGAGACGACAGATCCAGCAACTATGACAAAGCCGTCTCCAACAACCGAACCACGGGCATCGTTTTTCGTGCGCCCCGCCGAGCTTCACAGATTTCAGTCTGCCACAGTCAGCAGCTCAGGTGGATAGTCTACGCGGACAAGATACAAACCATGCGCCGGAGCCGTCGTACCGGCCATGCCACGATTCATGCTCTCAATGACCTCGCCCAGATATCCGGCTGGTCGCTGGCCATTCCCGATCCGCAACAGTGTGCCAACAATGGCTCGCACCATATTGTAAAGGAAACCGTCGGCCTCAACTTCAAAGCTGATAAACGGACGTCTCGGGTCTTCATGCGGTCCAGCATCTGCAGGCCAAAAATCTTCCCCTGACCACATCGTGAGAGCCGGACAGCGTTGAATGGTCGCATCCATAATCGTTCGCTCACTCGTCTGTTTGTTGGGGTAATTTGTTTCGAAACAGCGAAAGTCATGGGTTCCACGCAGTGCACTCAGGGATTCCCGCATTGGCTCAATTTGAATTGCACGTCGAGTCCGATAAACGTAATGTCGCAAACTCGGCGGAAGCACCGGACCGTCCCAGATAAGATAGCGGTACCGCTTGCGACTGGCAGAGAATGTCGCATGAAATTCATCTGCGACGCGTACTGATTTTACGATAGTGATGTCGTCCGGCAGGTAGCGCTGCAGTCCACGTCGAAACTGTTCCGGAGTAATTGGCGAAGCCGTCTTAAAACTGGCCACCTGTCCAAGAGCATGGACACCTGAGTCGGTGCGCCCGGCACAAAGAATCCGCAGTGACTCACCTGTAAGCCGTGTAATCGCCGACTCAACGCACTCCTGCACGGTGAGACCGTTTGGCTGCACCTGCCATCCGCGGTAATTCGTACCGTCATAGGCCACAGTCAGCATGATGTTTCGCGTTGGCAGGGTCATTCGAAGCGTTCCAGTTGAGATATCGGCAATGTTCGCCTGTGAGGCGAGTGACTCATCGGGAATTACCTTATTGACAGGAATCCGAGGACAGAGGTTCTCTTGCGGAACTCTGCAGCTCGACCATAGATTTTCGATAATTCGTCGGCGGGACTGCTCAGCGCCACGCCCAACTCTGACACCTGTACGCAATCACACGGACGTGAACAATGCTTGGATTAGGGCACTCATTAGCAGGATTCGTGATTCTACTGCTCGTCGTCAGCCTGTCCGGCGCGCTCATTTTTACAGGGTGCTCAACGGTTCCCGTGACAGGTCGACGACAGCTGTTAACGATTTCAGAGGCTGAGGAAAACCGGTTAGGACTCTCAGCGTACAAAGAGGTCCTGGAAAAAGAACCGATTTCGAAGAACGATCGCTACAACGAACTGGTCCAGCGGGTGGGAAATCGAATTGCCGCCGCAGCCCATCGCCCTGACTTTGACTGGGAATTCAAAGTCATTGAATCCGATACTCAGAATGCATTCTGCCTGCCCGGCGGCAAAGTTGCGGTTTATACCGGGATGCTGCCGGTATGCCAGACTGAAGCCGGCCTGGCCGTTGTGATGTCTCACGAAGTTGCCCACGCGATCGCACGTCACGGTGGCGAACGCATGAGTCACAAAATGGCGCAGAATCTGGGACAGCAGGCTGTCGGACGACTTCTCCAGAATCAGGATGACCAAAAGAAACATATTGCACTCACGGCGTTCAGCATCGGGTCCCAATACGGTGCCATCCTGCCCTACAGTCGCAAACATGAACTGGAAGCCGACTCTATCGGGATCAGATTGATGGCTGAAGCAGGCTACGACCCGTCTGCGGCTCCGGAGTTCTGGGAACGCTTTGCAGTTCTCAAGGGGTCGGATGGCCCCATGGAGTTCATGTCGACCCATCCGTCAGATTTCAGACGTTCCGAAAGTCTGCGGGAACGTTTGCCTGACGCCATGCAGACCTATGAGCAGGCACGTAAAAAGTACGGCCTCGGAGAACCAATCGATCAGTAGTCCGCTTGTGAATTCCACCAATCAACTCAAATTGCCGGATGTCTTTCGTCATAGGACACGAGCGGTACAAGCTGTCTCGTGCCTCGGAACGAACGGCCCTGTTTTCGTTACCAAAGCACAAGCTGACGTTCCCGCAAAAACACGGTTTGCTGGATCCGCCAAGTCCCGGACAAAATTCAGACAAAATTTTGTCCTTCGGATAACCATGTCTCACAACCGCCGTCCGGACAAACTGCCCAGTTGACTTTTTGATCCACCCCATTAACCTTCCCGACGTCATCTCGATGGCGCTTTGTCAGCGGTGGTGTCAATTGGAAGTCAACAGACCGTATTTCGCACGCGGGCAGGAGCAAAATCGGACTGGTTCCAATCAGAACTGTCAACCTGGTACGGACCGATTCCAAAACCTGATCCGTGCTGCCACATTTTCGCAGCGCACATTGCGACACCGCCAAATGGGGACAGACGCATTTCCTCATCGCAACTTGCGATGTCAGCGAAAAATTTTCAAGGAATGAGCCGGTCCTGGTTTGACTGGCTGGAGAAAAATACCGGACAGGAGCCAGCGCGTGTCTGACATTGACATACAATGGATTCATGCCCAGGAAGCATTTCAACAGGCCAGCGCAAGTGAACTTCCGACACTGCTTGGGCTATTTGGCCGGCTGCAGTCGGATGCGGCAAACGCCACTGATGTCGTGGAGTTCCTCAAAACCCAATGCGATGTCTTTGCTGGTGAACTGAACGCGACGTGGCTTGCCGTCATTCGTCGAATCCCGGGCCCGGACTGGGAAATTGTTGCAGAATCTGGCCGGGCACCGGAAACACGTCCGCTTCAGCTTTGGGAATCGGTGGCGGACCGGGAGTCCATTGGTTTTTTGACATCGTCAATGTGTCAGTTTGCTCTGCCAATCACAGATTGTGGTGTTGGTCGACTGATCGCAGGTTGCAGCCGCAGAAACGCAACGGAACTGGGACTACCGACAACCATGCTCGTTCGGGGCATGAATATTGCGATTCCTCTGGCGCTCAAACAGGGAGAATCCTCCCGCCGGCTGGACCGATTGCGGTCCACACTGGAAATTGCCTCACGGCTGTCCGTGAACGAGGAAGCAGCGCCGCTGCTGGAACTCATCGCAGCAGAGGCAGCACGACTGCTGGACTGTGATCGCAGCAGCATCTTCCTGTGGGATCGTGAGAGAAATGAAGTCGAGGCCCGACCGGCTCTGGGAGTGCCGGATGCCTCTCTTCGGATTCCCGCCAGTGAAGGCATCGTTGGTGAGACTCTGAAAACCGGCTCTGCTGTGACGGTAAATGACGCTTATGCCGATCCTCGTTTCAACCAGGCAGTGGATCGTGACAGCGGCTATCGCACACGCAATCTCGTCTGTGTGCCGTTGAAGGACTCCGATGGTACAATCGTTGGAGCATTCGAAGGAATTAACCGGAATCATGGCCTGGACTTCGCGCCAGAAGATGTCGAATGTCTCCAGCAGCTCGGGACGCAGGCCGCCGTTGCGCTCCGCAATCTGCGGGAGCGGAGCCTTCTTCACCGGAGCCGAGACCAGCTGGCGGAGCGGGTGACAAGTGCCGTCGAAATCATTGGCGAAAGTTCAGCGATCACGGCATTGCGGGATACGATTCGCCGACTGGCTTCAACAGACCTTCCGGTACTGGTTTTAGGTGAAAGTGGAACCGGAAAGGAAGTCGCGGCGCAGAGTCTGCATTACCAGGGAGATCGTGCTCAGTCGCCTTTTGTTGCGGTTAACTGTGCCGCGTTGACAGAGACACTGCTGGAAAGCGAACTGTTCGGTCATGAACGGGGAGCGTTTACAGACGCACGGGACATGCGAAAGGGAAAATTTGAACTTGCCGACGGCGGCACACTCTTCCTGGACGAAATTGGAGATATGAGTCCTGGTGGTCAGGCCAAACTTCTCAGAGTTCTCGAACAAAAACTGATTACACGCGTCGGCGGATCTCAGACTTTACCGATCGATGTTCGCATCATCGCAGCCACGAATGCGAATCTGGCGGAATCCGTGCGAGAAAAACGCTTTCGCGAAGACCTTTATTATCGACTGAGTGTGGTCACGCTGGATCTTCCGGCTCTGCGCGACCGCCCGGAAGATATCCTGCCACTTGCGGAATATTTCATCGCAATTTTTTCTGCTCAGGCCAGACGCACCAATCTGCAGTTCACCAACGAAGCCCGCCGCCGACTGCAGTCTCATCTGTGGCCGGGAAACATTCGTGAACTGAGGAATCTCATGGAACGAGTTGCGTTTTTATGTCCGAACGAAAAAGTCGATGCCGACGATCTGGCATTTATTCTCAGTCCGGACGACGAAACAGGAAAACTTCCGTCACTGGATCTGGGTCTTGAGAAGGCGACTCGGGCATTTCAAAGAGATTTCATCCGGCGCAGCATTCGACAGGTGGCTGACAATATGACAGAGGCCGCGAAACTTCTGGGACTGCATCGATCAAATCTTTACCGCAAAATGAAGCAACTCGGCATGTCCGAAGTTGACGGTGAGGAGTGATTTCTGTGGAGGCACCGCCGGGTGAGAATCGGCCGTCTTCGCAGGAAGACGGCATAATTGCACAGTGGAGATCGAATCGCCCTGGATTTGCAGGACTGATTCTGAGTTTTCTGCAGCTGCTGATGCACGGACTTTGGCTGGGGATCACCGAAAGTCCCCTCGGGCGACTCGCATTCGGTGATATACAGACCAGTCCGTGGCAACGGTGGCTGATCGTAGGACTGTTGATCATGAGTTTTGTTGCAACCTTCTCGGCACTGTTTCTTTCGCTGTACGGCAGTATCAATAATCAGCCCAAAACACCGGCTGTGGTGGGTCTGATCCTGTCATTCTTTACGGGAGCATTCCTGACGTTCGTGTTCCTGCTGACAGCCCTGGCCACAGGAGTCCAGCAGTGAACAGCCCTGATAGTCTTCCGGAATCGAGTACCAACATCGAAATGGCTGTCGGAACTGCCGGAAATACAGTTGCCACAATTGGTTTGATTCTGACATTGCTCGCCGGACTGTTGTGTGTTCTGTTGTTCGTAGCCGCAAGTCAGCTCCCGGAACCGAACGATTTACCAGGGTCCGCCGATGAGACGTCCGAAGACGTCGATTCAGACGCAGGTATTGATCAGGATCCAACGGAACCTGTCGTCTCGCTGCCGGACCTGGAAATGAACGCACATGCTGAGGTTGCCAAAGCGGCACTTGAAGCGCAACGGCTTCAGGTGTTGCTGCTTGGCATTGCCACATTCGTCCTGAATCTCACGGGACTTGTGTTGTGTGTGATCGGTCTGTTTGTTCCCAGTCGCACACGGGTAGTCGCGATCTGCGGGACCATCCTCTCGCTGCTTCTCCTTGCAGGTGTGTTTGGCGTCATATCAGTGGGAGCACTGCTCAATCCCATGATCACAGCGTCCGGTTGATCCGAAATGTGTCTGTCTCTCGCGCTGCTGTACGTTGACGATCAGACTCCGTGTTGCTGAGACTCCTGATCTGCTTCTGATGGCTTGTGCCCCGAATCTCCTTCACGATGGACGTCCGGAGAAACAACAATCCTCCGGACAGACGTCGTGATTTGGCGGAAACTGACCGATCGCTTCGCGATCTGCTCCGCTGAGCCGCTCCTGAAACAGTTTTCTTACCATCCCGACGAACAGTGGATGTACGCCTGGCGTGGAAGCACGACGCATGTTGATATTCAGGCGTTCGCAGACGTTGCGGGCTTCGGTGTCCAGATCAAACAGGACTTCCATGTGATCCGAAATGAATCCGATCGGTGAGATCACAAGGTTACGGACACCGCGCTGGTGCAATGTTTCGATGAAGTCACAAATGTCGGGATCCAGCCAAGGATCCTGGGGTCGCCCACTGCGACTCTGGTACACAAGTGCCCATTTGTCCGAGGGCAGATCCAGAGATTCAGCCACCAGATGACAGCTTTCACGCAACTGTCGCTCATAATCGCAGCCTGCAGCCATTGCTCCAGGAATGCTGTGGGCAGTGAATGCGACAACAGGTATGTCATTGACATCCAGCGCCTCGACCGCCTGCTGGACACTGTCGGCAACGACCTGGATAAAGTCCGGATGGTTGTAGAACACTCTCAGTTTGTCGACCTCAATTTCGTCCGCATCAGCAGCAGATCTGAAACGGACCACGTCTTCCCGATACTGACGGCACCCGGAATAACTGCTGAATGCGGACGTCACAAAACTCAAAACTCGTTTCACACCGTGCTGCTGCATTTCTCGGAATGTCGTATCCAGCATCGGATGCCAGTTACGATTGCCCCAGTAAATCGGCAGATCAATTTGATGTGTCTGCAGTTCTCGCCTCAGAGCGTCAATCAGATCACGGCACTGTTGATTGATGGGACTTACGCCACCGAATTTCCGGTAATGCTCAGCAACCTCAAGCAGGCGTTCACGAGGCACGTTGCGACCGCGCAGCACATTCTCAAGAAAAGGAATAACATCATCGTTGTGTTCGGGACCACCGAAGGACTGAACCAACAGTGCGTCGTAACGGTCGATCGTCATTAAATTCCGCCGAATTGCAGGTTGAGAACTCAGCGTCCGTGGTCATCGGCGCTGATCGAATTCCTGTCGGGCTCGACAGGAAGCTCTGGATGCACTGACCCTGGACGGTATTGGGTGTCCCCTTCAGCATGAACAGCCATGCTACTGTTGATTATCGGCCGATGCATGGGTACTCTCCCGAACCTGTTCGGTCAGGATTCTCCATGAATCCGTCCACAGAACAATCTCTCTGTACGCAGCATTTCCGAAATGCCTGTCTGTCGAGTACGTCAGTGGTGAGCAAGATCGCCACCGGTATCTGAGAAGACGGTTGGTGCGTGCGTGACGCACTGACGGTACAGAGCCTGAACATCTTCGAAAGTTCCGAAACAAATGGGACGTTACACAGGTCCAAAGGGACGCATCAATCGACGCCTTGGAGTCAATGTTTACGAATCCAGTGGCAGTATCAAAGCACTGGAACGAAAAGAGTATCCGCCGGGTATGCATCGTCGGCGGAAGAAACCAACGAATTATGGCATTGGCCTGGCGGAAAAACAAAAGATCAAGTTCTTTTACGGCCTTCGTGACCGGCAGCTGAATCGATACTTCACCAAAGCCCGTCACATGAAAGGCAATACCGGTGAGCAGCTCCTGCTGATTTGTGAGACTCGACTGGACAACGTTGTCCGTCGTGCAGGGTTTACACTGACGCGTCCCCAGGCTCGACAGGGCATCGTTCACCGTCATTTTCAGGTCAACGGGATCACTGTCAACAAGCCAGGAATGATGGTCCGAACAGGCGACGTGATTTCACTGCGAAACCGCCCCAATGTACAGAAAATGTACAAGCAGGTCGTGGAATCATCCACAACTCCGCAGAACAACTGGATCAACTTCGATGCAGACACATTAACAGCTACGGTGACCGCCGCTCCAACATATGAAGATGTCACACTTCGTGTGGAAGTGGGACAAATCGTGGCGTTCCTGTCGCGCTAATCACGCCTGATTCCCGGAATCACTGGTGCTGGAACGGCGTGAATCGATCCTGTCTTTCAGCTGTCAGATTCAGATCACGCTGTGTGATACCCCGTGGATTGATCAGCTGAACCAGAGACGAGGGACTTTCGTCCACTGCTGGTCAGGTGAATTTTGTGTCCTCCGCTTGCCTGGCGTCAACATCGCCGGAATCATATTTCTGATTCCGGTGACAACAGGCTCATGGATCGTGCCGGCTGTCGCGCTCTTTACCGGACCCTGCTACCCTTCGCATAAAGAGGTGACAGGTTTCAGATGTCAGTGGATACGGATACTTCATAGTGCAATCTCAATTCAGGTCATTTGTGACCACATTTTCCCGTGATATACATGCAAAGGGGTAGTGCGTACCATTAACTGCCGTACGGCAAAACATTGTCGGACATCAGGCAAAGCATCGGATTCTGTTCCATTCCTGGTCTAAAGTGAGTCCCGATCTAATGACCCAAAACAAACAAGCATGGATCCGGGGCAACTCAGTTACCTATCCGATTGGGCAGCAGGGCAAGACTCACATCGGTCGATCAATCGAAAGCAATCTGCGATTATTTGAAGATACTTCAGTCAGTCCGAAGCACTGCGTTGTCGCATTTGTCAACGACCGCCTGGAAGTCACTGACCTGAACAGTCGCAATGGAACAACAGTCAACGGCAACCGAATTTCCGGGCCAACACCGCTGTATCATCAGGACACAATCAGAGTCGGCGAAACAGACTTGACGGTTTTGTTTCATCTGAATCGGGATGATCGAATCACACCTTCGGAATTCACCCTCAGGCCGTAAATTTCCTGCCCCCGTGACGTGGACAGGCAGTCGTCAACCTCATGCTGCTCTGGTCAAGTCATGGCCGATCTTCCTTTAGCGTTTTATGAACGTCAGGATGTTGACCGATGCAGACAGACACTGTGTTCGATGCCGATTGACGGCATCGATGACCGAATGTGAGTACAATTCAACTCCAGCGCAATCACCGACAGCTTCCATCATTCAGTGAACGACACAGAATTTTTCGAAGCAGGTTGCACCGAAAGGATGAGTACACTCGGCAGCGATCAGCGTACTGAACAGGGACGGCATCACAGCGCGGCTGTGCTGAAGTTACCTGTCCCCGACAACTGCGGTGCGATCGCAGTGTAGTCTCCCTGACCTCCAGCGGTTGAAGCGTCCCCACGTCGTATCGTCGCGTGTTGACCGTAATCCGTGTCATTGCACCCGTTGGTGACCGAAGTGTCGAATTCAGGATGCCGTGTGCCGTCATCGCGGTTTCTGCACAGTAGTTGCGGTAGCGATGGCTGAAGCTGGTCAGTTCGAGCATTAGACTTCGAAACTGATCGCGAAAACCCGGTGTCCGGCTCCAGATATCCACGTTGTATTCAAAGAAGGACAACGTTTGAGCACCTGACAACATCGCCTGCAACGCCATCACTCGCAGTTCATCAATCTCCGGCAGTCTGCCATTTGGTGGCAGCAGCCACGCCTGCAGAATGACGACCAGAGGCAATTCACGCTGAGCGATCTCCATCATTCTTCGGCTGCGCTGAACCATGAAGAATACATCGTCAAGCGGCGATTCACTCAGATCCGGATAGGGCATGATCCGCATGACATCTGCCGCTTCGTACAGATATGAAAAATAATCGTAATAGCGCTGATCCCAGCCCGCCATTGGTCCCCAGTGAGAAATTTCCAGTCGTGTTCCAGGCATCTTCTGTTCGAATTCCGGCTTCAATTCGTTGTAAAGATCAATGTAGAAACCAAAAGGAGTCTCGGGTGCGTTTCGGCCAGGCTCGTCCATTACGCTGAAGCCAATAAGCCGGTCCGGTGCAACCGCCCGAGCCTGCTTCAACCCCTGCTGGATCTCTTCCGGCTTCGTCTCCTGTGTCCACCAGTTGGCAAGCACCACATCCAGACCAATGCTGCTGGCAGCCGTATGAAGCTGTGGTCGGTCCAGTATGACCTGGGTAAATCCCATCGCTTTGAGGTCAGCAAGGTCCTGTTCCGTACGGGGATCATACATTTCGAACCGTTGCGGAATCGTTGTCCGCACCGTCACGCCAACATACTCTGCATTTCTGAGTCGTCGAAGTTCAGCCGGGTCACTGAGCTGATGTGCAGAATGGCTCTCCGAAGATACCGCAGACAAATCCTCGGCTTCGGTTCGTGGCGTTGCCATGCAGCAAACCACAGATAAAACAAATGCATTGAGACTGGCCGCTGTTCTGTTCAATCGCACGCCCCGCACCTTTGGGATTGCTCCAGTGGATCTCAAGAGATCCGAAGACACCATCAGAACCGGCAAAGGCACTTTGTCAGTTCTGAACCGGTTTCTGACAGGAATCACATTATCTCGTCCTGTGGTGTATACTATAACACTTCGAGTCGCACTCGCTGGACGAGTACGAAAATGTCGTCGTTCACCGTTCCGACAATGTCGTTACAATCCGCGCAAGCTTTGGGATCGAGTGCTGATTCTTTGCCTGGTAACCGTCGACTCTCTTTTGTCGTGAGGTCCGTTACAACATCGGGGTTTGAACATGAAGTTCTCAGCGTAGTCGGAAGGCTGCGTGAGTAAAGTTCACTGAATCTGCTGACAGGCAGAACGGGTTTGAATATGGCCTTTAAAGTTGTGTTCATCGGTTCGATTTTGGGCCAACTGGTCGCCACATTCCTTTCCCTGCGGATTAATGCGCGTTACCGAAGATATTCTGCCTGGCTGTTGATTTCCGCATCATCGGTGCTGCTCGCCATCATGCAGTTTGCTGTTTTGCTGATCTTCTGGGAAACAGACGGTCCGCTTCAGGCAGACGGGCAACTGCAGATCGGCATCTCACCCTCTCGCTGGAGGTCCTGCCTGATCACATTGATGACATCTGCTCCAATGGTCTCTGTGCTGTTTCTGGGAGGGGTCGCATTGATCGAACCGTTGTTCATCGGTGCCGCGAAGGCAGAATCGCTTCTCAAGCAGGAAAAGAAGGAACTCGAGTCGGTCGTCCGAGCAACAGATGCCGAACTGCGTCTTGCGCAGCAGATCCAGCAACGATTATTGCCGCGAACATCCCCAAACATACCAGGATTTGATATTTCAGGTCGATGCACCGCCGCGAGGTGGACGAGTGGCGACTACTTTGACTACATCAAAATGGGCGATGGTACACTTGGTGTCGTGATTGCCGATGTTACCGGACACGGAACCGGTCCTGCACTTCTCATGGCAACCACACGTGCGCTTCTACGTGCCTTGGCGCAGGCCTCAACAAACATCGGTGAGATTCTCAGTTCGGCCAATCGATCGCTGTCAGACGATCTTGAACAGGGTTGGTTCGTCACCGTATTCATTGCCAGCATCGAGCCAAAAACAGGAACCGTGTTGTACACCAATGCCGGTCAGGAAGGATATCTCCTCACAGAAGACGGCAGCGTGACAACACTTGGGCTGGAACGGCCTCCACTGGGTGTGCTCCGCGATGCCGATCTCAAAACGGCGGATCCTGTCGAAATGAAACATGGTGACGCGTTGCTCCTGGTAAGCGACGGAATTCCCGAAACAAAATCCCCGTCGGGAGAACTGTACGGTCACAATCGAATGTTTGAGTGTTTTCAGAAGAATCGCAAAAAGTCTGCGGAGCTGATCGTGCAATCGCTGCTCGATTCCGTCCGGCAATTTGCCCATGACGCACCGCAGGACGACGATGTCACCGCTGTCGTGGTGGTCCGTCGCTGAGTGCCACTTGCCCTGGCAACGATGGTCTCTGTAACAACGTGGAAGCCATTCGAGATATCTCAGGCCTGATCTTCGGTGACCGCGCTGACAATTCGCCAGTTACCGTTTCTGTCACAGGCCGCGTAGTACATCCGGTATTGATTCCTACCAATCCGGATAAGCGACATATCTTCCGCATGAACTGCATCGAACCCGCGACCTTCGTATCCACTGCCGTCAATGGCACATGCCGCTCGAGTCCACGTCAGACCGTCACTTGAGTAGGCAACATGAATTCGCGACCGGTAACCCGCCATATCGGATGCAATTGACGCGGCAGCAAAAGAGTCACTTTTCCCACTGACAACTGCGTTGCTGTCCTGACTCGGATGCAACGGCACCTTTGTTCCCGGCGGGACATCCTGCCACGCAGAATAAACCATCGTCCACTGATCGACGTCTCCCTCAGGGGCGATCACTTCGGCAGCCGTGATCCCCGCCGTATCGAACTCAGCCTGTCTGTCCTGCATACGGCGACCGGACTCAATTTTGAACTGTAGCCCATCGGATGTAACAGCGCTCATCACATTTGTGGATATCGGCTGACCGCTTCCCATACCAGTGGTGCCGTACTCACGACAAAAACAATACAAGCGACCGCGACCGTCAGGCAGGTTCAGATACCGCGGTCCGCCGACTCCACCTGGGGTCTGCAGCCGAATCCCCTCTTCGAATTCCCAATTGAGCATGTCCGATGAAACAGCACTGCAAATCACAGTTGGTCGATCGGCTGAACCACGAGATTCAAAATACATTCGCCAATAGTCCCCGCAGGAGCTGATCGTTGGTGCGAGCAAACGCAGCGACATGTACTCCAGTTCCGGCCGTGGCGCCAAACGAATTCCCGGTTCCGTACGAAACACCAGACCATCTTCGGACACTGCACTAAGAAGATAACCCTGGCACGCAGAAAACGGTTTTTCGGGTCCCACTGCAGTGTAAAAGAGGCGATAGCCACCGGTCGGAATTCGGACAATGCACGGCGCCTGCAGTTTGGCACTGTCAAGTCCCCGGGAACCTGCAAGCCGAGCGCCTGCTTCTTTACGCCAGTTCTGCATCACAGGCATCTTAACAATCCGTTTAAAGGCGCCGACCACAGGCCGCCAGGTTCACATTCATGGACTGACAGTTCTGCACCGGAAAATTTGGTTCTCTGAAAAGTGTTTTGGGAGCGGAATTCTGACTAACTGGACGGTAGAGTGGTAGCATGCGGGTCAATGTCTGGCGACTGTTTTCAACCGTTGCCGGACAAAACGGACGATACTGGTCGTGAGCATCAGAGACTGAGAAGCTGCCACCGTAATGGTTGAAATATCCAGTGACCAGGATTGCCGATTTTCTCATGAATATCGGCAATCCCGACAAGGCCCTTCGCTTCCTGCTGGTTGAAGACTGCGCCACTGATGCGTATCTCGTGCAGACACTTCTCAAACATGGTCTTGATGTACCAATCTATGTCGATCAGGTCGAAACCCTTGCTGCAGCAATCGAGTCTCTCGCGAAGAAACAGTTCGATCTGGTACTGCTGGATCTGACATTACCCGACAGTTCCGGGATCGGAACGTTCTACAGCATATTGAAACACACGCGAAATGGCCCCGTTCTGATCCTCAGTGGTGATGAGGCCGGGGAAGCGGCGGTGAAAGCCATTCGAGACGGCTTTCAGGATTATATCCTGAAAGCCGAACTCAGCGCGCATACACTTGGACCCGAAATGCGGTTTGCAATTGAACGAAGCGAACGCATCAGAGCAGAACAGCAGCTTAAAGTTGCACACGAACAGATTCGGATTGCCCGTAAATTACAAAAAGGGCTTTACCCCCTCTCAGCACCGACGTGTAACGGATTCGATATCGCGGGAAGTGCCTGGACTGCCGAACACGCCTGCGGCGACGACTATGATTTCCTTCCGATGGGGAGTGAAAATGTGGGCATCGTCGTTGGCGACGTCTCCGGCCATGGTCTCGGTCCGGCACTCAAAATGGTGGAAGCACGAGCTGCGCTGCATGCGTTCAGTGAATACGAAAACAATCTTGGCAAACTGATCTCCAGAGTTCACCATGTCTTCTGTGGCGGGCAGCACTTCGCAGAGCGAGACTCTTTCTGACGTTGTTTCTTGGACGACTGGATACTGCAAATCGGACTCTTCACTACTCATCAGCCGGCCACCCGGCTTTTCATCTCACGACTAAAGGAGACGTCTACACATCGGCGCGGATGGATTATCCCATCGGAATCGTTGATGAGATGTCGGAAGAAGATGATGAGAAGATTTTGCTCGAATCCGGTGACATCGTGGTAATCCCGACAGATGGCTTCTACGAATCTGTCGGTAACCGTAAGAGTTTGTTTGGCGTCAATCGCATGATGGATGTCGTGCGAAAACATCGCAACCAATCTGCGAATGATATTGTTCCTGCAATGTACACAGCGTCGTGCAACTACACACAGGAAACACCTCAAAAAGACGACATGGCGACCATTGTCATTAAAGTGCTGTAAGCTGTCCGCACGTCATTAACCTTCCAGCTCACGCAACTGCCGCAGGTTGGACTTAAGACCGTCCATGCCGTGCTGGATCAGGGTGCCAATATTGATAAGCCGGTAACCCTGTTCATACGCCCGACGGCACTCGTCCAGCGTGGTAAACGTAATGCCGGCCGGCTTACCGTGTTCCGCAACCTTCTTCGGAAAGTCTGCCAGATATTGCTGTAGCTTAGGATGGCCGAACTGCCCGATCACCCCCAGTGAAGCTGAAAGATCGGCCGGTCCGGCAAACACGACATCCACACCTTCGATCTCAGCGATGGCGTCCAGATTTTCTATGCCCTGTGGTGATTCGACCTGCACAACCATACAGACCTCCTGATTGGCAACGGGCAGATAGTCGTCCCAACTGACATCCATCATTGTTGTCCACAATGGAGACACGCCACGGGAACCTTCCGGAGGATATTTTGCAAATTCAACCGCGAGTTTTGCTTCATCTGCGGTGTTGATCTGCGGCACCATGATCGTATCTGCCCCGATGTCGAGAGCTTTTTTAATCCAGATCGGGTCCAGTCCTGGAACTCGTACCATTGAGGCACAGCCGGCCTGACGGCAGATAATCGGAAGCCATCGGATTTCATGCGTTCCGTACGGGCGATGTTCCAGATCAATCCACAGGAAATCGATATCACAGTCCACTGTGAATTTTGCAACCATCTCGGAGGCATCCGCCAGGTGGGCACCCCAGGCAGCGCCGCCTTCTGCCAGACGCTGCTTGACACGATTTTCAAACATTGAGAACTCCGAAATCACGAAACGAGTTGAACATGTATTGTTTTCATGAACGGTCCAATGTCGTGGATCCTGGAGCATTCGTCCATCGTGTTCACGAAAGTCGTACATCGTTGTGTTGCCGACACGTGTGCGTTAGGCTGGATTCCGTCAGCATCAGCACCTGTCGTCGGCAAGATGAATTCCGAGGAACAACGCATGGCTATCAACCTGAACCGCCGTAATTTTTTGACTCAAAGTACTCTTGCCGGTGCAACAGCGGCATCCGTGTGGCATTTGAACCCGGCGCCGGCGACCGCCTCCAACTCGTCTCTGGAAAAAATCAATATCGCTGCCATCGGGACGGGCAACCGCGCAGGCAGCAACATCGCTGGTTGTGAGAGTCAGAATATTGTCGCGATTGCTGACGTTGATACCAATTTCCTGGAGCCAGCGGGTGCTAAATACAAAGGCGCTCGGCGTTACCGCGACTACCGAGTGATGCTGGAAACAGAAGCCGACAGGATCGACGCGGTGATTGTGGCAACTCCGGACCACACGCACGCCCCCGCAGCAGCAATGGCGTTGCGCATGGGCAAGCATACCTATTGCGAAAAGCCACTGGCACATACGGTTTACGAATCCCGCGTCCTCGCGAATCTGGCAGCAGAGAAAAATCTCGTCACACAAATGGGCACGCAGATTCATGCCGGCGACAATTACCGTCGAGTTGTGGAATTAGTCGAGAGCGGAACGATTGGACCTGTGCGAGAAGTCCATGTATGGATGGGCGTGGACTACAGCACCGGACGTTTGATGAAAAGGGAAAAACCGACGGGCCTGGACTGGGATTTGTGGCTTGGGCCAACTCCGAAACGAGATTACGTTGAAGCGACGATCAACGGCAAACATCAAACCGTCGCACCATTTCACTGGCGTTGGTTCTGGGACTACGGAAATGGCGGCCTCGGTGATTTCGGTTGTCATTTTATGGATCTGGCACACTGGGCACTGGATCTGAAACATCCGATTTCCGTTGCTGCTACCGGTCCAAAACTCGACCAAGAAGCTACGAGTTCCGGAATTGTCGTAAAGTACCAATACCCGGCCCGGGGAAACAAACCGCCCGTCAATCTGACCTGGTACGATGGTGCCCGCAAACCGGATATTCTTGGCACTTACAAGGACAAAGACGGTAAGCCGCTGGATTGGCGAGGTGGACAGCTGTTTATTGGTGAACACGGTGCCATTATTTCGAACTATGGATCACACATGCTGTTGCCTGACGATCCATCGGTCGAATTCCAGCGTCCCGATCCGTATCTGCCCGGTTCAATCGGTCACCACAACGAATGGATTGAGGCCATCAAATCCGGTGGACCCACAACCTGCAATTTCAGTTATTCCGGAGCGCTCACGGAAGCTGTGCTGCTGGGAGTCGTCTCATATCGCAGCGGCGAGATACTGGAGTGGGACGCAAAAAACTTGAAAATTTCAAATTCAACAAAGGCCCAGGCCATGATCCACAAGGAATACCGAAAGGGATGGACGCTGTAACGTCTCATCCCGACGACCTCTTCGTGGTCGTCGGGCGATGAATCAACCCGGTTTATCCTTGTCCCACAGTGCCGTTGAGGATTCGTCTGTCATCTCACTGTGACAATCTCGCCTCACAACAAAACACACGAGCGACAAAACGATCCAACAACGTTTCCGCAACCGACTGATTTTGTAAATCAAAACGTCTATTCGAAGCCGAATCGCACAAGAACTGCGCAACGAACCACTCTGTTCGACAGCTGGACAAAACTCATGCAGACATTCAATCGACGAACCTTTATTGCGGCCGCCAGTACTTTGGCCGCCGGCCTTTCCTCAGTCAGAGCGAACCGAGCGGCAGACCGAATCAAAATCGGACAAATCGGCACCGGCCACGCCCATGCTTCAAGTGTGTTTTCGCAGCTAAAACAGACTGATGATTTTGAAGTCGTCGGTGTTGTTGAAAATGATCCGAAACGTCGTAAACCATTGGATGGATCGTATCAGAATGTCAAACTCATGAGCGAAGAACAACTGCTGAATACCAGCGGACTCCAGGCCGTGGTCATCGAAACTGAGGTGGAACAACTATTGCCAACAGCGCAGCGGTGCGCCGAAGCCGGTCTGCACATCCATCTCGACAAACCACCTGGCGAGACTCTTGAAGGATTCCAGTCGCTGGCTGAAACAATGGAACGGAAAGAACTGCATCTTCAGATGGGTTATATTTACCGCTACCACACGGCCTTTCAGTTCTGCTACAGGATTATCGAAGAGGGCTGGCTTGGTGACATCTTCGAACTGCACGCCGTGATGAGCAAAAAGGTGAGTTCCTCATCAAGAACGTACCTGTCAAGGTATGCCGGCGGTTCGATGTTTGAAATCGGCTGTCATGTGGTCGACGCGATGGTTCGCATCCTTGGAAATCCGCAAAAGACAACAGCTTTCTCTCGGCAGACTCATCCTGAACAGGACTCACTGGTCGACAATCAGCTCGCGGTGTTCGATTACCCAAATGCGATCGCCTCCGTCCGCAGCGCTCTTACGGAATACTCCGGGCAGCAGCGGCGACAGTTTACCGTTTGCGGTGAGTTTGGCACATTTGATCTCCGCCCTCTCGGCGGCCAGTCGTTTCGCCTGGCCCTGGAGCATCCACACGACGGTTACCAAATCGGTTACCAGGACGTGACGCTGCCCGAGGGACCTGGAAAATTTATCAGTGCGTTCCGTGACATGGCAGCGATCCTTCGTCACGAAAAAGAGACGGACTATCCCTTGTCCCACGAACTCGCCGTCCATGAGTCAACCCTGCGTGCCAGCGGCTACAGCGTTCCCGAGCAGAGTTGACCCTGTCAGCATCGTCATTACTCAATAAGGCATAACCCGGTACTTCGATGCCGATGATGTCAGTAAGGAGCTCGCACCACTCAATGAACAGTCGAGGCCGTCTCAATTAGGTTGCATTCACCGGGGAGACGACTACCTTGCCGGTGCTTCATCGGCGAACACGTAACTTCGGAATTTCGACCGTGATCAGCTCAACCGAGGACCGAATTGCAGTTGTCGCAGGTCTGCGAACACCTTTTGCCCGACAGGCGAGTCACTACTCAACGCTCAACGCCATCGATCTGGGCAGAACAGTGGTCCGCGAACTGCTTGCACGCACTAATCTTGATCCGGGCAGCATCGATCGAATTGTCTTTGGTCAGGTTGTGGTACTCCCGAAAGCACCCAATATCGCCCGCGAAGTCGTTCTGGGAACGGATTTGCCGGTGACATGTGACGCTTACAGCGTCTCACGAGCCTGTGCGACCAGCTTTCAGTCGGTGTCTGCAATTTGTGACAGCCTTGAGGTCGGGGACATTGAAATCGGTCTGGCCGGAGGTGCCGATTCGTCAAGTGTTGTTCCGATTTGCTTCAGCGACAGGTTCGCCCTGAAGATGGTTCACGTCAGTAAACAGCGATCCGTGCTGGGTAAACTGAGGGCACTCCGAGGTACACGACTCAGAGACCTCGCTCCGGTTCCACCAGCGATCGCAGAGTACTCAACCAATCTGCGAATGGGCGACAGTGCCGAACAGATGGCCAGGGATTACGGCATTACCCGAAACGATCAGGACCGGCTGGCTCTGCGTTCGCACCAACTGGCTCATCAGGCCTGGGAAGATGGCAGGCTGGATGCAGAAGTTATCGTTGCCTATCCCGCACCGTACAAAGAGGTGTTCATCCGTGACGAAAATATACGCGACGATTCCACAATGGAGAAACTCTCGTCCCTGCGTCCGGCGTTTGATCGCAGGCATGGTACTGTCACAGCTGCCAACAGCACACCACTGACAGATGGTGCATCCGCACTGCTGATGATGAAAGAGTCCAAAGCAAAATCCCTTGGATATCAACCGCTCGGATATATCCGCCACTATGCGTTCACTGCAAACACCGTCGCGACTGATCTGCTTATGGGACCGATACATGCGTCAGCGAAGGTCCTTGCCAGGGCCGGCCTGCGACTGAACGATTTGACACTGATTGATATGCACGAAGCGTTTGCGGCCCAGACACTGGCAAACATTGCAGCGTTTGGGTCTCGCCAATATGCGGAAAAATTTCTGAATCGCAGTGAGCCACTCGGTGAAATCGACATGAATCGATTCAACGTACTTGGCGGGTCCCTTGCGTACGGACATCCGTTTGCCGCAACTGGTGGCCGCATCATCATCCAGACAATCAATGAATTGAAACGTCGCGGTGGAGGACTTGCGCTCACAACCGCATGTGCCGCCGGTGGACTGGGCGCTGCCATGATTGTCGAAGCGGAATCGTGATCTGAGCCTTCAGGAAAGAACCCAATGGACACGTTGACCACAACGCTGGACGACCAGGGAATCCTCACTGTCGCGATCGACGTACCGAACGAGTCGATGAATGTACTGAACCAGGCCCTTGCACAGGAATTCGACGCGCTGACCGACCGAATTGAGAACGATTCCACGATCAATTCGGTCATCCTGATCAGTGGTAAGGACAACAGCTTCGTTGCTGGCGCCGACATTAAGATGCTGAAATCTGTCGCCAGTTTCGAAGAAACCAGGCAGCTGATCCTCAATGGGCACAAACTCTTCAACCGAATGAACGAGAGCTCCAAACCGTTCGTCGCTGCTATTCACGGACCGTGCCTTGGTGGCGGTCTCGAACTGGCACTGGCGTGCCATTACCGGATCGCAACCGACGACACAAAAACAAAGATCGGATTCCCCGAGGTAATGCTTGGACTTTTGCCCGGGGGTCGCGGTGCAACGCTGATCCCTCGCATGATCAGCCTGCCGAAGGGGCTGGATCTGCTGTTGACCGGCAGGCAACTGGATGCGACACGAGCCAGGCGTTTGGGACTGATTGACGAAGTCGTGTCGCCCGCAATTCTGGCGGAAGTTGCCAGAAAGACAGCGTTAAACTTTATTGACACAAAGATACCTAAACGCAAACAGCTGCTCAGAGAGCGAATGCTCAGGATGCCCTGGATCCGCGATATCGTTCTGAGAAAAGCCAGCCAGCAGGTAATGAAAACCACACGGGGCCTGTACCCGGCCCCTCTGGCAATCCTCGAAATCGCCAAGACCTCATTGAAGTCCTCACTGATACAGACACTGGATCTCGAAAGTACGCGATTTGCCGAACTGGCGATGTCCGCGGAAGCGAAGCAACTGATGAATATCTACTTCGCGTCTAATGATCTCAAAAAGGAACGTTTCATCGATTCAGACGTTGGAAACCGGGAAGTGAACCGATTGGGAATTCTTGGCGGTGGTCTCATGGGAGCCGGTATCGCACTGGTATCCATCGATAAGGGGAGCACCTCAGTGCGTATGAAAGACATTCGACATGAAGGTATTCTCGGCGCCTACAGGCACCTGGATGCCTTTTATTCAAAACGTGTCAAACGCAGAATCCTGTCTCAGGAGCAGGTAAAGAAACGGATGAACCGACTCACCGGAACTCTGGACTACAGTGGATTCCACAGCTGCGATCTGATTGTCGAAGCCGTGTTCGAAGATTTGCCCCTGAAGCAACAAATGCTTGCTGACATTGAAGCTCTGGGAAATGAACACACTGTCTTCGCGAGCAACACGTCCTCCATTCCCATTGGAGACATCGCCGCAAACGCGATCCGCCCGGGTAATGTCCTGGGAATGCATTATTTTTCACCCGTGGAAAAAATGCCTCTGCTGGAAATTATCCGACACTCGGGCACTTCAGACCAGGCATTGGCAACAGCCGTCGCCTTTGGGAAGAAACAGGGCAAGACAGTCGTGGTTGTGAAAGACGGCCCCGGCTTCTATGTAAATCGTATCCTGGCTCCTTACATCAATGCCGCGATGCGATGCGGAATGGAAGGTGTTCCTTTTGACACAATTGACCGGGCCCTTGTGAATTTTGGATTTCCTGTGGGACCGTTTAAGCTGCTGGACGAAGTGGGCATCGACGTTGGCAGCAAAGTACAGCCAGTCCTTGAAGAAGCCTTTGGCAGACGGATGCAGGGCAGCGATCTCCAGAAGAAACTTGTTGAATCGAATCGTGTCGGAAAAAAGTCTGGAAAGGGTTTTTATCTCTACGATAAACCGAAGAACAGCAAAAAGATCGATGAAGCGGTCTACCACGAACTGGGTATCGTTCCACGCAAACAAATGCCAGCTTCAGAAATCGTCGAACAATGCCTGTTAATGATGCTGAACGAAGCCGTCTTGTGTCTGGCAGATAAAATTATCTCATCCCCGCGAGACGGAGACATCGCGGCCGTCTTTGGCATCGGGTTTCCACCATTCCGGGGAGGGCCCTTCCGTTACATGGACGAACAGGGGCTGCCAGCAACTGTGAACGCTCTTCAAAGGCTGCAAAACGACATCGGCAACCAGTACGAGCCAGCATCGCTCCTGGTAGAGATGGCGAAGAACTCCCAAAATTTCTACAACGACACACAGTCTTCGGACCGGCAGAAGGACATGTGATGCCAACTTGTATCCGGATGATCTTCTACATCGCTGTGACAGCTGGTTCGATCTTGAATCCGGCATGTTCGATTGCTCAAAGATCCGTCTTGTTTCGTCCCAATGGTGACCTCATCGTGAACAACCCCACCGTAAACACTGCTGGACTACCCAGTGACAATCCATTCTCGGTACCAAGTCCGTTACCATTTCACGCGCCCCCCTTTGACATCATCCGGATTGAGCATTACCAACCCGCTTTCAACACCGGCATGCAGCAGCAACGGGAAGAGATTGCATCCATCGCAGCGCAGACGGGTACCGCTACATTTGCCAATACGATTGTGCCTCTCGAAACGTCAGGAGCGTTACTGAAACGGGTTCGCCGAGTGTTTTCGAACATGACCTCCGCTCACACCAACAGGCATCTGCAGAACATTCAGACTGAAATAGCGCCGCTGCTTGCCGCCCATTCCGACAACATTCTGCTGAATCATCGACTGTTTCAACGCGTGGAAACCCTGCATGAATCACGAGATTCACTCGGACTCACCAACGAACAGCAGGAGGTTGTGCGGCAGCACTACGTAGACTTCGTCCGCGCCGGCGCGAGACTCTCCGTCAGACATCAGAATCGGATTCGATCACTGAATGAGCAGCTATCGAGATTGCAAACGAAATTTGAAGATAATTTGCTGGCCATTACAAAAGAACGTTCGGTTGTCGTGGATGATATTTCCGAACTGGATGGCATGTCTGCTGCCGATATCGCGGCTGCCGCTGAAGGTGCGAGCGAGCGTGGCTTTGAGGGTAAATATCTGCTGGAAATCACCAACACCACACGTGTTCCGATTCTGGCATCTCTGAATAATCGAAAACTACGACAACGCGTCTGGGAGGCTTCCGCCAACCGCGCAACGGGCGAAAACAACGGCATTGATAATCGCCCACTGGTTCTTGAGATCGCTCAGCTCCGCGCGGAACGAGCCAAACTGCTCGGATTCGAAAACTATGCGGCGTACAAACTGCAGAACCAGATGGCGAAGTCACCGCACGCCGCACGCCGGATGCTGACAGACCTGGTCCCAGGCGTTGTTGCACGTGTTCGGGAAGAAGCCAGGGATCTGAAGAACATGATCGCACGGCTTGGTGCCGACCACGATCTGCAACCATGGGACTGGGAGTACTACGCGGAACGCATTCGTCAAACTCGCTTTGACGTTGACGAGGCAGCCGTCAAGCCATATTTCGAACTTGACAGCGTGCTGCAAAACGGCGTGTTCTTCACCATGAACCGCCTGTTTGGCATCAAATTCCGTGAACGGAGAGACCTGCCGGTCTATCACGCGGAAGTGCGCGTGTTTGATGTACTGGATACGGATGGAAGCCAGCTCGGGTTATTCTACATTGATTTCTTCAAACGTGACTCTAAACGTGGCGGTGCGTGGGCAAGTTCATGGGTGAGTCAGTCTCATCTGCTGGACGTAAAACCTGTCATCGTCAACGTACTCAACAATCCGCGGCCGGCGGATGGAGCTCCCGCATTGATCAGTCTCGACAATGTCACAACACTGTTTCATGAAATGGGACATGGGGTACACGGACTGTTTTCTGACGTGACCTATCCGTCTGTTGCGGGAACAGCAACACCACGCGACTTTGTGGAGTTTCCTTCGACATTTGAAGAAGACTGGTGCATTCAACCCGAAATTCTGAGCAACTACGCTCGGCACAACGAGACAGACGAACCGATCCCGAGGGAGTTACTGGACAACGTGGTGCAGGCCAGTCGGTTCAATCAGGGGTTTGAAACCCTGGAATATCTGGCTGCAGCGATTCTGGATCTCGAGTGGCACACCTTGACGGAGGATGAAATTCCGGATGACGTTGAGGCTTTTGAGTCAGCCACTCTGCGTAAGTATGGTGTCGACATTCCGGCAGTGCCGCCTCGCTATCGAACGCCATACTTTGCTCACATCTGGGGAGGCGGTTATGCGGCCAGCTACTATGCCTATTTGTGGAGTGAAGTCCTGGCGGCCGATGCATTCGCATTTATGCAGTCCAGAGGCGGTGCGACGCGTTCCAATGGCGACAATCTGAGAAAAGAAGTCCTCTCCCGCGGCAGCAGCCGAGACCCCATGGTGTCATATAAGGCATTCCGAGGTCAGGAACCCACCGTTGATGCGTTGCTGGTCCGACGAGGCCTCAAGTGACCCCGGTTTACACTTCGATCAATCATCTACCCGGTTTTCGGAACGCGCTGGCACGATCATTGCCATTCGAACGAACAGAGTGCGAACTGGACATCGGAAACGACCGCCTGACGGGACAAGAGTGCGGGTTGTCGCAGTGAGAAATGATGAATCGAGGTATTCCTCAATTCACGATTGTACGTCAGCAACAGCGTCCGTCACTTTCCGGATTCACTCTGTGCCGCTTGCCGACGACGCTCTCAGCTGCGATGTAAGCAGTTCCCCGTTCGGCGACGCAGTAACAATCGTCACAGTACTTTCACCGATAACCGGGTCTCCGTTTTCCAGAATTGTCGCTCGCAATGTCAATGGCATATTGACAGGCCCGGCATCCTGACCAACCTCAAGAAGGATCCAGCCGGTGTGCTGATCCCGCGGTACGATAACGGGATTTACGTGGAGTCCGTCGATATGGGTCGGCACAATCAACTCAACCGTGACCGGCAGATCCAGGTTTGCACCCCGCTGAATTTCGAATTCAATTTCATTGGTCGAATCGGGCTGGACATAGACAGAAGTGAGTTTGGAAACAATGTTGAGTCGCGGTGCCTGTACATGGATTGGAGCCTGAGACTCTTCCCCATCCGTAAATACAACCTGGTGACGATTCCCCTTTTCGTCTTCTATCTGACCAATGCCCATCACCAGGCAACGCCTCAAACTGTCCCGTGACATATTGGGCGGCAGAAAGAATGGGAATTCAAATTCGCTGATTCCGGCTGCAACAACAAACTCGCGAGCATTTCGGATCCCCTGAAGATGTCGTCGTTGTCGATCAGCAAGTCGGACGGTAACCGGCCCGTCGTAACCGTTTCGTTCGACAGTGAAGGGATGCCAATACACAGTTCCGGCATTTGCAAACGCAAAATACGGTCCACGATTTTTGAATTTGAACGGCGTGGCGACAGCGACGCTGAATAACACAGAATCGACAGGCGTGTCCGTATTGGATGGTGCTCTGATCGCCAGTCGAGTAATTGTGCGGTCACCAGATGTATGCGTGCCGCGCACCTGTAGTCGATGCCCCCCAATCGGCGCCGTCTCTGACGGCTTCAGCCGGATGGCAATTTCGTCCTTACCCGCCGGAATCAACAAGTCTCCTGCTTCCGTGTCCTGGGGCAGGCCCGACACTTCTATGGCCACAGGACCTGTCAGGCCACCGTAACGCTCAATATGAACCGGCAATGACACCTCATTGCCACGAACAGCAGTGACCGCATCTTTGTCGAAACTCAAATGAAATCCGGGGGTCGGTGAGCCAACCTGAAGACGATAGCCAAACGCCGGACCACCGCGGGTCGAAAAACGGTCCCGCACACGGAGCCAAAAAACACCATCCTGCTCCGGCTTGAACACAAGTAACCGATCCGATGAAACCGTGTCCTCTTTGACAGGCTGCGTGTCATTGGGTGCCAGAACGTTTCCGTCCCTGTCCAGAACTTCCAGATCCGGCTGCAAATGTGAGCCATATCGGCCTGCGGACAGCCTCAATTCGAGATACCCGTCAGCCATCGCAGCAACGGGCCATAAGTCGACGTCACCCGGATGGTCGACGCGTCCATTGAGCACCACAGGTCCGACCATCGGAGCAGTCTCCGATACAGTGTTATTCGGCTCTTCTTCCAGTCGCTCCGGAACGTCGTTGATTTCCAGTCGTACCGGCTCGGTGCTTCGTCCATCAATCGTAAACGGTTGTCGGAGGTATCCGTCTTGAGCGGCACCTGGCTCCAGCGCGACCGATATTCTATGGACTTCACTACCGTCAGCACCTGGCAGCAAACCAACCTCAAATTCCGTACTGGTGCCTCGGCGTCCTCCCAGCGGATACACCCAGGAAGTCCGCAACCCCGGCCGCACTGTCAGTCGGTAGACACAGGCCTGGGTTCCCGCGTAGCCCACATCATGCACATGGATTTCGTGTGGGCCGTCGGATTCCGCCTGGAACTGAATGACTGGATCCGTACTCTGTGACCCAATGTCGTCTGCGATAAGTTTCCCGGCCGCGTAAACCGCAATTCGACCGTCGAGCGGTGAACCTAGCGACTTTGAATTCATCTCAATCGTATAAATTTCTCCACGCCGAGCCTCGAATGTCCAAATATCGAGATCGGACCGGGGGAAAATTCGACCGTTGGCCGTCACCGGTACATCAATGCTCACCGAAACCGGATCACCATCAATTTCCCGTTCGACCACTTCAGGCAAGTCGCCGATGATGAAGACTCTCGATGCAGACGCCCCCTGAGACGTCCAGACTCGCCAGTGCTGAGCTCCGATGGGTGCGTCACCAGCAATCGTGGCAACTCCTTGATGATCCTTCGGATATTCATCAGGCCCCAAAGCCCTTTGTCCCGTCAGCAACTGACCATCAAACCAAACCGTTTGTCCGGTACGCAAACGCTCCGGGACCTGAACAGATGTCCCGGAAATCTCAAACCAGGGATCGTTCAGCAGAAACAAACCTCCTACCATGAATTCCACAGTTTGACCGCGCTGAGCACCGGCAGGGAATATGTAGGAGGCAGCTGGATTCGACGTCTGCGCATGAGCGATGCCTCCGCAGGTCAGAAGCAGGGCAACGACAAAGAAATTATTCAGGCGGTCGGACATGATTTGAACTGCAGGTGTGTTGGACTCAGCAGTTCGCAGAGCTCAACGCCTGCCCGGCAACGGGAAATCGCTACAGCAACTTGCTGATCACTTTACCATCGTTGACAATCTTAAACGGCCTACCTTCCGCTGAAAGGAATTCATCGTTCGGGTCGATTCCCATCGAATGGTGAATTGTCGCGGCAAGGTCTTCGGGACCATGCGGATCTTCGACAGGTTTCGATCCGTGGGCATCGGTCCGGCCAATGACACGGCCTCCCTGGACACCACCACCGCCGATTGCCACCGTGAATCCAGGTCCCCAGTGACCTCGGCCTCCTTTTCCGTCGGTTTTTGGCGTGCGACCAAATTCTCCGGTTACCACCACCATGGTTTTTTCCAGCATTCCACGATCGGCAAGATCTTTGAACAACATGGCCATTGCGGAATCAAGCGCCGGCAACAGGTCGTTTTTAAGGATACGAAAATTCTCCTGGTGCGTATCCCAGTCGACGTGCTGGATTGTCACACAACGCACGCCGGCTTCAACAAGACGTCGAGCCATCAAACAACTTTGACCGAGCGTCGTACGTCCGTAATCGTCACGCATACGGTCAGATTCTGCGTCAATGTTGAACGCTCGCCTGGCCTCTGCCGAGGCCATCAACGCGACGGCTTTCTCACGGTAGACACTGACAGACTGCGCTTTGCGATTATGAGCTTCCTCCGCAGAATGCTCGAACCGTGCAAGCTGCTCCCTCAGTCCTGCTCGGTCGTCGAGTCGTGAAGGTGAAATTTGCAGCGGCGGCATTAAATCGGGAACGGAGAAGTTCGGAGCGTTCGGATCAGCCTGAATCACAAATGGTGCAGAATTGGGACCCAGATAAGCCGACCCGGCGGCATTGTGCATTTTCGGAAGGCACACATACGGAGGCACCGAACCACGCGGCCCCTTGCGATTTGAAATGATCGAACCATGAGATGGTCGCTCATTGTTTGGAAGCAGTTTCGGATTAAACGCCGGAGTCGGATGATAGCCGGTCAACATGTAATGATCGGCCAGACCATGACTTGAGTTGGGATGTGTGAACGATCGAATGAGCGAAAACTTATCCTGCTGCTGCGCCGTCAGAGGCATGTGTTCTGTAACCTGAATCCCAGGTACATTTGTTGAAACCGGTGAAAACTCGCCGCGAATTTCCATCGGCGCGTTTGGCTTCATATCGAACATGTCAATATGGCTGGGCCCACCACGCAGAAAAACAACAATCAGAGAAACATCATCTTTGTCGCTGTCAATTCCCGCAGCACGGTGCTCACTGGCACGCGTCTGGGCCTGCATCAGTCCGGACAGGTTCCATCCGGCACCGAACAGGGCAGCGCTGCCGACCGAAAGCAGGTCGCGCCGGACAATGCCGTCACAAAACCTTGATTCTTGATGTCTGGTGCCTGACAAGATCCGTCTCCCTAAGTGGGACCGAAGTATCACTGATTATATTCGTCTTTTCCTGTGGCCGAAACTCATCCTCATTCGGCTCGGCGGAGTCAATCCAGCCAAAACAATATCATACAACCGATTGACCGTATTGGAAAAAACAGAAACCGATGTATCTGCCAAATTCAGCTCATCAGACGACCGGAGCCGTAAAACGAGGCAATTTGGACATCCAATCCAATTTTACAGGAAAAAACTGCTGCCGGGGACATTTTCCCAGTGAAATACCGAGAATGTTTCCGCAATCAAATTGTGTCAATGATTGAATGAAAATTCCAGCGAGTTGATCAGACTCCAGGCCAGGTCAACTGCAGCGTCACGTCGCGACCCGGAATGGGCCACAAAATATTCGTCAATGACTTGCCGCTCCGATGCACTCGGAAATCGGCTAAGAAATGTCAAATACAGCTCTTCGGCCAGGCGGCTGTTTTCCGGTATTTCGCGAACCAGTCTTGAAACAGTTCCTCCCTGATGATTCAACCTGGCATAAATCTTTGGTGAATTCATGATGTGCAGCACCTGACTGATACTGGGTTCACTGACCCGTTCACACTCGCAGGCCGTCTTTCGTTCAGGACGACCAAAGAGTCGCAGGAATGGGTGCTGTAGTTTGCTGTCCCAAAGTTCAATGGCACGAGTGCCTGCAGCAGCACCATCAAAGCGAGCCGGAATTCCAGTGGTCTGGCTGATGGCGTCCAGCAACACTTCAGCGTCAAGTGGCTTTAACAGTGCCC
The DNA here is from genome assembly GCA_022447185.1 of Fuerstiella sp. Classification (GTDB taxonomy): domain Bacteria; phylum Planctomycetota; class Planctomycetia; order Planctomycetales; family Planctomycetaceae; genus S139-18. The sequence goes on along the minus strand of JAKVAY010000047.1, from coordinate 57,264 downwards.
GAGACGCATTCTGTACGTCGGTTTCATTTGTCGAATTTGTTTGTGCAGTACGCTGATAGGCCTGGGAGCTGGTGATGACACGTATCAGGGATTTCATGTCATAATCATGCGCCTGCAGCCACGACGCCAGTTCGCCCAGCAGCATACTGTTTGAAGATGGATTCGTCTGACGCACGTCGTCAACAGGTTCAACTAATCCACGTCCAAAAAAGTGGCCCCATGTTCGATTAGCAAGATTGCGTGCAAACCAGGGATTGTCCGGAGCCGTCAACCACGTGGCAAGACCGTGACGAGGGTCGCCATCGACCGGCGTTGAAGAAACCCAGCCTCCAAGCGGCTGTGCAGTAACCTCCGCACCGGTTCGCGGGTGAATCGTTTTCACAGTCGTATCCATCACCAGGACGTCACCAGTTGGTGCAGGCTGTGCCTTGATCCTGGCGAAGTACGCGGTCATTCCGTAGTAGTCCTGCTGGCTCCATCGATCGAAAGGATGGTGGTGACACTCCGCACAATCGATTCGAATGCCCAGAAAAACCTGTGAAAATGCACTGGCCCGATCGCCAGGTTCGACGAGGGCCTGATAGAAGCCACCCTCCGGAGATTCGTCCAGAGGGCCGTCAGCCGTCACAATGGCCCGTGCAAACTCATCCATAGGACGATCGTTGGCAAGTCCATCCCGAATCCACCGATAGAATGCGTAAGCTCTTCGATGACCCAGAATTGCTCGATCGACGTGCAACAGATCCGACCACTTCAGTGCCCAGTAAATCGCATATTCCTGTCGCTCCAAAAGTTCGTCGACAAGCAATTCCCTGCGCCGTGGATTTTCATCCATGAGGAAGACTCTGGCTTCCTGTACGGTTGGAAGTGTGCCGATAATGTCGATATAGGCTCGCCTCAGGAAATCGGAGTCTTTGACAGATTCCGACGGCAGCAGATGAAGTTTCTCCAGATTTTTGTGGACCAGCGAGTCAATGAAATTGTTTTCAGGGAGTTCGGGATAAGGATCGACAGGAGTGGCCTGTGGAATATAAGTAACAAATGTGTCGACGGCCCCAAGGTACATAGCCATGACAGCCACCTGACCAGGTACCACTCCGATCGTAATACGCCCATTCCTGTCGACCGTTGCCAAACCATCGTTGTTCGAGCGATACCGTGCCATGCGAGTCACATCTTTGCGAGTGCCGTCACTGAAAACAGCCGTCACTCGTAACTGCTGTGACGCATTCATTTTGATCTGGCGCTGACCTGGCGTGATCTCGATGCCGGTGATTCGCGGCGCGTTCTCGTCGCGAAACGGAGCGCCAGCTTCGACCCATTTCAGCAGAGTCTGATAGGCATCACTTCCCGGCTTGATCCGCTGGCCACCTGTGTGTGCAATCGTCTGCGTCGCCTTGAGCAGAAACAGACTGCGGGCGGGAGCTGCCAGCGACACGCGCCGTCCGCGCGAACTGAAAAGCAACCCTTCAAAGTCGGCTCGTGGATCGTAACCGAATACAGAAAACTTCAGTCCGTTTTGCCCTTCAGCCTTCGCGTGACAGGCAGCCATATTGCACCCAAATCTGGTGAGGCATGGCGTAATGTCGTTTTCGAAATCAAATGATTCCACACTATCGGAGTCACTGACCACCACGTCAACAACCGATGTATGCCCCGCAAATGTCACACGTATCTGTCCGCTGCCGTCGGAGACCGCCCGTACCAGACCATCCCTGTCGACTGTCGCAATCTCAGGCGACAGGGATTCGTACACAGCAGTGGCGGTTACATCCTCAACCGTTCCATTTCTGTTCCGGGCGTCGATCAATAATTGAAAATCAGCGCGCGGACGGTTGAGCTGCACGACCCCAGGATCAGCGATAATTTCGACAATTTCAGCGCTCAGATCGCCCGAGACAAAGAACGTCACGATCAGCTGCGTCAAAATGGCAGGTACAAACCAACGATTCATATTGATCCGGAAATTACTAGTGTTGATCCGGGTGAGGGTCAGGTATCCCGGCAGGTGTGAATGTCAATCCATATTACAGATGTTCACACTGTTAAACATATTACACTTTCGGGACGTCGACCGGCAGTCATTTTTCGGTTACTGCAGAACCTCTGACCGCCTAATCCGCAGCAAGACCCCGACATATGTTGATCGAAATCAACGATCGAGGCAATTTCCCACCTTTAATAACGACCGAGATGGGTGTTCCGTTGCCAAACAGAGAGAATTCCGTGTCCAGACTTCGCGGACTTAACCAGTAAAGACGAGGTCACCACGGGCAAACCTGTAAACGATCAGCCACAACACAACGCTGACTCCTGTTCAAATACAGCTGAAAAATCAGGCTGACACCTTTGTTCGAGCATCGGACGACCACTCAGGCGATACGCAGCTGGTACCAGTTTCCACCTTTTGACTTGATAGCGTCGGAACCTGTAAGCTGTGCTGGTCGGGCTTGGCCCGACCAGCACTGATCGATGTACCTTTCAGATCCCCGATGAATCGAACTCCGGAACGTTCCCGATCATGAATTTCCAAAACGACCAGCTGACAGAACTGACCACCGATATCTTTGCTGCGGCAGGTTGCGACGGTGACGAAGCGTCGAGTGTGGCCGGACACCTGATCGGTGCGAACCTGGTTGGACATGATTCGCACGGTGCGATTCGGATTCCTTCTTATGTGCAATGGCTGCAGGATGGCAAAGTTTTTGCTAACCAGTCGATGGATATCGTCACAGAGAACGATGTCCTCGCCGTTGTCGATGGACAGTTTGGTCTTGGGCAAAGCATCGGTGAACAGGCGACACAACTGGGAATCGACAAATCGTCAACACACGGCGTGTCCGTGATCGCGCTAAGGAATTCCGGACATCTCGGTCGAATCGGAGACTGGGCCGAAATGGCCGCTGAGGCTGACCGGCTCTCCCTGCATTTTGTCAACACCAGTGGTGCCGGAATGCTGGTGGCACCGTTTGGCGGAATTGATCGACGACTCTCTGCAAATCCTTTCGCCGCCGGCGTCCCGACCGGCAATGGAACTCCGTTGATTCTGGACATGTCGGCATGCACCATCGCCGAAGGCAAGATTCGCGTAGCGCTCAACAAAGGAGTTCCGGTCCCCGATGGCTGCATCATTGATGCCACCGGAAGCCCAACAAACGATCCGGCCGCATTCTATAGCGAGCCGGGTTCCATCCTGCCAATTGCCGGCCACAAAGGCTCTGGTCTTTCAATGATCATTGAAATGCTGGCTGGTGCCCTGACCGGAAGTTCCTGTACCAATCCGGAAAAAAGCTGGCGGGTCGTCAACGGAATGCTGTCGATTTTTATCGACCGCAGTTTTTTTAGTTCAGACGACGCATTTATTCCCGAAGTCACGCGATTCATCGAATTTGTCAAGAGTTCGCGAACGATTGATGAAAATGGTGAGATTCTCATGCCGGGTGAGATTGAACAACGCGTCAGAAATCATCGTCTTGAACATGGAATCGATCTGGATGACACAACCTGGAACCAGATCTGTGAAACCTGTCGGCTTCTGGACGTCAAACACAATTTTGCAACATCAGATGGGTAAGACTCGGTCCACCGTCGGTGCTGGCTTTGACGCCCCTGTTGTCGCAGCGACAGTTTCTCTGAAACGATGGGATCACGGACCCAATATTTCTGCCGACCTTGTTGTCGAAGTCTGTCAGCTGGATTTTCTGCGGCACCTGATCGAGTAAATACCCCAAAATGGCGCACGGGATGATCGCCGAGCCCGCAATACTGCATGGAATCAGGCGAAACGTCGCTCAGAAGTGGCCTGCACTGGGAAACTCGTAATGGGTCACATCAATCGACACGGAGCAAATAGTTTCGCAAGTGCAGAAACAGCAGAATTACTGAAAACGTCAGATCATAAGTATCTGCTTTCTGTATGCTGTTTATCATAGGCGTCCAAATCCGCTGACAATGCTGCCAGGATCCGCTATGTGCCCTGACGAAATCGAACTGATCGAATTGACTGGCCGTCTTCTGGACGCCATTTCCCGTGGAGACTGGTCACTCTATTCTGAATTGTGTGATCCGTCGTTAAGTTGTTTCGAACCGGAAGCTCGCGGCCATCTGGTGCAGGGGATGCCGTTTCACAAATTTTACTTTGAACTGGGCGGCAACAATTCAGGGCAGACAACGATTGCATCACCACACGTTCGCCTGCTGGGAACCGAGGTGGCGATTGTGAGCTATGTGCGTTTAGTACAGCAGGTGAACTCTTCCGGCGAGACGCGTACACATCATTTCGAAGAAACTCGAGTCTGGCATCGAAAAGACGAGAAATGGCGTCATGTGCACTTTCATCGCTCGTCCCCGGTCTGACCGGCTTTATGCAGGATAACGGACAGACCGTCCTGCAACAGTCCGTGTGATGTACTTCATCACTTCGATCAGTCTCCGTTACCGTCAGATTTTCCGATACAAAACAGGTGTTTGTCACCACGTATTAGAATCTGTCCACCGCTGACTGCCGGTGACGCACTGCAGAGTTCGTCCAGTGGATTGTTGGCAACGAGTTCGAACGCCGTCCTGACACGGACAATTTTTGTATCACCGTCGTCCGACAGAAAGTACACGAGTCGGCCGGTTGTGATGAGCGATGCACTGTATCGCCGTCCAATGCGGAGGATACGGTCAGCACAGCTGTCATCGTGAAACAGATGGAATAATGTCGCACCAAATCCAACTCCCAAATCCGGACATCGCAGCGAAGTGCCACAGCGAGACCATGAACGCAAATCTGCGCCGCATTCGGATCGCCAGATTAGTCACTCACAACAGACACGCAAGCAAATACAACATTCGATGAAAACCAGAAGTGCGGAATCTGAGCTACGAACCGTTCCCACCGAATCGATTTGAACTTCGAGTCATGGTGGAACTGTGAGATTCGAACCTGACCTTCTGAAAAGTTTATTGGATTGTTCAACGCGTCCTGTCACGATAACCTCGCTGTTCGCGTCGTTGTCTGTATTTTCATCTTATCTGCTCCGTCAGAACCCGGACATTTCAACAGACGGAATCGGTGCATCCGGCAGTCCAAAGAGGTCCTCTCAATGATTCAGCAGGCACGTGGCACTGTGTATTTCCTTGCCACATTATTTTTAAGTTGCAGCGTTCCCGCTGAGGACTGGCCAATGTGGCGTGCGAACCCCGAAAGGACGGGATCATCCAGCGAAACACTGCCATCGGAACTGCGTCTCATGTGGACACGCCAGTTCGAGCAACGGGTTCAGGCGTGGGACGATCCACTCAATCTGGATTTGATGACATACGACCGCGTTTTTGAACCGATTGTTATGGATGGCCGGGTATTCGTCGGCTTCAACGATCGCGACAAACTGACCGCGTTCGACTCAAATTCGGGCGATGAACTGTGGTCGTTCTTCACTGATGGTCCGGTCCGTCTTCCTGCGGCTGGCTGGGATGGCAAAGTTTATTTCAGCAGCGATGACGGTTGCCTGTATTGCGTGGAAGCGGCTACCGGAACGATGGTCTGGAAATTCCAGGGAGCCCCCGGAAAACAAAAGGTTATTGGAAACCACCGTGTCATCTCCGCATGGCCGGCCCGTGGTGGCCCTGTGATTCGCGATCAGACAGTTTATTTTGCGGCCAGCATCTGGCCCATGATGGGAACGTTTCTCTACGCTCTCGATGCTGCAACCGGTGAAGTGCAGTGGGTGAACGACAGTACTGGTGCGCAATACATCAAACAGCCGCACAGCGCTCCGTCATTCGCGGGCGTCGCACCTCAGGGTGCGCTCGTGGCAACGAATGAGTTCCTGGTGGTGCCTGGTGGCCGATCGGTTCCGGCAGTGCTTCAGCGCAGTAATGGACAATTGCGGTATTTTGAGATCAACGCGGGTGGCAAGGGAACCGGCGGATCATTTGTTGTTGCCGACAATCAGCGATTTTACGTTCACACCCGACTGAAGGGAACTCGCGCCTTCGAATTGAACAGCGGCCTCAAAACAGATTTCATGCCGCACGAACCCGTTCTGGTGGACGGAATCGTGTACTCCGCGGAATCCGCGGAAGACAGCCCAGTGATTCGCGCCTATGATCAGAACGACCAGATAATCTGGGAAATTGAAGCTGACGGACGGGGCGATCTGATTCGGGCCGGTAATCACCTCTACGCGGCAGGCAAAGAATCTATCACAGTCATTCGTTTGCCCGGCGGGGAAGAGCCGGCAACCATAGCAGGCTCAATTCCTGTACAGGGACAGGTCGAGCGTTTGCTGGCCGGTGATGAAAAACTCTTCGCGGTAACAATTCAGGGGTCACTCCTGGCTTTCGGTGCGGACAGCCAGAAAGCCATCGAACCACAAACGCAGAAATTGGCTGTGATCGATACACAACCGGATGCCGTGGACGTGATTTCCGATCTCATCCAGGCAGTCGACGCAGAAGGTTATGCGTACTGGTACGGTATCTCCAACGAATCTCTGATTCATGCACTCGCGGCACACTCACCATTCACACAACTGGCAATCATCGATCCGGATCAGCAAAACATTGATCGGCTGCGACGTTTACTTGATACCGCAGGTCTGTACGGCAGCACGACCGCACACTGTGCATCGCCCGTATCATATCGGGCTCCAAAATACACGGCGAACCTGGTATTCGTCGGACGGGAGCTGACATCGTCAGCTCCCGTAGGTCTGTTCGCAGAATTATACGAATCTGTGCGTCCGTACGGCGGTGTGATGCACCTGATTGCGGACAACAACAGGGAACAGCTCGCAGAATTGGTGCGAGGACTGCAACTTGAACAGGCGGAAGTGACGGTCACTCATCACAGTGTGATGATTCGCCGTACCGGAAGGCTTCCGGGCTCTGCCGACTGGACGCATCAGTACGGAGATATCGCTAACACTGTTAAGTCGGATGATCGTCGTGTGAAGCTGCCGCTGGGTATTCTGTGGTTTGGAGGAAGCAGCAACATGGATGTGTTGCCCCGGCATGGACACGGACCACCCGAACAGGTTGCCGGAGGCCGACTGTTTATCGAAGGCATCAACAGTCTCAGCGCCCGCGATGTCTATACGGGCAGAGTCCTGTGGAAACGAGAATTCGAGAATCTGGGCACCTTCGACGTCTATTACGATGAAACATATACCAACACCCCACTCGATCCAAAATACAACCAGGTCCATATTCCCGGTGCCAACGGTCGGGGAACAAACTACATCGTTACAGACGACCTCGTCTATGTTGTGGAAGACAGTCGCTGCCACATAATGGATCCCGCAAGCGGCGTAACAATTCAGGAAATTCAGCTTCCGCAGGACGAATCAGGCGGCAAACGACAATGGGGTTACATTGGCGTTTATGAAGATGTGCTGTTGGGAGGATTTGGCTACGCCAACTATCGAGATCGCAACAAACTGGACCTCGAGTCGGATCGCGGTCTCCGACGAAATCGAGCCGGGTTTGGCTCCAAGAGCCTTGATCGGGCTGCCAGTCTGGGACTCGTCGCATTTGATCGACATTCAGGTACAATTTTATGGCAGGTCAGCGCCAAACACAGTTTCTGGCACAATGGGATCATCGCCGGCGGTGGCAGAATCTATTGTCTTGACAGGACTCCGGAACTCATCGAAGCGGCTCTGCGCCGACGTGGTTCCTCGCGGGCGGACAGCTATCGTATTGCAGCGTTTGATGCAGAGACCGGCAACACGGTATGGGAGATAACCGACGGGGTGTTCGGTACCTGGCTTGGATATTCCGAAAAACATGATCTGTTGCTCCAGGCAGGTGCGGCTGCGAGCGACCGACTCTATGAGGAAATCGGGAGGGGAATGGCCGTCTTTCACGCTGATGATGGAACGCTGAAGTGGAAGAATGACACGACCGAATACGCCGGCCCCTGCATGCTGCACGGCGACTGGATCATTACAAATGCGAATTCGTATACCGATTCGGCCGGAGCATTTCATATCACAGACGGTCATCAAAAGATGGTCGCGAATCCGCTGACCGGTGAGCAGCAACCGTGGAAAGTGACCAGAACCTACGGTTGCAATAACATCGTTGCGAGCGAGCATCTGCTGACATTCCGGTCGGGTGCCGCCGGATTTTATGATCTGCTTGGTGAGAGCGGAACGGGTAATTTTGGCGGATTCAAGTCCGGATGCACGTCCAATCTTGTCGTGGCCAATGGTGTTCTCAATGCACCTGACTACACTCGGACGTGCAGTTGTGCCTATCAGAACCAGACATCTCTGGCACTCGTCCATATGCCTGAGCTGGAATTCTGGACCATCAATCCGACAGCCACGAATCACACCGAATTCGATCAGCTCAGCAGAGTGGGGGTCAACATCGGCGCCCCTGGTGACCGTCGGACAGATGACGGAGTGCTGTGGCTGGAATACCCACCAGTCGCCGGTCCGTCTCCCCTTCTTTCCGTCACCCTGAATGATGATGCGGAACTCTTTCGTCATCATTCGTCTTCCGTTGGCCGGAATGACAAATCATGGGTTCTGTCGTCTGGTGCGGACAATGTTCAAAAAGTCTCTGTTCGATTCACGCTTACGAAGGAAATCAATCTCAGTTCAGGTCTGCCGGTTAATCACACAGATGACGACGCCGAAGAAAAACAGAACGGTGACGTCCACACCGGCAGCGGAGACCTGGAACTCGTTGAAGATGGAGAGACTCAACTGGTCGGAATGAGATTCAATCAGATCAATCTGGCGAGTGGAGCTGACATCCGCAGTGCTTACATTCAGTTCATTTGCGACGAACCGTCAGCGGAACCTACCTCGCTGATGATTTCTGCTCAGGATTCCGGCCATGCGGAACGCTTCAGTAACAACCGACACGACCTGACGTCTCGACCAAAAACAAGCCAGGAGGTTGGCTGGCAGCCGGATGAATGGAAGAAATCCGGTGATGCAGGTGACGCCCAACGAACTGCAGACATCACTCCGCTGATTCGAGCCGTCACTGGTCGCCCAGACTGGGAGCCCGGTAACTCGATCGTGTTTTTCATCCGTGGAGCAGGAAAACGTACAGCGATGGCGTCACAGGGACGCGGTGAAGAATCGGCCCGACTGGTCATTGATGCGAATGAAACGCAACCCGACGATGCAGACAAACCGACACCCTATCCGTACCAGGTTCGACTTCTCTTTGGCACACCGCTGAGTTCCCCGCCAACCAAACGTCGATTCGATGTCGTGCTGCAGGGGAAGACTCTTCATGAAGATATGATGCTCGACCCTGCGGGCCCCCCGGAATATCGATTCGCCGTAGAAACCTTTGAAAACGTGATGATTGCGGATGAATTGCAGATCGAACTGAACTCGAAAGAAGGCACACCCGTATTGTCAGGAATCGAGATTCAACGGACCGAATGACGGTGGCCGACGCCTGATCGCAGATGCGCACCGGACTTCTTGTTATGCGCGGTGTGCAGAGTTGGTGTCTTTGTTTCCGGCAGTGACAATTTGTCGAGGAACGAAGCGGCAATCCATATTTGGAGCAGCAAACGACCTCATCACACGATCCGATGCGGTTCCTGCTGTATCTCACCACCCGTCACCTGGATCGTATTATCTGCGTGAATGAACACGTTGACTTCGCTGCGGATACCAAACTCAGGAAGATAGATACCCGGTTCTATCGTGAACAATGTACGTGGCAGGATATGACGGGTTTCATGTGTTTCCAGATTGTCGATATGAGTCCCGTTGCCGTGGGTTTCCCGACCCAGGCTGTGGCCGGTCCGGTGACAGAACGCCTCTCCATAACCGGCATCGACAATGACCCCGCGAACAACGTCATCCACCTGCCATCCCTGAAGCGATCGTCCTGCTGCCAGTTCGGAACGCACAAAATCGATACCCGCGTCACGGCCGGCAGCAACCGTTTGAAAAATATCAAGGTAGTACTCCGGCACATTGGTTCCCGTATAGCCGCAACGTGTCAGATCGCTGTAAATGCCATCGTCGTGGTCGTGGCGAGCCCACATGTCAATCAGCACAAAACTGTCCGGCGTAATCACCGTGACGGCTCCGGATCCTGTTTCATAGTGCGGGTTGCCTCCGTTTGTATTCACCGCAACAATCGGCGGATGATCGGTGATCAATCCGCAGTCACTGAAATGCTGCAAAATGACCTGTTGCACCTCCAGTTCCTCAACTCTGCTGTGAGCCCGAATCCCGTCTGCAATGAACTGCCATGCCTGTTCAAAGGCCTCGTTGGTAGCCACTGATGCAGTCAGATGAGCATCAAGCTGATCGTCAGAGAGCGTCGCTTCGAACAGAGAAATCAGATCGCCGGAACTCTCCACACTGCATCCGAACGATTTCACGATCTCGACGGTCCCTGCATCCACTCGACCAATGTACGGATTGGCACTGCGAGCCGAATATTCCATTGCAATTCGAGGCCAATCGGAAACTGCTGCTTTCAGAGCTGACTCCAGTTCCTGCCACGTGAGATAGATGTTCGTATCGCCGGGCAGGTGATTCAGCACGCCACTTTCGATGCGGTGCACGATTTTTTGTGGTTCACCGCTGGCAGGAATAAAACAGCAGTATCGTCGGGAGGCGATCATGTCTTCCGGAATATCGAGAATTCGACGCGCCAGTAGATTGCTTCCGCGAAAGTCACAGAGCAGCCAGCCATCAAATTCAAACTGCTTCAACGCCTGTTGAATCGCCAGAAGATCAAACATGTTTATTCGCCGCCGAATTCATCTCGGTGATTTTCTATAGCTCTCTGAATCACACGTTCAGCATGTGCGTGACCGCAGACACGTCATGCATCCACGATTGCAGCCAACTTTCAGGTATTTGGGACTCAAACCTCAGCTCAGATCAATCGGACAGATAAAGTCGTCCGGTTTCACAGTCAGCAGCGAACATGGAAGTTCGGACAGCAGTCGTTCCGCCGTATTGCCAAAGAGCACTCCTGGGATGCCTCCCCGGCCAGAGCTGGCCATGATCAGTAAATCGATGTCAAGTTCTTCGATGGCAGACAAAATACATGTGTCGGCAACCCCCTCCGTCAACTGTGTACGTACGCCGTTGGACAGTGTTCGAAAATCGGTTTCCGCCAGTTGCCCCTGCAGTTGCACTTCTGCATCAGCTTTGACCTGATGACGCCACTTCAAAATTTCTTCTTCAGATGCACCTGCACGAGCCACCTGCCGATCGCAAAATGTGTCCACTACATGCATCACACTCAACCGTACAGGTATTCCGTTTCCTAACGCCACACCAGCAGCGATCACGTCTATACCGACCTCTGACAGGTCCGTCGCCGCCAGCACATCCAGAACTGCATCGTTGTCGTTCCGAGGTTTCACGAGCCAGACCGGGCCCGACGCATTGCGGAGTAATCTGACTCCGGTCGTACCAAACAGAAGACGACTGACAGAACTTGAATTTCGTGTGCCGCAAACGATCAGCGTCCGGCACGACGACTCAGCCACCCGCATGATTTCAAACCAGGGTTGGCCAAATACAACTTTGTTTGAAACCCGGACATTAAGATTTGCGTAGTCCGAATTCAGATCAGCCAGCACCTGATCCGCATCCTGTCGATCCAGGACGGCCTGCTTGTCGGCATCAGCACTCGAACCGAAAAATCCCGCTTCCGGTTTTTCCAGAACCGTGACAAGTTGAAGAGGAATGCCCATCGAAGACGCCAGATGAAACGCCTGGTGAACAGCAGTCCTGGTCGCAGGATCTACGCTGGCCGTATCCCATGGCCGAGACTCCGGCATAGCAACGCCGGCAACAATGCTGTTCAGTACTTGCATCGGTTGTATCACTCGTCGGATCTCATATTTCAATGATCAGGGCAGACCGGATCAGCAGGAACAGACTTTGGCCAATCAGATCTCCCTGCACAACCCATCAGGCCCTTTAATCCCTGGACAATCCACTGGTGTCGATGTCGTGCCAGTTTTTCCACCGGCCGCATGGCTCCATGACATACGTCACCGTCATTCCGACGATTGTTCCGCTATCTTTCCGCCGTTCAATGACAAGCGTGAGTACTCGACTGCCAGGAACGACAACACAACATAACCCGGAAACATCTCAGGGAAGTTCTGATGAGTCGCATGATCGCGATGGGATCAGCAACTGTTGCCAGGATCGCCGTTTTCAATCTTTCCAGTCAGACAGAGATCTGGGCGGGAAGACATATGCAGGCCACAAGACCGCTCGAACGAATCGAATATTCGGCATGCGACCTGACTGCTAAAAACCTGCGTGGACGACACCGGAATGGTGAATTATCGGACCAGGCATTCCAATCCCTCCGACCGTCTGGCTCTGAGACAGTATCTGACACATTTATCGACCGGCAAAACATCATTCAACGCATTCCACGAATGCCCGACTGGCACGGATCAACACCTATAACACAGTCACAAGTCACAGAATTCTGCAAGATTATCCGACCAGCAGTATCCACAATCACACAGCAGATATCGCTCGGTACCACGTATGCAAACACCTGTAACTCTTCGTGATCCGTCAACCGTATTTCCTGCACCAGATTGAACGCAATATTCTGCTCACAATGAACAAGCCACGGGTTTATTTCGCACTCGTCTGCGATTCAATCGACTACCCACAATTGCTTAACGAAGCCTGCACTCACGACCGGATCCAGAAACAGCTGGACACCAATGCCCGCAATTTTTAGTCGCCTGCAGAATTTCCAGTACAGCGACCGAAAAATTCGCCGTTCCTCCGTCCGGAAGTGGTTCAGATCGGACTTCGGCAGCAGTCAGTTCGACTCAAGAGGACCGCTCGGGGCTGCTAACGCAGGACGCACAGCAGGCTCCATGACCAGAACCTGAAGAACAGCGATAATGCATGAAAAAAGCGGCCAATGCCATCCATGGCAATACCGCTTCAGCCCCCGCAGCTCAGCAAATCCGTTCGCTGTTTTGTACGGGGGCCGAAAACATAAGAGTTTTCAATGTCCGTGTCAAAGCGAATTCTCAACCATCGCCACCAAGAAACGAACCATTCGGCCGTGCATCCGATCACACGCTGAAAGATTGGCAGAATCTGCCGCTTCACACCGGCAGATTCTGCCAATCTCGTCTTGCCGTTAATCCATGATCGCCGCTACAACCCCAGTTCGTTGATTCGTGATGATCATGCTTCGGCGTGCATCAATGACTGCCTGATGGACTTACCCTGTTTATAAGCGAACGACACATCACGTGAGCCCCACGTCCAGTCAACTCCGCTCTTTTCGGCTGCTGTGTCTGGCTGCATCAGTATCCTGTTGCGCAACGACTGGTTGTATTACACCACAGAATACCCGGTTGCCCAGTTTCTTCCGCCCGCATCCAATCGCGGAGCGCGCTTCATACGAACAATCCGACCCATTTTTCGACCCTGCCATTGGGCCATCACTTGGTGCACGCCCACGGGACTTTACAACGCCACGTACGATCGAACGTCGGGCTGCTGAGCAGAGACTTCTGCGTGGATTGCCGCGGGAACCGGAGGCAATTCCGCCGTGGTCTGTCGGACGCCGCTATCCGGCTGCCGTCAACTGATTTGTCGGGTTGCGGTCGCTGATTCTTCTCTGCAAATCGACCAATCTTTGAAACAACGGATGTCTGAGACAGGGCGCCCGCATTATTTTTCGTGCTATCGCCAATAGTCATCGTATTCACATCCCCACCAGCAACGAGCAATCCCATCGCTCAGTGTGGGCAGATATTTCCTGTCAGCAGAATCGGTCATCGAGTTCACTTGATAACAACATTTCCAGTCGTTGTTGCTCGACTCAGATGAGGACTTATAACTGAACCAGCCGCAGAGAAACGGTCCAGTTGCTCGTATGCTGAACTCTTTCTATATCACCATGTGTGATCCACATCCTGTAGAATCGATGTGTATCAGGATAGCGGACGGACCGGATTTTGCGTCACACCGCTGACGCCGTCACACTGCCCTGCGCATAAAACGAACCACCACTTCATCCCGACAACAGAGTCCATGGCCGCATGCAGATAGTCAGGTGGCCGAAAAGGGCAACGCTGATCGAGTGTTCCTGATTCCTTCGGTGTACTGCGGATACCGGTAAATCATCGATGTGCACCTCGGTTCGGACAACTCGCTTGTCTGCGGCCTGATGGGATTTGAATGGATCCGGGAACCGGGTAGAGTAAAAACCGCTGAGGCCACTGAGCAGCAGGATCAGACAGCAACTGAATCGTTAACGCAAAAATGGATCTCACACATAGTAATTGATACCGAGACGCGTCAATGACCACGGCGACAGTACAAATACGGTCCGCAAACAGCGGGAATGAACGGCCCAAACCCCAACGATGTTTTTGCGACATGCGCAACTGTCGAGTTTTGTCTGCACTTGTGCTGTCCATTGCAATTCTCAGTACTCCGACCACTGGTCTCACTGCCGAACAATCAGAAAGTTCGCACTGGGCTTATGTTGTGCCACAGCGGCCGGCCCTGCCTGAAGTTCGGAACAACGAATGGCCTGAGAATGAGATCGATACCTTTGTTCTTCGTCGGCTTGAACAGGAAGGACTGGCGCCGTCACCGCCCGCCGACATGCGCACGCTGATTCGTCGCGTGACACTGGATCTGACGGGTTTACCGCCAACACCTGAAGAGGTAACTGCGTTTGTCACCGACCCGTCTGATGACGCCTACGCGACGGTCGTTGATCGACTGCTCCGGACCGAGGAATACGCCGAACGGATGACGGCGTGGTGGCTCGACCTGGCCCGTTACGCTGATACGCACGGCTACGAGAGTGACGGTACGCGAAACATCTGGCTCTATCGCGACTGGGTGATCGACGCGTTCCATCGAGGTCTCGCATTTGATCAGTTCACAATCGAACAACTCGCCGGTGATCTGCTGCCGAATTGTACCGACAATGAGCGGATTGCGACCGGATTCCATCGCAATACACCGTTCTGCTACGAAGCAGGCACCGATCCCGAACAGTTCCGCGTTGAATCAGTAATTGATCGTGTGAATACGACGATGACCGTATGGATGGGAACCACGATGGGCTGTGCCCAGTGCCATGACCACAAGTATGACCCGTTCAGCCAGCGTGATTACTTTCAGTTGTACGCATTCTTCAACAACTCAGCGGATTCGGATGCGAATCGAGGCATGATCAACGCGACCAGCCCACTGGTCCGTTCATCCATCGCAAAATACAGAGCTCGGCTAACAGAGTTGCGAAGGGTGTACGCAGGCAACAATCCGAAGCTTGATACCCAGCAACTCCGCTGGGAAGCCGAATCCGTAACCAGCAATCAGTGGCGAATCATTGTACCAACCGACATAAAATCGCTCCGTGGCGCTGATCTTCAATTGCTTGATGATCGTTCGATTCTGGCCGGTGGAAAGAATCCCGATCACGACGTCTATGAAATATCATTTCCGGCATCGGCTTGTTATTTGTCGGGTATCGGCATCGAGGTCCTCAGGCATGAAATGCTTCCTCATGGTGGTCCCGGCCGAGACCAAAACACTGGCAACTTTGGTCTTGGTGGTATTCAGGTGGCCTACACCGACCCCACCAGCCAGGAAAAGTGGCAACCGGTGCCCCTGCGGTCAGCGACCGCCAGCTACGAAGCAGGTGGCAACAGGATCACCGGTGTTATTGACAACGAGCAAGACACCCAATGGTGTACGAATCAAAAAGAGGCACATGCGACGTTTGTTGCCAGTCAAACCTGCAAGATCCCGGAAGGATCGGTTCTGCGCATTCGGATGCTCCACGATTCACCGTCAGCTGGTCACGGCGTTGGCCGGTTCCGATTGTGGGCGTTTTCACACGACAATCCTGAAGAACTGGCCGAAGAAAAAATTGCCCCATTACCGACATTCGCGTTACTGAACATACCGAGGACCCAACGCACCGAAGTCCAGCGCCGTCAACTGGCGAACTACTTCCGATCGATCGCTCCGGCACTCGCCTCAGTTCGAAAGGAAATTCAGACGCTGGAAAAGAAATCAGCGTCTTCCTCCACACTGGTCATGATCGAGAACGACGAACCGCGCGAGACCCGTATTTTGGTTCGTGGCAGCTTCCTGGATCCTGGTGAACTGGTCCGCCCAAACGTTCCTGCCGTGTGGCACACCTGGCGGGAAAAAGAAGAATTCAATCGACTGGGGCTGGCGCGATGGCTCATGCGAACGGACAATCCTCTCGTGGCACGAGTGACAATGAACCGAATTTGGGCACTGCTCTTCGGCAAAGGAATCGTGGAAACGAGCGAAGATCTTGGGATTCAGTGTTCACCGCCGTCCCACCCCATGCTGCTCGATTATCTGGCCACTGAATTCATGTCTCGCCGCTGGAATCTCCAGGCGATGCAAAAGCAAATCGTCACTTCGGCGACATACCGCCAGTCATCAACCGCAACACGGGATCGGCTCCGGATTGATCCGAACAATCGACTGTTTTCCCGCGGTCCGGTATTCCGGATGGATGCAGAAATGATTCGCGACAACGCGCTCGCTGTGAGCGGACTGTTGACCCGGCAGGCTGGCGGCCCAGGTGTGTTTCCTTATCAGCCACCAGGTGTCTTTGAGCAGATACACAGTTACGGCACACAGTGGGAACTCAGTACAAACGGCCAGCAGTATCGACGGGCGCTGTACACATGGTGGAAACGCACGGCCCCCTATCCTTCGATGATCACGTTCGACGCGCCGCGCCGTAATGTCTGTGTAGAACGTCGACCGCGAACTAATACTCCGTTACAGGCTTTAGTAACGCTCAATGATCCGGTGTTCGTCCAGTGCGCCGCGGCGCTCGGACGCCGGATGGCTACACAGATCGAAGGAGATGTCCGTCAAAAGGCAGCCTACGGTTTCCAGCTGTGCGTCGCTCGACAGCCAACATCGGAGGAAATCGATCAACTCAGCGAACTTTACTATGAAAACGTCGACATCTACACACACGATCCAACGGCGGCACGAATCTTTTCTGACAGCGACGCGTCCGATGCAATGCCGACCAGCGTCACAGCGGTCGAACTGGCGGCCTGGGCGGTCGTCGGAAACGTGTTGCTGAACCTGGACGAAACATTAACAAAGTACTAAGCATGGACCGATTCAGCCTGCTTGAAAATACTCGACGCTGGTTCCTGTCGAACTGCCCGACTGGTATGGGCGCGGCAGCACTGTCATCGTTAATGGGGAATGACACATTTGGAACACCGCTGACGGCACCGCCAAATCCGACAGTGCCACAGAGAAGCGAGTTTCCGGCACGGGCCAAGCGTATCATCTACCTCCACATGGCGGGAGGACCGTCCCAGCTGGATCTGTTTGATTATAAACCGAAACTGTCAGCGCTGGACGGCCAGTTGTGTCCTGCCGAATTCCATGAAGGACAGCGATTCGCGTTCATTAAGGGACATCCCAAACTCCTGGGCACACCGTTCAAATTCGGTCGTCATGGTCAGTGCGGTGCCACGATGTCTGAGCATGTTCCTCACCTTGCCGGAATTGCTGACGACCTCTGCTTTGTGAAGTCAATGCAGACAGATCAATTCAATCATGCTCCGGCACAGTTGTTCATGCAAACCGGCTCACCCATTCTGGGTCGTCCCAGTATGGGAGCCTGGCTGTCCTACGGTCTGGGCACCGAAAATCAGGATTTGCCGGCGTTCGTGGTACTGATGTCCGGCAAACGCGGGCCAAGCGGCGGCACGTCTCTGTGGGGTAATGGTTTTCTGCCCGGCATTCACCAGGGAGTACGGCTGCGATCACAGGGAGATCCCGTCCTTTACCTCAACGATCCGAAAGGGATGAGTCATCGGCAGCGCCGGATGACAATTGACCGAATTCGAGCGCTGAATGAACTGAGACTTCGGTCAGTTGGAAATCCCGCAATCAGAACGAGAATTGAACAATTCGAACTTGCCTACAGGATGCAGCGCAGTGTTCCGGAATTAATGGCGATGGATCGGGAACCTGAATACATCCATAAACTGTACGGAATCGAGCCAGGACGGAGGTCCTTCGCCAACAACTGCCTGCTGGCCCGAAGGCTGGTAGAAAGTGGTGTCCGTTTTGTCCAGCTTTATCACTGGGGCTGGGACTCACACGGACAGGATCGAGGTGAAAGCCTGCGCTACAGTTTCGTGGAACGTTGTCAACAAACGGATCAGGCAACGGCCGCGCTGATCATCGACCTGAAGCAACGTGGATTGCTCGAGGACACACTGGTTGTGTGGGGAGGTGAATTCGGACGCACACCCATGGCTGAAGGTCGCAGTCAGATCTACATCGGCCGCGATCACCATCAGCACGCGTTTACGGTCTGGCTGGCTGGCGCTGGCGTGAAGCGTGGTTATTCCTACGGTAAAACGGATGAACTCGGCTACATGCCAGTCGAAAACCCCGTACACGTCCATGACCTGCAGGCGACCATTCTCCATCTGATGGGGATTGATCATGAACAACTCACCTATCGTTACCAGGGACGGGACTTCCGCCTCACCGATGTCCACGGCCAGGTGGTCGATTCTGTCTTAACGTAATGCGACCGCGTCGTGCATCCTCAAAGGATCGTTTTGGAGGTTCGTAATCATAGCCACAGTCATAAGAGTTCAGATTTGCCGATCAACGGAAGTCATGACTCCTGTTCTTAGATTTGACAAATCGGTCATAACCATTTTTTTGGATCCTGCGACAAATCACATGGCCAACGGCTCTGCATGAATCCCGATGTGCGTCAAAAGACATTCAGGTGGAGTACCTTTCGCAATTCGTCTGCAGGAATAGACTCGTCGTTCGCTGCATGATATTACGCCACTTTCGAATGCCCCGTAAAATGACGGTGCTCGCGATTCGTGAGCGTTTGTCCTATGCTGCTTGGCTCGACAATCACCACCTCCGGAACCCCTTGATGGAAACACGCAGCAATCCGCTCGGGCTGACGCTGTTCTGCGTCTACCTGGTGATCTACACCGGCTTTGTACTGATCAACGCCGCAGCTCCTCAATTCATGGACTGGACTCCGCTGGCTGGCTTGAATCTGGCGATCCTTTATGGATTTACCCTGATCATCATCGCCTTCGTACTTTCCATCGTGTACGGGTTTCTTGCCGGACAGCGCGACAAGCAGACGAACTCCGAAAATCAAGGAGGTGCCGTGTGATTTACGAAGCGGCATCGGAAGCAGTTGTCCTGTTCTTTCTGTTTGTGGGATTCACACTTGGACTCAGTTTCTGGCTCGGTCGAAAAGCAAAATCATCGGCTGGGTATTTCGCAGCGCACGGTGAAATTCCGTGGTTCGTGAACGGCATCGCGTTTGCAGGCGATTATCTGTCGGCTGCTTCGTTCCTCGGCATCTGTGGAATGATTGCGTTCTACGGCTATGACGGATTCCTGTACTCAATCGGATATCTGGCCGGCTGGATTGTCGCGCTGTTTGTTGTTGCCGAACCAATGAAGCGACTCGGCAAGTTCACGTTCGCCGATGCACTCGATGCCAGATTCAATTCGCGAGGAATTCGCACCGCAGCCGGTATCAGTACTCTGGCGGTCAGCATCTTTTATCTGATTCCCCAGATGGTCGGTGCCGGAGTCCTCGTACAACCGCTGCTGGGGTTTGAACACTGGCAGGGAGTCCTGTTGGTTGGTGCCGTGGTGATCATGATTGTGGTGACAGCCGGAATGGTGTCGACCACATGGGTGCAGTTTCTGAAGGGGTCACTGCTGGTCATTTTCAGCGCAATTCTCACCTGGCTCATTCTTGACCGTGGATTCGAAGTCAAAAGTGGTGGTGAAGACGGTTACCAATTCACGACATGGAAAGCACCACGCTCTGTTCTCAAATCATATGACGTACCGATTCCTGAATTAGGTGGTCGGCGAATCGTGAAGCCGGAAGGAGCCTGGAAAGATTCACCGGAATTCCTGCGGCTTAAGGACGCTGACTCGGATCGGATTACGTACTGGTTCCTTGAGTCCGAAAACGGTGTGGAATCGGTCAATGTTGTGGAAGCACAAAGCATCACAAAACAGACCGGTCAGCCTGACCTCGTCAACGGTGAAACGCTGGGCACAAAAAAGGGAGAAGCCGAACTGCATCCCGTCGGATTTATCAGCCAACTTCCGAATGAACAGAAATCAACCGGCCCCGTCGGTCTGGGTTCATTTTTCAGCATCCTCCAGAATAGTAAAGTTGTGCTGTGGCGCAGCAAGACTGTGAAAGTCTCTGACGATACAACAACAACAGTCTATTATCAGAAGGAAACTCCGGGCAGCCATATCCTCCGTCCCGGCGAACATCCACGATTTGCAGGAATCCGCGGCACGAATTTTTGGGGAAGGCTGAATTTCATCTCGTTGATGCTGGCCCTTTTTTGCGGCACAGCGTCGCTGCCACACATCCTGATTCGTTATTACACAGTCAAGGATGAGCAGAGTGCTCGGAAAAGCACGATCGTCGGCATCGCCAGTATTGGATTCTTTTACATACTGACGCTTTATCTTGGTTTGGGAGCAATGACCAGCGGTGCCATGGATGTTACGAATTCCAATATGGCAGCCCCTCTGCTGGCGAGAAGCATGAACACCTGGCTGTTCGCTGCAATCTCTGCGATCGCGTTCACAACGGTCCTCGGGACGGTGAGCGGATTGATTCTGGCCTCCGCCGGTGCCGTCACCCACGACCTCGTCAACAATTTTCGCAGTCATCCTCTGACGGATGCACAACAGGTACGGGTGGCCAAAATCGCTTCTGTCTTTGTCGGTGGAATTGCAATCGTACTGGGGATTGTCTTCAAAGGACTGAATGTCAGCTACCTTGTTGGCTGGGCATTCAGTGTTGCAGCATCGGCCAATCTGCCTGCGTTGATTATGATTCTGTTTTGGCGGGGTGCAACCCGGCAGGGCGTGATCGCGGCAATCATCACAGGGATGACGTCATCGCTGGGCTGGATTCTGCTCAGTGCAGACACATTTCAGAAGGTTTACGGCATTGATTCGGGAGGTTACACACCGTTTACCCAGCCGGGCATCGTTACGATTCCCCTGGGATTTGTGACTCTGATCATCGTTTCTTTGCTGACGCGGGACAGCAGACAGGAGTCTCTGCAAACCGGCAGCCCATAAAGTTTTGTCCGGTCTCGTTTGGAATTGCCACTCTGCATCCGGAACTCTCGGCCTTCAATCCACCACCCTGCATCCTCAACTCTGTGGCCAGTGCATTTTCATTCGAACTGGAAGCTGTCGATTCCGGCACCTCTGCACGCGCCGGCCGGTGGTCGACGCCTCATGGTAAAGTCGAAACTCCGGCATTCATGCCGGTTGGCACTTTGGGCACAGTAAAAGGCCTGCTGCCGGAACAGCTTCGACTGGTCGGTGTTCAAATGGTGCTGGCAAACACCTACCATTTGGCATTGCGCCCAGGTTCCGAACTGGTGCGTGACCTTGGGGGACTGCACCGTTTCATGGACTGGGACGGCCCGATTCTCACTGACAGCGGCGGATTTCAGGTTTTCAGCCTTGCTCAGCTTCGACAACTCGACGATGAGAAAGCCGTCTTCCGATCGCATATCGATGGCAGCCTGCTGGAATTATCACCAGAACGGGCTATCCGGATTCAGGAGGATCTGGGGGCCGACTGCATTATGTGCCTGGACGAATGTGCTCCGGCTGATGACTCTCCGGAACGGCTGCGGACGGCAGTGGACAGGACAACACTGTGGGCTCAGCGATGTCGAGATGCCCAAAAAAGAACCGACCAGGCCCTGTTTGGAATTGTTCAGGGCGGTACCGATGAAGCTCTGCGGATACGATCGGCTGCAGGACTGGTTCCTCTCAACTTCCCTGGATATGCCGTCGGCGGATTAAGTGTCGGCGAACCACCCTCTGACATGTACAGAACGCTGGATTTTACTGTGCCACAGCTTCCGGACGACCGACCCAGATATCTGATGGGGGTTGGAACGCCCACGGATCTGATTGAAGCAGTCAGCCGAGGAATCGATCTTTTTGACTGTGTAATGCCAACGCGTCACGGGCGCAACGCAATGGCATTCACCAGCACTGGAGCGATTCGCCTGCGGAATGCGATCCATGCGAGAGACGAGACGCCGCTGGACTCAGAATGTTGCTGCACTGCCTGTCGGCGATATTCCAGAGCTTATCTCAGACATCTGTTTATCGCCGGGGAAATGCTGGGTCCCATCCTGTTGTCTCTCCATAACACCGCGTTTTACCAGAAGCTGGTGCGTGAACTCCGAATTGCAGTAAACAGCGGTACAGTGACTGAGTTCAGGGCGAATCACCTTGCCCAGTGGAACAGGCAGACCTAAGATTCGCGTTTTTGCAGAAGTCGTGTCACGGGCAGGAGATCAGTCGTATTGGCAGGCGACATATTCGGGCAATGCTCCGCCTGATGACAATCCCATGATCCAGTGAAGAATTTGCCGCGTTCCGAAGTGTTCTTCACACATGAATTTCTGGTCCGTTCGGACTCGATTGGTGAAAACAATGAGTTGGAATCGATTCATCGTGGGTCTGAATGACTTCCTGACTATCGCACAAGTCGGCGATGTGGGTGCCGCTGAAAACGGTGACGGAGGTGCGTCGGGCGCCGGACAGCCAAATCCGCTGGTGTCGCTGATCCCGATGGTTGTTATCGGCATCGTTTTCTACTTCATCATCATGCGACCGCAGGTGAAAGCGCAGAAAGAAAAACGTCAGCTGCACGAGCAGCTGCTGGCCAATTTGAAAAAGAATGACAAGGTCGTCACTGTTGGCGGCATCATCGGCACAGTTGCTGAGGTCTCTGAGGACCGCGTAACACTAAAAACTGACGATAACACACGGATCAGATTCACGCGGAACAGTATTCAGGAGCTGCACATCGACAGGAAAGACGCAGGAAAGTAGCAGCCGCATTCGATCAGAGTTACACAGATGAATTTATACAAATGAATTCAGAATGTTACGGCAGAATGTCGTGACATCCATCACCCGGCATCCCTCGCCGGCCACATCAGGAATAATCGTCGATGATCAACCCATGGAACGCGTTGTTCACACTGGCAATACAGGCTTCCGAGACCGCTACAGATGCGGTTACGAACGCGGTCAGCAAGGTCGCGGAAAATGCTCCGGATGTTGGGGCTGTGGCCGGTGAGGCCACGAATGCTGCAGGCAGCGGTGTTAGTGACGCTGTCGCGGCAGCCCTGGTTTTCCTAAAGGTCATCCTGATTCTTGGACTGCCAGTGTTTCTTGGCGTTGTCATTGCCCAGGCGCTGAAAATGAAGGAGTACGCCGGACGAATTAGTGCATGTCTCCTCGCTCTGTCAATCGCCGTCGCACCGTTGGCACTCGCCTGGTCCGGCGATAAGCCGCTTGACGAAATACTCAGACTCGGCATTGATCTGGCCGGTGGCGCAAACCTGGTTTACGAGGTAGAGCATTCGGAAGAAAAACCAATCACGGACGCTCTCATGGACAAGATGGTCGGAGCAGTGGGGATCCGGATCAATCCGTCCGGTCAGGAAGAGATCACCGTCCGGCGGGTGGGCGCCGATCGAATTGAAGTCATTGTCCCCGGAAAGGATCCGGCAACCGTTGACGCAATCAAAGCCAAGATTGTCCGCCTCGGGACCCTTGAATTCTACATCACTGCCCACCATCAAGAAGACCAAGATATCGTGGTCAGGGCGGAAAAACTGGATAACGCTACTAAAGATCTGCGAAACCCAGCAAGTGGTAACGTGGAGGCCAGATGGATGCCGGCCTACCTCAAAAACAATGAACCACAGTTCCTGCAACGAAGCGACGCCGTGCGGCGCAGCGTCAAGGCCGAACGACCGACCGAAACCGGCATGGAAGAGTATGAAACGCAAGAATATCTTTTGCTGGTAGACCCGAAAGAACAGCGGGTCAGCGGAAAGTATCTGACATCTGCCGGAACTGCACTTAACCCTGACAACGGGACGCAGATGGTCACATTCCGATTCAACCAGCAGGGAGCTTACCTGTTTGGTCAGCTCACCGGGCGTCATAAGCCTCGCGCCGGGCATCCGGAGCGAGGTCTGGCAATTGTGCTTGACGGACACGTTCAAAGCGCCCCGGCGATCCGTGACACGATTACATCCAGTGGCCAGATTACAGGTGACTTCACGCCGGACGAAGCCCGCGAGCTGACCAGTGTCCTGAACGCTGGTGCTCTGGAAGTTCCCATTAATCCCAAGCCGCTGAGCGAAGCGACTGTCGATCCAACACTTGGCGAAGATGTTCGGAACAAGGGAATTCAGGCGATCATGATTGCTGCGGTCTCTGTCGTCGGCTTCATGCTCCTGTACTACCGTGCCGCCGGATTGATTGCGATTCTCTGCCTGATCATGAACCTGGTGCTGGTCCTGTCAACAATGATGCTCATCGAAGCCACATTCACGCTTCCCGGACTGGCGGGACTCGTGCTGACGATCGGCATGGCAGTGGACGCGAATGTTTTAATCTTCGAGCGAATTCGTGAGGAGCAACGACGAGGTTCGAGCCTCCGAATGGCTATTCGCAATGGATTCTCCAAAGCGCTTTCCACGATTATCGATGCCAATCTGACGACACTGCTGACGGCAGTGATCCTGTTCATGATCGGTACCGATCAGGTACGTGGTTTTGCCGTCACTCTGTTCATCGGTATCGTGATGAGTATGTTCACAGCACTGTTTGTGAGCCGTACGATCTTTGACATTGCTGAAAAGAAACGCTGGATCAAAAAACTGGCGATGTTCAGCTTCGTCGGCGAAACCAACTGGGACTTTGTTGGCAAACGTGTTGTCGCTGCAATGCTGTCTGTGGTCCTGATTGGAATTGGCTTGACCGCATTTTTTACACGTGGCGCCAGGAATTACGATATTGATTTCACCGGAGGGACGATGGTGACGTTCCAGCTGGAAGAGGTGGCTGAAACCGATGCAGTCCGAGATGTTCTGAGTAAGCAGTTTGAAGAGAATTTCACGGTCGAACGCCTGACGCTCGCCGGCGAAGAAGCAGGTCAGGCCGGAATGCATTTTCGCCTGAGAACTTCGGAGACGGATTCTGAGGAGACCAGAGCGTCGAAATTGTCGGCTGAGGACCGTGTGAGTCAGAAAGTCAACACGGCGTTCGAGGCGACGGACGCGATGCAACTGCGTAAAGTGACGATGAGCTTTACCCCTGTGAAGACCGTGGATTTTGCAGAAGGTGACGATTCACTGGAAGCCAGTCAAAATCGTCGGTTCAACGGCGGTTCTGCCTCGGTTATCACATTCTCAGCCGAAGTCGCTGAGGGAACGATTCGTGACAACCTTGAATCAACACTGCAGACACTCAATTCGTCGGACGGCAACCAATTCGAAGATGCATCGTCACTGTTCGACATTTCCGGACTCTCAGGCAGCGGCATGGAAGCAACTGCGCAGAGTGTCCGAAAATTCGACAAGGTAACGGTACGCACACTGGACGTAGTATCCTCGGATGATTTGGAGAGCGTTCTTTCCGATATGCAGTCCAGACTGAAATCGAGCCCGCTGTTTGATGAAGTCAATACATTTGCCAGCGCTGTGGCCAGCGAAATGAAGCAGTCCGCAATCATGGCAATCATCGTGAGCTTAATTGCGATCGTTGGATACATCTGGTTTCGCTTTCAACGGATCACATTTGGCCTGGCTGCCGTTGTTGCTCTGACTCACGACGTCCTGATCGTACTGGGTATGGTGGCAGTGGCTTCCTGGGCCGGTGGTCATCCCATTGGCAGAAGTCTGATGCTGATTGACTTCCGTATCAACCTGCCGATGGTTGCTGCTTTTCTGACCATTGTTGGCTACTCGCTGAACGATACGATTGTTGTGTTCGACCGAATTCGTGAAGTACGCGGTAAAAATCCGGACCTTACGGCGGAGATTGTTAACACGTCGCTCAATCAGACACTGTCTCGAACATTGTTGACATCACTGACGACATTTATTGTTGTAGGGATCCTCTATGTCATCGGAGGAGAGGGGATTCACGGATTTGCCTTCTGTCTGACTCTGGGAATTCTGGTTGGTACTTACAGTTCAGTTTACGTCGCCAGTCCTGTCCTGATCTGGCTGATGAACCGAAACAGCAGTCAGCCTGCGTAGCAGACTGTCATCAGGCTGGCCTCG
This sequence comes from Fuerstiella sp., assembly GCA_022447185.1. Lineage (GTDB taxonomy): Bacteria > Planctomycetota > Planctomycetia > Planctomycetales > Planctomycetaceae > S139-18. The sequence goes on along the minus strand of JAKVAY010000047.1, from coordinate 31,073 downwards.
GATTGGCATCTCTTCAACCGGTTCGGAAACAAGGCATAACCTCACCGTAATCGAAAAGATTACGAGCGATAATAGCTTCCCCTGACAGTCGCTCGACCACTGCAAACGCTGAGTGACAGTACGAGATCAATGGTGCGGGTTATTGAGTTACCGAGCCGCGTCAATGCCGAACGTAGTGAAGTACAATTGGTAGTTTGCTTTCGCCCAGCAGTCGTAATGTGCGCCACCTGACCGTTGGCAAGAAGGGCCAGACTGGAATATTGGCTGTCACCACGGCGCAGTAGCAGTGTGCCGGCATTCCACGTGCAGCCGGTACGTTTCATTGCCGTAAAAAAGGTCGCGCGCATGCTCCGCGTCGGCCCCTCATCTTTGCTGTGCGTCACGAAGACACAGGTGGAGTCTTTCGTTTTTCCTCGCGTGATCGCCTCCTCCAATTCCTCTCCCGGACTGACCGAGTGCGCAATCCACACCACGCCCGTTTGGCCATCGACCAGCACCGACTGGTTACCCACCGTATTCCTGTCCAAATCTGCAATCATGCCCCGTTGGGACCCAGTCAACCCATAATCCACACTACGCTTACACACGAGATCCACGTTGCCGGTCAACCCACCTCCATCAGCACGCCCCTCGCAAACTGCCGGGAATGCTCCACTTTTCATCACCATCAGAGAAGGAGTCTGATAGCAGGAATACCCCTCTTTCCCTGATTTAAATACATAAAAAATGCTTCATATTCACCCAGCTATTGCCCGTGCGAATAAAGCAGAACAGCGTTAACCAGATCGCGGCTGTTTTCATGGGACCATTTCAAACTTAAACGCAAGAAAAGGCATCACAGAAGGGAACGCCGCATTCCTCACAAGACTCACAGTACGATACTGGAGAATCTGAGAATTTCTGGGGTATGACAGGTGAGAATCTACCAAGAGATCGTAGAACAGCTATTGCAACTGGTCCGGAATAAGTGGAACAATTGGGTCGGTTGTTCAACATGGGTATGATTACATCTGCCGCTCGGCTTGTTCGCATGAATTGCCGGAAGCTACAGTGGTATGAGAAGCTGGGTTCCCGTGGTGCTGTGAATCTGAATATCCGATCTTGACGCGATTTGCGTTAAATTCTGTAATTTCAGTCGGAGTGTTTGAGTTGGACTGCGATGGTGAAACTGTCTTTCAGTTTCTCGTGTTCTCGGTTCCAATGTCTTTGGGTGACAGTGGAATCAAAACCAAACCAAATATGACTGTTTTTCCGGATGGGGTCGCAGGATTCAGGAGATCGCAAACCGGCTGATCCTTTGCTTTTGGGATGCGGGTCAGGTGTAACCGAGCAGGGATTTTGGTGAATTTCTTAAATCGGGTCGTCGTTGACTGTCCAGGATGCGATAGCAGCGACCCACGAATTGGGGGTTTCCATGGCTGCGCGGGATGGTGCTCGCATTGTCATCACTGGGTTGGGAGTTGTATCTCCTGTCGGCATTGGCAAAGACGCATTCTGGACGAGTCTAAAAGAGAGTCGTAGCGGGATCGATTTTCTCTCGATCCCTCACGATAATCTGCCGTCAGCATTTGGAGCGGAAGTGCAGGACTTCGATCCCGTTCAACATCTGCGGGATCGAAAGTTTCTGAAGGTCATGACCCGCGATATGCAGCTCGGCGTGGCATCGGCCCGTCAGGCGATGACGGACGCAGGGTTGATGTCCGGAGATATCGATCCACTTCGACTCGGTGTCAATTTCGGTGCAGGACGAATGACGACACACCCAGGAGAGCTGGCGGCTGCTGTTGAAGCGTGTCGCGAGGGAGGCAACGAGATCAATATGACCCGCTGGGGTGAGGACGGTCTCGGTCAGATCGCCCCATTATGGCTTCTGCGTCAGTTGCCAAACATGCCTGCATGCCACGTTTCGATCGACCACAATGCCCAGGGGCCCAATAATACGATCACATCTCGGGATGCGTCAGCGCTGCTGGCGCTGGCCGAAGCAGTACGAATTATTGAAGCGGACCGGGCCGATGCAATGATTGTAGGTGCCTGCAGCTCAAATATTCACCCCGTCGACATTGCCAAATTTCATAGATTTGAAGGTCTGTCACAGCGTTCTGATGATCCCTCCCGAGCCTGTCGACCTTTCGATTTTGAACGGGATGGAGCTGTGGTCGGCGAAGGTGCTGCCACGTGCATTGTGGAACGCTACGAACATGCGGTGAGTCGTGGAGCAGACATCTACGCCGAAGTCATTGGTGTCGGCGCTGGCTGTGATGGTCGCGGTGTCACCAACGAATCCACTGGTCTGGGGCTCGTCAAAGCCATCGAATCAGGAATGCGGCGTGCCGGCATTCGACCGGAAGAAATTGGTCACATAAATGCACAGGGTAAGAGCACTCAGGCCGATGACATTGTCGAAGCTCGCGCCTATCACCTCGCTTTGGGTGACCAGGTTTCTCGAATTCCGGTCACAGCGATGAAGAGCTATACAGGACATTTCGACGCAGGTGCTGGAGCTGTTGAACTGGCCGGAACAGTGCTGGCAATACGATACGGCGAAGTACCGGCCACGTTGAACTACGAGGTGCCGGATCCACGTTGTCGTGTTAATGTCGTGAAAGACGGCCCTCAGATGGTCCGAAATCGTACAGCCGTCTCAGTGAATCGTACGGCCCGAGGTCAAAGTGCATCTGCAGTCCTGCGGGCAATCTAACTCGCACGTCTTCATGCAAACAGAGCTACCCGTGGACGTGCCGAATTGCCCACGCGCTGAAAATCCCAAGGCACAGAACAACCGAAAGTCGCAAACGATGGTGCGAATGGAATTCCATTTCAGGAAGCAGGTCACTCAATGCGATGCAGAGAAAAACGCCTGCTGAAAACGCCATCGCTGCTCCGGCAAATTCCTGCTGAAGACCAGGAAAACGTCTGATACCCATCAGGAACAAGCCTGCTCCCACAGGACACATCAGAGCGAAACCTGCGTTCACAGCGTATATTTGTTTCCTGGTCCAGCCACCAACTGCCATCAGTGTGGCGATGGACACGGCATCCAGGGGTTTGTGCAGGAGTACCGCAAGAAACACTCCGATCCCAGGGAGCAGCGAAAGACTGTCCGCATCAACAGCACTGCCCAGCGCAATTCCGTCCAGCATCGTGTGGATACTGAGACCGACCAGGATGCCGACCCAGCTGAGTTGATGTGCCTGCGGATGCGAATGAACATGACCGTGACTGTGTGAATGATCCTGTACACACGGGTCACAGGCATCCTCCTGAGCTTCCTCAGCAATTCCATGATTGTGAAAGTGGAATGTACGAATCAGGAAGAACATCAACAGAATTCCGCACATGACCCACAGCATCGTGTCATCGATGCGGCGCAGCTGGTTAAAGGCATGCGGGATCAGGTGAAAGACCGCAGTGCCCAGCATCAGACCGCCGACGAAACTCACAATCGTCTGCATTCGTGTGTGGGTAAGCTGGATCAGTGATGGCAGCCAGCCTCCTATCAATGATGCCGCTACAATGAGCAAACAATACACTGACAGAATAAACATATACGAGGTGCTGTCGCCGACCGACTGACTCCGATCAGCCACCGCTGGTTCACTCTCCGGTCCACTCATACCACCGGCTGTAACCTCACTGGATTCACTGGAAAATCCGTGAGTTGCCGACACCAGCGACATACCGGACTGTGATTCCGCGAGCCGTTGATCCGGCATCACGCCAATCAGCGACAGCAGAACGGCCGCTGGAAACAACAAAGAATAAAGTCGGTGCATAAAAACGCGGGGACACAAAGAGACAGAAGTCACGATCACAACGCCGCAATCGCCGGAAAGTTTGTTAATAAGGTGCCAACCGATCGCTTTCGAGTCTCGAAGGCCGGCGTTTGTGCAATTCTCATGATCATCCGACAGCGGTTCGTTCATGACACGTAAATCTACCTCCCTGCAGACAGAAAATTCTGACCGACTCCTGTAACGAATCGCGGACAGGACTTAGCGAAAACGCTCGAATTTGGTACACAACAGTTGCAAACTCAGGAATTTCTGAGCGAAAACTCTGTCTGATCGAAAGGTACAACGGAATGCCCGTTCTGAAAGACAACACCCAGTCAATCGGCCGCTCACCACTGGTACAGATTAACCGGCTCGCAAGTCACACCAAAGCAACCGTACTGGCAAAAATCGAGGGCCGTAATCCGGCATACAGCGTCAAATGCCGCATCGGAGCATCGATGATCTGGGATGCAGAAGAAAATGGTCGACTCAAGTCAGGCATGCAGGTCGTTGAACCAACCAGTGGAAATACGGGTATCGCACTGGCTTTTGTTTGTGCCGCTCGCGGCTATCAATTGACGCTGACAATGCCAGACACGATGTCGCTGGAACGTCGGCAAATGTTGCGAGCATTCGGGGCTAACCTGGTACTCACACCTGGAGCTGACGGTATGAAGGGTGCCATCAGCAAAGCAGAAGAGCTGGCCGCTCAGGACAATTTCTATATGCCACAGCAGTTCAGTAATCCATCGAATCCTGCAATACACTTCAAGACCACTGGACCGGAAATTTTTCAGGATACAGAAGGCGTAATTGATATCTTCGTCGCCGGTGTCGGCACAGGTGGGACAATTACCGGGGTGTCCCGGTTTCTAAAACAGGAAAAGAATCTATCGATCACCTCCATTGCCGTGGAACCCACGACCAGTCCGGTCATCTCAGGAGGAGAACCTGGCAAACACCCGATCCAGGGAATTGGCGCTGGATTCATCCCCGACAATCTCGATGTCTCACTGGTTGACGATGTCGTCCAGGTGTCCGGTGAGGAAGCTATCGAAATGGCACCACGTATCGCGCGTGAAGAAGGCATTATCTGTGGGATCAGCAGTGGAGCCGCTCTGGCGGCTGCAATCAAAGTTGCTGAACGTCCCGAAAGCGCTGACAAAACAATTGTCGTTGTTCTGCCTGATTCAGGTGAACGTTATTTGTCGACTCCGATGTTTGAATTTACGCGCGACGTGGCCTGATAAACGCTGCATGTTGGCAACGAAATCGAGACGGACATCACATCTCTCTGCGCGAATAAATATCATGATGCACCGATTCCTGTTGACGGCGTCTGTCTGTCTAACGGCAATTCCGGCGATTGCACTCGAACCGATCACTGACAAACTGGTCGTCCTGACGTTTGACGATTCTGTGAAGTCACATTTCACAGTGGTGCGGGAAACCCTGTTGAAATACGGATTCGGTGCGACCTTCTTCATCACAGAAGGATTCGACTTCACAACCAACAAGAAGGACTACATGACCTGGGAAGAAATAGCGCAACTGCATCGAGATGGTTTCGAGATCGGTAATCATACTCGTGACCACATGTCCCTGCGGCCGGACAGACCTGAAAATCTCGAGCAGCTGACGGAACAGATCGAAGCAATCAACACTCGATGCATGGAATATGGCATCCCGCGCACGACATCGTTTGCGTATCCGGCGAACGGCATCGACCCTGCGGCATTACCGATTCTCCGGGAACTTGGAATCACGTTTGCCCGACGGGGCGGAGCACCCGAATATCCTTATGATCGCGGGCAGGGGATCGCCTATGAACCTGGCCTGGATCACCCGTTGTTGATTCCTTCTGCAGGAGACGCCCGGCCTGACTGGACGCTCGACGACTTCAGGAAAGCCGTTAAACAGGCGGCGTTCGGCCGCGTCGCCGTCCTGCAGTTTCACGGGGCACCCGACACGGCACATTCCTGGGTGAATACTCCGGAGGACAGATTTCGGCTGTACATGAATTACCTGGCTGAAAATGACTTCACTGTCATTGCGCTGCGCGATCTCACCCGATTCGTGGATCCGGAAATCAGACCGACTGATCCGGAGTTTGTGATCAATGACCGCCGTCGATTGATCGAATCCGGAATACCAAACCACAATTTCCGCAGGCCTGAAAGTGATACAGACCTCAAAGCATGGCTGCAAAATATGGTCTGGCATCATCGATACACAATAGCTGAAGTTCGAACAGCAACCGGATTCACTGCGGAAGAAGTGACCTCAGCACTCAAACGATTTGACATACGTCCCGAGACACGACCGAAACGCGATGCAAATCAGCCACTGCTCACGCTCCCCTATCCCGGCGGCCGTCATCCGCGAATCAGTTTCCTGGACGGAGCTGTGCGTCCACAACGCGATACAAAAATCAGCGTTTTCGACCCGTGGGATCAACATAACTACTTCGTGCTGGATATTCCGGAAGCCATCCGCCGCAGCAACGAGGCAACACATGGATTGCTGTATCTGGCGCATACTCACATCGGAACGATGTGGACAAAACAGGATCTGCCACTGGAAACACTGGAGTGGGAGCAGCAGGCAGACGGTTCTCTGCTGATGGAACGCACACTTCCGAACAACGTCGTTTTCGGCACAAAGGTTGTACCCACCCGTGAATCGCTGCAAATGGAAATGTGGCTCAGTAATGGATCGGAGGAACATCTCAGCGAGTTGCGTGTGCAGAACTGCATCATGCTAAAGGGGGCTCCGGAGTTTGCTTATCCGGAGAAGGAACACATCATTGAGTCGGCGCCATACATTGCACGACGGTCTTCGAAACGTAACCACTGGATTATCACAGCATGGACGCCGTGCCACAGTACCTGGTTCAATCCGCCCTGTCCGTGCATGCACAGTGATGGAAAATTCCCGGATTGTGCTCCGGGCGAGTCTCAGCGACTCCGTGGCTGGTTTTCCTTTTATCAGGGAGATTCGATCGAAGAGGAACTGAAACGCATTGATGCAACCGGATGGCAAACAGCCGAGGGCCTGTAATGGTACAGGTATGAAGAAGAGGGGGACCGGACCTCGGTAACCTGAACACTTCCCCGAAGCGTAACTGGTTCGTTAAGTCTGCGCTGGACATTTTCCCCAAATGCTTGCTGGAAGCGATTTCTTCTGAAGAGCGGGGGACATAAATCCACTGTTACGGAGTCATCTGCCAAACCGGGATTTGACGCTCCAAATTCGCCGGTTTGTACTTCGATGATGATCACATTAATCCTCAGCAGCCTCAGAAAGAAACGACCAGTATTTCCAGAACTGCCACCACCGTCTCTGTCGCACTACGTTCCCGATTGAATGCTCATTTTGCTTAGAATTCTCTGTGCCCGAATTACCATACTGATCCGTCGCCCCCGATCCATCCGGTTTTTCTCGCGGCTGCCATCGTTCACGAACCACACCCTTCAACTCACCCCGGCCGTAACGCTCCTGCAGCGTTCGTACTCGTTCCTGAAATCGTGCACCTTTGTCGGCATCGACCATCGCCACAAAATTTGCAAAACCTTCGATAGACAGCATGACATTGCCGGACAGCCCCCAGTACTTTCCGACAGGTCCATCTCGCTCAATGTGAAACAAAGTAGCCCGAAAGCTTCGAAGCAGATCTCGTCGCACGCTGATTCTGTCATTGACAACCAGCCCGGTTACTTCCTGACGGCGTGATTTTCGCAGAACACGCGTCTTGTTCGGGTGGAGCACGAAGCCTTCATTTTCAACAACATGTCGAATTTGTCGCAAGACACGACCGGCCATGGTGATCGCCTCGCCGGAGCCGGAAAACGTAATGTCATCAGCATAGCGGGTGTAACGAAAACCCAGCCGCTCCGCGATACTGTTGAGACGCGTATCCAGACCACGACAAATGATATTGGTAATTCCCGGGCTGGTCGGAGCACCCTGTGGCAAACGGCGTTCAGTTCTTGCCACAAAGTATGAGCGTTTGTCCAATTCCACTTCCGTACGGTCGGGTTCTGAACAAAGCAGCGCCAGAACCGTCGCGAGATGACCAGAATAGCCAAGGTGCCTGAAAACACCACGAATCCGGGGAAACGTCACGGTTGGAAAGAAGTCCATGATGTCCACGTTGATGACAACGTCCGAATTTACGTGTGGGCTGGCATTCGTGACGATGGAACGGCCTCTCCGAAATCCGTGAGCAGATTGATGGAGATCAACGTTCTCGATGATATTCCGCAGAATCCACTGCTGCACCCGTTTGAGTCGGGGTCTGGGTACTGAAATCGTTCGAATGCCGCCAGTCTTTTTTGGAACACCGAACCTCTGATAATGCGTATCTGTCGCCACGCGACGATGAAAAGACAACCAGCGAAGTTCTCCAACGGAGAGATCCATTTGACGTGCAAGATCTGCGACAGTATTCAGCAAAGGCAGGCCATTTTCACTGAGTACTGCTGCGTCGCCTTCAAGTTGACTAAGCGATGTCGAAACACCGTCACCCAGATAGAGGACCTCAGATTTTTTGCGTTCACCCCATACACCCGCCGGTTGATTCTTTTGCTGAAAACGGCGTTCTTTCGTGGCGTACCTGCTGCCGCTTGAGTCGTCCAATCGCTGTTTACGGATCTGTTTCTTTAGAACATCCGCATTTCCCGAATACACATTTTCGCTGGTCAGTGCCCCAAGCTGTCGCTTCAATTCGTCCTCGCGCCGAATCTTTTCCGCCGAATCTACCTGCTTCTTTGAATCACGGGACCAAAACCCAAGACGAATCATTTCTTCGAGTATGAACTCATCTTTCGATGAATTGCGGATGCGGTCGTAGATTTCCTCACGTGCTGTCATCGGATGTCGAAAAACCACGCGGAGTGGACTGTGAGATTTCCCTTCGAAAGGCTCTCAGGACTGGTCCGCTCAACTCAAGCCGGGCTGCCTCCGTGTGCTGATTCGATTCACGGAATCGACACCGGAATCGGCACACGGTGGCATTGCTCGGCACAGTCACAAGTGGACCAGTGACGCGGTTCAAAGCTGGTTGCATGGACGGCGATCCGCCACCCGGGTTGCAAGGCTCACTCACCGAATCACTCCGCGCGGAATCTCTCTATTCTGAGTGTTTATGGTCTAATTTCCAGTGTGCAGCGCATCGGTCGGGACGGTTGATCCTTCTGTTGAGCAGCAATGGTTCCCCAGTCGATTTCGTCCTGCTGTACGGGCACCTGTCTGTACGCAGTACGGTCCTTTGTCGTGCAACACGCTGATTGCTTCAAAAAAACACAATGTTCCTGCGGAACCGGCCCTGAAACATAGTCGGCGTCCGACGAGTATTGAGGTTGAACGATTCTTCTGTTCGTAATGCACCATCTGCAACCTGGCTGTCCTTTTGACACGAATAACTAAACTTCACTTTGCCCCCCCACACGTTTGACAGTCAGTGGTGTGGCGATTTCCGGCCAGGTCATCTGAATATCAAGCAATAGTTCGACGGCACCTGCATGATCCGCAATAACGGCTGTAGCCGGCATATGCGAGAGGATCTCCGTAACAGCGCGGGCTGACAATTCGTCTTTCATGGCTTCCTGACGCAGAAGTGTCAGTGCTCGAACCCTGGCAACACGCCCACAGTTGCCGCGAGACAGAACCGCGATAAAGAACGGCAGCAGTTGCAGCAGCCAATCAGAGCTGTCAGAGAAATATTCTTCCAGGAGGCCGAACGCGAACAGTTGCATATCCCCGGAAGGATGTTCACTGAGTTTGACAAGATATTCCTCGCCATGTCCCCGCTCGAACATCCGCGTGACCATCGATCTGCCGAGTTGCTGCACATCTGAGTGAACGCTGTTACAAATGTGGATCAGGACGTCCGGTGATATTATCCCGGCCTTTGAAAAGTTTTCACACAAAAACGTGAATGCGAACAGACGCGTGTCTTCCTGGCGGGAGTCGACAATCTTTACCGCGTCTTCCGATTCCGCCAGCATTCCTGGAATATTGTCCTCAAACATCTTCCACGCCGATTCACGCACCGCCCGAATTTCGTGACTGGCGAGTCTAACAATTTCGTTGACACTGAGATCCACAGAACTGACATTCGTTGCCAGCAGCAAACTTCCGATTTCCTGCGCCGGAATCGAACGTGACTGAAGCAACGTCAAGACGACATCGGATTCAATGTGAGCCAGATAGTCGCGCAGATCTTCTCGCAAAATTCCAGCGGTGTGTGTTGGCACACCGCTGGCGGCACCGGGAGTCAGCAGAGCATCGATTAACCGCCGCGCAAAGCGTTCCCCGAATTCCGGACTTGATTCACTCAATCGACGAACTGTTGGACGTATTGCAATTCGGATATCTGCCGCCTCATGTCTGGTGAGACCAGTCAGAAATTTCACACTGTCTAACAAAATGTGATCAGGTAACTGTCCAATGATTCGCACACCAATTTCGCGGACAGTTTCATGGTCTGATTCAATCAGTCTCCTGATCACGTCATCAGGAGGGTGACTGGAAAATGTCTCATGGCAAAGGACCAGGTCACCCGCAAATCGCTGAACTTCCGGAGAAACGTGATCAAGTAATTCCCGAATAACTTCATCACCAACCTGTCGCAAATGAGGTCCGCACACCAACAACAGTGTCTCAACCATATCTGCCACAACCGGATAATCCTTCAGATCGAATTCATGCAGCTGTACCATTAAACGACCAGCAATGATCTGCATTGTCCTTTCCGGCAACGCAACATTTCGAAACCGGTCGCGGACAAACCTCCGTGTGTCTGCATGTGGACCAGACACCAGAGCCACCACGAGACCAGTGGACTGGAAGAAATCAGCCACGTCAGCATCAATCCATTCAAACGCCTGGTCGCGAGCTTCTTGGCAGGCACAGTTGGCCAGCGCGCAGACCAGTCGAAAATCAGGGGCGTCAGGATCGTAACGGGACACCGCCAATTCAAAGCTGAAACAATTTGTGACGTCATACGGTGACTTCAACAGCGCAAACAGATCTTCAGCGTCAAGATTCCTGCTGAAATCGTTCGCATCACGAAGCACTTTGACTCCGAACTGGTGTACAGGCTCGCAGCGGCTTCGAAAGAGCAACTCCAGCACAGACTCAGGGTGCTGGTCCCACAATTCCGGATATGCTTCTTCACGTTCGTGTGGAACATCGTTTCCAGGCTCAAACGGAGGAACACAGCGAAATCTGAGTCCCGTTGGATCGGACGCAAAGCGGCGGCTGTTGCCATACAGGATTCTATTGAACACAAAATACTTCGCGTACTGGTCAAAATGAACAGAATCGAACTGATGAGATCGAGTGTGAAGTCCCCCGCGGCATCGACGTTCCTGCCTTACCGGCAGGGCATCATCATCACTAAATGCCTGGAGAACACCGGCTGCAAGATATGTGTAATCGCAGGACTGTTTCGAATCCGCGATTCGCTGCAGTGTACGCCATACTCGCTTCCTCAGATATTTTCGAGTTTGCCGACCATACGACTGACGGGAGTTTTCTTCTGTTGTCAACAATTCACTCACAGGATCATGACAGCGTCCCAGCGTCGCAAATTTTGAAGAAATCGGTTCAAATTGACGAGCAACGATTCCGAAGACTTCTGCATCCCGTCGCAGTTCTGCCGCTTTGAAAATATGACGAACACGATCAAACACCCCCGGATCACATCGAGCCGTACGCAGTAATTCCAGGAGTGCCGGTCGAACATGTGCATTGTCGATCAGATAAACAATATCAAGCACATAGCTTGCCTCACGTCCCGCCTCGACAACCACACGATTCAGTTCCTCGGAAAAATCATCCGCCGGTCCGTTTCTGGCAAGGTGGCGCAGTGGTTCCGGCAACTGGTCTATACACTCAGTGATCGCGTCCTGAAGATCGGCCCCATCCAGCACCTCAAGCAGTGAGACTGCTGCAATTCGACGAACAGCTGGCGCATCGTGCGTTGATTCCATTCGTCGCAGGGAATCAACGCTTTCAGCCGAACCGCACTGGCCGAGTGCCCATGCGATGCAGTAGTCGAGCATCGCATCGCCGGAACCAATGAGATCATTCAGCCGTGACTCGGCCTGACAGAGCTGAAGCTCGCCGCAGCGCCAGACTGCTCGGGATCGTGACCACCGTCCGGTCGCGGTGTGACCGGACGCAAGACAGCGAAGAACAGCATCGTCCCGCGCACGCACCTCATCAACTGATGAACCCCGGCGTCCATATCCTTTTTTTTCTCTGGAGATTACCAGTTCATTGAACACCCGTAAGGCATCGGCCTTGCTGACAGATGTCGGTGTTTTGGTTCCCTCACGCAGAGTTGAGCCACGGTGGCCACACCGAAAATTCACGACAAACTGTTCGGGGCCGACCTCGCACAAGTCCACCTCATAGACCTTGTCCGACGTAACGCCGCGATATTCCAGACTCACTTCTTGGATCAGCTTCACGCAGAATTCGCCCGAAGGGACACCGAAGTTGAAACATGACGACCTCGACTTCGCATTGGCACATGCCTGAAGTCTGATCCATCTTTGATGGATTGATTAAAATTATCAAGAGTTGAAGGGCAATGGCGGTACCACAGCTAAGTTCCGTCACCGGAATAATCAAAGGTCTGCCCTCACGAACCACGTGCCGTTGAGATGCGGATTGATCAGCCCGATTCCCGGTGAACAACGATCACGGGCGTTCCGAACCAAATGTCAACCAGCATGACTCTCGGTGCTGCGCGATCAGCAGGCATGCCGACCTGTCCGCAATTTGTGGCGTTTGGACTAATCCACAAACAGTTCACACTGTGAAACATCTACCCGTCTCTGCTTGACACATTCACGTATCTTCTGTCCCTTGAATTCACCTGACTCAACGAATTAGCATGATGTTGCAGAAGATCATTCACAGAGTGAAGGGACGCGTTTCAAGTCACAAACGTGTTCTAGCACGTCTCGGACGTGTCGTTGACCACTTTGGTAATGGCCGTTTCGTTTGTCGATAATGGTGGACGGTACGACACCATTTAAGACGACATGGAAGCCAAAACCCTCGCGATTCAATATGGCCACATGATTTCTCACAACTTCAAAATGTTTGTCGTGATTCTCTGAACTCCCGAATTAATGCGCTGCCTGCCCGGTCGTGGTGATTTCGAACTGGCTGTCTCGACCGGAAACCGGAACGTCGAACAATGTCTTTGTCTTTAAAGATGATCACCTCAGTCTTGTGGCTGACCTGCACACTGTACGGCGCCGAACCGGAATCCGGTTCCTGGCTGTTTGTGTCCCTCCTGCAGGAACGCCGGATCGTGACGTTCGAACGAGATACGGAATTCGGGACGCTGACCCGTCGAAGTGAAATAACCTGTCCTGCGGAACCAGCGATCCTGTGTGTATCGCCGGATCGCAAAACACTGTTCGCTTCGTTTCGATCGACCGGGCAACTGGCGAGTTTCCGCATCGATCCGGCAAACGGGCAACTGGATCCCATCAGCGTGGTTGACGGTGGTGAGGACCCGGCCTATTTGCTGCCTGATCGTAACGGCCGCTTCCTGATCACTGCTTACTATCAATCAAATAAAATCACCGTCCATACGCTGGGCCGGCATGGGTCAATCAGCAACACGGCGATGCAGACCATTGCAACCGCGGAAAAAGCGCATGGGATTGCACTGGACAAATCGAATCAGATGGTGTTCGTGTCGCACACCGGGGCCAACCGGATTTTCCAGTTTCAATTCAATCCTCAGACGGGTTACCTGACCGCCAGCAGCCCGCCATTTGTCAGCACGGCCAATGAAGACCATCCTCGTCATATCATGCTTCATCCGTCAGACCGGTGGGCCTATGTGAGCAACGAAGCCGGCGACAGTGTCGGAGTATTTAAAGTGGACCGAACTCAGGCAACATTGAAAAAAATACAGTCGATGAGCACTCTTCCTGAAGGTGTAGACGGTTCACAAAACGCCACCGCACGCTGCGAAATGACTCCGGACGGACGATTCGTGTATGTTAGTAATCGAGGCCATGACAGCATCGCGGGATTTGCCATCGACCAAAATTCCGGTCGAATCACTTCTCTCGGCCAGACCCCCACAGAAAAGACGCCGCGTTCATTCACAATCGAATCCCGTGGACGCTTCCTTTACGCTGCCGGCGAAAGCAGCGGAAAAATTGCGGCGTACCGCATAGAGAGCGATGGAACGCTCGGTGGTGTCGGTACATTCGAATCCGGTCCGGTCTCGTGGAGTGTTTTGGCGGTCGATACTCCTGTTGAACACAAACCCGTCAAAAATCCCTGAAGACTGTGTGAAATCACCCGTTTCAGACACTCAGTCGAATTCCCACTGACTCACAAAATTGAGAGTGAGAAACATGGCAGACAACACAAATCGCCCGGTTAGCCCCAACACAAACGTTTCGCGACGCGACGTATTGGCCACCGTCCCGGCATCGGTCGTCTGGGGACTGACCAGTGGCGCTGCAACGAAAGCCAGTCATTCGTCCGGAAAACGACCGCAGATCGCCGCCCTTGTCACCGAATATCGCAAGTACTCACACGGCCAGAATATTGTCGATCGGTTTCTTGGAGGATACGGCTGGGAAAGTCGCTGGCATTATCCGGATGTGGACGTCGTATCGCTGTATGTCGATCAGTTTCCTGAGAGTGACCTCAGTCGCGAACGTGTTACCCGCTACCCTGATTTGAATCTCTATCCCAATGTCGGCGAAGCGCTCACACTGGGAGGAAACCAACTGGCTGTGGACGGCGTCCTGCTGATTGCAGAACACGGAAAATACCCGATGAATGAGAAAGGACAGACCCTGTGGCCTCGCTATGAATTTTTTGATCAGACCGTCGACGTTTTCCGAAAGAGTGGCCGCAGCGTTCCGGTTTTCTGCGACAAACATCTGTCCTGGAACTGGGAGTGGGCTCAAAACATGGTCAGGACAAGCCATGAACTGGGCTTTCCCATGTTCGCGGGTTCATCGTTGCCGGTGTGCAGGCGGATTCCCTCCATCGACATGCCATGGGAAGCCGAAATCGAAGAGATTGTCAGCGTCGGAGTCGGTGGCATCGATGGATACGATATTCATTCGCTCGAAGGGATGCAGTGTTTGGCGGAACGGCGCCGAGGAGGGGAATCAGGAGTTGTCTGGATTCATGCATTGCGGGGAGACAGTGTCTGGGAAGCACTGGATTCAGGATCCTGGGAAGATGGTGGCTGGGATCCGACGCTTTTCGAGGCCTGCCTGTGCCGCAGTCAGTCGCTCCAGCCAGTGCACGAAAATTCACGCCACACCTATCCTCGAAGAGAAGACCTGCCGCGACTGACGGCCTCAGATCCGATTGCCTATCGATTCGAGTACGCGGACGGTTTGCGAGCGACCATGTTACTGATGGAAGGACTTGTTTCAGACATCACGGTTGCGGCCAGACTGAAGAATCAAAGCGAACCTTTTTCACTTTTGTTTTACCTGGGTTCGGGCCACGATATGCAGCCCAATTTTTTCAATCCGCTCAGTCACCATATGGAAAACATGATCCTCACCGGCCAACCACCGTATCCGGTGGAACGAACGCTGCTAACAACCGGTCTGACTGCGGCCGGAATTGAATCGTTGTGGCTGGGGCAAAAACGTCTGGAAACGCCGCATCTGGCAATCAACTACCGGCCAGGCAAGGAATCAACATTTCGGAGAACATAATGAAAGACCAGCCGAGAAGAAAACTGGCCGTCATTACCACGTTTTGGAGCTGGCGAAGTCATGCGAATCACATGAGTGAACGGTTCCTGAATGGTTATCCGCTCAATGGCAGATGGCATCGGCCGGAAATGGACGTGGTGAGCGCGTACGTTGACCAGCGTCCCCAGACTGATTTGAGTGCGGAGAAAGCAGCTCAATACGGATTCGTCGTTTACCCCGACATCGCAGAAGCACTGCGATGCGGAACGGATCACCTGGCCGTTGATGCCGTGCTGCTGATCGGTGAACAAGGGAACTATGCCGACAACGAAAAGGGACAAAAGCTTTATCCTCGTTACGAATTCTTCGAACAGATCGTCGACGTTTTCAGGAAAGACGGCCGGGCAGTTCCGGTTTTCAATGACAAGCATCTTTCGTGGAGTTATGCGAAGGCTCAAAAGATGGTTGAAACTTCAAAGGAACTCAGGTTTCCTTTTCTTGCCGGGTCATCGCTTCCTGTCACGTTTCGAATTCCTCCGATCGAATTCCCGCTGGATTGTGAGATTGAAGATGCGCTCATGGTTGGCAACGGAGGCTCAGACGCCATGGATTTTCATGCACTGGAAGCGATGCAATGTATGGTTGAGCGTCGCCGTGGTGGTGAAACCGGTGTGAAAGCCGTCCAGATGATTGAAGGTGACGAGGTTTGGCAAGCCGGCAAGGATGGCCGCTGGTCGAGACGCCTGCTGGAAGGCGCCCTGGCTCGTTCCGATTCGCGAAGCGGTATTGGACTGAGTGATGGCAGGCCACAGGACCTGACACACAGTGGTGAACTCGAAACGCTTGTCGAAACCCCCTCCGCTTATTTCATTGAATACAATGACGGTTTTCGGGCGACACTGCTGATGCTCAGCGGGGCGGTCAGAGACTTCACGTTCGCGGCCAGACTTCGTGACATTCCGGAAGTACAGTCACTGCAGTTCCAGCTCCCGACAAAACCAAACGTAACCTATTCGGCGTGCCTGATGAATAGAGTCGAAGAGATGATTCTGACCGGCCGCCCTCCTTATCCTGTCGAGCGAACTTTGCTGGTGAGCGGCATCCTTGACCGCTGCCTCGATTCACGGATTCAGGACCATCAACGACTGCTGACACCCGAATTGAACGTGACGTATCGGGCGCCGCATAAATCTCAGTTTTGGGGTGCTCCCAAGAAGCAATCCTGACGCGAATGATACAGTACGAAGTCTTTGCTGATAACTCCGAAACAGAAAGTGAAATCAATGCCGGACAGTAACAAACCACTGACATCCCGCGTGGCGTGGGTGACAGGATCTTCACGTGGCCTGGGCCGGGTCATGGCGGAGGAACTGGCAAGACTAGGGGCAAACGTGGCGATTCACGGCAGCCGTCCTGACAGTCCACGTACGTTCGACGAAGGTGGCACAATGGAAGAACTTGCGTCGGAAATTGCTGCAGCAACCGGCGCAAACGTCATGCCAACATGGGGCGACGTAACCAGTGAAGCTGAGATGCAGCGAGTTGCCGGGGAGATCCGTCACAAGTGGCAAAACATTGATATTCTCGTTTGTTGCGCCGGAGGTGATATTGGTGCCGGGGGAACGAGTGAAGGAATCGGGGGCAGACCCGCAAATGATGACTGCCTGACAATCTCTGTTGATGATCTCAAAAGCGTTATGGACCGAAATCTGCTGGGCACGATGCTTTGCTGCCGGGAAGTTGCCCCCGAAATGATCGCCAAAAAACAGGGACGCATCATTACAATCGGCAGCATTGCGGGCTGCGTCGGAAGGCCCGCAGGCTCCATTTACAGCGTGGCCAAAGCTGGCGTGCACGCGTGGACTCGCAGTCTGGCTGAACAGCTCCGTCCCCATAATATTCCTGTGAATTGCGTCGCGCCTGGCGGGACTGTCACGGAACGATTTTTGCTCATCCATGAAATCGATGACGATCGTCTTGTCACAGAAGGCACTCTTGACAGATACGGACGTCCGGACGAAGTCGCTTCTGTTGTCGGATTTCTGGCAACAGACGCTGCCCGTTTTGTCAGTGGACAGATTATCCGCGTTGACGGAGCAAGTCAGACGTTTGCGGGTTGATTCGCCAATTTATCTGTGGTGTTAACATCACCCAAAACAGCGTGCGGCAGCAACATCAGCAATGACTTCCTGACTCCCCCAATTTTCACTGCGTTTGCAGGCGTTCAAGAGAAAGTCGACTGTTGACCGTCACTGCTGTCGTACTGATCCTGACATCTGCATTTATGCATGCCACCTGGAACCTGCTCGCCAAACGCGCCGGTGGCGGAGCTGTTTTTGTCTGGCTGTTCACGGCTGTTTCTTCAGTGATTCTCTGTCCTGTCGGTCTGGTACTGTATCTGACTCAAAGACCGGACATTGGTTTACTCGGATTCCTGTTTATGTGCGGCACGGCTCTCCTGCACCTGTTGTATTTTGTGGTTCTGCAGCGAGCCTATCTGGTCGGAGATCTGTCGCTCGTGTACCCGCTTGCTCGCGGGACGGGACCAATGCTTTCGACATTGATGGCAGTCATCATCCTGGGCGAGCGTCCATCTGTTGTAACAGTTGGTGGCCTGATGCTCGTGGTTGCCGGTGTTCTGCTGTTGACATGGCGTCCGAACCGGAGTCATCCAAACGAGCAGACACGTGCGGCCATCAAGTGGGGAGGACTGTGCGGAATTTGTATTGGATCCTACAGCGTATGGGACAAATATGCCGTGAGCGAGATTCACGTACCTCCGGTGCTGCTGGAGTTGTTTACGGGTCTGGCAATTTGCCTGATGCTGTCACCACACGCCCTCGCACACCGACAAACCGTCCGCAACGTCTGGCACAATCGACGGTGGGAAGTCATTAGCGTTGCACTCCTTGCTCCGACAGCTTACATCCTGGTTCTGACAGCCATGTCGTTCACGCCGCTGAGTGCCGTTGCTCCCGCCCGTGAAATCAGTATCTTGATCGGAACTCTGCTGGGGACGCGATTTCTTGGCGAGCAACACACAATTCGTCGAATTGCTGCCGCATCCGCAATGGTGTGCGGCATCCTGGCACTGGCCTTGGGCTAAAGTCCGTGTCGGCATTCACAATAGTAGTCAACACTGACCAGCTCGAATATTCGATCTCGTTCGCTGAAATTTGTCCCTCATCGTAATCGGCTGGGTCACTGCCACAACGAACCATTCAGAAGTCCACAACCACGCTCTGGAATACCGAAGCCCACGTCGACGATTTGCTGCGCGCTCTATCCATATCTTTCACGCAGAAGCCGGGCGGCAGCGACCTGGTTTTTCAACTTTGTGTAGACTTCGTCAATATCAACTCTGGCGGCCGAACCGGGCGCAAAGCCGCATTCCGGATTCAATGTGATCCGTTCGGGCGTAACGTACTTCAACGCCTGCTCGACTCGACTCACAATGGTCTCAACGGAATCCACCTCTCCCGGCACAGTACTCACACAACCCAAGCCAATCTCCACCTCTTCCGACAGTTCGCGCAGAACCGACATTTCACCGGAGCCAGGTGTCGTAAATTCCATGGTAATGTGCCCGACATCGAGCCGACGAAGTTGCGACATGATTGGCTCAAACCCGCCCTGATGTTGTGCGTCACCACGTGCCCGCGCTCCGGCACGACGACACAAATGGACAGCCAGATGGACGTCCGTAAAGTCGGCCACAACCTGATTGTCCATATCAACAGCAAAGTCTGCCGCGTGATCCGGATCGGCGTACCCGGCACGGACATCCGGATCGACGAAAAGGCAAAGATGGGGATCATCCACCTGAATGATTGACACCCCCTCCTTATGCAGTAACTCGATTTCACGTCGCAGAATCGGCACACAGTCACGCACAAATTCTTCTCGTGTCGGGTATGCGGTTGACGAAGCAATCGGGTCCCACATTCGTTCACCGAGCAAAGCGGGAGCGGGAAGAGTGGCCTTAATCCGGCGGTCAGTCAACTGCCTGAGAAATGAAACCTCTTTCGCAATGAATCCAGGCTGTTTCGGAGAAAGACGATCAACGACCACAGTCCATGGTCGACCATCTGCCGGATTAACACTGAGTTCAAACCCGTGAGCCAGTTCGGCGATAACACCAATGTAGGACCTGCGCCACCATTCACCGTCGGACACAACATCAAGACCAGCCGCCTCCTGAAGTGCGACAATCGAGCGAATTGCGGCCCCCATCAGTCGCTGGTAGTCATCAACAGAGTCCGGAGTAACAGTAGCGATCAGATCCCTGACATAACCAGGACGTGGCATGGAACCAATGATTGATGTCGGAAACAGAAGTTTATCTGCCATCGCTGGTCTCCGAACTGTTGTGACTCGGTATGGATCTGACGGAAAACTCAGATTCAATCAGCATCCAGATCAGGATTCGTGCGGTACCGGGGCGGCTGAAATCAGCTCCCCAGATGCCGTTCTGTCCAGAATCGCCGGGCATATTCAAAATCCTGCTGCGTATCAACTTCAATGTAGCCACCAAGTGTGTCCACATGGACCATCTGCGTCCCGGATTCAATCATATCCTGCAGAAGGTGGATCAGATACGCTTTGTCAAAGACTCGCGATTCACGATACGGTCGACCAGCAAATTCTTTTTGCCGCCGGTGATAAATCTGACGCAACGCTGCCGCTCCCTGGGACGAAAATCCTGCAAGTCCAATGAATTCACCATAGGCCATGTGTTCCGGAATCTCGCGGTGAATTCGCGTCACCAGGCCATTTTCAACAGTCACCTTCTCAGCATCGGTACTTGGATGTTCGGTACGATCCGCAAATCGAATAAGCCATCGTGTGTCAACTCCCAAAGTGATGTCCTGATCAGATTGCAGGACGGCTTTCACTATTGCCGGGGTGAACAGGACATCTGAGTAGCAACAGCAGAACGGTTCGTCCATCTGATCTTCAGCGTACATCAACGAGCCAAGAATATTGTTGTTGGGCCAGTCAACGTTGTGACGAAATGTAAATTCCGGGTATTCCTGCTGAACTGCGTCAATCCGATAGCCACCGATGAACGTGATGTCGTCAATTCCGTTTTGACGGAACGCATCGACCACCCAGTCCAGCAAACGACGTCCCGCAACTTCCGCAAAGCATTTGGGTGTGTCAGCCGTTGTGGGCATCAACCGGCTGCCGCGTCCCGCTCCAATAACAATTGCCCTCATACCGTTTTCAGCCTCCCAACAACCAACAACATCGCAACCTGATTTTTCCACTGATTCACAGTTATCGCAACTCCACTACGATTCGGAGACGCGCTGATCCGACGCAGTGGCATTCCAAAGCAGTCCGGCCGCAACGGCAGCAGCCACCGCCCAGGACGCCCACAGAAAGGTCGCCCTCTCCCAGCCATACTGTTCCAGTGTCCGCCCGGTGAAATAGTCTCCGCCCGCCGCGCCTAGATAACCCATGCAATTAACGAATCCAGCGGCTGCAGCCGATGTGCCTCGTCGTGCCAGATCAGCAGGAGCCGTGCCAACCAAAAGAACCTGCGGTCCGTAAATGCAAAAGCCAATCAGAACGAGCAGAACCATTGTGGCGGGAACACTGCTGCGTGCAACTGGATCATAGGCAAGACTCAACAGAGCCAGAGCGATCAGCAAAATACAGGTCACCGGCGCACGCCGGCTGCCAAAGTAGCGATCAGTCGCCCATCCGGAGACGTAAGACCCCGCGATAGCGCCTAATGGCAACACTGCATATTTCAGTGCAGCTTTTCCTACTCCGGTATCCTGAACCTCTTTGAGATGGGTCAGTCCCCAGTCAAGAAAACCATAACGACAAGCATTAAGCAGCCCAAGTGATATGCCCAACAGCCAAAGCGAGGGATTGGAAATCGTAAGCAGAAAATTATCGCGGAATGAATTTTTGGGATCGTTCACGGGTCGGTTCGACACGACCACATCATTGTAATTCCCGCCGTTGCTTCCTGTTCGGTTCGCCGGACGTTCTTCAAGAAACAGAAGCATCACCACTGCAGCAACCACCATGATTCCGGCAGGCACCCACAGCGCACCTCGCCAACCCAACTGCGTCGCTGCCTGGCCCGAAATCACGAAGGTTGCGACTGCCGTGACCTGGTATCCGGTCCCAACGAAGCCGATCACTTTGCCGCGGCGAGCAACGGGAAACCAGTTCGCCAGTATGCGTACGCAGGGAGTCCAGCCCAGTGACTGTGAGTAGCCGTTGCAGGCCCAGATGAAGATCAGAAAGAAAAGAGCCGTTCCGAATCCAAACAACACGTTCAGCAGGGCAGTCCCGAGCATACCAATCGCCAGCAATTTGCGAGGAGCCATCTGTTCTGAAAACTGGCCATTGATCAGTTGCCCTGTGGCGTAGGCGATTTTGGTCGCCGCCAAAATATAGCCAATCTGAGTCGGACTCAGACCAAGACCACCGGCGTCCACCGATTCCTTGAGCCCCGGCACAGCGGCTGAGATATTCGTCCGACAAAAATAGAACGCGCCATACGTAAACCAGACCGTCCACAAGAGTGTGTTTTCCCGGTATACTGGGGTCACTGACTCGTGCTCCGTCGGCGACACTGGCTGACTTGTTCGTGACAAAATGATACACCTCGACGAGTGCGAATGAATCTGTTGTCCGAGGGAAACATAACGCAGTCAGAATCAATTCGCGAACGGGATTCAGATCACGGACATGCAGAAACATTTCAGATCCTGCCCGCTGATTTTGTCATCGATCGCAGTTCTCCAGCCAGTTCTTCAGTCAGAAACGGCACGGGGCAGCGCCATCTCCAGTTTCCATCGGGTTTACCTGGTGTATTTGTGCGAGTCTCACTCCCAAGCCCCAACAGATCCTGCATAGGAATAATCGCCGTATCGGCAGCCGAATTCAGAACCAGTCGAATTAAGTCAAAGTGCACCTGATCCGGCTGTTGAGATAAGCACCGATTCAGAAAGTCATCAGAAACATTCTGATGAATTCGCTGATGGTACCACCCAATAACTGTGTCGTTATCGTGCGTACCGGTGTAGGCAACACTGTGTGCCGGATAGGTATCCGGACGATGATAGACATCGTCTTCGTTCACGAAACCAAACTGCAAAACCCGCATTCCGGGAAATCCCAGTTGATCACGCAGTGCATGGACTCCCTCAGTAATCAGACCAAGGTCTTCTGCAACAATTGGCAGTTCTCCCAGTGCTTCACGTGCGGCTAAAAATGGACCACAGCGTGGTCCCGGCATCCACTGGCCGGTTGCGGCGTTTTCGGCATCGGCAGGAATTTGCCAATACGCTTCAAACCCGCGAAAGTGGTCAAGACGCAGAATATCGAAATATTCCAGCGCCTGCGCGAACCGCTGTGTCCACCAGCCATAGTTTGTCGCCGCCATCTGATCCCAGCGATACAGCGGATTACCCCACATCTGTCCGGTGCAACTGAAGTAGTCCGGCGGAACTCCTGCCACAACCAGAGAGCGACCGGCTTCGTCCAGATAAAACAACTCCTGATTTTTCCAGACATCAGCGCTTTCATGCGCAATAAAGATCGGCATGTCTCCGTAGATACGAACCGAACGGCGGTTCGCATATTCCTTGAGTTGTTTCCACTGACCGGCAAACAGAAACTGCTGGAATTTGACGAATTCAATCTCTTCGCTCAGTCGACGATCAACCGCTGCAAGCGCTGATGGGTCACAGTGAATAAGTTCGATATCCCACCCCGACCAATCGAGATCTCCGTGCTCCGTCGCCAATACATCGAATCTGGCAAAGTCCGGCAGCCAAAACCAGTTTTGTTCACAGAACTCGGAATACTTCCCCCACAAGTCCGGGTCAGCAGAGGATCGAAATGCTGACCAGGCCGCACGCAGCAATGGTTGTCTGATAAAGCGGGCATTGTCGTAGTCAGCCAGTCCGTTCGGCACTTCACGGTAACCTGCACGACTGAGTTGGTTCTCGTTCAACAGTCCAGCGGTTACGAGCAGTTCACAGCTGATCAGCAGCGGATTACCGGCGAAGGCCGAATAACTACTGTAGGGTGAGTCACCCTTCGCCGGCGGCCCGAGTGGCAGCAGTTGCCAGATGGTCTGCCCCGCAGCCTCAAGGAAATCAACAAAGCGATAAGCACCTGGGCCAAAATCCCCGATTCCCGGGCCGTCGGGCAGACTGAATATTGGCATCAGAATGCCGGAGGATCGGGGGAACTGCATAAAGGGATTTCAAATCAGTTGCGGCGACATGCCCCTGAATCCTGACGGCACCGTCGCTCACAGCATCGAATTTCTGTGACGGATGAATGGTCACAGGATGTCGTCCATTCCACTCTGATGTTCAACCTCCCTGCACATTAATTGACCGATTTCACATTCCAGATTTCCTCTGCGTACTGCTGAATCGTCCGATCGCTGGAAAACCATCCACTGGCCGCCGTATTCATGATACTCATGCGATTCCAGTTGTTCGGATCCTGGTAGGATTTATTGACATCGCGCTGAGCATCAATATAGCTCCGCAGATCCGCAATGGTCAGCCACTGATCCTCAGCGCTTCGCAGACCCGCAGTGAGGATATCGAAGATTCCCGGCTCGGACGCATTGAAGTGTCCACTCTCCAGCAGGTTCATAACACGCAGGATCTCTTCGTCCTCAGCAATCAGGGAATTGGGGTCATAGGTCTGTCGAGTTTCCGCAATTTCGCCTGCTGTCATTCCAAACAGGAAGAAATTTTCTTCACCGACCTGGTCGCGAATCTCAATATTAGCCCCGTCGAGTGTTCCAATGGTAAGAGCTCCGTTCATCATGAATTTCATGTTACCGGTCCCCGAGGCTTCTTTGCCGGCTGTCGAAATCTGTTCCGACAGTTCCGTCGCCGGACAAATTTTTTCCATTGCGGACACACAATAATTCGGCAGAAATACGAGCTTAAGCAACCCGTCAGTTTTCGCTTCAGTATTTACGACTGCAGATACATCATTAATCAGCTTGATGATGAGTTTCGCCACGTGATAACCCGGTGCCGCCTTACCACCGATCAGTACACAGCGAGGTACCATTCCTTCCACATCACCGCGACAGATTCTGTCGTAAAGATGGATTACATGCAGAACATTCAACAGCTGTCGTTTGTATTCGTGAATGCGTTTCACCTGCACGTCGAGCAATGCATCCTCTGCAAACCGGACTCCAGTATGTTCCAGGACATGCCTGATTAACGCGCCTTTATTTTCCTGTTTGACTGCGTGCCAGCGATCCCGGAACGCTGCATCTTCGGCATACGATGCCAAACGAGAAATCTTCGGGAGATCTGACTGCCATTCGCTGCCAATGGCTTCGTTGATCAGATCCCGCAGACCTGGATTACAATGACTCAGCCAGCGTCGTTGAGTGACTCCATTGGTCTTGTTGTTGAACTTCGACGGCCACAATTTGTAAAAATCCGCAAACAACCCTGACTGCAGCAACTCTGTGTGCAGACCGGCGACTCCGTTCACAGAAAAGCTGCCTACAATCGCCAGGTAGGCCATGCGTACATGTGGATGATGTCCACCTTCAACCAGCGACATACGCTCTCTGATCGCAGCATCGTCCGGCCACAGTTCTGCCAGCTGTGTACGAAACTGCCTGTCGATCTCGTAGATAATCTCCATCAGACGCGGCAGCAGACGGCTGAACAGAGACACAGGCCAGCGTTCCAGCGCTTCGGGCAACAGTGTGTGATTTGTGTAAGCCATGCATTGACGGGTAATTCTCCATGCATCATCCCATTCCAGCCCATGCTCATCCATCAACAGACGCATCAGTTCGGGAACAGCACAGGCCGGATGTGTGTCATTCAGTTGAAAACAGTTATGGCTGGCGAACTCGTCGAAATCTTCACCGTGAATCGAGATCCATTCCTCGATCACGTCCTGCAGGCTGGCTGACACCAGAAAGTACTGCTGTTTCAGTCGAAGCTCTTTTCCGTTTTCGCTGGAATCATTGGGGTAGAGCACCATGGAAATCTGTTCGGCCAGATTTTTTTCCGCGACTGCCTCCGAGTAGCCACCTGCGTTGAATTCGTCGAGGTTGAATTCATCGGTTGCTGATGACCGCCAAAGTCGAAGCGTATTGACGGTTCCATTGCTGTGACCCGGAATCGGCATGTCATGCGGCACAGCCAGAACATCGTCAGTCTCTGCCCAGTGAACACACGTCTTTCCAGTGTCATCAACAAAGTATTCTGTATGACCATAAAAGTGAATTCGTCGAGTATCCTCCGGACGTTCCAGCTCCCACGGGTTTCCATCTCTGAGCCAGTGATCCGGGTCCTCAACCTGACGCCCGTCTTCAATATGTTGATGGAACATCCCGTATTCGTATCGGATGCCATAGCCAACAACTGGTAACTGCAGGTTAGCGCAACTGTCCAGAAAACAGGCTGCCAAACGTCCAAGGCCTCCGTTGCCGAGACCGGCGTCGTGTTCCAGTTCTGCAGACTCTTCCAGGCTGCTGTTGTATTTGTTCAGCGCTGCACGCACGGAATCCTCCAGATTGAGATTCAGTACGGCGTTTGTCAGCGACCGTCCAATAAGAAACTCAAGCGAGAGATAGGACACTCGCTTCTGTCCACTGCTCGCAATCCTGTCTCGGGTAACTTTCCACTGCGCAACGAGACGGTCTCGAACCGCAATCGCGAGTGCTCGATACAGGTAACAGGGCTCCACGTCGCTGTCGTCGTGTCCCAGAGTGAAATTCAAATGGCGATAGATTTCACTCTCAATACCCGCAAGACAGTTGCCGGCTTCTCGACGTGTCTTATCAATCGAGGTCTTGTGAAGAACGTTGGCCATATCAATGTCGCTGAACACCAGCAATTTCGGAATGTGTGGATAACAACAAATGTGTGCCAACCGCAATGCTCAACACCAGTTATCACGTCCCACCGATCAATCCTGCTGCAGTGGTATATGAATTAATTTTCAGCAGAGTAGGTTTCAACACAATTTCAATGGAAGTGATATTCGCAACACACAGATTGATGGGCTGATTCACCAACGCCAGATCTCGACAACAGTCTGAGCGTTTGTGAAAACGCTCTTGACCCAAACTCAGTCCGCCAAGGAATCCGCGAAATGTAGCAGCAGGGTCAGTTGTCCGCTTGCCTGATCAATTTTCATCTACTCACCTGACATCCTCAGCTCAGTATCTTTCGGATCACGTGCGATTCTTCTTCGACACCGGTCAGCTTCTGATCGAGACCCTGAAAGCGAAACGTCAGTTCCCGGTGATCAATACCCAGCAGATGCAGGATGGTGGCATTCAGATCGCGAATGTGAACGGCGTCGTCTTCAAATCGAGTTGTTTTTTGACCATCCCGGTCAACGATGTTGTAACTGTACTCGTCCGTTTGCCCATGTTCGATCCCGCCCTGAATGCCTGCGCCCGCCATCCAGGCGGTAAAACACCGGGAATGGTGATCGCGGCCATACCGGGTGGGACTCTGACCACCCTGGCAATAGACAGTGCGTCCAAATTCACCACTGAAGACAATTAACGTGTCGTCGAGTAATCCCCGACGTTTCAGATCTTTGATCAGTGCCGCGCATGGCTGATCAATGTCGTAGCACTGGCCCTTCATTTTTTCCGGCAGGCCTGAATGATGATCCCACCCTCGGTGATAGATCTGGACAAACCGAACTCCCTGTTCTGCCATCCGCCGTGCCAGCAGACAATTTCTGGCAAACGAGCCGCTCTTGTGAACTTCCGGTCCATACAGGTCGAGTGCTGACGAAGGCTCGCAGCTGATGTCAGTCAAATCCGGCACAGAGGCCTGCATGCGAAACGCCATCTCCTGCTGCGCGATTGTGGTCTGAATTTCCGGATCACCCACCTCAGAGGCATGTCTCTGATTAAGTTCAGTGACGAGGTCCAGCATTTGATGTCGGCTGGTTCGACTCACGCCGACCGGATTCGACAAAAACAGCACCGGATCTCCGGAGGACTGAAATGCGACGCCCTGATGTTCGGATGGCAGAAAACCGGTCCCCCACAGCCGACTGTACAGGGCCTGCACATTACGCTGATCACCCGACCAGAACGCGGAATTCAAAACAATGAAATCCGGCAGGTCCTTGTTGAGAGTTCCCAGACCGAAACTCAACCAGGCACCAAGGCTGGGCTTGCCGGGGATTTGTGATCCCGTGCAGATCAGCGTTTTGCCAGGATCGTGATTGATGGCATCTGTATTCATTGATTTAATCAAACACAGATCGTCAGCAACGGTCGAAAGGTGCGGCAGTAATTCCGACATGAACAGACCACTCTGTCCCTGGCGTGAGAATCGGAACATTGTCGGCTGAATCAGGTGATCCTTTCCTTTTGTCATGGCCGTCACTCGCTGACCATCTCTCACGTCATCGGGCAGCGGTTCTCTGAATTTGTCCGCCAAATCAGGTTTGTAGTCGAACAGATCCAGTTGACTTGGGGCTCCTGCCATAAACAAAAAGATGACGCGTTTTGCTCTCGGCACAAAATGTGATGCCCCGACGGCGCCCGTTGCGTTTTGTTCAGCAGCCAGTGATCCGAGTACGGCACCACCGAGTCCCGTCTTGGAACGGTTCAGAAACTGCCGTCGGGACTGAAGGCTCTGATAAATCTGCAAAGGATCCATGTCTTATTCCCGTGTCTTCGCAGCATCCAGATTGAACAGAGAATTCATAAGCATTGTCCAGACGGCGATCTCCACCCGATCCTCGTCACTTGCCTGCTTCATGCCAGTGGTCATCACCTTTGCCGATTCCACGTCATCCTGATAAGTGGCGCGGAGGGCGATCAACCCATTCTTAAGGCTCATCAGTTCAGCTGCATCGGGAAGATGGGATGTCACTGATTCAAAGGCAAACATCAGCCGCGACTCATCATCCATCACTTCCCGGGACACAAGCTGATGGGCCACATTTCCTGCTGCAGCGAAGTACTGACTCTCATTCATAAGTACCAGAGCCTGCAGAGGCGTGTTGGTTCGTTCACGTCTGGCGATGCAGCTTTCTCTGGTGGGAGCATCAAAAATCGTCATCTGAGGCGGCGGCATAGCACGTTTCCAGAATGAATAGATGCTGCGTCGATATATACTGTCACCAGAATCCGCTTCAAACGCATACGTACTCGAGGACACCATCGAAACGCTCTTCCACAGATTCGGCGGTTGCGGCGGTTTCACACTTCTGCCGTACATGGACTCATTCAGCAGGCCGCTCACCGCCAGAATCTGATCACGAATCATCTCTGAATCCAGACGAAATCGAGAGCCGCGCGCGAGCCAGCGATTTTCGGGATCCGCATGGAAGTCCGAAACCGGTGCTCGGGATGACTGCTGGTACGTCTGTGAGAGAACAATGGATCGAACAAGTTCCTTTACGTTCCATCCGGACTGAACAAATCTGAACGCAAGATCATCCAGTAGATCAGGATGGCTGGGATATTCACCCTGCGCGCCAAAATCCTCGGATGTTTTCACCAGTCCAACTCCAAAGAACTGCTGCCAAAACCGGTTCACCGCAACACGTGCCGTCAGAGGATGCTGGTCCTGAGTCAGCCATTGAGCAAGGTCCATGCGGGTTGCGACGTCTCCGACAGCATCCAGTGGAGGAAGAAATGCTGGTGTGTTTCGCTCAACCCGTTCTCCTCGCTGGTCATAGGCGCCCCGAGTCAGGATATAGGCTGGTCGAATCTCGGTTCGTTCCTTCGACACAAGACTCACGGCGACTGTGCGTTCGATTGCGGCCAGCTGTTTCTTGAGTACCTCCAGCTGGTCCTTCTTTAACTTCAGTCGGGTTTTAACAGTGCTTTGCTGTCCTGAACCATCGGAACTGAGTTTGCTAAGCTCATCGTTCAGTTCCCTGATCTCGTTTGTGGCGACCGAGATATCGGTCGACACTATCCCCAAATGTTCTTCCTGTTCCGGAGTCGGCATTCGGATCACCGGATGATGACGATTTCTTCCAGGTGTTTCCGGCTCAGTATCGATGTTATTGAAAAAGGCAAACAGCTGATAAAATTCCCGTTGAGACAGGGGATCATATTTATGGTCGTGACAGACTGCACATCCCAATGTCAGTCCAAGGAAGGCCGTTCCAAAAGCCGAGACGCGATCAACCACGTTCCGAGCGTAACTTTCCTCGGGCAGCGCCGTGCCACGATCGATTACCAGGTGCAGACGATTGAATCCAGACGCTATCTGCTGATCAATCGTGGGTTGCTCATACAAATCACCGGCAATTTGAAATGTAATGAAATCATCAAAACGCTGATTGTTATTGAAAGCCCGAATCACCCAGTCGCGGTAGGGTGTGGTTTCACGATAGTGATCGTGATGAATGCCGTTAGTGTCAGCAAAACGCACCAAATCAAGCCAGTACTTTGCCATGTGCTCACCATATCGAGGTCTCGCGATAAGTCGCTCGACAAGGGTCTCCCATGCTTTGGGAGAAGGGTCCTTGACGAAGCGATGAACCTCGTCGGTGGTGGGCGGTAAACCCGTCAGATCGAGAGTCACACGTCTGATGAGGGTTCGTTTGTCCGCACGGCCCTGAGGCCGCAGGTTCTTCTCCTCCAGTCGACCCAGTACAAAACGGTCGATTCGGGACTGCCACTGACGATCGTCAACATTCGGTGGCATTACTGCCCGTGGTGACACAAATGCCCAGAAATCATCGTACTCGGCCCCCTGAAGAATCCAGTTCCTGATCAACGCCTTTTCGGAGACCGTCAATGGCTTGCTGTGAGAGTCGGAAGGCGGCATCCGTTCGGATTCATCATCAGTCGTCAACCGATACCAGAGTCGACTTGCTTTCAGGTCTTTTGGCTGGATCACTCGATGTCCATCGCGATCACGAAACGGACCGTCGTTTTCATCGTCACAATCCAGTCGCAATTCGGCCTGACGAGCTTCTTCATTCGGACCATGACAATGAAAGCATCTGTCGGACAGAATTGGACGGATATCCCGGTTGAATGAGAGTGCATCTTCGGCGAAGACATGAGTTCCGCAGAGGGTCCAGAAACCAGCAACCAAGGAAAAACGTTTCAACATCAGCGTTATCATTTGATTCCGAAACTGCAACGGTGCTTCTTTATGTGTTACCTGCATAAGATCACGATTGACGTACATGCAGGCAGAATCACAGTGTATCCAAAGCCTTCTATCTGCAACACCAACGCTGTGATTGATCAAGTCATAGAATTACCAGATTGTGAATCAATCAACGAATTTCACGTTCCCTCGGATGCGGAGTGTGTGCACTTCCTGATCTTGAGCGCAAAACGTATTTGGATCACCGAGTAACGCTGCGAAAACTCGTCCATTTTCAACGCTTCAACATAAAACTTTTCACTGCAGACTCCGGGGCGGTCGACGCCTTTTCGTGAATAATTCAGAAAGCGGATGACTCGATGGTCTGGGTATGAATTCCTATGGCAGTGGCAACAAGCTTGCAAGATTCAGCGGAGCGGACGCATTCAGTGATCTTTCTCAGTCGCCACGGACACAGTCGTGTATTGCAACAGAAACCAGGTCATGCAGCCTCG
>JAKVAY010000046.1 GCA_022447185.1 Fuerstiella sp. | reverse complement strand
CACCGGGTAACTCGATTCCTGTGCGTCGACCAAATCCAAAACCCACTGTGCATTCGTACAGTTCCTGCAGACCGATGCGTTCCGCGACACGTGCCATTCCGATGTTGCTTGACTTCACGAGTACATCTTCAACCGACAGCATCGTGTAAGAGTGGTGGTCGTGGAGAATTCGACGTCCCATTCGATAAGCACCGTTGAAACACCGAATTGTCTCTGAGCGGTCGAGCAGTTGATGATGCATCGCCCAGCCAACAACAAATGGCTTAAATGTGGAACCAGGTTCAAACACAGCTGAAATATTGAGGTTGCGCCACGCATCTTCGGGAACGTTCGCTGGACGATTGGGGTCAAAGGTAGGGCGGGATGCCATTGCCAGAATCTCACCGGTTTGAGGTTCCATGACGATCGCGCAGGCACCGATTGGCTGCCAGCGCCGCATAACTTCGTCAAGCTGATGTTCGATTGTTAACTGGGTCAACAGATCGATGGTGCAGATGACAGATTGACCATGCACTGGTGTTTGAGATTCTGTTGCCTCGACTTCGACGACGACACTGCGAGCATCTCGAGCCATGACCCGGTGACCATCGTTACCCCGAATCAACGCGTTCCGACTCTGCTCAAGTCCACCATGTCCGATGTTGTCAATATCCCGCATGCCCAGAACATGCGCGGCAACATGTCCCTGAGGATATTGTCGGAGGTATTCTCGACGAAATCCCCATGTGTCATCGGGCAGTTTGATTTTTCGAAATGCTTCTGCGATGTCATCCGGGACCCGCCGACGGATCCAGATGAAATGTTTGTCCCTAAGGCGGCGGATCCTGTCCAGCAATTCATCTGCATCGACCCCCGCAGCTGCTGCAGCCTGCCATGCGAACTGCCGTGGATCCTTAATTTTCGACGGGACAGCGAAGATGCTGTTCCGTGTCACTGTCATGGCGAGGACGTGACCATTGCGGTCGACAATTTCACCAGGACGGGCGACCAGCGTCTCAGTGAACGTACTTTGCTGATCCACTCTGGCATGCATTAATTCATGTTGCGTACCCTGCAGATGAATCAATCGGCCGGTGAGCAAAATCCAGCAAGCCAACAGTGCCACAGTGACGGTTCGGGAACGCCAACGTGTCGGGTTGTATCGTGCCGATGTCATTGGCCTCCGACTCCATCCGGTCGGACAGGTCTTTGCCATCTCAGCAGGGGCAGGCGCACTGGTGCCACTGTCCTGAATTTCGTCTGTGGATCGGTGGTAACATTACCCACTCTCCGAGTGGGCGACGGAACTGTTTCCAATATCGCAGGAAAGTGGGATGGAGCTGACAACTGCTGAATATCAAGACGCAGCTGAGCATGAAGTTCAAGCAGTTCATCCATTTGATAGTACTGACGGCTGACTGATCGACGTACGATGAGCGACTGCTTTTCGAGGCTGATCTGGGCCATCGAAATGGCGACGACAAGCAAAATTGCTGCAGCAAAACGAAAAAACATGGGGCGGTCGACTCAGTGAGACTCCATGGACACAGGGCGCACAGAAACGCCTCACCAGGTGTCTTTGGCGAGGCGTTCATTTCCTGTTTATCGGCGGGATCCTGTCTATGGCGCCATGTGAAGATCCGTCGCGTCATCCGGAAGGGCGATGACTGTTCCAGGCGTCAGTTTGTTCGGATTAGCCAATACTGTGCGATTGAGTCGATAGATCTGAATCCAGCGAGATGAGCGACCCAGATGCTTCTGTGCAATCTGTGACAATGTGTCATGCTCGCCAATTCTGTATGCCGCTCTTCCATCGGACCGCACGAAATAGCCGCTGGGTTCCTGTTGGACTGGACGTGAATCATGAAAAAGATCTGGATATTTCTCTTCCAGAACTTCGGCTGGTGGCACCAGTACCTTCATGCCAGGACGTAATTTTTTGGGGTCACGAATTCGATGGCGGTTGTAGAGTGCCAGTGCCGAAAAATATCGGGACGTACCATAGACGCGTTGCGAGATGTTCCAGTAGTTATCTCCAGGTACGACTTCACAGATGTCGTAAGGATCACTCTTTGCGGATGCGGTGACAATCCGGTTTTCGTAGATGAATCCATTCACGTTGAATTCGGTATTGCCAGCAACGACAGCCGATAGTTTTTTCCGGCGTTCATATTCCGGATTAACCGGACGCAGCCCCGTTCCTTCATCTACAGCGAATTCTTTCAGGAAGATTTCGTCACCCGGCAGATCTGCTGAATTGGTCGAAGAAGATACGTTTTCAGCAAGGGACGGAGTTGGAATGTCCAAAAATGGAGATGTGTTCTGAATTTCTGTATCGCTGGATTCGTCGTGAGTCGTAGATTCACTGGCGAGATCGGCCGGCATCGATTCGGATTCAAAACTCAAGACTGGAGTAGATTCCTGGTCAAAATCAATCGCGTGTTCGGAGAAACCCCGGGCTTCATCGTTGATTGAAAAATCGTTGACGGGCCTGTCGGAATCCCGGTCGAATGACGTATTGCGTGGCGAAGTCCGCATGGCATCAACAGTTTCGTACTCGCTTTCCTGAACGGTTGGAAATTTCGGATCTGTTTCAGATTCGGAATCAACGCGTACGTCCTGTACGATCAATGCTTCTCCTGCGTCAGGTCTGATTGCTTCATCGGGCTGGACATCTTCTTCAGCAAATGCACTTTGATCTGAGTCAGTGACAGACCAGTCATTCGTATCTTCAGCTGGAAAAGAATCCCCGACCGGTTCTAGTGTTTCCGTGAAATTAGAACCGTTGAAGTCAGTGATTTCGTCGCTTGTGTCAGACACGGTGTCCGCCTGGCCGAACACCAGCGGAGTTTGGGCCTCTTCAGGCACACTTGCTCCAGTGAAGTCACGCAACTCAGATCCAGCTGTCTGAGAATCAAATTCGGTGGAATCGTCGTCGGCTGCATTTGCTGTTCCCGATGCGACGGCCGGAACAGCAACATCAATCCATAGCTCTGATGGTTCGTCACCGTTGATTTCGGCTGGTCCGGTCCTGTTGCCGTGCGACAGTCTCTCCCCACTGATCGTATC
The DNA here is from genome assembly GCA_022447185.1 of Fuerstiella sp. GTDB lineage: Bacteria > Planctomycetota > Planctomycetia > Planctomycetales > Planctomycetaceae > S139-18. Next base: position 97,481 of record JAKVAY010000046.1, on the reverse strand, counting down.
ATTCCGGACCACAAGCGGATCAACATTTGCAGTCGCCTGTCCAGTATCTTCACGAGAGTTCACGAATTGATCATTCGAGACGACAGTCTGTTCCGTATCCTCAGGAGTTAACTGTCCAAATTCAAACATGGCTGGTTCGTCGAGTTCACCTGTTTCCGTTGTAAGGTTGTCGATCTTCATCGAAATTTCGGCTGGACTGTCATCGGATGAACTCACCTGGCCTTCGGACTGCAGTTCAGAATCGTCCCCCTTGTCCTGATTGACGTCGATGGAGTGACTGTGCTCCTTTGTCGCAAGCTGTGTTCCTTTGTCTGGCGTCTCCACTTCTCCTGTAATTAAATATTGCTGATGCAGATCAACGTTCCGATAGATCAAGAATCCAAATGCTCCCAGCAGGATCACGATAATGAACAATCCTAACTTCACTTCGATGGCCATACCGTCCCTGGCGGGCTGGTATCCCCAATCGTCGCTGTCAGAAGCTACGGACTGGTCCACTTTGCCGCCCGAAGTTTGGCTGAGCGACTCCGTGGATTGATGCGTACCTCGGCCGGCGCCGGACGAAGCGGAGTTTTTGTTAGAACGTGCCATCCCTGGTTTCCTTTGAACTCGGATTTGACAATCCGATCTTCCAGTGAGTGAAACGTGATGATGACCGCAAGGCCATCCTTCTTCAAAACCATCGGCAGCACCTGGGACAACATTTGTTGCAGATGCCGCAGCTCTTCGTTGACCGCTATGCGAAATGCCTGAAACACACGTGTTGCCGGATCTCGGCGACCTTCCGATGAACCAACCGCCCGACGAACAACGTCTGCTAATTCTTCGGACGACCGAATTGGTCCGCGGTGTTTCGCCTGATGCAGTGCATCTGCGATACGTTCGGCCTGCGGTTCTTCTCCAAATTCAGTGATAACTCTTACCAGCTGATCTCTGGAACATGTTTTCAGGAATTCTTTCGCGGGTCTGCCCCGAGACACATCGAATCGCATATCCAGGTTACCGCCTGCGTCAAAACCGAATCCTCGATTCCGATCACTCAATTGATCCGAGGACAGGCCTAAATCGAGCAGAACCCGATCGACGTGAGCCATTCCCGCTTGCTTCAATTCGATGGCTGCGTCTGAATACGGTGCATGCACAAGTGTGACATTGGACCTGTTCAGATGCGTTGTTGCGTGCGCAAGCATCATGGGATCACGATCAAAACCAACCAACTGTCCCGATTCTCCGATCTGCTTCAGTATTTCGGCACTATGTCCTCCGGCACCCACGGTTCCATCCATGACGGTCAAACCGGGCTTCAGCTGCAGAAGTTGCAGAACTTCGCGCAGCATTACAGGTCTATGTACGGAGGAGGACATGACAGAACGCACGCCGCTTCAGTTGTGCCAGTGCTGATGGGCTGGCACAACTGAAGCGACTAATGAAAAGGAGGGATGAGAGAAGAGGCAGGTTCAGGGATTTGCGAACGCAAAACTGTGTAAGGGCGCTGAAGAGTTGCGCCGAAAGAGAAGTTTGATCCTAAGCAACAGCCAAACCTGCGCGAAGACCAATCGGCGAAAGATACATCCAGCCGTTCGCTTCTTCCCGCATCCATGCAGGTCTGCAAAGCGAACGGCTGTAGGTTTCCAGAGAAACCGTATCCCTAACGGACACTTCCGTTTGCCCGCCAGTGAAACCGCGAAGCCCGGTAAGCCTGCGGTAGTGCGTCAATGATGGTATTCGTTTAGAAACCGACCAATTTGGGAGATCGATGAGAGATTCAGGAACCAATAATACGGGCCGGTCTGGTGACGTCTGGCGGTTCGAGAGCTTCTGACGTCAATTCGTCGAACATCGAGAGGTTTTGATTCATGTATACGTCCCAGTTGTTACGGTGCCAGATTTCGGCATGGTCGTGAACTCCCAGAATGACCATATCGCGTTCTGTCCGATCTGATTCCAATAGTCTTTCCGGAATTCGAATTCGTGATTGTTTGTCGAGCACAACTCGCTCTGCTCGGGAGTAAAACAGTCGCAGAAACGTACGAACGTCTGCTCGTCCAGGGGATGTGTTTGCAACCCGCTGAGCAAACTCCTCAAATCCCCTCGGCGAATAGACGGCGATGCATCCTTCGTTGCCCGGTGCGAGGAACAATTCTCCTCCGTTAGAAATCCCAAATGCTTCGCGAAGTTGCTTGGGGATTGCCAAACGAAGTTTCTCGTCAATGGAACGATCAAATGTGCCCGTAATCGCCACAGAACGGCGGCTTTCGAAAAGTGCTGGTCCTTAACATGTTTTATGTAAACGACTTGTGTAAATTATGTTTGAAGACCCACAAATCCCCACAAGTTGCCACTGATGAAATGGACTGTACGGATCGACTTCGGTCCGTCAAGAGAAAACACTCAAATTCCCTTGGATCCGGAGTGCTGAATTGGACGCAGGTTGTTGTTAGATATGGAATTGCTGCAATCCAAAATTTTGTCAGTCGCAGCGTTACAAACTGGTCGTGGTCGTGGTCGTGGTCGTGGTCGTGGTCGTGGACACAGATTCATATGCCGGGAGTACGACACCAAACGCACACCAGCTTTATCGCAACAGGCACCTGAATCACCAGTGATTTTCCACACCGATTCACTGATTTAGTAGCTTTGAAAGCAGTTCATCGAATGATTGAACGGTGGAGTTCCAATGAAAACGTTGCTGAACGGCTTCGAAAGCCCGATTAGCCACCGTGTATCGCAGGTTAATGTTGTCTGACACCATAATGAGAGTATTTGTCAGGGCGGTAATGTCGTTTGGTGGAACTAACCATCCTGTATTTCCGGATTCAATAATTTCGGACAATCCATCAACTGCTGTCGCTACGACGGGAAGCCCTTGGGCCATCGACTCAAGAACAACATTGGGTAGCCCTTCCCAGGCGGACGGCAGTACCAAAACGTCGGCCCTTGCCATCCATTTAATGACGTTCGTCTGCTGACCATGCAATCTGACGTTATCGCCGAGATCCGCCGCGGAGATGTGGTGCTCCAGACTCGTCCTTAGTGTTCCATCGCCAAGGAAATCGATAAACGTGCGGTTCCTCAGGTCTTCTGGAAAAGATGCCACTGCGCTCAGCAGGTTTTGGGGGCGTTTTTGCGGAGTTAGCCGTCCAACGAACAGAATACGGAACTGAGAATCGTTCCGTGATGACCAGATGGGGCGCGACTCAGGGATGTCGACCCCGTTGTAGATCACCGCCATATCGTCTACCGGAATCCTGCATTTTTCTTTGTGAAAATCTGCGACGGACCGACTGACGGCTACGTATTTCCGTGTCAGTTGGCGTGTCAGTCGATCCGTCCAAATGACACCAAGCCGTCTATCCGCCACCCGAATTCCGGACACCATTGTTGGTACTCCGGCCAGCCGAGCAGCGATGCGCCCAACGATATTTGCCTGGTGTAAAAAACAGACCAGTATTTTAGGCTGTATTGTCTTAAGAACGTGGCACAATCGAAACAGTGCGCGAATGTCGAGAAGACCGCCGCAACTGAGTGCGCGCACTGGAATGTTTGCCTTTTCCAGTTCCCGAGCCAGAGGCCCTGCGTCTCGCAGACTAACTACGTTCACGTCCCAGCCACGCTCATACAGTCCAACGGCGACTCGAACCAGTGCCTTCTCAGCCCCGCCGATGTCCAGCTCCGTAATGCAGAATGTGATTTTTTCCTGCCGGGGAATCGGATCGTTTGTTTCAGTTTGAAGGGTATCGGAAAGTGACATTAGTCCCGTTCCATTGTGAAATTTACTCTTCCGTCCATGCAATCGGACTCGTTCAGCAGACAATTTGTCTGTATGCCCCGAAGCCAGGCACGATTTCATCGGTGAACAGTGCTGCGGCGTATCGATTCGGAACAAGACTGCCAGTCATTGCAGGATTCGGCAGTCCCGGCTGGAACTGCGAGGATGTCTATCAGCCAGCCTTGCACCTTCCGTTCCGATGTTGAAAACCATCTTGTAGCAGTAAGTCGTTCGGCCATATCATCTTCGGCAGTATCCGCGATGTGACCATTGCGCTAATTGCCGCAGCGAGGTTCCCTAAATTGTGGTTTGAGCATGGAAGCACAAACCTAATGCACCGGTGTGAAAATCGACCATCGTCATTTGTTACGCAATTAGCGGCCTGTGCACTAATTCCGTTGACGATTTCCGGCTGCGCCCTGATTGAGGATGCCAACTCCCTTAGCAATCTCCTGCAGCAAACTGAAAACTTTACTGCAGAAGAGACTGCAGAAGAGACTGCAGAGACAACGACCGGTCGGAACAGCGTTGCGAATTTTGCGGTGCCAGAGGATCCAGTGGACTTGGAGGCAGGTGATGTTTCGGCCTCGCTCGAAGAGCCTGCCGCGCCGGTCGCACGGTTATTGAGTCCTGACTTCGGCGATCCACCAGGTTCCGAATTCACCGACCCATCTGGTGTGCGTTCGAATGACTCGATGGTACGAACGGTTGATGGAATGACAATTAGTCGACCAGCGATCAGCAGCACTTCGGAAGTCCGGGCCTTTGCAGAGCGCGTCGGTTCTACACCAGCGCCCAGTCAGATTGCGTCAGGGGCGGGCGGATCTCAGCAGCCACAGGAACCGTCCGTGTTGGACCGTTTCTGGCGTCTGGGGCCTGATCGAAACACGCGCAACCTGCTGGGACGACCTTTTGAAAAGCTGCCTAACCCTCTTCAATGGGATCTGTTCGGCAACCGAAATGGTGCTGAAGATCCATCACAGCCACCAGCAACTGTTACGGGAACAGAACAACGACCACCGTCGACTGTGGTGGAGAATATTAACGACGGGATAGACTCAGGCAGGTTGCTGAGTGTACTGATTCAGGCACAGGAAAAAGAGCTCGATACCTGGCCACAAACTGACAGTGGAACACCAATAGAACCGAAAGAGTTTCGTCGAGTCCAGTTAAACCTGCGACTCCTGCGTTTGATTTCCGATCAACCTGCTGCTGCGGCCGAAGCAATTGATTCGATGTCTGTCGAGGAGCAACGGTTTTGGCAGGAACTGATCCTTGGAATCGCACGTTTCCGAAATCCGGACGAGAGTACTCAGTACGATGAGCATGTCTCGGCTACCATCGGACAATTCAACACAGCTGTTCGGCAGTTGGAGCCACTGGCGAGCCTGACGATTCGTCGGCTCGACTTTTGCAGTAAGATTGATGGATTCGGTTCTATCGAAACGTTTCCAACTCCTCATACATTTGAGCCAGGTGAACGACTGCTGATTTATGCCGAAGTCGATAACCTGCAGTCAGAAGTTTCAACACTCGGAAATTATCGCACTTCATTCGGAGGAACGCTGGAAATCTGGTCAGCTTCGTCAGACGAACCGGTTGAGCTGGAGCTGCAAACCGAGACCGAAGAATCTGCCACCAGACGGTCTGACTACTATCTAAGCTACGAATTTACGCTGCCGGCACATTTGCCACGTGGTGAATATGAAATCCGACTGCAGATCCGCGATAACTTTAGCAGCCGTACGGCCGACTCCAGTCTGGAGTTTGCGGTTCAGTAGCAACAGGATTCATTGCGGACGTCAGCTTGCCAACCTGGATTCAGGTACTCAGTGAATTGCCCGGACTTGTTGTGGGACACCTTCTGTGAATGCATGCAATGATTCACCTGCCGTCAGCAGTTTTTAGTGCAGCAAATGAACTCTGACAGGCTGTGGTACAGGTTGTTGCACAGAACTCTGCAGAACAGGTCAGGCTTCTCTGTCAATCAGTTGTGACCTCAATTCGTCGTGGCTTTGATCGATTGGCTCGAGGCAACTCAACCTGCAGTACTCCATTCGTCAGTCGTGCGGTAATGCGCTCGTGATCGACTTCATCACTCAGAATAAACGAACGCAGGAAGTTGCCTACCTTGTACTCTTCATGAATAACGGTTCCGTCATCAATGTTGCGGTGCTGAATGCGACCGAAAAGCGTCAGGCGGTTGTCCTGAACCTGAAGTTCAAGCCCGTCGCTGGTCACTCCGGGAAGATCAGCATACAGAATAAGACCTCCTGGTGTTTCATAAATATCGATTGGCGGATTGAACAGCAGCGGCTGACCGTCTGACACATCATTAGGTGAAACCGAATCATCCGCGGCCAGACGAATGCTTACATCATTGATGTCGCTCATCAGTGTTTCTCCCGCTCTTTTCGTGCTGAAACACACGGCCAGGTCGTTACAGAAATCATTCTGGGCCCTCGGTCACCGGGATACTGCGGGCGATACCAGACGTCGCTTTTGCCAGCGTAATTCGCAGAACGCCGGCGGAATATTCTGCTTTCAATCCGTCTTCCTGAACACGATCCGGCAACTGAATGGTTCGTTGCCAGTTTCCCTGGAAGCGTTCCTGTCGACGAAAACTGTCGTCTTGTGCCTCGTCGGGTGATTTGCGGACGCCTCTGATCGTAAGGCGACCATCGGCAGCGGTTACTTCCAGATCATTGATATCCACGCCCGGCACTTCAGCGGTGAGCAGAAAGTGATCCGGCTTTTCAATCAAATTGATCAGTGGAAAGCGGCGCGCGGACCGAACGCCATGCAGGGACAGGTTGACTCCCTGTAGCAGTTGATCAACTTCGCGCTCCAGGTCCTGAAACGCACCCCATGCTTGTCCCCAGCGGAATACAGGCATTCAATTGGCTCCTGAATCGTGTCGGACGACGACGGCTTTCAGCTGTTTCCTGATTGATGGGTTGTTGCATCCGATTGCAATGCCGATCAGTATCACAGTAGAAGTTGTTATTCACTCATTGTACTGCAGCCCACAGTATGTTTATTGCACAACTCATGCCGAACCAGTGCTGTGGCGGAGGTGTTCAGTGATGGTTAAAGACTGTAAGCCGTTTGCAATTAACAGGTTACAGGTGACAATGTGTGGGCCATTTTTATGAAACGGTACAACCCTCGCTGCCAATTTTACAGACCGAGGGGTGAGATGGTTGTCAGATGCTGCCAGGCAATCAGAATGGCAGCCATTCTGTTTCCAATGCCGATTCAGGGTTTTACCTGTTTGAGAATTCTTCATGGCCGAATTATCGCCATTATCACATGCCGTCTATGTCGGCAGTTTTGACCCGCTCACACTCGGACACCAGGATATCATCGAACGGGCTGCCCGCATTTATGAACGATTGACGGTTGGCATCGGAATCAATCCGGACAAAGCAGCGTTATTCGGACCTGATGAAAGAGTCGCGATGTGTGAAACGGCCCTTGGGCATTTGGTGAATGTCCATATTCGGACGTTTGAGAGCCTTGCCGTTGAGTTCGTTCGCAGTTGCAACAGCAGGGTGATGCTGCGCGGAGTCCGAACTCTGATGGACATCGATGCTGAATTCACCATGTCACTGGCGAACCGAGTACTGGATGATGAAATTGAGTCAGTATTTCTGATGTCGAGCGAGGGGTTTAATCACATCTCCAGTTCACTGATCAAGCAGATTGTCAAAATGGGATCCAGGGACGATCTGAAATCCCGTCTGGCCGACTTTGTACCGGAAGCCGTCATTCAGCCGCTGCTTGACCGATTCAATTGAGACTCCGAGGAGCGCCTGTGCCGGGGAAACGACCTCTACAGGGCGGACTCCCTGCTACACATCGTCCCGAAAACTTCGATGATGTGAGTAACCAACTCAAAGGGCGACTTCCGATGTTTTCGTTGCTGACAGTAACAATGATCACAGTGGCCAATACTCGCTTCAACGAAGTGATTCGGCACTTTCTTGACCATCTCCTACTGAGTTTCGACTCTGTTGTTCAACCGGTGAACCGGCAGAAACCAAAACGTCTCCGACCAGTGACGCCCGCCCTCGAAACAGATCCACAGCAGGCAAGACATTGAGGATGGCTGGCTTCCGCAGCAAAGATTTTACCAGTGCTTTCAGGATTCTCGCTGATTCTGAAGTTATTGAAAGATTTAATTCGTTGCGAATGTCCGTCTGCGCACAGGTTGTTGTCCATATCACGAGTTCAGCGGGATCACATAATCAAGTACGACATAGAAATGGCAGGAACTTCCGGCAATCACCAGCACGTGCCACAGGGCGTGAAAGTAACGGACACGGGTGTCCAGTGCCAGGAAGATGGTACCAATCGTGTAGCAGAGCCCTCCTGCAGCAAACCACAGAAAACCAGTGACTGGAAGTGACTGCAGGATCGGAAGCATGACCAAGGACGGGATCCATGCCATCGCAAGGTAGTGTGTGATTGAAATTGACTCAATCCGATGTCGCCAGAAGACTTTTGACGTGAAACCGACAACTGCCAGCGTCCACAACAGGCTTACGATCAGCCAGCAGGTGAATGTCGGCAAATGAGCAATTACAAAGGGTGTAAAATTCGCTGCAATAAAGACAAAGATCATTCCCTGATCCAGGCTGCGAAAAAAACTTCGGCGGTCCGGATTTGCGAACGAATGAGAAAGAGTCGACACACCGTAAAGAGCCATCAGTGAAGTCGCGTAGACCCAGCAACTCAGCCGCAATGGTCCACTTGGGTGTCCTGCCACAGAACTGAACAGAATCGCTGCGCCACCCACGGCTAGTAACAGTCCGCCGCCGTGCGTGAGGACATTTACGATCTCTTCTTTTTCTGTATCCGGGGACTGACCTTCCATCCATGCGAGTCTATCCGCGTCCGGAATATGATGAAATCCAAAACCATGTCGGTCCCAAACGTGCGATTCGAGTCTGGAATCAGTATTTGAAACAGAAAGATCTTTCACCGAGGAATTTTTGTAACGGGCTCTGATCCGAATTCACCACGACCAGTGAATCCAGGATTACCCATGCTGGGTAATCCTGGCGCGTTTATCCCTGAAATGATCCCGCGTTTTTTTGCCTGTTGCGCCGACGAGACAAAGGCTGCAGTCATGGCAATCAGTGGAGAGTCATTTTCCATTTCGCCTAGTGCATTCAACCTGAGTCGGATTGTTTTTTAGTGACATACATCAATCCGGGATGATCGATTGAAGAGTAATTAATGCATGAAGGTGTTTTTGTGTATTCCCGGTGACTTGACCAGGTCGGGGTAAAAGCGGATATCATGGTACCATGAATACTTACCGCCTGTTGACGATGTTGCTGTTGATCCCAGCGAATGCTCTGTTGGGTGATGAATTGATCTTTGAAGGGTTGCCCGAGGGGCACACGCGGTTTCGTGAGAGTCGCCAGGGACAAATCTATCTCGCCGTTTTCGGCAATGATGGCGTCGTTGTTCGTGTCAACGAAAGCGATGTCCGTTTATGGAAGCAAGGTGAAATTGAAGGTCTGGAGTTGACGCCGGACGGAAATATATGGCTGGTCCGAAACCGACGGATTTGGCAATTTCCAGACGAGGGCAATGCTGAGCCCCTCGATCGGACCCCTTCTTTTCGCCATCGTGGCCTCCCCGGTCAGCTGTTTGCATCGCGTTGGGGTGACGTTTGGTGCGACGGTGGCAGGGCGATGATGCGGCGCGACGGGATGTTTGTCCCCTGTGTTTCTGGTCCGGATCCTGCGTGGGGACTGTCTCCGGTCGCGGACGACCCTTTCGGCAATGTGTGGGCAATCGCATCACATCGCGGTGGTGGCCTGAACGACAAACTGGCGGTGCTTGTCCGGAAGCGGTCACACCAGTGGCAACTGACCGAATCGCTATACACCGAGATCACAGACTGGATCGATGTGTGTTCGGATGACGTGGGATCTGTCTGGCTGGCCAGTGGGCACGCTGTACTTCGTATCGATCCTCAATCTGATAATCCCGATGGAACAGAGATCGCCAGTCCAAATGATACGTTGATCACTTCGATCGCGTCCGTGGCAAATCGCCAGATCGTCGTGGGATTTTCGGATGGAACAATTCAGGAGCTGACAGTCAAATCCGATTCAGAGCCACAATGGAAATTCTTGCCGTCTGTTGGTGAGGGACCTGTTCGCACGATGCTCCATGATCACAGCGGCTGGCTGTGGGTTGTTCGAGGCGACAATCTTTATCGCAACGATTCACTACAGGCCGAGTGGCACCGACATTGGGATGAGCAACCGCGACTGCCCGTTGGAAACCACGACATCATTTTTGCCCGAATTGAGGACAAGCTGTACACGGCCGGAGGAAAGACTTATTTCGGTTGGCCCGCTTCGGAATGGACCCATCTCGACCACTTTTGGTCCTATGATATTCAAGACAGTACCTGGACCATCGAAGCGCCGATGCTGGAACCTGGAAAGTCATACTCCGGAGTGGCGGCCCTCGGCGGCGAGGTGTGGCTGTTGGGTGGGTATTTTATCGACGGAAATCAAACGGTGGGGACAAGTACGGTTGAAATCTTCAATCCTCGCAGCCGCAGGGTTCGATCTGGTCCGTCGCTGGATGAGCCGCGCGGTCAGGTCGTCGCGCTCACTGCAGGTGATCGCCTCTTCGCGATCGGTGGCGGAACCAAAACCATGTTCAGTATTGCCGTCGACGAAACTGAATGGCGGGTTGAACCCCCGCCTCCCGGCCCTGTTGCCCAGGCCAGCGGATGTGTGCTTGATGGAAGGATTTATGTTGCATCGGGTCCTGGTTCAAAGTGTCCGGGATTGTTTGCTTATGATCCTCAACACAGAATCTGGAGTGAGGTTGTTCATCCGGCCGACACAGCGCCAAGTGCACCACTTTGTGCAGCACACGAAGGTGAGGTTTGGGTCATGGGCGGAGTGGGAAGCGGGGGTGGCAGAACAGCGGCGTACGTTTATTCTCCCGAGTCCGGCCAGTGGCGACGAGGACCTGATTTGCCGTTGCCCGTGGCCTGGGGTGCGGCAGCTGATGTCGATGGGCGTCTGTTAATTGCCGGTGGTGCCTATCACGAGATGCGTGCCAAGGACTACCACAACAGCGATCGTGCGTTTCTGCTGCGTCCGTGACGTGACTCAGGCATGGAATCAGCGAAACACGACAGACGAGTCCGGCATGCCGGATGATCAGGGCTCCCATCGGTGACGAGTCAGCAAGTTACCCGGGGATTCCTGACCAAATGCACTGTCTCACTGGTGCGATCATTGAATGAACGGGACGAGGACATCGCTGGAGGTTTGATGTGACGCAATTGATTCAGCGGCAAAGGAACGCGAGTCATTCATGAGAACTCTCAGCTGTTCGCTGTAATGTGGTTATTGACAGTCAGAGTTGCTATATCAACAGCTTCCAATAGTATCCGGGTGATTCTCATTCGGCTGGAGAGTCCGTTTCACTCCTGATTCTACGTTTTTTTCTCAGAGCGAGGCCGATTTTGTCGGGTTCCATTCGCGTCCAGCATATTGATCATGTCACGATCGTCGTGAAAGATCTGAACCGCAGCCGTGAGTTCTACGTCGATCTTCTTGGAATGGAAGAAGTGGCCCGCCCTGATTTTTCGTTCTCGGGTGCCTGGTTCCGGGCAGGTGCGACTCTGCTGCATCTGATTGAAGAGCATGCGGAAAGTGGAGTTGCGGGAACTTCAGCTGAACGTTCCTGCAACAGTCGATGTCACCATTTTGCGTTCGAGGTTGCGGATGCCCGTGCGGCGGCAAGTGTGCTTCGGGACCGGGGTGTGTCATTGATCCATGAGGTAAAACTCCGCCCGGATGGTGCGGTCCAGATGTTTGTTGGGGATCCAGACGGACACGTTGTGGAACTGTGCACGTCGACAATGTCCGAACTGTGAATCAGACGTCAGTCTGTGTGCAGCAAAGGGGCGTCATGGCAACTGAATTTGTACTGACGATGACAGCTGCAAATCGACCTGGAATCCTGTCCGCTGTGACACGGGCTATGTCAGAACTGGGCGGCGATCTCAGAGAACTCAGCCAGACCGTTGTTCGCGGCTACTTTACCATGATTTTTTCCGCTGAGTTCTCTGACGATCTGACAGAGGATGTTGTTCGAGCTCATATCGAAGATGCCTGCCGGCCGTTTTCAATCGACGTCGGTCTTAAGAATCCGGAGCAGGACGGACACCGTAGTCCTGCTGTCGACCTGCCCGACGTACACACTCTGCGTATCGGTGGGGACAATCATCGCGGGGTTCTCCGAGATCTGTCCACCGTGATTTCGATGCAGGAGGCTGACATCGTGGGGATGCGCGCAATTCAATCCGACCAAGGTGATGGATTTGAAATGGTGATGAAAGTAGCGGTACCAAGACACTGTGACATCGCTCCGTTGATGTCAGCTCTGCTCACCGCGGGCCGCGACTACAACGTCACCGTTGATGCGCCAGATGGCAGGTGAACGGAGTCTTACGGCGCAATGCTGAATTCCAGTACGGTTGAAGACTGGAACCGCTGCCCCGGCTCAAGAACTGTATTCGGGAACTTGGGCTGGTTAACCGAATCCGGATAGTGCTGTGTTTCGAGGCACAATGCGCTGCGCAGTGCATAGGTTCGATTGCCTTTGCCTTTTTGACCATTCAGAAAATTGCCGGAATAGAATTGTACGGCTGGCTCGGTCGTACGAATGTGCAAACGTCTCCCGGACTCCGGATCAGTCAGGACGGCAGCAGTATTCAATTCCCCAGGATTAGAAGCGTTGAGCACAAAGTTATGATCGTATCCCAGCGTCGCTGTTCCGATGAGCTCCTCGATGCGATTACCAATCACCTGTGGTTGCCGAAAGTCCAGAGGTGTATCGACCACGGTTTCGACGCTTCCCGTTGGTATGAGTGTGTCGTCGACCGGTGTGTAAAGGTCGGCGTTCAGGAGAAGCACATGGTTCAGGACAGTAGACGCACCAGCTCCCGAAAGATTGAAATACGCGTGGTTCGTAAGATTTACCGGAGTAGCTTTGTCCGTTGTCGCAGCATAGTCGATCTTCAGATCGTTTGACTGGTTGGTGACTGTATAAGTCACAGTGACGTTCAGCGTGCCAGGATAGCCTTCTTCTCCATCCGGGCTGCTGTATTGAAAGACGATTCCTCGTCCGTCGCCACTTACGAACGGTTCAGCATTCCAAATCACCTTGTCCAGACTGTTTTCTGTTCCACCATGCAGATGATTGGGACCGTTGTTGATCGCGAGTTCATATCTGTGGCCGTTCAGAGCGAATGTCCCGTTGGCAATACGATTGCACACTCGCCCTGTGGTACAGCCGAAATACGCATTGTCCGATGATTCGTAACCGGCAACGTCGTCAAAGCCAAGAATTACATCGTCCGATACACCATTGGCATCCGGAACCTGAAGTTCAACCAGCGTTGCACCCCGAGTCATAATGCGGGCCACCAGTCCGGCATCATTACGCAGCGTATAGACTTCCACATTGTCTCCGGTTTGTGTCGTCCCAAATGGCTGCGCGGCAGGCAGATCGGCTGCAGCGAGTTCACGGCCGAAAATAACCAGAGACACACAGATGATCATTCGCAACATCAATAGTAACCCGCATCGACGTTAGTGAGAAAAACTGGACGAAACTGCAGTATCACGTACATTGAACCATGCCACAAGGGGCAGACGGATTGCTCCTCCATATTTGCACCAGGTCCCGAACATCCGATGTTGTTGATGGGGCTGGACCGATCCAGCGGACAGCCGTCAGTTTTCGCGACGCGATTGTCTTTCTGGCGCACTGTTGGTTGTCGGCAGCACGAATGCCGCCGTCTTCGGAGAATGTTTTCGGCGCAACTGCCTGTCTGGTTTACTCAGTTGCGATGTCTGAGTCCTGTTCGGCAGGGGCTTGGCGGTTCCATGTTCCGGACAAAATTTCTTCTGCAACTCGCTGGATTTCACCACCTGTATCGGGGGTATATCCAGTATGTACGTATTCAACGACTCCCTCGGGGCTGATGATCAGTGAGTGAGGAATTCTGTTGACGTGATAGTGCGATGCGACCGTCGAACCACGATCGATTGCGACGCGTATATCCAGTTGATGTTCCTTTAGAAATGAGCGAATCTCCTGTGGAGATTCTTCAATATTCACTGCGACGAAAACGAGTTCTGATTCATCAAAATGTTGTGTCGCATCAACATAATTCGGAAGTGCCGCAACGCAGGGTCCGCACGAGGTGGCCCAGAAATACAGAACGATAACCCTGCCCGCATAGTCAGAAAGGCGAAATGTTTTTCCGTTCACCTGAGGTAATTCGAAATCCGGAGCAGTGTGACCGATGAGTTCTGAGCCGGAGGAACTTTCTTCGTCAGTATTGGCGATATCCCAATCGGGCTCGGCTGCATGTTTTGCCCGCCACTGACTGTATGCAGCCGTATGTTTTCTTTGTTCGGGATCGCCGAGGTAGAGTCGCGAAATTGCGGCCGACGGAACGCTGCATTGTCCAAGGACAGTTGAATTACCGTGCAGCAGACCATCGGTCATATGCGACGGGGTCATTGACACCAGATATCCGCCGTTGAGAACCGTCTGCACCATCGATGAATCAATCGGGGTGTTTCGAGTTCGTTCTGCGGCATCGAATGTATTTGTATTCTTTTCAGGATTCTGGATCCAAATCACGGTTGCAACACGTTCGCGCGGAAAGCGGAATACCTCCAGTCTCGATTCAAACTCGACATCATCTGCATGGATTGCAATCAAACGTCCGCGCAGCACGTCACCGTTGGGTGCGATCAATGCATGTGTGTCGGGATCATTCCGGCGGAACCTCGGGATCGTTAACGTGTGCAGACGAGTTTCCTCGTCGATGAATTTCTGAATAGACATGCCGCCAATTGGTCCGGTCTCCAGATTCGAAAGCGTCAGGTAGCGGACTGTTTTCACCGGTTTCTTCGCCACACCTCGCAACCGTGCTCCGAAGAACTGACCATTTTCGGACTGCGACAGTTGAAACAGGACTCCCGTGTTTCCCGCCCCAGCACGATTCAGAGGGAATGTACCTCGTATCTTACCGTTGATCAGAACTTCCAGTTTCCCGCGACCGGTCACCAGTTGAATTTCTGCGGAATGCCCCTTTGTCTGTATCTGGAGTTTTGGGTTCTGTGTTGCCTTAAAGGGGTTCTGACGATCGAATTCTTTTGTGACCACGACAACGTTTTGGCCGAACATAAGAGTGCAGGTGGATGCGGTCTTTGGCTGCCCCAGATGGTCTGCGAACAGATGAACTGTCATGAATGTCCACTGATCCGGTGGCCACTTTGCCACGAAACTCAGGCGATCGCTCTGCATTCCGGTTTCGCTGCCAAAACTGCCGCTGATCAGCCGGACTCCATCGTCTTCTTTGCTGATCCTTCCACGTACCGGCTTCCACTGAGAATCGGCAAACCCTGGCCTGCTGTGCTGTTGAGTCGATGACAGTTCAAGTGCCTGAATGTCTTTTGAAGAAAATTCACTGGCAGACGTAAATGGTGATGCCAGTTTTACAGCATCTTTAGCAATACTCTGCAGTCTGCACGGAACCACGTCGTTGTTGCGCAGATAGATCGTGTCCGGATACTTTTGGGGATCAATCGTTACAGCAACAGCTCTTGTGCTTCGATTGACGACCGCATTGTCATCTGAGTGCAAAGGAATACCGTCGGCTGATCCCGTTGGCTTCCACGTCACGGGATGCTCGCCAACATCCAAAAGCAAATGGCCGTGCAACAGTCGGCCATCGACAATCAGTTCATCGGGAGCTTTAACCGAGGATGCTTTACCCCCCAGGTCGACCACCTGAATTCCGCGGGGATCGGCGGAGATCGCTTGTTCCGACCATTGTGATCGGATCGTGGCTACAGAATCCGTCATGTTGAGGATATCACCGTACAGTGTTCCGCCATCTCGCCATTTGACACGTGAGTCCGTTCCGGCGGATGCCGTTGGTTCGTTTGCAGTGACCGCTGAAACTTCGAGTGAACCTACTTGTTCAGTGGGAACATACATGTCACCGGATTCGTTCCGGAGAGTGACCAATCCGTCAGCAATTGACTCTATAGAGCCGTAACTCACGGTCCCGTCAACCTGTTGGATCCCCGTTCTGCCTCCCACCAGACTGCCTGCGGAGCTTCCGTTCCATTGTTCAATTCTCAGGTGTTCCAGGGTGATGATTCCACTGCCATTACGAAGCGACAAAGTACGCGGTATCCGTACAGGGTCCAGATTTTCATGCGTCGCCAGAACTTCACCCAGAGGAGAGCACACCAGCAAACGTCCGGATTCCATATCCAGATAGAGCAACAGATGAATTTGGGTGGTGTCGTCTTCGAGCGCCTGTATCTCAAGAAATTCGAGGCGGCTGCAGACAACCAGACCATCACCCCACGTTTCCAGTCGGATACTTGTTTCATCGTCGGGTCCAAGTGCAAGTACGAATTCCGGTCGACCAACGAAACTCAGGATGATCTCCACAGACAGTTTCTTTTCCGTACGCAGATTGAGTGTCAGAAGGGCATCTTCCGTCGTTGATGTTAGCGATCCATCTGTTTCTTCACGCCAGTTTTTTTCGATGTCCGGACCGAGCCAGTCCTCTCGACCGACCGGCCCCAGGTAAATGAGTCCCTCCTGATTCACACGTTCGATGCCCGCAACAAGTGTTCGAGGTATCCGGACTTCACCATGTCGCGTACTGCTGAGTATCAAATGCTCGCTGTTGAGGAACTTCAGATTTCCGAACAGGATATCTCCCGTTGCCAGTACGATTCTGAAATCATCGACCGTTGGAGGAACCTCGTTGTCGGGTTCAAAAGACACGGTCGAAAGCACTGACCGCTGAAGGTGCAGTGGAGCTGCAAACACGCCTGATTCCCAAATGACCTCATCCGAAGCAATTTGGATCAGCCTTCCTGGCAGGGAGTCTCCGGACGCCCACAGCAGGACCGCGTTATTTTCATCGCCGCAGATCACGGGAGCCCGAAAAAAAATCACAACGATCGCAGTCAGCATCCGAAACCATCGATGGAGTCGAACACCACTCAACAGGGTTTTCGCGTAAGAGCCAGCGGTTTGCAGACGGACTAATACTGATATGTATCCGGTGCAGGAACGAAACAACGGACTGTGGTCATGTCGTATTCGGACACTGATACAGGTACGGCAAATTGACATGCGGCTGCTATCGTTCATAGATCGGCAGGAACCGGTAGTTCAATGCCAGTGCCAACATTGACATTGCAGTGCCGTAAGCCTGACCATGGCCACTTTGGAAACTGCCATCGTCACTTTGCATTGCTTTCAACTGGTGCATTGTTCTCGTGTTCCAGCGTTTCCACGCTTGAAAATCGTGCTGAAACAGGGCCTGTGCCATGTAGTAGCGAAAGTAAAATGGATAGCCGGCTTCACTGTGTTCAATGTTGTTAACGACCTGGCTGGACACAGCCTGGTATTCGTCCAGATCTTTGCGACGGCCAATGGACATTACCAGTGACGAAATCGCCTGAAGATTTTTGGATCCTCCAAGGCCGCCGACACCGCCGGAGTAGCCAACGCCGCCCTGCTTTGAAGTCATCTGCTGAAAATATCCCAGCGCTTTGTCGATACATTCGTCGGGTACCCGAATACCCGCGTTCCGAGCTGCCAGAAGTCCCATCAATACGGCGCCGGAAACAGACGTATCCGAATCTGTTGAGTCCGGTGTGTATCTCCAGCCCCCCCAGCGATTCTTTGTCTGAGCCGTCACGGCACAGCGCACCGCCAGTTCCAACGCTTCGCCGATGGTTCGCTGCTCAGAGTTGCCCTGTCCTTTCCGCATCAGTTCTTCGTCAACTGCGCCGTATGCTTCGGCGAGTCCGAGCATGGCGAACCCGTGTTGATACATACTGCCTGGCAGATAACCTGTCGATGCCTTTTGCTGCCGAATCATGTAACCAAGAGTCCTGCGGATGTTCTCTCGGTAGCGACCGAAGTTTGGGTCCTCACCACTGGCCAAAAAAACCATCACAGCCATACCGCAAATCCCGGTATCACCGACTCCGTGTCCGGAATGACCACCAGACCAGTTTCCCTGATCCGTCTGATTGTTTGTTAACCATTCCAAACCCCGGGTGTAGATGGTCTCAACGTCAGTGGAAACCTGCGTACCAAACCGGATTTGCGGATCCTGAGCACATGCCAGTTTTGCAGAGATGCTGCAGCACAGCACAGCAGTCGTGATCAAAGGCCAAACCACGAATGTGAAATCACGAGCAGATACGGCCTCAGGCCAGACACAGCGGATTTTGGGTCGTGTGACACCGAGTCCGGAAGTAACGTAACCACACAGCGAGGGTGGGCAGCCAAAACCGGTGACCGTCGGATCGGTATTAAAAGGATCAAATAGATCTTGCAGATGCATCGTCAACACTTCAGGAAATCACTGAATTCAGTTTCTGTTTTCGACGGCACTAAAGAATTCCTCAAGCCCGTCACGAAATTCCGCTGGTAATTGATCATTGGTCGTACCCGTCGCCTGTCTGACGTCCCGTGATACGATATGGGCACTGGAATCAGCACTCGGTCCATGCAGGGCCAGCGCGACGGCCTGTGTGTCACCACCGCCACCCCCTCCTGGAGACGAATCACCTCCTCCTCCTCCTCCCATGGAACTGCTGCGTTTTGACTGAAGCAATAACTCAATTGCCTCGGTTTCCGCAGCGATCACACTGGAATCCGTGGTCACGAGGGAAAGTAAATCGGCTGCATCCTTCATAGCTGTCGCAGTTAGATCAATAATGTTGAGTTCCTTCCCGTATTTGTGATCCCCATTCGGAATGGCGCGAATATCGTCCATGACCACAATCACTCTCTCGTGAAGGCTGCTTTGTGTTTCAAAAAGTCGAGCAACTGATTTTTCGTAATCCAGCTTATCAACAGCTGTTCTTGCAGTCTCAGCAGCCCGGGTTTCATCCCGCAGATCAATTTCTCCTTCAAGGATTCTCATGACCTCCAGAACAATAGCTGGTGGCAAACTGTCGCCCTTCGATTCTCTGCTTGCTCCACTCTTTGACGGTGACACGAGTTCTTCTGCCCAGCGATCAAGTGTGTCGGCCCAGAATTCAACTCTGGAAATTGAGTCACCACTGAGGTTGCTGCGGACGCGGTTGCCGAGCTGGTCCAGGTTTCCCACAATCCCGGTCTCTGCCATTTCGTCGGCGATCCGTCTAAACTTCTCTTCTTTGCGGCGGCTGTAATATGCTTCAATGTCTGATTTGATAAGCCAGACTGATTGACTTTCTTTTTCTTCACGCACCGCAATTTGTTCCGATTGTTCGCGCTCCCGCTCTTTAAGCTGGACACTGCTGACGCCAAAATTTTTGAACAAGGTACGGTTGAGGTCGTCTGCCATTTTCAGTTGACGTCTTGATGCAGACTTCAGTCGCTTTACAAACGTACTGTTGTCCAGATCATCCATGATCTTCTGCAGGTCGTCCCGGACTTTCGTGAAATCTGCCAAAAGCCCAGTCTGTTCTTCGACTGCCTGATCCACTTTCGGATGGATTTTCGGACGCTGCTCCTTTTTGTCACTCTTTGGTCCACCCTGAAGCGTGGTTGTTGGTAACCCCAATGATGGTGAACTCGTGGGAGAATCTTTTGGTTTCTGTTCGTTTTTATCGCCCGGAGGCTGCGGATTGAACCCGGACTCCCGGTCCATCAGGGCGGGTACGATCGGATCTTTTGTCTGCTTTTGGCGGTCGGTTCCGGTTTTTCCAATGGGAGTCGAATGGTCATTACCGGCCATCGGCCCGGACCTGGAATTGTTAGACAGTGGTGAACGATGTTCGGGAGGCTGAGGTCGTTTGAGCTCAATCGCATCGGTCAGCATACCCGCTACCGAGGGCATCTTCTTTTCGGCGATTCCTCGCAGTTGTTTTAAAGCCTGAGCGAATGTTTCCAGATGGCCTGCCAGCATTTCGGGATTTCGCAGTGCCTGTTCAATCAGTTGGTCACCCTGGTTGGTGATCTGAGAAAGACGTCGAGCATTGGCTCGTTCCGATGATGCCTGCTGTCGGACGCGACGCTGGTTTTCCTGTGTCTGTAATTCAGCCGCATCCATGCGTCGCAATTCGCGGTTCACATCGTGCAGACGCATTTCCTGTTCGTAAATGTCGTCCGCTTGGCTGGTCCATCGACGCAATTGTTCACTCATCCACACGGCGTGGTCTTCGGGAGAAAGTACATGCAGAACGATGGCGGCTGAATACACACGTCCACGTTCCGGATTGTAGTCCTCTGCCCAGGCCCGCATCTTCAGGGACTGAGGTCGTACTCGGTCCGATTTCGCACAGAATGTCGCCCGTGTACTTATCGAGCGTTCCTCCGGTCCGCCTGCCTGAATCACTTTGTCTGCCGTGTCCGGCGACGGATTAAACAGCGGGTGAAGAATCCCGGTCCATTCGAGTCCTGTTGACTTCAGACCAAAGTCATCACTCGCATTTAGGGAAAAAGTAATTACGTCGGTCGAAAGTACAACGTAAAGAGGATCGTTCTGGATACAGGACACCTGAGGTTCGCGATCTTCGACAGCTCGAATGTTCAGTGGAAACGGTTCCTGGGATGACAACCCCAGATTATCTGTCCATTCAAATCTGAGCGTTGACGATTGCTCGACGGTGAGCCCGGAGGTACGAATTGTGGACCCGTTCACTGAGGCTGATCCGGACGACACCATCGCGTCTTTCAGTCCACGAGATACTTCGGCTTCAAAAGCAATGCTGGCTCCCTTAACCACAGACACTGCGCCACCGCGGACATCTTTGGTCTGTTTCTTCGTATATTGAAGATATTCAGGCAGAGTGACACTGGCCGTGATTGCCGTAAGTTCCGGACGCGTCACTGGTCGTACGGCTACTGTTTCGCGGAAGTCTCCGATCCGCACTTTGAGCGCTTCGTCGGTTATTAGTGGTGGCAGAGAAAAATCATACGCCTGTGCTTTCTGAGAGGTCTCAATATTTGGCTGTCCTCTCAGCATGATTTTTCCGGACTCCGGCGACCACTGAGTTTTTTTCCTGAGTCGAGCTGTCAACTGAAACTCTTCGCCATGAGGGATCACAATCTCTGTCGGCAGTTTTTCAATCTGTGCGAATGTGAACCGATCGATATCACGCCACGGCATCAGCCAGCGTCCGACGGCATTCCACGCTGCTTCGGGAACCAGTACAACGGATATCAGAAGCAGAAATGCCGGGATGGCGGTGGCAATCGCCCACTGTTGACTGCGAGGTTTCGGAATTGCGTCTCTAAAGTTGCGGTCACGAACCGCTACATCGACCTGTTCAACTGCAGCAGTGGCCAGTGCATAACTTTCACCAGGATTTCGTGTTCCCTGGGCGAGTTCAACGACGCCCAGCAGTTGGTCCCCCAGATTTGGGTATCGGTGACTCAGCAATCGAGCGACCTGATGCATCGTGCGAGTTCCCCACACCCAGCGGTGACATTTCAGCGGAAAGAACAGTCCAATTCCAAGAGTTCCCGCTGCCAGGATCACGGCTCTCACGACAGGCGCCGTATCGACGAATCGATCGATGCTGAATACCATGACCCAGGAAACCATCAGACCGAAGAGACTGGAAAGAATTCCTTCCGCAATTTTGATCTTCCGGACCTGAGTCTGGAATTCGGCGAGTTTCGCCTGCGTTGTTTCGGGTAAGTGGACTTCCTGCGCGGACATTCCGTGGACTCTGCCAAAAATGGTGGACAACAACCGACGGTATGCAAACGCTGCAGAGTATATGCCTGGAACTCTTACCAGGGCAGGTTCCTTTTGAGGCTTTAGTGCTTATCCACGAAATTACTGATTCGGTGAACACGTTCGCTTGTTTCGTTCATCATAAATTCGATGAGATACTGTAAAGAGTCCTGAAACATCGCCTCTTCGGCGCCGTCCGCCATGTTCCGACAGGAAGGCGAACGTGATGATCCGGTCTGCAGGCAAAACGCGAATTCAATTCAGTTGCAGTGGCTCCGTAGACAGGCTGGTGGTCATCCTCTTGTGCCTTGCAATTGTCGTGTCGATCAGTCCGTCGGTTGAATCGCAGCGAAAGCAAGGACTGCTGGAACGCATTGGCGATCTCTTTGGTGATACCATTGAAGTTTAAGATGATGTTGTTGCACGCGCACGTCCGGTGCTGGTACTGCGAGCAAAAAATATTGTTCCTGAACCAGGCCCAAAAGTAACCCGTAACGAAAGACTCGATGTCTGGTGTCGGGCATGGGAAGAATCGCTTGCCAGTTCCCTGGGCATTTCGAATGAACAGTGTGCAGACATCAATCGGTTATTGACCAAAACGGCAGCGATTCGTCATAAGACATGGAAGAAGCATTCGCGACAGCGACGGCCGCCGGCAGTGAGCGCGATCTCTGTTATTCGGTTTGCAGGTTCGGACGGTCCCGCTCAATCGATTATCAACGCTGTTAACAGAGAGATTCCGAATTTGCTGTCTAAGGAGCAAAGTGTTCGGTACACGGAGGTTTAGCAGGCGAGGAGGCAGCGCATACAGGGATGGTTTGCCATTCGTGCATCGGCCGTGATCACTGCCGAATTATTTCTCACTAAAGATCAGATGGTCAGTTGCCTGGAGGATACAAAGGTGCGGGCCGCCCGAGGAAAAACAAACGGACTCTACACGTTTCACCGTCGGAACTATCTTCTGCCGTACGAAAACCTGGGTCAGTTCATTCATCGATTTAGAAAACTCAACGTGACGGTGGCACAAAGCAATCGCTGGAATGATCTGGTGGAAAACGGTGGTGACCAAAACAACCACATTATGGTGACGGTTGATGCTGACTCCGATGAGGAGAATGAGAAAAAACTGAATAATGCATGCCGAGTGGCAACCCGGCATTACATGAATGCAGCAGCCGTGCGAACAGAACACCTGACCACCAGTCTGCAGCTTCCTCCGGATAAGGTCCGCTATCTGGAACTGGCCGGCAGGGGTGTTACTGTCCGCATCCTGAACGACTGGAAGAAACAAGTTCGTAAGGAAATCAGACAAATTTCCAACAAACCTCAGTTTGGACGATTTGGCAATCAACAGACAGCGATTGGCGGACCAGACGTCCAGTCATTTGAAAAACACAGGTTGTGGCGAAATGCGGTTGCAAAAGTATGCTTGGAAGCGGAATCTGATCTCCTTATTGAGCACGATGCACGAATTCTGAAGGGAGCCGCTGCCTTTGTCATGGCGACGCTGGACCGCGAGCTTCATCTTGATGATGATCAGGTTCAGGCGTTTGGTCAGCTTGTGAAATCAACCGAGCCACATCGAGTGGCACTCGGACAGGATTATTGGTTTGAGCTCGCAATGCTGGCCCGAACGCTGGCCCGTGCGGATCAGAACCAGTTGCGGGATTTACTCAGTGAGCCACAGCTGGAATGCTGGAAGCTGCTGAAAAACCATTTTTGTTATCAGGGAAAAGATCGGGCTACGTTCATTACTCCACATGGCGACATGACTCTCATGCTGACACGTCGCCGATAAGAGCACCAACGTGTCGGCGTCGTGATGATTTTTCGCCGATTGATTCCCATTGCGTGTACCTTCAGTCGTTCTCAGCAAATATCATTTTTCCTTTTCACGAAGACACCCGACTCTATGCCCACAACAGCAGATGGTCCCGGCGACCTGCACTCGGATGATGTTGCTGCAATCGATGAACTTCGTGATATATGGCAGCGACTGCGCTGTGAACTGGGCAAAGTCATCGTGGGACAGGATGACGTCATTGAGCAGCTGGCAATCTCCCTGTTTGCACGCGGGCATGCGCTGCTGATGGGCGTTCCTGGACTGGCGAAGACGCTGCTGGTGAGTCGTTTGGCCGAAACAATGTCGCTGCATTTTAGTCGCATTCAATTCACTCCGGACCTGATGCCAATGGACATCACCGGAACGGACATCCTGCAGGAGACCCAGGCGGGACGTCGCGAATTTGAATTCGTAAAGGGACCGGTGTTCGCCAACATCGTACTGGCTGACGAAATTAACCGGGCACCTTCGAAGACCCAGGCTGCGATGCTGGAAGCGATGCAGGAACATCGAGTGACCGTCATTGGCCGCACCTATCAACTGGCTCCACCGTTTTTTGTCCTGGCAACACAGAACCCGATCGAGCAGGAAGGCACGTATCCACTGCCCGAAGCGCAGCTTGATCGATTTATGTTTTTGATCAATGTGGATTATCCGTCGCGCAACGAAGAAGTTGAGATCGCACGCACAACGACCGGTGGCGACCTTCCCCCGCTGGACACGGTGATCCACGCCAATGACGTACTGCGATTTCAGCAGTTAGTTCGACGCGTTCCCGTTCCACAGCATATTTATGAGTTTTCAGTCGATCTCGTGCGGCGGACGCGACCATCCAGTGACGGGGCTCCTGAATGGCTCAGGCCACTTGTTTCATGGGGTGCGGGGCCTCGAGCGGTTCAGTACCTTATTCTCGGAGCTCGCTCCCGAGCTGCTCTCGCGGGCAGCTACATGACACGACTGGAAGACGTTTTGGCTGTGGCCCGACCCGTATTGAGTCATCGAGTTTTGACAACGTTCAATGCTGAATCTGAGGGCATCAGCAGTACGGATGTGATTCAGAGACTGATTGATGAACTGCAGACGGAACTGAACGGCTGATCCAAATCTCATTTGTCGACTCGTGTCCGTTTATTGGTCCTTCAGTCAGCGGTCTCCTTTAACGTGCGTTAGCATTTGATGCGACATTTCATTGAGCCAAATGTTGTTTCCCGGCTGTCCGGACTTGCACTGGATGCACGAATGCCGATGGCAGGAAGTGTATCCGGTCGGCACCGGAGTCTGACACGCGGCTCGAGTCTGGAGTTTTCGGAGTATCGGAATTACGTTCCGGGGGATGACACTCGGCGACTGGACTGGCGAGCATGGGGCCGCAGCGATCGATTTTATATCAAAGAATTCGAAGCTGACACCAATCTTCGCCTTTGCCTGGTCATGGACGTCAGCGGTTCGATGGCCTATGGATCGCGAGGGAGCCAGCAGGAAGGAGCCACAAAACTGGACTATGCTCGATTTCTTTGTGGAACGCTGGCATATCTTGTGGCGGGTCAGGGTGACGCGGTGGGATTATCGTGCGCAGGTGCCGACTTTCGGCTGGAGATTCCGCCTCGCCGGAATGCTGCTCATCTCAAACACATACTTGATGAAATGTCCAAGCTGAAGGCTGAAGGCGAAACGGGATTGTCGGAAGCTCTTCATGCCGTCGCAGAAAAAGTTTCACAGCGTGCATTGATTGTGATTGTGTCAGACCTTTTTACTGACACCGATGCATTGCGCAAGGCATTTCAGCATCTTCGGTTTCGGCGTCATGATGTCGCCGTATTCCACCTGCTGGAGCAGAACGAAATCGAATTCGAATTTGATCGTCCGATCAGATTCGTCGATCTGGAGGGGGCGCCACCGATGCTGGTCGATCCCACGACGATGGCCAGACAATACCGAAACGCTGTCCAAACATGGCTGGAAGACGTTACACAGATCGTCAGAAATACGGCAGTTGACTATCACCGTGTCAGTATCCATGAACATTATGCCGAAGTGTTGGCGCGTTTTCTACTGGCACGAAAGAAGTAGAATGATGTTCACTGTTCGGGTTTCAGCATCTGAGTCTGATGGCTGACTGGTGAGAGATCGTCAGCAGGAGATCCATGTACGCTCTGTCGACATCTGATTATCAACTCACTGAAAGTGGAACACCGCATACCGGAAACCAGCAATCGTGACGTTTCTCCAGCCATTTCTGCTGTTTGCTCTGCCTCTGATCGGGCTGCCTGTTTTGATTCACCTGGTGAATCAAAACAGGCATCGGACGGTACACTGGGGCGCCACGATGTTTCTCGTCCAGGCGAAGCGCATGGCGCGAGGAATGGCTCGGCTGCGGTACCTGCTCATCCTTGTGTCTCGCATGCTGGCGATCGCTGGACTGATATTTGCTATCAGTCGTCCGATGACAGGTGGCTGGCTTGGACTGACGGCTGGAGGAGCACCTGAGACAACGTTGGTTCTGCTGGACAGGTCTGTCAGCATGGAAGCACACGACCCTTCGACCCGTCGGTCAAAACGTGAAACCGCACTGCAGAAACTATCAGAACTCATTCAAAATACGGGTCGCAATACTGAACTCGTACTGTTTGATAGTGTCTCCTTGACTCATCGAACCGTCCGTTCCCCGGCCGATCTTCTTGAACTTCCTCAGACTGGCCCAAGCGATACAGCCGCCGACATACCTGGACTGCTTCAGCAGGCGACAGAATACATTGACGGCAATGAAACAGGTCGCACGGATGTATGGATCTGTTCAGACCTGCGGAAGTCAGACTGGGACGCGTCCGGTGGTCGATGGGAAGTTATTCGACGTCAACTGGAGCAGCGAGAAGGACTTCGCATGTATCTGCTGTCGTATTCCGATGAAATTGAGGACAACCTGGCGGTCAGTGTGAGTGGTGTCCACCGTAGGGAGACGTCGGATGGTGCTGAATTACTCATGGACATCCGTGTGAATCGAAACGCAGATTCAGGTCTGGCTGCCAATGTGCCGTTGAGCGTGGTGATCGACGGAGCGCGTTCGGCACTAAATATTTCCGTTTCCGGCAGCGAGTTTGTGCGGAATGGTCACGCCATAGCGATTGATCGGGAGTCCACGTCAGGCTGGGGGCGGATCGAACTTCCCGAAGACTCGAATCCGGCTGATAACATCTATCGATTTGTCTATGCTGAATCTCCCGTTCAAAAGACAGTGGTTGTTTCAGATACGGCTGGTTCAGGTGAATACCTGCGATTGGCTGCCGGGACGACGAGCGATCGCAGTCAACTGGCTGAGGCGAAACTGCTGACACCGGATCAGGTGGAATTGATCGACTGGAAACAGACAGCGTTGCTGATCTGGCAGGCGCCGCTGCCTGAGAATCAGGTTTCCGGTCAACTCCGGGAATTTGTGGAATCCGGACGTTGTGTGATATTTTTTCCACCAGAGATACCGACGTCAAAGGAACTGTATGGCTGCCGTTGGACGGCATGGAAATCGAATGACGTTCCTTTGAAGATTAATCGATGGCGGACCGAAACCGGTTTACTGTCGAACACGGGCAGCGGGATGCCGCTCCCGCTTGGTGAGCTCAACTTCTACCGACATTGCGGTCTGGAAAGCGTACGTGTGAACGTGCTCGGTTCTCTTGACGGTGGCGACAGCCTGTTGCTGCGGGCGTTTTCTGACCGCGGGGCGGTCTACTATTGCACGTCCCTGCCAGGCACTCGGAACTCCACCTTCATCGATAACGGCGTTGTGTTTTATGTGATGATTCAACGTGCACTGGCGCGAGGCACGGCTGCCCTTGGGAATGCACAACATCTCGATTGTGGAACACTGGGGGAATTTGAGGGAAACAACTGGCAACCTTTGGATGACCTCTCGGAACGTGTTCTCGTGTCGGCACGCAGTTCCCGAGCCGGTCTGTATTCGATTGACCATACGCGTTATGCGCTTAATCGTCCCTTATCCGAAGATTCGTCGCAGATCATCACTGACGAAACCGTTGCCTCCTTGTTTCACGGACTCGACTTCACTCGCCTGGATGACTCGGCCGGCAGCACATCTGCACTCGCCAGCGAAGTGTGGCGAATGTTTCTGGTGCTGATGATTGTGGCGCTCATGGCAGAATCACTGTTGTGCCTCCCGGACCGCCGGACGGGATCCGGAAAAACGAACGCTGTTGCCGATTTCGTCTCCACTCGTTGACTGGTGTCTAAAGCCGTAAGATCTTCTTTATGACGTTCTACTGGACACCAGTTTCACTGACGTTTTCAGTGATCACAATGATTGTCGCAGCTGTCTGTTGCTGTGTCAGCTGGAATCGCAGCGGATTCAACCGCTCGACAGGGCTGCTGGAAGTCTTTCGTTTGCTTCTCATTGGACTTGTCGTTTTCTCGCTGAACCAGCCTGAGATTACGGAAACAGTTCCACCGGATGCACAGTCGGTTCTCGTTGTGTTGCATGACCAGTCAGGAAGTATGGAGACGCGGGATGTGCTCTCGCAGAAATCTTTAGTTTCTGCCGGACTGCCAATGACCCGCGCCGATGCCGTTGAGCCACTGCTTGTTGATGATCTTTGGAGTCCACTGAAAAAAAATATGAAGTTGATCTTCGAACCGTTTTCATCTGATCTTGCCGTTTCGACGGCCGGAACGGATCTGGATTCGGCCCTGACGTCAGTTCTTGACCGCCATACCGGCCTGCGGGCCGTGGTACTGCTCTCAGACGGTGACTGGAACACAGGAAACTCGCCGTCGTCCGCGGCAACTGACTTACGAATACAGAATATTCCGGTCTTTTGTGTCGGAATGGGTAGCGAAGACCGTCTGCCCGACATCGAACTGACCAGCAGCAGCGCCCCGACTTTTGGCCTGCCAGGCAAGACGGTTCGAATTCCGTTTCGAGTCATGAACTGGCTTCCTCGCGATCAGGTGATTGTCGTCTCTGTTAATGGGACCGGGACAGATGTCGTGGAGAAGACTGTTCGTGTGTCTGGCATGGGGCAGTTAAATGACACTGTCGAATGGAAACCGGAAAAAACCGGCGATTACGAACTGACAGTGTCAATCCCGGTCATCGCGGAAGAAACTATTGCTGAGAACAATGAGGTCAATCTTCCGATTAACATTCGTAATGAAGCGTTGCAGGTGCTGATTGTGGAGTCGTATCCACGCTGGGAATACCGTTATTTGAGAAATGCTCTGGAACGTGATCCTGGTGTGCAGGTGAACTGTCTGTTATTCCATCCTGGTCTCGATGGTGTGGGTGGTGGTCGAGGTTATCTGAAGCAGTTTCCTGGTGACACAGAACTGTTTAAGTACGACGTCGTATTTCTGGGCGATGTCGGAGTCAGTACAAATCAGCTCACCCAGGAAGACTGTGAGAACATTCGACAGTTGGTTCGCAGTCATGCCGGTGGCCTTGTATTTCTGCCTGGTTTTCGCGGCCAGCAGAAGACGCTTCTCACGACTGAACTCAATGAGCTCTACCCGGTGGTTCCGGACGTCACACAACCTCAGGGCGTTGGAATCATGGAACCCGCTCGATTCTCACTGACAGAATCCGGACGCCGCAGTCTATTGACACGGTTGGAGGCGGATAATGAACGTAATGAAGAGATCTGGCGATCGTTGCCGGGATTTCAATGGTACGCTGCCACGGCACGAGCGAGGATTGGCACCGATGTACTGGTCACACACGACTCGGAATCTACGCGATTTGGTCGCATCCCTCTGATTGCCACCCGTACATCGGGCACCGGAAAGGTTCTGTTCATGGGGACCGACGGGGCATGGCGCTGGCGCAAGGGTGTGGAGGATCTCTACCACTACCGGTTCTGGGGACAGGTGGTTCGCTGGATGGCCTACCAGCGAAACATGTCTGCCGGTGAATCGATGCGACTCTTCTATTTACCGGATCGTCCGGAAGCTGACAACGTGCTGACATTGAATGCCAACGTGATGAAAAGCACAGGTGAGCCGCTGCGCGATGGTACCGTGGCCGTTCAGATCGTGGCGCCTTCCGGACAAATTGAATCGGTGCGACTGTCTTCCGCTGGTGATGATTCCTGGGGACTTTTTTCCGGATCATTTACACCGAAAGAGGGGGGGGAATACGAGTTGATCTCTACCTGTACTGAGACCGGGGCTCGTCTTGAGACATCAATCTCGATTCAGGGGCGGGAACGGGAACGTGTGGGACAACCGGCAAGGTTCGATGTGCTGAAAGAGATTTCAGAGATCAGTCGTGGCCGTCTGACAACAGTCTCGGGAGTTGAAGAACTGGTCGGCCAGTTATCCGCACTGCCGGAGCCGGAATTGATAACGCGACGCGTACGTATCTGGAGTCATCCTGCATGGGGTGGTGTATTGATCCTGTTGCTTGGCTGTTTCTGGTCCGCCCGAAAACTTGCAGGACTTGCCTGAATCGAAGACAGGCTTATCGTCAAAGGCACTTAACCTGGAGTGTCCTATCGTTGATAGATTGGCAGATAACCCTTTTCAAGCTGCAGAATGATACAATTGATTGCAGTAACGTAAACGTGCCCAATGTCGGAATCAGACCAATAGCCACCCGGCTGAATCCGTCGGACAAGTTCTTCGTTCATTTGCTGACGATACTCCTGCCAGCGTTTACCACCCTGACGATAGATCACTTGTGAATAATAAAAGTGCGTGTAGTGCCAGAAGGATGCTCGATGTGACACGGGACGTCTTGGCCAAATTGTGTTGTCGCAGTAGTCCCTCATCTTCTTAGTCAGATCTGTATCATAGTCTCCTGCATTAAACAGAGCTGCCAGCGCTGCAGCCGTGATCGCCGGACGCTCACCACCACCCTTGATACTGTATTCCACTCCGCCACGGGACGTGGTGCAGTCGGCAATATATTTTTTGGCCCGGTCGATGATTTCGACCGAGACAGGGATCCCGGCATTACGACAGGCGCGGAGTCCCTGGACTTGTGTGATGCATGTTGACCCTTCATCAAATCCACCACCTTCTTTGGCCGATACGTAACCCCATCCGCCACGCGACGTCTGTGCATCGGCGGAGAACTGAACGGCATTGGTCAGAACCTGGCGGATCTGCTCGCGTCGACTGAGATCTTCTTCTTCACCAAATACCTGACTGAGAAACAGCATCGAAAAACCATGACCGTAGGTGTAGTGGTAGTCATCGCGAAAACCGATCAGGCCGTTGGGACGACTCATGGAAACCAGGTAGTCCGTGGCATTACTGATCGCTCTGGCATAACGTCCCGTTGTCGCAGTGGACCCTTCCGCAAGCAGTGCTGTACCTGCCAGAGCAGTCATAGCCACGCGATATTGTCCCTCGTTGGCGACCCAGTATCCCTGGCGATTCTGCTGTAACACCAGATAGTCGAGCCCCTGACGTACAGTCTGACGGACCTCGGGTTCGGCGAACAGATCGGCGGATCCGATCATCAGACTTAGAAAACAGCAGAACAAACGCATCTGTCGTCTCGTCGACGGAGGAACTGACACTGATGTCCGAATCGGAAACAACACCAGTGCGGTCCGCATCATACTCGATGTCGGTAGCTTCGACGAGAATACTCCAAGCATGACAAATTGTGACCCTGCACACTGACTGGTGTCCAGTCCTCGGAAGTGGAACGGAGAGGACAAAATGAGCGTCGCAGATTCGGGAATGAAATGCTTCGAAAACACGTTCCTCTGCCGCAGATTAGCTGAATCCGGACCAGTGTGCGCACTACTGAAGTCGGGCCTGACGCTCGACCTGGCGAACGGCACGTAACTTCATTATTTACAGCAAACGTACTTGTCGGATCCTGTCGCATCGAAGTGATCGTTATAAAAACCAAAATGACAATTGTTGGCCCAGTCGTCCATATCCTGGTCACAACCTTTGGTTTCGATGCAGGTAGGCCACGAAAACCGGAAGTTCGGATCATCCTTCAGTTTTTGTTCTGCCTGGGCAACTGTGAGTTTCACCTTAAAAACAATATTGCCGCGATAATCGAATTTGGCCAGTTCGTCATGCCAGCCAGTTGTTACCGACGCCCTCATATAACTAATTGAAACGTGTGGTATGTTTTTACGTGGTTCTCTGGCATTCCCGTGAGTCTTGAGGCGAACAATGACTCGATCCTTCTTCCAGATGATTTGCCTGCCGTCTGCCGGCATCCATGCTCCTGTTGCATTCTCTTCACATCGAAATCCGCGTCTTGTAACTGCTTTTTCAAAATCTTTGAAATTTGTGATCGAGATCGTACGTCCACGCAGAAGACGCACAATCAGTGACTGTCCCAGTCGTTTATTCCTTGCGAGATCATTGTTCGACACGACAGTTTCCTGTTAGAGGTTTGGTGTTGGCTCTCCACTCGTATGCAACAGAGAGCAAACGTGTGGTCAGTCGCAATGGATCAGTAAAATCCAGGAATGTACGATGGGTCACAGCCGCTCGATTGGTCATAGCAGGCATTCATAGATGGAGTTGCACACGGTTGTTATCGAACTGGTAATAACAGGGTTGCGGAAATTCTGGAATTTAATTTGATGTTAAGAAAAATGAATGAGACGGTGTGTGACGTGTGAGTGCCAACAGAACCCACGAAACCTTCACTGTGTAGACAGTGTGGTTCCGACAAAAACAGACCATTTTTCCCCAAGTCGGTGTGGCGAATCTGACAGGCATCGTTGTCAGTTTGATGTACTTCCGACCAAAGCGGGATTGAGACCTGCAGTGGATGACCTGAGAAAATCATCCCGCAGATCCGGGGCCTGTTGAGTTGTTCGGGTTCGATGATTTTTTGTCAGGGATTTTTTGTGGCTGCCGTCAATGACAGCAAGAAATTTGTTGCAATCAAAAACGGTCACGATTTGACAGGCTTTCAGAGGTATTGGATGTACTGGTATCCGCAGAGCGCGAAGTCGACGTCGCCAGTTGCGACAAGCGGTTATTGGCGTCCTGACTTGTCGCCGCTGATTTTTTTTAGTTTATAACCCCTTTTGGATAAGGTGGTTACGTCGATGACACGTTTTTGACAATCGTGTGACTGCAACGGGACAGTTGAGGGTTGCAGCAGCTCGATGACGCTCGTACGGTTCCTCGCCGGTATTCATGGTGCGGGTCGCGACCAGTACACCGCATAAGAAACATCACGCGGAGTCTTCAGCAAGGACTTCGCAGGGGGAAGGTGTCAACGAATGAGTGAAGTCCTCACAGCAATCGCAACTCCTCGCAAGGTTTCTACTGATGCGATTGCACAGCAGGCTCTTGCTGCAGAAGAAACAGAAACGCTTCGTGCGGCTTTTGCGATGGATCGGTTGCGTAGGGACAATATTGATTGGGTCGTTACCTTGTTTCTGGCGGCAGTGCACGCTGGAGCATTAATTGCTCCGTTTTTTTTCTCGTGGACGGGGCTGGCAACGTGCCTGTTGTTTCACTGGCTGACCTGCAGCATCGGCATCTGTCTGGGATATCACCGCTATCTTGCTCATAAGTCTTTGAAGCTGCGCGCTCCGGCTAAATTCATGGTCCTGCTGGCGGGATCACTTTCTGCGGAAGGATCTCCATTAACCTGGGCGGCGACGCATCGACTCCATCATCAGAGGTCAGATCAGGAAGGAGATCCTCACTCGCCGCTGGTAGGACCATGGTGGTCACACGTGATGTGGCTTTTCGTAAGACGGAATGACTTTGAACAGGAAACGTTGTACCGACGGTACGCACCGGAACTGATCCAGGACCGAATGCTGCTGTTCTTTGAACGGGCGTTTGTGTTTCTGTTGTGGGGGCAGGGACTCGCTCTGGTGGCGATTGGAGCTCTGATTGGTGGCTGGTCTATGGCGCTGTCGATGCTGCTTTGGGGCATGTGCGTCCGGATGGTGATTGCCTATCACTCAACATGGTTCGTGAATTCAGCAACCCACCTGTGGGGATATCGCAACTACGACACACGCGACGAGTCTCGCAACCTGTGGTGGGTTGCGATTCTGGCGTACGGCGAAGGATGGCACAATAACCATCATGCTCATCCAGCCGTAGCACCAGCTGGACATCGCTGGTGGGAAGTTGACATTACATGGTGGTCAATTCGCGTCCTCCGAGCTGTTGGCCTTGCGTACGATGTTCGCGATCAGATTCCGCGGGGCCGCGGAACAAACGAAGCTGTTGCAGCATGATTGTATAGTGGACGCAAACACCGTGGGCGTGCATTATCGACCTGCGTCATCTGAGCGACAGCTCGCGGACAACCATTCAGATTGCGTATCAGTCACCTGGATTGTTGAGGCCGGGGAATAACAGCCTCTCTGAATAGTCCTCCGGCTTGCGTGTGTTGTTCACCGGTTGTGTGGTGACGAAACCTGTTGGTCGAACGCAGCCTTGTTGGTTCCATTCAGCTGTGATGTTGTCATCGGCGATCCAGGCCACGGCCGCTGAATGCGTGAAACGACTGGCGCACACTTACGATATGCTGTTTATTCTGCAGGTGACGAGACAAACAGACGAACCGTCCCGAATCAATGTCGGAAATGTCGACGGCCTGTGAAGATCATGGTCATGTCATGTTCGTCGCACGCCGCGATGACTTCCTTATCGTTGCGGGAACCTCCTGGCTGAATGACGGCCCGGATGCCGGCCTTCGCCGCTTCGTCCACGCCGTCACGAAACGGGAAGAAAGCATCGCTGGCGACGACTCCACCAGTTGCTCTATCTCCAGCTTTCATTGCAGCGATGAATGAACTGTCCAGACGGCTCATTTGACCAGCTCCGGCGCCAAGCAGCATGTTGTCTTTGGCGAAGACGATCGCATTGGATTTGACATGCCGACATACGGCCCATGCAAAACGCAGGTCAGCCGCTTCTGTTGTCGATGGCTGGCGTTTGGTAGCGATCGTCCACTCAGAATTGTCCTGGAACTTATCGTCTCGATCCTGAACCAGCAGTCCACCGGACACTCGGCGGTAGTCAGCAGCGCCTCGCCCACTCGTTGTAAACTGAACCTGCATGAGTCGAACATTTTTTTTCCACTTTGGTCGAGTGGTCAGGATCTCCAGGGCCGCGGGGTCGTATCCGGGGGCTATGACGGCTTCAATAAATCGCCCCGGTTCGCACATGACCTCAGCAGTTGCTTCGTCGACTGTGCGATTGAACCCTACAATGGATCCAAAAGCACTCACCGGATCTCCCGCGTATGCATTCGTAAACGCTGCGGACAAATCCGTTGCAACCGCACAACCACATGGATTCGTGTGTTTAATGATGCATGAAGCCGGCTCAGAGAAATCGGCCACAATTGCTCGCGCTGCATCAAGATCCATCAGATTATTGTAAGACAGCTCTTTCCCATTGAGTTTTGTGGCACACGCCAGTGACGTTGGATGCGGTGAGGACTCGACATAAAATGCTGCTTTCTGATGAGGGTTCTCTCCGTAGCGCAGAGATGATTCGAGTTTCAGCAGTGGTGAGAAGGTCGCGGGCCAGACCGAGTTCCCGTTGGCGTCACTGGTGATGGCTGCCATGTAACGGGCAATGGCCTGATCATAACTTGCGGTTAGTTCAAACGCGGCTGCGGCGAGTTTGCGTCGAGAGATATCGTTAAACGAGCCGTTCTGCAGGCTCTGCAGAACGGCCGCATACTGAGAGGGACACGTGACAATTCCTACGTGAGCGTGATTCTTAGCGGCCGATCGGACCATCGATGGACCACCGATATCGATTTGTTCGATAGCCTCCGGAATGCTGACATCGGGTTTCGCAATGGTCTCTTCAAATGGATACAGATTCACGACCACCAGTTGAATGGGAATGATGCCGTGTTCGGACATGGCCGCTGCATCGGATTCCAGAGTCGGACGTCCCAGGATGCCTCCATGGACTCTGGGATGCAGTGTTTTGACACGGCCATCCATCATCTCCGGAAACTCGGTGTAGCTCGCGACATCGACGACCGGGATTCCCGCATCTTCGAGAAACCGCCGAGTCCCGCCTGTCGACAGGATTTCAAAGCCAAGATCTGTCAAACCACGAACAAATATGTCCAGTCCCTGTTTGTTGCTGACGCTGACGAGAGCCCGTTTTGGCTGTTCCATGATTGTTGCCTTGTGGCTTAAACCGAAAGTCCATTGAAAAAGCCGCGAACATGCGTCCGGAGACGAGGGTGTTCACGGCCGCTGAAATTTACTGACCGGCCTGAGGGCGGTCAAACATCGGCAGACTGTTCCGGATCGTGGCAATGGCTTCCCTGTGTCCAAAATTTGAAAAATCGTGATTGTCAGGACAAAACATAAACTGAATTGACCTCTCTGAAACTCTGTCGCGGGACTTCCAGTGTCGGTGACCACTGGCTACCCCTGCTTGATACGGCAGCCATCCGGGTATGTGATTCCGTATGAGGTGGACAGAACTGGAACTGATGGGAATCCACTCACCATTGGTCAAACGTAAATTTCTTCAGCAGTCCCAACGCTGATTCACATACGTTATGCGATTTCTGATGTGCTCGTGATCCTGACGAACATCCCGGTCTTCGGTGGACTGACAATGGGGCCCAGGGAGTTTGTGCTGATGACCTGTAAATCCGGGTTTGACACCGAGGGATTATTTGCGGGGCTTTTGACAGTGTACGCTGTTGGCCTGGTGGTTAGTTTGCTAACGGAGACAAATCTCTTGTAACGTTTCGAATCTCAACGAAACCCTGAATCACAAATGTTGACCATGTGATTGCTTCTCCTACACTCCTGCCATGAAACGCAGGAATATTGGTCCTCAAGTCGAACAACTTTTGAAGTCTGCTCAGCGGCTGGCGGCCCTGGCAGACGCAGCTGCCGTGGTTCTGCTGACAGACGAAGCTGTGGATTTCAGGGCCATTCGCAAACTCCTGCGAGGCACGCGGCTGGTTGTCGCAACCGATGACGTGTCTGTTCAGGAGGCAGTACGTGAGGATGAAGTGGACCTGGTACCCATTTTGCATGAGCCCCAGACCCGAAGTACTCAGGTGTCTCAGGTCCTCCTTGAAGCTATTGCTGATGAAATCCTGCAGTCTGGTGACACGATCGTAGCCGTCTATTCATCGTATGATAATGATCGCTGTGATACGATCAGTGTTATCGAACTGTCCGAACAGCTGGCTAAACTCACGTCCCGAGACTTACAGCGTTTGGAGACGCAGGTACCACTCGACACGTTGCGTCAGGTCGTGGATCTCGCATGTGAGATTGGGCGCGAGGGGCGGGAAGGTAAAACAGTAGGGACGATTTTTGTTGTTGGCAACCACCGCAAGGTTCTGAGTCTTTCTCAGGAACAGGTTCATGATCCTTTTCGTGGTGGAGCCTATCCCAAGGAAGAACGTCTGGTTCGTAATCCCCGCGTTCGGGAAAGCATCAAGGAACTGGCCCAGGTCGACGGCGCATTTATTATTTCGTCGGATGGCGTGGTTTACGGATACGGACGACATTTGCGGGCATCTGCGGACGGACTGGCACTTTCTAAAGGACTGGGATCACGTCACTGGGCAGCAGCCGCTGTCTCTAAAGCGACCGAAGCTGTGGCAGTGGCTGTTTCCGAATCCACTGGCACCGTGCGAATTTTTCAGGACGGTAAGGTGGTATTGCGTATCGAGCCTCTCCATGCCGCCATGAAATGGCACGATGTTGCCACCGAATCACCTCCGGAACAGGGTTAGTCAGGTTGCAGACTTCGCAGCCTGGACGGTGAAAGTTTCACCCGTTGCCAAACTTTACGCGTCGGTGGCTGCCGCCCCCTGACGTCGGTCCAGCCAGGTTTGCAGGACGATCTGAGCTGCCAGTTTGTCGATCCTTGTCTTTCGCTGTTTTTTCGTGAGATCGGCTGCAGCAAGGAGTACATTTGCCTGGGCGCTGGACAGGCGTTCGTCCTGAAAAGTCACTGGCAGTTGCGTGACGGAATGCAGCCACTGACCATATCTTCGAGCTTCACACGATATCTGGCTCTCGTCGCCTTTCATGTGCAACGGAAGACCAACTACAAATCCTGTGATTTTGTATTCCTTCACTTGGCTCCGAAAAAATTGTTCATCGGTCTGGCGACTCACGCGTTGATAGTTGTGCAGTGGACTTGCAAGTTTCTGATTCTCATCACTGACGGATACACCGACTCGTACGGTGCCGTAGTCGATACCCAGCAGCCGACCTTTGTGTGGAACGGTTGCATCGTTTTCTTCAGTGCGAACGTCGGGTCGCTGATCACTCATCAGTTTTCCGTTTTGTCCATCGTCATGTTGAGTTCAATGACGGCCGCGGAGTTTGCATCCATGCGAACAGAGATTCTCCATGTTGACGCAGCCAGTCGGCACAGAGAATCGTTCTTTTGGCAATAGCCGTAAGACACTTTGATACCGAGTTCACCATCAGTTGCGGATTTGGAAATCGGCAGCGAAAACTGTGCCAGCGATCCCTTCAGGGTTGCCACGCCGGAAGCACCGTTTTCAGCATCCAGAACGTGCCCGACGGTATTTTCTGCCTGCCAGGATACCGGAGCAAGTTCATTGAGGTGTCCGCCGTCCGGGACCGCCAGTTTGACTCGGACTATGACAGATTTTCCCCGCTGCATAGTCTGTTCGGCTATCTGTCTTGCATTACTCAGGTTGAGTAACCTCCGTGCTGTCGACTTCTTTGGTTTTGGTGGTTTCAGTCCGCTTAGCGGCAGAACACGCATCACAAGTGACTCAATATCCACGGCACAGATACGGTGACTGTTGGTGTCTGCAATATACAGGACATCATTTGCGACGCTCAGTCCCGCTGGTTCATTCAATCGTGATGTTGATTGTGGATCACCGGCGGTTCCATCACCCAGCCACGTCAGAACCTCACCCGTTTTTGGGTCGACGGTACGAATCTTGTGATTATAGGAATCTGCCACATACAGCAGGTCATCATGCCGAGCGACTCCAATGGGATGCTGGAATCTGGCTGTATCACCGTTGCCGTCAACGTCACCGAACGCGAAGAGAGACTGGCCGCGAGGCAATTCAGACGTTCCTGCAATTGTTGTCACACTGCCGTCGGTGGCGACTGGGACTTTGCGAATCGATGATCCTTCGCTGTCAACGACGAAGAATGCTGTCTTGTCACTGTTGACGGCCAATCCTGAAGGCTGAGCGAATGAAGACTCCTCCAGTGGACCGTTAATAACGTCTTCACGGGCATTGCCCGCAAAGACACCGATGTCGCTGGTCCCCAGGTGATGAAACCAGATCTGATGCGGACCTGCCATGGCAATGTACAGTGTCCCGTCAACATGACAGATTGCCCAGGGGCTGTTTAGCGAGGTTTCATGCAGTGTGGTAGCTGCGTTATGTGGCCTTCCCTGCTTACCGGTTCCCGCAAGAGTCGTCACAGTCCTTGTGTTGAAATCAACGGTACGCAGCAGGTGGTTCTCGGTGTCCGCGACGTACAGCGTTTTATCGACAAGACAAAGACCCTGTGGATGATCAAATTCAGCATCAGTGAACGGTCCGTCGGTATTGCCTGTGCTTCCCGATCCAATAATATCCTGAACCCGACCATCAAGGTCTGTGACGATAATTCGGTTATGGCTGGTATCGCTGATAAACAACCGGTTAGACCCGGCATCGGCAAGCACTTTTCCTGGGTATCTCAGCGGTGTTGGCGCAGTCCTGCCCGACTCAAGATCGAAGATAATCGGATCTTCGTTAAGCGTCCCGATCGAGCGATGATATTCGATGACGCGTCCAATAACCTCGTCAAAGAGTTCACGGTTCCCTTCACCACTGCGGGAACCGAGATACCGTCCCTGCGGATCGACAAGTGCCAGTGTCGGCCAGGCTCTAACCCCAAATTTGTTCCAGATCAGCATTTCGCTGTCATTGACAACCGGATGTACGATCCCGTAGCGCATGATCGCGTGGCGGATGGCTTCCGAATCTTTTTCATTGTCAAATTTTGCCGAGTGAACACCAATCACAACCAGTTCATTGGGATACTTCTCTTCCAGATACTTCAGCTCGGGAAGCACATGCATACAGTTGATGCAGCAGTATGTCCAGAAGTCAAAAAGTACGATTTTTCCTTGCAAATCTTTCATTGTGATCCGAGCGGATGTGTTCAGCCACGAAGTACCACCGTCCAGAATTCCAACAGGTACCGGCTGAGCTGAGGGGGACGGATCCTGAGCCGTCTCCGATGTGTCCGCGACAGGTTCCTGAGCGGATCCCGTATTGGTCACCGCTGTCAGGCTGTACAGACAGATCATGCAGGCCGTCAGCATAAAAAGACCCGGCTCAAATATGCGGCAGGAGAGACGTGAATCGAACGAGACAATCATCATAGAGTGATGCCTGTTTGCTGGTCCGGATTATTCATTGGTGGCGGCGATCTAAGAGCGTGGGCCCAAGTCCGGAAAGAGATATTCAACTGTTGCGACATCCGTTCAACTGGTACTCGTCACTGTTCTTTAACAGAGATGGTCGGGCCATCGGGAACAGGCGCATTGCAGAGATGATTTTATGTGTTGTCAACGTTGTATTGATGCCAATGAGTGAGTCCCTGACCGGATCACACCATAAATCATTCTGCAGCAGGAGCCAGTGGGACTCCGAGAGAACGCAGCGTTTCCCGTGTTGTCTGCGCATCGCGAAAGACCTGCGCCTGAATTCCCATCGATACGGCCTGTGTCACATAGTCTTCAATATCGTCGGTGTAGAAGCAATTTGTGGCATCGCATTTTGCCTGGGTCAGAGCTGATTCATAGATCATGGGGTTCGGCTTGAGTGCTCCAACTTCCCAGGACGTTGTGATATCATCAAAGAGATCCAGGAAAGACCAGCGGTTGCGTACAAATTCAATGTGAGTCACACAGGTATTTGACAGCAGCACCAGACGGACACCTGCAGACTGCAGTTCCTCAAGCAGGGGAATCATTGGAGCGTTGAGTTCAAAGATGTCGCCCACAGCCAGTCGTAGTTGATCGATTTGGACGGATGTGCCCGTGTAGGATTCAAACTGCGTATGAAATTGTTTTTCAGTTAGTTTTCCGGTTTCGAAAGCGCACTGCGCGCCGTCCTCAAACAAATGTTGACGTACAGCCTGTTCGGATGCGCCACTCGCCAGCACAATATTTTGCACCATTCGTTCGTGTGAAAAAAAGACGAGGACATTTCCTAGGTCAAAAATACAGGTTCGGATTGGTATCACGTTTCAAAACCTGGTCAATGAGGTCACAGCGACTTTCAGAAATGACGTAACAGCGATAACCTGGCGGATTGAACACATGCGAGCGGCAGACGATCAGGTTCGGTGTATTCCGAATTTATCTGCCATAGTTGTGCCCATTCATACCAGTCTGTACTGGATTTACAAAACACAACACTCTCCACGGAGGCAGGACTGATTCCAAATGTGATCGCCAGGGGGGCAGGTGTCGGTCGGACCTGATGGGGCCGGTGCAGATCGATAGTCACCTCACGATCGAATCGGGCTTCGGGCCAGACAATGAGTCCGGTGGAACACACGTCATAGGGATGAGTGCCCACAAGGTTGCGTTCGATCTGCTCGCGTACGATATCCGCGCCAGCCTTGCGATAAAAACCCAGAAGAGCTGTACCAAAGCTGTGCAGTTGTGCCGGACTCACATTACGTAACAGTCCGCGTTCCACAACAGAGACAACGATCCAGTGACTCTGTTCCTGTATCAGGATCCGAATCGGCCGCCCTTCAATCAAATCACTGTCCAGAGTGACGAGAATACTGTTGCAGGATATCTGCACGCTACTGAGTCGCAGATCTGTGTTCCGCCACACCGGACAGTATTCGAGCAGACGAAGCAGATCGCGCTGAACGAATCGACACAGATCACGTTCCGCGTGATGAAGTACATCCTGCCATGCGCGCCGCTGACTGAATCGTCGGAACGAAGCAGACTGTCTCTCCAGCCGACGCAGTCGGGCGAACGCTTTTGGAATTGTGCCGGAATGGACCCCGGGTCGTATCAGACGAGAAACTGGTTCCCCGTGACTGCCAACGAGAATCGGCTGCAACCGCGTAACGCGGTTTGCCTCATAAAGTCTCCAGTTTCCCTTCAATTCCCAGACGAGGAAACCAAAGACACCGGGAAACAGGAACCATGTGGCGCCTATGACGAAATCGGCCAGCACTGTGCCAATGAAATTGCTGAGCAATCCTCCTCCCTTTTCGATCACAAAGGGTGTCAACGGCAGGATGATCTTATGGGCGACTGTGACGACCGGGAAATGCTTGATCGGATTGACCTGAGGTTCAATCAGCAAATTCACGTAAATACGTATCAGGAAGACTATGAACGACCAGACGACTCCCACCACAGCCTTTACGATGACCGACAGCCACGACTCTTCACTGTGAAAACGTAACCATTCATCAACTGCATAAATCAGTCTCTCGACACCGGAAAGCGCCCATTTAAAGAAGTCCACAACCCAGTCGAATACCGCCATGAAGACCCGTGCCCGGAGGTTATGCCAGGTATTCCCGAGCCATTCTGCAACCAGTTCTTCGGTATCGCGGCCCAAACGGGAATTGAATGCACTACTGAGAATAACTGTCACGCTTACAATCATCCAGATGTTCCATGAAGCGACAAAACCCATTGCGCAGGCAACAATTCCAGGGTTTAAAATGTAGCGTCTTATGGCAATAGCCGGGCCGCTGCGCCAAATTCCGCGTACAAGCGGAAGTTTGAGTATTCGCTTCGGAAACTGCCACACAACAAGATGGATGACACTCCAGAGTGATTGCAGCAGGGCGGTGAGAGTGTGACGCAATGCCGGCAGGTGGATCAGCGCCATCAGTCCCAGACCGATTGCCAGGATCAGTGGAAAATATATGGATGGCCGAGACGGATAGTCGTCGTGGCTTGTCGGATTCGTGGGATGTTCGACGACCTCAGTCAGGCTTGTCCCACTGTTTTCCGGGCCAAT
Source organism: Fuerstiella sp. (assembly GCA_022447185.1). Classification (GTDB taxonomy): domain Bacteria; phylum Planctomycetota; class Planctomycetia; order Planctomycetales; family Planctomycetaceae; genus S139-18. The sequence continues at coordinate 55,111 of JAKVAY010000046.1, read as the reverse complement.
GGTCTCTATGGCATCTGTGCGACTGTCATTATCTTCGATCGGATTATTGCTGTTGTTGGACACAACGGGAGTTTGTTCGGTCCCAGGAATCACAGGCTGGTCGGATGTCAGCGCAGTGTCTGGTTCGGGTGATGGGCTGCGTGACTGAGCTGTTTCGACTTCGGTTCCATCAGACTTTTCTGTAGAACTGTTGCTGATTCTTTCAATGACATGGCCGGCACCTTCGACGATGACCAGTGCTCCACCAAACGGGATGACAACAAACAGAGTCATGAAGCGGCCGACACCTGTTCCAAACGCCAGGGAACTGACTCGCTGCAACCCTCGGAGATAAAACTCACCTCGGCGATAGACACCGTCCAGTGCGACATCCAGTTGATCATCTGTGCGCAGCAAATGGTCGCCCCGAAACAATTCCCGGGGATCAGTGAGGTCGGCCAGTTTCAGATCATTACGACTGATTGCATCGCGCAGATAACCCATGGTGAGATAACCGCGGTAAGCGATGCAGTCGAGTGATTCTTCGATGAGTTTGTCAAAGGCAACCTCTTCAGGGACGTTGCCGGGGCGGAAACCAACGTCGAGAAGAGTCTGGCGAAGCGTGGGGCGAATGCGATGCCGCATTTGGTCTTCGGCCAGGTCCGCCGCTTCATGCAGAAGGTTGGTGAGCTGTTCCCTCTCCCTGCCGGACAGACGGACGTAGACCAGTCGCGCTGCCGAGCTGGCCAGATGTTTGGCCATCATCACTTCGCGAATGTTGGTGAGTGGCCGTTTCAGCGAACGTTGTCCTCGCGAAACGATCCACTTCACGAGATCCACCTGATAGGTGACCCGTTCGTGATCCATACAGACTTTCTGCAGATCGTGCAGCAGTTTCTTATCTGTGTTCCAGAAGCCATGTGTTGCGTTGCGGAAAAGCTCCCGAAGTGACTCGTGCCAGACATCCTCGTCGTTCACATCAAATGTCAGCGCCTGCTGCAGGCGGGTCACCAGCGTGCCGATGTCTTCTTCTGCCGATTTCAGTGCATCCTCTCGTAGTGCATTTGTCGTGGCAGACTCAGCTCCGTACATGGCAGCGAGACCGCCCGCCACCGTATTGCCTCGCTCAGTTGCACGCTGTCGGCGACGCTGGAGTCTGTAAAACCGACGTTCTGACGGGCGGACCGGACCACCTTCAAACCAATCCTGCCGAACACCCGACAGCTGGGCTTCATCCAGCACGACCTGAGACGTTGTATCGGGATCAGGGGCCCCGGTCAGACGCGTTGCCAGGTACAAAGAATCCGGGTCAATCTGGACGTCCGAAATCAATTCACCAGGGTTGCGCCGGGTCAGTGAGGGAAACCAAATCGGAATCAGGTCCGGTGCAAATCTGTTGAATTCCCACCAGACTGCCATGAATTCGCCAAAAGTCTCCATCCGTGATTCGGGATGGATCAGTCGGTTTTCGCTGGCCAGGACGGCATGGACTTCATCGAACTCGACCTGACCAACGCTGTCAATGTGCGACTGAATGCGCGCTCTTGTGAGCTTGTCGGAATCCATTAACGCGCGGACTGCCCGATCAATCGCTCCGTGGAAGAGCCGTCGCCAGACGAGAATCATCTGGTCCTGCGTCGATTTTCCGGCCACCTCGTGTTCTTCCGGTAGCGCAAGCAGCAGGACCATGTCAGGCAGCGTTTCAAATGAGTCCAGACCCAGTTCGTCAGGGTGGGTGAGCTGACGGACGTCAGTTGCCGGAACAACGCAGACTTCCGTATGTGGAATTCGGGGTGACAGACGTGCAAAGTCATGCATTTCCCGAATTAGTCTTCGAGTTACCCGGGGCTCAACTAAAAACGCACCGGCATCCGCCTGCCGGACGGCAAGTCGGAGTTGCGACGTTATATTGTCATCAAGATGTGTGAGATCTGGAGTTGCCACATTATCCCTCGTTGAATCCATCCGAAGGGACAATATCCGAACCAGCCTGGCAGCGTCCAGTTGTCCAGTCAGGAATGCGACGGTTGATGGGGAGTTGAGGGCGATTGATGACCGTGATATCAGCCGTTTGGTGTTTGACAAACGCGTCTGCCCACGGGTAAAACAGACTTCCTCGCTGTATGGAATCGACTGATTGGTGTGATCTGCGGGTCCGACTGGTCTTTGCCAGCCACTCCACACATTCTGAATGTTCCCCGGTCAGAGACAGATTTTGTCTGTTACAGCTGCAGATATTAAATACGAGGTCAGCATGAGCTTTATGAAAACAGTTGTTTTCGCGACGTGTTTGAGTGTCAGCGGACTCGCAGCGAACGCGTCAGCCGCCTGGTGTTTTCCAATTCCATTTTCCGGAGTGTGGGGGGCCGGATATGCGCCATTTTATGGAGGCTACTATGGGAGCGGATACTACTATGGCTTTGCACCTGTGAGTTATGCTGTTTCATATCGTGCCGGATATTGCGGATGCTCCTTGAGTTGTGGATCGTGTTGCGATTCTTCCTGTGTTGAGGGATCCGGAACCGACTGTGATGGCTCCAACAGGACTGACAATGTTCCGTCCCCGACCCGTGATCCCGGTTTCCGGGATGGTAGCGACGATGAAGATCGAGGCAAAAAGGAACCCGATTGGGGCAAACAAGACTACAACAGCGACAGAACAATTGAACGTGACAGAATGGACGGGATACGTTCGGATGAGACCAAACCCGAGTTTCTTCGACGAGGTAATGGCGATCCAGCAGACGCGGGGAGTCTTAATGGCTTCGACCTTGAGGACCAACCAACATCACCAGACGATGATTTTGGTGGTGACAGTGGATATGGTCGCAGGTCGCCATTCGAAGCGCCAGTTGACGATTTTGAGCTTGAAAGCATAGAAGGCAGTCGCGAAGACGCGATAGATGTTGACGCGAGGAAACCTCAGCATAACGAACCGAGTGACGACACGGGGGCGACAGATGAAGGCGAAGCATCTTCCTCCAACCCCACTGAAGATGCAGACGATGACCTGGTTGCCCCTCCAGCGGATACGGGGTTCCGTACCAAGCCCAATCTGTTGCACGGCGTTCTTTCAGACGGGCAGGCGCGCGTGAAACACAATCAGTCAGATTCCGATTCACGACTGGCTGTACGAATTCGTGGCAATCGACGATTGCAATCCGTGCATTGGTCAGGCAGACAGAGTGAACGGCAGCGTCCGCTGAACTGGATCGGTGCGCCACAACGAGACGGTCGTATCAGACTCTGATCGACGGCAGGGGGTCACGGTGACCGTCGTTTAGCCTAACCGCGTCAATACTGCGGCATCGGGCAGTGCAAAGTTAGTCTGGTCTGACTGTCCGAGCAGGTTGTGCCAATATTCGGGCGGTGCAGACTTGGTTTGCAAATCGAGTCGCTAAAGAAAAACGGGACTTGCGACCCAACCTGCGCCCGTTATCGTGGACAGACTTCGTGTTGGATCGGATTGTCGGAAACCTCCGATTGCATCCATGAGGCTTCGTATGAACAGCGTCTACCGAACCCTGATGTGCCTTTTACCCATGATCATCATGGTGCAATCCTCATGCGCACAGTCGGTGGTGAACAGCAAATATGGCCAGTCCGACAAATTTAGACAGTTGACAGAAGTGCTGCCCACACCCAACTCAGTTAGGACTGCGTCCGGTGCCCCCGGCCACAAATACTGGCAGCAGAAAGTTGACTATGACATTAATGTGACTCTGGATGATGAGCGACAGCGAATCTCCGGTCAAGAAACGATTACTTACCACAATAACTCGCCTGATACGCTTAAGTATCTGTGGCTGCAGCTGGACGCGAATCGGTTCCGGCCTGATTCGAACAGCAACAGGCATCAGTCCGCGAAAATCGATGACAGGATGACATTTGATCGACTCGGCGCGACGTTGTATGCGCGACAATTCAAAGGTGGTTGCCTCATCAGGTCGGTTGCGAATGCAGTTAATGGAACCAAACTTCCGTATCGGGTGGTCGGAACACACATGCGTGTGGATCTGCCTGAGGCTCTGAAACCTGACAGTGTGTTCAGGTTCATCGTTTCCTGGAAGTACAATATTCCGGATGCAACGTTGATCCGAACTCGTGGTGGCTTCGAGTTTTTTGAGGATGACGGTAACTATATCTACGAAATTGCGCAATGGTTCCCGCGTCTCTGCGCTTACTCGGATTCGGCTGGCTGGCAACACAAGGAATTTCTCGGCCGAGGTGAATTCGCGTTGGAGTTTGGTGACTACATCGTTCGAATCACGGTACCGGATGACCACATTGTGGGGGCCACCGGAGAGTTGCTGAATTCCGAGGAGGTGCTGACACAACAACAGCGTGAACGACTGGAACAGGCACGCACCGCAGATGCTCCGGTATTCATCGTGACGCCGGAAGAAGCAAAGGTGAATGAAACGGAGTTGGGTACAGGTTCACGAACATGGATCTATTCCGCAAAGAATGTCCGTGACTTTGCATTTGCCAGTTCACGCAAATTTATCTGGGATGCCTGGGGACACAACATCGTCGGGAACACAGTGATGGCGATGTCACTGTATCCGAATGAAGGAGAACCCCTTTGGAGCACGTATTCCACCCACGCGATTGTCCACACTCTGGAGGTGTACTCGAAGTATTCTTTTCCATATCCGTACCCTGTAGCCTATTCGATCAACGGTCCCGTGTACGGAATGGAATACCCGATGATTTGTTTTAATGGACCACGTCCGGAAAAGGACGGGACCTATTCTGCACGTACTAAGTACGGCCTGATTTCCGTCATCATTCATGAAGTGGGGCATAATTACTTTCCAATGATCGTGAATTCAGACGAACGCCAGTGGACCTGGATGGATGAAGGCATCAACACGTTCCTGCAGTACCTGTCTGAAGTCGAATGGCAGGACAGATATCCATCACGGCGGGGTGAACCCAAAGACATCGTCAGTTACATGACCAGTCAGAATCAGGTCCCGATCATGACTAATTCTGAATCGATTCTTCAATTTGGCAATAATGCTTACAGCAAGCCGGCAACCGCTCTGAACATTCTCCGTGAATCGGTGCTCGGCCGGGAATTATTTGACTTTGCATTCCGGGAGTTTTCTCAACGCTGGATGTTCAAACGTCCCAACCCGGCAGACCTGTTTCGCACGATGGAAGACGCTTCAGGTGTGGATCTGGACTGGTTCTGGCGTGGCTGGTTCTACACGACGGATCACGTGGATATCGCAGTCACCAATGTTCGACGTTTCAACATAGACACTGGAAACCCCAGACAAAACAGTCGACTGCAGAAGGAAGAACGGAAGGCAGAACCTGACACGCTGTCCCGGCAGCGAAATACTGCATTAACACAACGAACGGATCGTTATCCAGACTTATTGGATTTCTACAACACGTTTGACGAGTTGGGATTTACCAAAGAGGAACAGAAAAAATACAAAAAAATGGTCAGTGACCTGGAGCCTCGAAACAGGAAGTTGCTGAAGAATTCCTGGAATTTTTATCTGGTCGATCTTGAAAATCGTGGCGGGCTGGTCATGCCGGTAGTGTTGCGACTTAAATACAAAGACGACACGACCGAAGAACTGCGACTGCCCGCCGAGATATGGGTCAGGAACTCGAAGAAAGTGTCTCGTCTGGTGGTGAGTGAGAGAGAAATCGCATCCGTACAACTGGATCCTCATCTGGAATCAGCTGATACAGATCTTTCCAATAACATGTATCCACCTGAGATTGTTAAGAGTCGATTTCAGCTCTACAAGGAGAAAAAAGCGAAGAACGAAATGCGGAAAGCGGGGCTCGGTACCAGTAATGATCGGGGCACGGACACGGAAGACAATTCATCGGATGAGGAGGATGCAGACTCGTGAAACTGTTTCTGGTACTAATTCTGCTGGTTGCCGTCTGGTCCACAAATGCGGACGCACATCCGGGGCACACTCAGTTGACTGAAGTCGAATGGAATCCTGCATCGGCCCGTTTTGAAGTGGCCATGAAACTGGATGCCGCTGCACTGGAAGACAGTATGTCTCTTCAATTCGGAAAACACTTCCGACTGGAAGCATCAGAAGAAGTGGACAAAAAACTTGCTAAGTGGATGTTGGATCATTTTCGGATCACGTTCAGTGACTTCTCGCGCGACGGACATCTTCGGTGGGTCGGACATGAATTGCAGCGCCAGTCGGCGTGGCTGTATTTTGAATATATTCCGGTGAGAGGTTCAGCCCTTACTGGAGGGGCGGGCAATGTCGGAAATGATGCCTCCGGAAGAATTGACCTGAATCAGGTTCGACTGGAGAATTGGTGTGTCTTGAATGTTCGACCGGATGCGGTTCACCACGTCATACTGCGTGATCGTCAGGAAGTACGATACGGATACTGCAGTTTCGATCAGCCTGTTCTCGAATTAACTGTTCAGCCGGATTCAATCTCAGGAATGCCAGACATCCGCAGAGACTATCCTGGACCACATTCCGGTCAGTGATTGCGATTCTTTCGTAAGCCGCTAGGCTGTGCTTCAGGCGAAGTCCTCGTCAAATCCCCTCAACATTAGACTGATTTCCGCTCACGATAACGTTTCTTCGACAGGATTGCCTGAAACCGCTTTGTGATCGTGAGAACTGCGAGTGCAACAAGCAACAACCTGTCCGGACGGTTCGCTGGATTTAAATCTATGTCATCTGCATCTGATGTGTTCGCTGCCGCATCCAAAGAAGGTCGGATGACATTTATGCCATTTGTCACGGCAGGAGATCCTGATTTGGACACAACGGCTCGTGTTCTTGAAGGACTGGCCGATTGCAAAGTTGATCTGATCGAACTCGGTTTTCCCTACAGTGATCCGATTGCTGATGGTCCCGTGATTCAGGCGTCCTACACCAGGTCGCTAAGTGCAGGGATTACCATCGATGGAATCTTTCGGATGCTTGATGATCTTCCCACCGATACGATGCCGCCGATTTTTTCAATGGTGTCGTTCGCCATCGTATTTCGCTATGGCATCAATGCTTTCCTCAGCAAAGCCAATCAGGCCGGATTCAGCGGGTTAATCATTCCTGATCTTCCTGCAGAGGAAGCCGAGGAATTTTCACAGAAGACACAACACAACAATTTGGACCTCGTCCAGTTGATTGCTCCAACGACGACGGCCGACCGTACCGGAACAATTCTGAACGCAGCCCAGGGCTTTGTGTATTGCATCTCTGTGGCCGGTACGACCGGTGTTCGGAACGAATTACCAGCTGAACTTGCCGATCAACTCAAACAACTGCGCGGGCAGACCACACTCCCTCTGGCCGTGGGATTCGGGATCAGCAGCCCGGCACAAGTTGCAACGTTGGAAGGTTATGCAGATGGAATTATTGTCGGTTCAGCCATCGTGCGGCTCATCTCTGAAGCGGATTCATCCTCTGGTGCCGTGCATGCCGTCAAAGAATTTGCGACCAGTATGAATGCGGCTGTCGCTGCAGCTCAACCGTCTTCCGGGCACTGAAAGTCTGGTCGCTGCAGCCCTCTCGTTACTGTCCGGTGTTGATCGGGACGGCGACGAACCTTGATATCATACTGCCATCGCCACTCGCGATTCGCACCAGCATCAACACCTTTTCCGAATCTGCCATCGCCTGCGCAGCTCGTTCTAAATCTTCAACATTCGTGATGTTGATATTTCCAACTCGACTAATCAACATGCCAGGTTCTAGTCCGGCCTTTTCCGCCCCACTGTCCGATCGCACGGAGGTAATCACAACTCCAGCAGCAGTCGTTCTCAGCTGTTCCGCGAGTTCAGACGTAACGTTCTGGGTCGTCAGGCCCAACTCATTGAACCGGGCTGTTTCATCAGATTCGACGGGTGCGTTTGTTCGAAGTGGCAGTGCTGCCAGGTCATCAGGTTTGACGGCGACGGCGATGCTGAGTTTTACTTCCTCTTCATTTCGCAGAACACGCACAGTGTAGGTCTGGCCAGCTTGCAGCCGTTCCACAAGCCCGATCAGATATCGATAGTTGGTGATCGTTTTTCCATTCACGGAAATCAGCACATCGCCAACCTGAAAACCTCCCTTTTCGGCAGGGCTGTCGGCAATGACGTCTGTGACGAGAATCCCCTGGGGTACGGCAAGATTCAAATGTTCGGCCAGAGTGGCATCAATCTGCTGCATACGGATTCCAAGATACGCACGCTGCACACTTCCTGATTCTACCAGCTGGTCAGCCACCCATCTGGCTGCTGTGACTGGAATTGCAAAACCAACTCCGTCGTATCCTCCTGATGCGGTAGAGATCGCAGTGTTGATACCGATGACCTGTCCCTGAAGGTTCACCAGCGGACCACCACTGTTTCCCGGATTAATTGCGGCATCGGTCTGCAGAAATTCCTGTGTAAGTTGAGACCGCTGCAGGCCACGTGACTTAGCGCTGATAATTCCCTGAGTCACTGTTCGGTGCAAACCAAAGGGGCTGCCGAACGCAAGTACCCAGTCACCGATTTCCATTACTGCATCATCACCCAGTTGCAGAAAGGGCAACTGTTCATCCACCGTGATTCGAACAATTGCGACGTCGGAGTCATCATCGGTGCGAATATCTGTTGCGGTAAACTCACGGCCGTCACTGAGCCGAACGACTACTTCTTCGGCATCCCGAACTACATGGCTGTTTGTCATGATCACGCCATCAGCCGATATGATGAACCCGGAACCATTTCCACCAGGCAGCCGTCGACGTCGTTCCATCGGCCCCTGATCCAGATATTCACGAAACTGCGGACTGTCACCGAAAAAACGTCTAAACAATTCCTCGTCGCCGAATGGATTTCTTCGATCAATTGTCTCGTGGATGATCTTGCCGGTCGTGGCAATGGAAACAACAGCCGGCATTGCTTGTTTCGAGACATGTCGAAACACGTTGGACAATTCCATCGCGTTGGCTGTTTCCGGCACATTTTTCCGCCCCGATTGTGCAATTGCGCGCCCACCAGGTACCAGTTGAATCCAGGTGACTGCTGACAGGACCAATGCCGCAACCCCGGCCGATAACACAGATGTTCGAGTGGTTTGACTTGTCATTACAATTCCCCTGGTTTGAAAGGCGTTGCCTGCTCCTGCGAAATTCCCACAGAGACTGCGGGGAGCTCCGGTATCTGGCCGGTATAAACCAGTTGCCGATGTACCAGGTTTCCGTGTCAATTTTCCACAGTGATCGACTGGTTTGGGACGCTGGCAGCTGCAACACCGAGCAACTTCTTCTATTCTTTCAGTTGAATGCAACGGAAAAGGGTCAATTCGTTCCGCACAGCTGCCTGCAATACTCAGTTTTTCAAACTACGGTCGCTATCCAAAGCCGTCGATCAGTGTCGGCCGTTTGGCAATAGTTTCGGAAAGACAATGTGCGTCATCCCGAATTTCGTACAAATTCGTAATTCTGGAACTCCGGGACGGCTGCTGACCCATTAATTCTACTTATTGACGGCAGGAAAAATGTCGACCAATCTTCCCACTCGTGAACGAGTGGCCAGTCAGATGAAACTGTGCGAGGAACGCATCGGCTATGAGTTTCGGAGTCAGGCTCTGCTTCAACAGTCGATGACGCACAGTTCCTGTGCGTCATCGCGACTGGACAGCAATGAACGTCTTGAATTTCTGGGTGACGCAATACTGGGGATGGTGATTTGTCGGTATCTGTATGACCAGTTTCCGGATCGACGCGAGGGGCAGCTGACTCAACAAAAATCCAGCCTGGTCAGCCGTACAACCTGTGCACGTGTGGCTCGGCGGTTGGGTGCATCGGATCTGATCCTGGTGGGTCGTGGACTGCAGGAAATTCCTGAGTCCATCGACGCAGCCCTCGTTGAATCGCTGATTGCTGCGATCTACGTGGACGGTGGTATCGAGGCGGCTGAAGCGTTCATCCTGCGGTGTTTTGACGAAGAACTGAAACTCTGCAACAGCGGTGAACCGGAGAATTACAAGAGTACTCTTCAGGAAGAAACTCAGCGAACACGCAGCATCGGGCCTACATACCTGATTGTCGATCAGCGCGGCCCGGACCACGCCCGGGAATACTGCATGGCCGTTGAGTTCGAAGGTCGCCAATATGAGCCAGCTTGGGGATGGAGCAAGAAGGAAGCCGAACAGAAAGCAGCCATGAATGCGTTGCTGATAATCAACCCCGATCTGCTGGCTGTGGAATCTGATTGAAGATCAGCGGAATCCTTTGGCAGATCGTATTGAGGTTCCAACCGCCGGTATCGACTTCAGTTTTTCAGACACTGAACTCAGTCACAGGAATTGTCATGAATCGAATAACCTGCAAAATTCTTCTGCGTCCGGAATCCGATTTGTTTCGATTTCTTCCGGAAGGTCCATACTCGTGCCCCGATGGACGACTCAGTTGGGTGGCTATTCAGCACGGTTCTGATGCGGTATCTGGTTCGATTCATCTGCTGGATCCAGTGACAGCTTGTGATGAATCATTTGAACTTCAGGGCCGTCCAGGCTTCGCATTTCCTACAGACCAGCGAGGTGTGTTTGTATGTGGTGCCGAACGATCACTGGGATTATTTGATACGTTGACGGGTATCTGGACAGAATTTGCGTCTGAGATTGATGCGGCAGTTGAGAATACGGTGATTAATGATGGAGTTGTGTACGCTGGAAATCTGATCTTTGGCTGCAAAGATCTTGAGTTTGCGTCGCCCAAAGCCGGCCTGTATCTGTGGCGTGCTTCTGATCATCACCTGGTGCAGTTACGTAATGATCAACTGTGTTCGAATGGCAAGGCCATTATTCAGAACGATCACGGACTTTCACTGTTTGACATCGATTCGCCACGCAAGACAATTACCGTCAGTCAGCTCGACATTCAAAGAGGTCAGGTTGGTGATTCGGTAGTGATCGTTGATCTGACTTCAGAAGATGTATTTCCGGATGGCATGATCCTGACGCCGGACAAAAAGAGTCTGATCGTGGCCATGTACAATCCCCAGGATGCTGCCCGCGGTGAAGCACGTCAGTACGCGATCGATGATGGACAGATGGAATGTGTCTGGGAGTGCCCAGGAGCGGCGCAGGTCACGTGTCCTCAGCTCATCCAGATGGATTCCGGTGTCAAACTGGTTCTGACCACGGCGGTGGAACATTTATCGACAGAACGGCTCAGCGGCCAGCCAAACGCAGGTTGCCTCTTCATCGGGGACACGGATTTCGACAGCGCCGGCAGTCAGCCGATCTTTCCAGTCGGGGACCTGATCCCGGACGCGTCTTGAACTGCGGCTCGCTGTTCGGCACCGTATTCATATGCGTGTTCCGTGGTGATGGCGCGACCGGACTGGAACGAGTTACAACTGGTGTTTTGGAGACCGTCGGACGCGTTGTGTTGTTGATCGCAACGGTGATGAGCGACCACAAGCGGTTTGGTAAACAGAAGTCAGAGTCCGGCACCGATCCATGATGTGCCGTAACAGTTGCCATGCTGCGAATGCAAACAGGAATGAATCACAGTAAACAGAATCGAATTGGAGGCTTGATCACTCCACGACGACGTTGCGCGGTCAGATAGCAACAGATCCGGAGAAATAACCTTCGTGTGGTCGCTTGTTTAAGCGACTAACGTAACGTTCCCAGATATGCGACAAGATCAGCGACCTGCTGAGCCGTCATATCCCGAAAAAGCAGATCCGGCATCATTGATTTTGCCTGAGGAAGCAGCTCTTCGATGTTCGTTGCAGGAATCCGCTTCAGTTTGTTTGTGGCATCTTTAAGTACTACCTCGTTTTCGTCTTTACTGATCAGCAGGCCAGTGATGACCAGGCCGTCCTTCGTTTCAGCAAGATACGTGATGTACTTTTGATCGATTTCTTTGGATGGATCGAGGATGCTTTCCAGCAGCTTTTCGGCGTTGAGTTTCTTTCCGATGGCTGTCAGTTCCGGGCCGACTTCCCTGCCCTGCTGTTGGATGCGATGACAGTTACGACACGACACACTGTCTGCCTCCATGAACAGCTGCCTGCCACGATTTGGGTCGCCGGTAAGAGATTGGATTTGCTCTGGTTTCACAACATTGCCAAGACGTTTGACACGATCGTCCGCCGACAAAAACCGCTCAAACAGATCACGAACACTCGGTTCATGATGATGGGCTGCCAACTGAATCGTTGTTGCCACAGCTGCTGCAGACAACTCGCCGCGATCCACAGACCGCAGCAGCATCAGTGCACCGGTCGTTGAAGAAAGCAGTTGAGTCAGACTTGCAGACTGTTCTGCCGCTGAACCGGCCTGCTGGAGTCGTTTTAGGTGCATCGCACTGTCGACACTGAGTGAGGCCGGAGACTTCGCTGTGCCTTCATCGTCCCCGGGCAGCTGACTTAGCCAGTCCTGTATCAGAGCCACGCCATCAAGATCGACCTCGGTTGAGCCAATTTTCGGCATTCGTCCACTGCCGAGCTTGGCGACGCGATAAAACAAAACGGATCGAAATGGATCACCTGGTGTGATCACTCGAGCCCCATGAATGCCGAATGTGCCCTGCGAGGGACGTGCGTTCACCATTTTCGTACTTTCAAGTGAAAGGCCGTATTGCATCTCTGAGAGGACAGAGCCGCCGGCATGCATTCGGTGACAATGGGAGCAATTGGTGTGCAGATACGCCCTCGCACGATCCTCTACAGATGCTGAGGCGTCATAGGGATTTGTCAGTTGAGGACCATCTTCCGATGTCACAGGAGATGCGATGAGTTGAATATGTGCGTAAGTTTCCAGCTGAGAAGCTGACGTCTGACCGTAGTCGTGATGGCGATTCAGTTGAGCGGTGTTGAAGCCCAGGGGAGGACCAGACCAGCTGTTGTGACAGCGCTGGCATTCGGCTCGCCCCGAGAACCTCCAGGTTTGTTTTCGAATACCGTTGGGAGCATGGGAGTCAGCAATCTCGAGAGTAAGGTCCGTGCCTGACGCTTCAACCAGCGTGGCATCTGTCTGCTCGAGGTTCCACTGGTAGGTGTAGGGGTTCCACACGGTGCCATCGAAGTGGAGAATCTGTGTTTCGATGCGGCGACGTGTGGCGGGATCACCCTGCTGCATGTCGAGTGATAACGTTTTGGCCAGCACAGAATTCGCTGGAAATATCCATTTTTCGCCATCCGGCTTGATGGACAGGTCGCCTGGTACTCCCACATGACGCTCGGCCACGGAAAAATCAGCCCACGGTTCCGCATTGATCGAATAGGGAATAACACCTGTCGCCGGTGTCAGTTGATCGATGGACAAGAACAAACCTGTCTCACTGAGTTTGCGCGGAAATTTGTTGGAGACATCCTGCCGGGGATTGCGGATCAGTCGATTGATGGTTCCCGCCGGGTGATCCAGGAAGTACATTTCTCCGTCGTGGTCCTCGCCAAATCCGGCAACACGGTGAGTCGTATCCGCGATCTCTCCATGTTCGACCACGTTTCCATTTTCGTATCGTAAGCTCCAGAATTTACCCGTATCGTAGTCAGCGTAAATATGATGACCGTAGAGTTCTTTAAGGCGAGAACCGTAATACGTGAGTCCGTCCGTGATCGATGATGATTCGGAATGGGGATGAGCAACCGTCGGAGGAATGATTGGTGTGGGCCCTTGCTGCCACTCCGGATTGGTTGAGGCAGGGCCCTCTTTCACAGCCCACCCGTAATTTCCACCTCGTTCAACGCGATTCATGCTTTCCCACAATTCCCAGCCCACGTCTCCAACCCACAGATCTCCCGTTTTACGATCAATACTCATTCGCCACGGGTTGCGAAAACCATAGGCCCATATTTCTCCACGAACGTTGGGCAAGTCGACAAACGGGTTATCAGCCGGGATGCGATAATTTTTTCCGTCTTCCGTGTGGTCGACATCCAGACGCAGAATGTTTGACAGCAGGTTGCTGACATCCTGCCCTGCCTTTTTCGGATCCGGAGGATTTGGCGCTCCACCGTCCCCCGTGGAAATGTACAGATATCCATCGTGACCAAATTTCAGGCAGCAACCGTTGTGGCCACCGGACCACCAGGTGAGGATGGTTGTTTCACTGTTCACGTCGATTGTTGGTGGATTGGTGTCTGTCATACGAAATCGTGCAACGTGCGTGCCATCTTCCAGACTCGATGCTTTGATGTAGCAAACGTAACAATAGCGGTTGTCTTCAAACCTCGGATGAAATGCGAGTGCGTACGTCTGCTGCACACCTTCGATTTCTTTGGCGAAATCAATCACCAGGTCAGCTTCGCTGACGTTGGGATCATTGGGGAACGAAAAAATCTTTCCTGACTGCTCGACGATAAAAAGTCGATCGCTGCCCGGGGCGGCAGTAATGTCGAGACAGTTGGTGAACTTGAGCGAAGTAAATACCTGTTCGCCAACGTATGGGAGCGGGGGAAGGGGTGACCCCGTGATTCTAGATGTTGTCCAGGTCTCACGCTCCTGGATTCCGTACTCTGGTGCTTCGGATGCTGATAGCTCTGTGGAGATCAGCGGCGAAAACAGGACAAACGACAGAGACAACATGCCTGGAATTCGAAACGCAAAAAATTGACGCATTCGTTTAGCTCTGGGAAAAGGAAAATCGAGGTTGCTGTGAAGAGAGCACTTCACAACGGGCCAATGAATGGCATTGCGTGCGGGTGTCGAGGATTAATGTGTCACCGTTTGACTATGGCAAAGTCACATCCCAGACCTTTGCGAGTCGAGCCTTGCCAGCCGGGCCTTCAACTTGAAGTGTCACGACGAATTGCCCTGCTCTTTCGAACCGATGAATCGGATGACGTTCGGCAGACGTTTTACCATCACCGAAGTCCCAGTTCCACGACGTGATCTCACCCCAGGAGTGGTCACGAAACGCCACCGTGCGTTCCTGCCAGCTAATCACGTTGAACGACCAGTCGGCTTCAACAGGTTGGCGGAGACTCTTCTCGATGGGCATCAGACGAAACGCGACCAGATCAGAGGCATTGCCGTACATTGTTGTCTTGTGCGAAAGATTCCAAAATCCGGCATATTGATCTGCGTTTTTATCATCATAGTCCAGGACGGCCCACGACAGACCTACCACTTTGTTTTCCGTGAGTTTCGTTGCGATGGCGCGGGAAGGATCGGGCGGCGCATAGTCGAAGGGTGTAATAAAGAACTCAAGAATCAGTCGGCCGCTTTCACCGGGTTTGAAGTTGTATCTGTAAGCCGCATTGGCATACGGCAGATCTTTAATCCAGGGCTGGCACCCCCACACCATCGTCCAGTCTTTGCCTTCGGCCGGCGTATAGATGTGGTAATTTTGGGCGTGAACTCCATGAAACAGGAAATGTGAGTTTAAATCGTTGCGTAGCTTCTCATTGGGATGCATTGAACGGATAAAAGGGCCACCCGAAAGATCGCCGTCGATAACAACTTCAAAAATGTCGTTGTGCAGATCGACGTGTCCGAAATCCCAGTAGTCGTCGCTGGCTTCGTATAGAAAATACAGGTGGTTGAGTCCGTTGACCCATCCGACCTTGACCGATACGTCCAGATTCTTCAGATCATGGCGGTCTTCCAGGCCCTTTACGGTTTCTCGGAGTTGCTGCTGTCCGATCGCGTAGGTGTCGGAAACGATATCCCAGTCCTGTGGATCGCCGTCAATCCTGGGGATCTGGTCAGCCGGAAACTGGAAGACCCTGAATTCAACGTCCGGCCTCGCCAGTGTGGAGATCTCCTGAGGATCATCCTGTGCCGACACTTCGTTCGTGCCAACATGCGCTAACAGTGCTAAGACTGTGATCAGTACCGTGGCGATTCGTCGCATGTTCAGTCTTTTCAAAGCAATTCATGAATCGGTCGGCCACTGCCGACAATGCTGACGGGCCGACCACTGGCATCTTTGAAGTGTGTGTCGAGTGAAATGCCGAGTGTTTGATAGATGGTAGCCAGAAGGTCCAGCGGAGTGACCAGACGCTCCTGAACTGCACCACCCCATTTTTCGCTGGCACCCACAATGCGACCACCCTGAATTCCACCGCCTGTCAGCAGGACGCTGAAGCAATTGGACCAGTGATCTCGTCCCGCATGTCCATTGATTCGCGGGGTACGTCCGAACTCACCCACGCAGTAGATGATGACGTCATCCAGCATCCCTCGATTGTCCAGATCCTGAACAAGGGTTGCAATGGCTCGGTCCAGCGGAGGTAAATGCTCTTCCAGCCCTTTTTCGACGTTGTCGTGATGGTCCCAGTTGCCGGTATTGATATTGACGCAGCGAGCGCCGGCTTCAACCAGTCGGCGGGCAAGCAGGGCGCTTTGACCGTATCGATGTCGTCCATACTGATCTCGCAACTTTGTCTCTTCGGCTGTCAGATCGAATGCCGCGCGCATATGGTCCCCGGTCACCATTTCCAGAGCCTGTGTCTTGAACGTGTCGAGTCCCTCCATGATGCCGCTGTCATCGACGTCACGACGGAGCGTGTCAAATATGCTAAGCAGTGATCGTCGCGAATTAACACTGTTAGAAGTCAGACCGGCGGGAAGTGAAAGATTTGGAACTTTGAAATCTGCTGCATTGGGATCGGTGCCAACTTCGAATGGATTGTGGGCTTTACCCAGATAGACCGCTCCTTGATATCCGAACGCTTCAGACTTTGGAATACTGACGTAAGCCGGCATTGGCGGCTGCCTCGATCCAAGCGAACGTCCAATCACGGATCCGAATGACGGTTTTTGCGCCGCGTTTCGGGCGAGCGTGGGGCCAAAGTAACCGGTTAGCATCCAGTGCGCCGACGGTGCATGAATCCCATTTTCATGATGAACCGACCGCACGATCGAAATGCGATCCATCACACTGGCCTGCATCGGTATTCGTTCGCTGAAAACGACTCCGGGAACTGCTGTCTTAATTGGGTTATAAAAACCCCGATAATCTATCGGAGACTCGGGCTTCATATCCCAGGTGTCCTGCTGACTGATACCACCGTCTGTCCAAAAAACGATGATAGACTTGTTACTTCCGGGATGTCCCGATTCTGCTGCCTGCGATTCCAGTCTCAGCAGATCCGATAGTCCAAGGCCTAGAACGGGTGCGCCAATCTGCAGGAAATTTCGACGAGTGACGCCCGAACAATTCCTGAATGAGTTGCCTGGGATTCTCAGCATGGCCGGTTCTCCGGTGCCGGGTTCAGTGATTGAGCAAGAATTCGTTAGTTGCCAGCAGTGACCACAGCAGATCTCGACACGCTGTGGTGAGATCTTGCTGAGAATCTATAAACGAGACTGCTGTTTCGTGTTCTGACGGACGAGGATATCTGGCCAGCATCGTCAGAAAACAATCCGTGACCACATCTTCTGTCGTTAGCCCGGACGCGGCTAATCGACTGGCATACCCGGATTCTGCAGTCAGCTTGCGCTGGATTTCAGTGGAATTCACGAGTTCCAGGGCTTGTGCAAGAGACGGAGCATCGACTCGCTCGCATTCACAGGCGGACATGCGTGCCGGCCTTCCGAAGACGTCAAGAAAATGTGCGGCAACGTTCTCATCGGGCAGATCGATCGCTCGGGTGCCAGGTGGCATACCTGGGAAACTGGTCGGTACTTCGAGTACCTGGCTGATGCCGTCCAGCAGTACTTCGGCGGTCATTCGCCTCGGATAAAATCTGGCAAACGATTGTACATCTCCGGCGTTACCTTCATTTGGTGATGAATCCAGCAGATAGACATAGCTACCCGTGATAGTGCGAATGAGTTGTTTGATATCGAAGCCACTGGCAATGAATCCATCCGCAAGAGCATCCAGTAGTTCGGGATTGCTGGGGGGATTCGTACTGCGGGCGTCATCGATGGGATGTACAATTCCTCGACTCAAAAAGTGCGCCCAAACGCGATTTACCATCGTACGGGCGAAGAATGGATTTTCGGGATCAGTCATCCAGTTTGCCAAATGACGACGAGGGTCTGAAAAGCCATCTGCTTCAAATGCTGCATCGCCGAGAGGTTTGGGACTGAGCAATTCACCGGTACGTGGATGCTTCATCGTTCCGTGCGATTTCACATAGATGACTTCGTTGGTCGGAACTTCTGCGTCTGCGAATCCACCCTTTCGACCCACGCGGGAAAAGACAGCGGCCAGCCCGTAATAGTCCGACTGTGTCCAGCGTTCGGTTGGGTGATTATGACATTGTGCACACTGAATGCGGACACCCAGAAATGCCTGAGCTACCGATTCGACGTATTCCGGAGTCTTTCGTACAGTGCGGTACCAGATCGTGGGGGGATTCTCGTTTTGGCTGCCGCTGGCTGCGACGATTTCCGCAACAAATTGATCGTATGGCTTATTAGCGGCAATCGAGTCACGAATCCAGGCGGAAAACAAAGTTGTGCCGGCCCGTTGTTTGCTGGTTGAATAGCCGGCGCCACGGTTTTGCAGGATGTCGGCCCATTTCAAGGCAAAGTAGCTCGAGTACTCTGACCGTGCCAGAAGTCGTTCAACGAGTCGATCTCGCTTGTTTGGGCGCTCGTCATTCAGGTATTCGGTGACTTCGCGTTTCGTCGGTAAAGTGCCACAGATATCAATCGTCAGTCGGCGGATAAGTGTTGCATCATCCGCGAGGGCTGATGGGACGACACCCATCCGTCGCCACTGCTGAAGTAAAAGTTGATTGATATCTGAGCCCACGAATTCCTGTTCAAGGATGTCAAGCTGTTTTTGCACGTCAGCCATTGCCGAGTCATTTCGTGCAAACGGAAGTGCAGCGTCAAACGTTACAATCTTCTCTCCAAACCGAGCCATTACTGATACAAGGCCGGATTGTGACGTTGTTGACACGAGTCCGTCAGCGTCAACGGTTGCTACGTCTGGCTGGTTCGATTCGTAAACAGTCTGTCGGCTAACGTCACGCGATGTCCCGTCCGAAAAGAATGCCGTCACAGTCAGCTGAATCTTCGAGTCAGCACGTAGAGTCTTGATGGGTGGTGCAAGTTCGATTCGAACGAGCTGTGGATCGTCGGACCGGGGTTCAACAGCGCCCTGCGCAATCCAATCGAGTAGCATGTCGTAATCTTCACTGGATTTGACCAGCCGCTGCCCACCACCGTGTGGTGTTTCTGACGTTGCTTTCATTAGCAGGAGGCTGCGATCCGGTGACGCAGGAAGCAGTCGTCGCCCTCGACCGGCTTTGACAATTGCCTGGTGGTCAAATTCAGGATCGAATCCAAAAAGTGAAAGTTTGAATCCATTCTGTCCGGTCGCCTTGCCGTGACATCCTCCGCCGTTGCAACCCAGTTTCGTGAGTATCGGAACCACATCCGTGGCGAAATAGACCGGGCGTGATGATTCGATTGATGGTGAATGTTCGCCCGCGTTCGCGACCAGACCCGAGATCCACAGGATTGCAGCGACGGTGTGGATTACTGAATAGATCTTTGGTCTGCGGACCGGAAGACGAATCTGTTGCGGCACACAGAACAACCTGTCAATCCGAAGTGCTGGCGCGATTCGCTCCGACACCCGGTCAGGAATCCGGCATTCAATATGTCGCTTCGGGCTCTGCATCAGTCCGTAATCTCCATTCTCACGAATTGACTGCCATGATAAACCACTTCATCTTCCACAACTCCAACTGCAAACAACCTAAGGAATTGTTGTTCACCCAGAGGTGCATCACGATTCACCTCGACCTGAATCGAAGCGCGATCTGCCTGACCGGTGGATGTCACACCTCGCCCTCTGAGACCGGGTACGTTTGTTATGACTCCTGCACTTGCCAGCTCTGTGTGCATCTTACCAATAAAACCGTTCAAACGCCTGACATGATAGGGGAGCTGGATGATTTCACCCCGTTTAACCTCTGTATCAGCAAAAGGATCGATAGTCAGCAGCAGAGCGGGCGGATTAACCTCAATCGTAACCGGATTACTGAAAATTGTGACGGATTGGGGACTTTTATCAGCGTTGGGAGCAGTTGTTGTTGCTTTGATCCCAAAGGAATAGTTACCCACTGGCAGGTTCGGGGGCAGATAGAAACTGAGATATCCCAGTGATCGACCTGGTGGAATCGTCACGGTCTGATTTCTGATTGAATTCGGCAGGCCAACACCGATCAGTTTTACTGGGGATTCGTGGGTCATATCCTGTCGATCAATCTGCACTGCAACATCAACAATCCCGCCAGGCGAGTGTTTCGGCGAAAGCATTCCATAGATGTGATGGTCAACCGGTTGGTGTGCATCGGCAGTGATCCGGACCGTAGCCTCTCCGGCGACAGCCATTTGCAGTCGCGATAACATGCGTCCACGTGGATACGGAGTCACGGGTGATGTGACTGCGCCTCCGAGAACGGAGCGGGACACGCCAGGCGTCGCGTCGGAAAGAGTTTCAAGTTGCAACTCATCACTCAGTACGGCAGCGTTGCGGTCCGCAGAGATCACGCCCACCGTTCGACAAACTCCCGGGCCGAACCACACGTCAGGAAAATCGATACCGGGAGGGAGGTGGGAGGCGGTCACTCGGATTGAGCTATCGAGTCCACGTCGTCTGATTGCAATGAGGTCCAGCAGAAACCGCCCGTTGTGCCGAACATTGATTGCTGCCCCCGGACTTTCATGCGGGACTGCAATGACCTGCACATCAGGTTCCTCGCGTCGGACACAGAGACGGTAGATCCGTCGAGAATCCGTAGAGACTCCTCCGGTGACGTTGCGGATGACGATCAGGTAACGACCGTCTTCTGGACATACAAAACGTCCAACGGGATCCGTGTGATCCGTACGAAAGACGCCCCCAAGGTTGCGTACCTCATCTCCGAAGGTTGCCAGTTCCCTCGGGCTCGACGAGCCCGAGGCCTCAACGATGCTGATTTGCAGATCAACCGGGGACTGCAGACGATGCCCAAATGCTTCAATATGAATCACTTCGCCACGATGAGCCGTAAAGGCATACCAGTCTTGTTCATCACCCGTTACTAATTGACCACTCACTTCACACGGAACCGTCAGCTCTTGTGCTGAATTGACAGAGTGATTGCTGAAATCGTCCTGAGTGACCGGAATATCAGTAGTTCCGATCAGGACAGGAGCATGACTCCCCGGGTAGTGATAAGCAAAACTATGAGCTGTGATTACAGGCTGTGTTGACAGTAACCGAGTGGACAGATGTCGTGTTGGTCCTGTGAGTGAGGCTGGTAGTTCTATCTCAATGCTTTCCATTCCATTTTTTTCGTTATCCTCGACGTTGGAATTCAGGTTCCAGCCGTAGAGTCTGACACGTGAAGTCGTACCTCGCTGAACAACGCAGGGAACCGCAAAGGCCACGCGAGGTCCGCAGTCAACTGCCAGTCGGTAAACATGACGTTCATTTTCCGAACCGGTCAAATCACTCAGTGAGATGATATAACTGCCATCTGCGGGGACCTGAAAGTCGATGAGCGGATCTGTTGCGAAGTAGCCGCGGTTGACAGCCAGACGCCGTCCCTCAGTATCCAGAACTTCCAAAACAGCTCGGAGTGTTGAATCAATCCGTTCTGCGTGACATTCGATAACGACACGCTGCCCTGCGGAGGCCGTGAACATAAACCTGTCCACATTGTTTGCCTTGTCGATCCGTCCATTGATCACTGAATTCAGTGGGATCGACTGAGACTGAGTGATCGCATCATTCGGTTCAACCTCTGTGAGTTCGTCACGGTTGCCGATCAAAAAGGTCCAGGGAACGCTGATTCCGTCTTTGCTGACGGCCTGGATATCACAATGCCCCACAGGAGCATCCGGCGGAATTGTGAGTCGAAACCGAGATCCTCCCAGTGCCACCGTTTCAACGTCAGGAAGGCTGCATTTCAAAGATACCTGACTCTGAAGATGGTCACCGCTGACCGTGACTTCGACTGTTTGACCGATCTGGCAGCCTGCCGGAAAACAGGAGTGAATTGACGGAGGAGACTGTCCCGCCACAGGTTCCGCACTGTAGAGAAGCGACACTATGGACGCGATCAGCGCTGTTCTCGATATAAAACCTGGATAAATCATCAGGAAATCTCGTGAAGCAGAGGCGTTCCGGCGATCTGTGTTCCCATGTTCGAATAGATCACGATCCAGGACAAACCACCTGCTCGTGCAGGGTAACCGGTTGCAAAAGTGTCAATTTTGAACGGCGGTCGTCCTTCAGCTCTGAAGAACTGCTTTTCAACATATTCAGTATTATTAGTTTTTGACCCCTATGGCACACCACAATCTGGCAGAAAGTCCTTCTCGGCAGTGCTTTAAGAGGATATCGCAGTGCGGCTCAGAGCACCAGTACTGAACTGTCCGGAGCGCCCAGTACTGTTCCGTTTTTCTGTGGGTTGCTGTGTTCTGTATCAGATATTCCATAAAATTCTCGGTCAAATTTGTCTCTGATGACGGACCTCAGCCATAAAAACCGAGCCGGATGCAGGTCGTCACAGAAACGATAGTTTCGGAATTATCAGCACAGGCTTACCTTTATAGTCGAATCGACGATTGAACCAGGTTGTCGAAGCATATCACCATTTTGGCATGTTACGGCTCGAATGTGACATCAATCCGAAAACGCGTTGAGCGAATATGGTCTCCGTGGGTTGACGGCAACGTCCCTCGGTTATCAAACCGGGATGAGTCTGGCGCCCTTGACCGAAAATCATTGGCACACCTATACTTTGCGGCAATCTAGGGGTGTGGTGTTCGCGAAATTCGTGGCCACCTGATTGACTATTTTGCACTCAAAATCAGCGGCGCAGTCCCCAAAATTCATGTCGAACAAACAATACACGCATCAGAGTAATGCAACTCATCTCGAACAGGCACTTCGCCGTGCAAAGTCCTGGTTTGAGGCAAATGCAACTTTTCTGATTTACGGGCTGGCTGTCGTGCTTGCCGTTGCTGCGGTGGTTGTCTGGCTCGGTCGTCAGCCGGAAGAAAACGCAGGTGTTTCAGCGTTGCTGATGGACGCAAATTCACCGGAGGATTTTCAGGACATCGCAGATAAATATGACGGCGCGGCACTCGGAATTCTGGCTCGGCTCAATCAGGCCGATGAACTACTGAACAGTGCGTCCCGAAAGATGTTTATAGATCGAGCTGCGGCCAATATTGAACTGGATGAGGCAGAAGCCGCACTCAGCCGTTTGGCTGACCTGAAACAACCTGGCGCGATCGTTCGTGAACGTGTTCTTCTTGGACGGGCCCGCCTGACTGAAATCCGTTGTGACGGTACCGAAGAATCGCTGCAGGCGGCAGGCCAGGCGTGGCAAAAGGTACTTGACTTTGAAGGAGGCTCAATTGCGAGAGATTATGCGGAAGGTCGTGTGGAAGCACTGAAGGACCCTGCGACTGCCGGGTTTTATGCCTGGTTTCATGGTTTGGATCCAAAGCCGACAGATGATCTCGATGTGCCCGGGTTCTCTGGTGGCTCGACTTTCGGACCAGGATCTCCCGTGCCGGAAGTACCAGGTAATGACAATGTCAGCCTGCCCGATTTGAGTTTTCCGGTCCTGGAGGAACTTTCGACAGACGGATCCACTGAGGTGACAGGGGCTGAGCCCGTGTCTGAACAAACGGCTGTTGACGATCCGACAGCTCCAGAATCAGTTGTGGATGAACCGGACAAACCAGACATTGAAACGGAAGAATGACGTCTGAGCCGAGTGTTGATTCACCTGACGAACCGGACGCTGATCAGACTGGTGACTACCAAAAGCCAAATTCCGATTACACGATCGGCGAACTGATCAATATTACGGTCGAGGCCCGGGCCCACGGATGGCGACTGGATCACTACCTCACTCGACTGTTTCCGAATCACAGCAGAGCCGCATTGCAGCGCGCAATTCAGAATGAACATGTACGGGTGAACGGACTGGCCGTACGCTCATCACGCAGGCTGCGGGTTAATGATCGTGTTGAGATCCAGCTGCCGGACGGAGATGAAAGTCGGATACGTCCCGAGAACATCCCCATTGATGTGCTGTATGAAGACGACTCGCTCATCGTCGTCAACAAGAAACCCGGTATGGTGGTTCATCCTGGCCGCGGGACCTATTCCGGAACTCTCACAGCAGCGCTCCAGTTTCACTTTGATACACTGAGCGATTCCGCAGGAAAACACCGCCCAGGGATTGTCCACCGACTGGACCGCGACACATCGGGTGTGATTCTGGTGGCCAGGGACAATCAGGTTCATCAGCTCATCTCAAAACAGTTTGAGCAGCGTAAAGTAAGTAAGGAATATCGAGCGATCGTAAGAGGCGTTCCGGAACTGGCATGTGATACCATCCGCACGCACGTTTGCGTCCATCCTCGTGTTCGTGAAAAAATGACCGTCTGTATGCCCGGCGGACGGTCACGTGAAGCGGTTACTGTTTATCGCACTGCCGAAGAATTTGGTAACTGGGCTTTGATGGAGTTGCATCCGCAAACCGGTCGTACTCATCAGTTACGAGTCCATATGCTGCATATAGGAACTCCGATTGTTGCTGACAGGCTTTACATCGGAGAAGAAACATTCACCATGGCGGAATTGACGGGGTCAGATGTACCGGAAAATTGCAATCCTCTGATATCGCGACAGGCACTCCATGCCTTCCGGCTCACGATTCGGCACCCGGTGAGTGGCATGGAAATGCAATTTGAAGCACCATTACCACCTGACATGCAGCAAACATTGGACGCGTTGCGCCATCACCATCAGAGTGGCATATAAATAACAGGGAATATGATGAAGCTGGCCAGAGTCAGAAAATCGGACGGAATCGTGGAAATCGTTCAGGACTGCGGTGACCATGTGCTCGCATTGGATCTCACACAGGTTGAAACATGCGAGACGCTTGCCGACGTTCTTCATTCCGAAGATCCGGCTGGTCTTGCCCGTTTTTTGCTGCGGCCTGGAACGGCACCCGTTCCGGTACAGAACGTGACATTTCTGGCCCCGATCGATCAGCAGGAAGTCTGGGCAGCGGGTGTTACCTACAAACGCAGCCAGGTAGCTCGTATGGAAGAATCGGAAACCGGAGCGGATCATTACGATCGTGTCTATACGGCCGAACGTCCGGAACTGTTTTTCAAAGGGATGGCCTCCCGAGTGTCCGGACCCGGTGACCCGGTCCGAGTTCGCAGTGACAGTAGCTGGTCTGTGCCGGAACCGGAATTCACACTGGTGATCAATCCATCAGGTAAGATTGTCGGTTATACGATCGGAAACGATGTGTCGGCGCGCGACATCGAAGGTGAGAATCCGCTGTATCTACCACAGGCTAAGGTGTACCGTCAGTGCGCCGCGGTTGGACCTTCCGTGCTGCTGGCCGGCGATCCACTTGATCCGGCCGCCACAAAAATTCGCCTCACGATTGATCGAGGAGGATCGGAATTGATTTCCAGCGAGACGGCGTTGTCGCAGATGGCGCGTGAATTCGAGGACCTCGTTTCATGGCTTTTCCGCGAAGATGAATTTCCCAACGGTGCTCTCATGATGACCGGGACCGGGATTGTGCCACCTGACGAATTTACGCTGGAAGACGGAGATCAAGTGTCGATCGAAGTGACCGGAGTCGGAACACTCACCAACCCGGTTGTTAAGAGTTAGTCGAGCACTTGCCGCACCAGGCTGCTGCGAATCTTATGATCGTCGAAATCGACCAGGACAGGTTTCATTCAGGGTTCAAAATCCGATGATTGGAATTAGAGACTGCTGACCCGTGAACCGGCCGACGTTGTTTTGGGTGTCATTGAATGAAATATATTCCGATGACACATGGATCTTTCATTCCGGCGTCTCACGAGGACCCTTCCAGTCCCGGGGTCCTGAAGCGCGTGATTGCCACTCACAATGATCTGCCGCCCGGTCAGGTGATGATGGTCAACTGGGCCAAACTTCCTGGCAGATCTTCGTTTCAACAACACTACCACGAAGATATGCATGAGGTATTTGTGTTGATTTCCGGAAGAGTCCGAATGAACGTTGACGATACTCATGTGGAAATGTCCAGCGGCGACACCGTGATCGTGGATCCTCACGAAATCCACACGATGCAGAACCTGCTGGACACTACTGCCGAATACATTGTTTTTGGTGTTTCCGCTGGTCTTGGTGGCAAGACAATTGTTGTGAGGTAGAAAGAATTTGGGAGCGTGGCGGTCAATTAGTCAGTGTCTTCGACCTCTGCCCCTCCAACACCGATGCCGACGACCACGTGGGATCGATGTGTCTGGCCGACTGTTTTTGAACGGACATACCATGATTTTCCGAGTGAATGTGGCGAGAGTCTCACTCCAGATCTGGGAATTCGTACGTGTTCGATTGGCTGGAGTTTTCCGGACAGCGCCGCTGACGTAACATCCGGCAGCAGGAGATGGTGTTATGAGTACAATCGTTCGTCGCTTGGTTCTGACTATCGCTTTTTTTGTCGCGATTGGAGCTGTCCCGGTTGGAGAATCCCTGGCAACTGCGTGCCCGAACTGTAAGGCTGCCAATGAAACAGACAGCCTGAAACCCCGAGCCTATATGTACAGCATCCTGTTTATGATTGGGATGCCGGCGATGATCTTCACTGGTTTCTCACTGAGCTTTTGGCAAATGTCACGCAAGGCAAAGCGTGAACACCATTTGGCGGCTGAGGAAACAGCTGCCGGACAGTTATCGGAAAGCCTTTCAGACAGGTTTTCGCAATAGCTCAACAGGACGGTGTCGCCGATGTCTGACGACATGCCGGACTGGGTCCGTGACGTGATCTGTTTTCTATCAGATTTTTCCTGATCGCTTCGCTCGTGGTTCCGATGCACCGCGGGTTCCATGTCTTGAGGACTGGAATGCAGCTCCAACTCCACACGGGTTCAAGGGTGGTACGCTCGATGGTATTGCGGAGCAGCTCGACTATCTGACCGAGCTGGGAATCAATGCTCTGTATTTGTGTCCGGTCTTCGCGTCGGCCTGCAATCATCGATATCATACATATGACTACTATCAGGTTGACCCGCTGCTTGGTGGTAACTCCGCGCTCAGGCATCTGCTGGATCGTTGCCACGCCCGCGGTATCAGATTGATTCTTGACGGTGTGTTCAATCATGCAAGTCGCGGGTTCTGGCAGTTTCACCATGTGCTGGAGAATGGTGCTGCATCGCCATATCGTGACTGGTTTCATTTTGACCCGGCACGATTACACGGCCAGCGATCGTTTCAACCGTATCCGTCAGAGTCGGTGACAGCAGAACTGGCTCGTGGCACGGGCAGCCTGGAAACGATTGGCTATTCTGCCTGGTGGAATCTTCCCGCGCTTCCAAAATTTAATACGGACTGTCCCGAAGCTCGCGAATTCCTGTTTCGGGTTGGAGAACACTGGATCGAATACGGAATCGACGGCTGGCGGCTTGACGTTCCGAATGAAATCGACGACGACGAGTTTTGGCGAGAGTTTCGACGACGTGTGCGTGCGATTAATGCTGATGCTTACATTGTTGGCGAAGTTTGGGGAGACGCGACTGCATGGCTCCGTGGGGATATGTGGGATGCGGTGATGAATTATCAGGTTACGGCTGCCTGCCTTGGATTTTTTGGCGGTTCGCACCTTGATCTTGAACTGGCACGGCAACCATCCTCCTTCGGCCATGTCCGACGGTTGTCATCGTTTGAGTTTGCTGAGGAGATGAACCGCATCCTGAATTGTTATCCACGGAATGTGACGGCGTCTCAGTTGAATCTGCTCGACAGCCACGACATGCCGCGCTTTGTCAGTTGCTGCAGCGGCGATACGGCGGCACTCAGAATGGCATGGTTGTTCATCTGTCTGCTGCCCGGAGCGCCGTGTGTCTACTATGGTGATGAAGTTGGCGTTGTCGGTCGGCAGGATCCTGATTGCCGACAAGGGTTTCCATGGGACGAATCGAACCAGGATCGAACACTCTTTGACTGGTACAGGCTGTGCATTGAATGGCGGAGAGCGAATCGGGCTTTCCGTCGAGGCTCGGTGACGGTCATCGCTGACGGAGAAGGCCGGATACTCATGACGTCTGATGGTGATCGGCAAACGGTGGCACTCTTCAATACGAATACCGAGACGACCTGTTTTGATCTGGAAGAACTGAAGGGAACGTTTGATGTGTCAGGTCGAACCGCGACTGTTATCACGTCATCATGAGTCATTCCGTGTGGTACACACGGATACGGTGTCCGGTCACTTGTGGGAAGACTGACCGTCCGTCTTAGATTCTGGATACTGGTAAAATCCACGCCCTGCTTTGACTCCTAAATGTCCCCGTGCCACGTAGGATTCAAGCAGTTTTTGATTTCGACGAAAGGTTGGGTCCAGTCGTGGCAGGTACAGCAGCCGTTTACACCAAAACTTATTGATGGACAGCATTGTGTCCAGTCCGACGCGGTCCATTATGCGGAACGGTGCTGCATCGGTATTGAGAACACCAGTGAAGGCGCGGTCAATCTCCTCAGGTGACGCAATATCCTGCGCTGACATTGAAAGGGCCTGGCGAAATATTCCGAACAGAAATCGATTAATGATGTAACCTCGGGACTCCCGTTCGAACATAATTGGATTCTGGCCAATGGCCAGCGCGAATTTGCGAAGGATGTCTGCGAGTTCAGGATCGGCTGCTGTGGCCGGCATCACATCAACGAAGTTGGAATCCCACACATTGGGATGAAAATGCAGAGCGGCGAACTGTCGTGGACGTTTTGAGTGCTTCGCCAGCTCTTTTGGAAGCAGTGTGGATGTGTTCGTCGTAAACAGCGTATGCAACGGACACAAGCCGTCAAACTGTGCGAATATTCGACGTTTCAGCCACACATCTTCCGGAACCGATTCAATCAACAGATCGACATCTTCAGCCGCAGCGGCAGGGTCGGCGATCCATTCAATCCTGTTCAGCGCCTCATCGATCTCCGATTGCGGCAGTTGCAATTCCGCTGCCATCTGCGTGGCAAATTTCACCAAAGAAGTCCGAGCCAGTGAAAGCTGTTCATCTGAGACGTCATTGAGAACGACTGAAAATCCGTGCGCAGCACACTGAAGACTGATCTGCTGGCCCATCGTTCCGCCGCCTACGACGAGCACACGTTTGATTGTTTGGATGGCCATCATCTGTCTCCGCAGTTCTGGTGAATTAAAGAGAATGTGTCGGTGCGGTGTCAGTCATCTGCTGATGAGACCAGCATCAGCAATCTGCTGAAAAAAACGGATGAGTGACACTTCGAACGGACGATACTTCAGGCCCAACTCCCGTACACTTCTGCTGTTATCCGCACGCATTGAATGTCCGACGTTTCGCCACACCATTTTCCGAGTCAACGTCTTATCCACGATTGGTCCTGCGAGCCACACCAGTAATTTTGGCACTGTCTTCCTCGGAAACGGCCAGGTATCGCCAAAGTGATTTCGAAGGATTCGGCCAACTTCCGCGAAGCTGGTATTGTCTGCGGAAACAAGATAGCGGCCGCTGGCGGACGGTGTGAATCCAGCTTTGATATGAGCCTCAGCGACGTCAGTAACATCCACAATTCCGATTCCGAAATCGGGCACTCCGGACTTCATACTCCCGTCGCCAAATTTTTTCATAAAGTCAAACGAAGCGGATGTCGCGTGCGGACTGATTCCTGGACCGACGATCATTGAAGGGTTAATCGTAATCAGATCCCATCGTTGCTGCGTCCGTGCGATCTTCCATGCTTCGTGTTCAGCTAGTTGTTTTGAGTATGAATACGGCTGGTGGCTCAATGATGACGTCGTATTCCAGTCGGCTTCGCTGAATTTGTTGTTCGTCGTGAATTCTACATCGGCTGTGTCTCCGTAGATCGCCGCGCAACTGCTGGTGACTACGACTCTTTTGACTGATTCTGTTCGACATGCTTCCTTCAAAACGTTGCGAGTTCCTATCAGTGCAGGATCAACCAGATCCTTCTGTGGATTCTCTACGGAAAGTTGACACGGCGACGCGGTATGAAACACCAGTTCGCATGACTGCATCGCCTCTGAATACGAACCGACTTCGAGTAAATCGGACCTGAAAAAGTAAATATGGCCAGGTGTGCGGTTCGCCAGAGCCCTCAGATAGTTCAGTTTTTCCGCGTTGTCGGGGTTACGAACCGCTGCGTGTACAACGAATCCCTGTTCCAGCAGACGGTTTACGATATGACCGGCAACGTAACCGGTTGCACCGGTTACCATCACTGGTCGACCTCTGTCAATCTGTCTCATTGTTGAACCTTCACTGACTCCTGTGGATAAAGATCACGAAACTCCTGAGCAGTGATTTCCCAGGCTGAGGCAAGGTCTTCCGTGATGTCGGGGTTTCGAGTGGACAGATCATGCTGCTCCCCACGGTCATCTGCAAGGTTGTACAGTGCCCATGGGTCTCCTTTTGCGGCAACCAGTTTCCAGTTACCTGACCGAAAAGCTCGATGTCCCTCATGCATCCACCACAGCGATTCGTGGACTTCTGAGTTCGGGGATGCAAATGCCGGCAACAAACTGTTTCCAGGTCGTGTTGGAACAGGCGTCCCGTCGATGTCGGTGATCGCTCCGACTTCAGCAATGTCCAGAACTGTGGGCACAATATCGATCACATGTCCGAGCGCGTGGCGAAGTTCATTTTTTTGTTGAATACCGTCAGGCCAGTGAGCAATCAACGGTGTAGAAATACCACCTTCGTGAACCCATGTTTTGTGGCGGCGAAACGGCGTATTACACATTGTCGACCAGCCGGGTCCCAGACACAGATAGCTATCCGCTGATCCCGGTGTTGCGTCAGGATTGTGTCCATCACCCCGAACCATGATTTCCGCGCTTGCGCCGTTGTCAGACAGAAACAGAATCAGAGTGTTATCCAGAGTACGCATGGCACGAAGCTGGTCAATCACTCTTCCGATCTGTTGATCCATACGATCGATCATCGCAGCATGGACGGTCATCTTGTCGGCCTGAAAAATGCGTTGTTGTTCCGTCAGTGACTCCCACAGAAACGGTCGGTTGACTTCGCCAGGTCCCAGAATGTCAACATGCGTGGGGAAGTCGTAGGGCGGACCAAGTTGTCGTTCAACAGCTGAGAGCTGTACCGAAAAAAATCCGATACGCCTTTGCTGATTCGCTCGTGCTTCCCGAAAATATTCCCAGCCTTTCAAATAATGGTCTTTGTACCGGGCCACATCTTCAGCAGGGGCGTGCAGAGGGAAATGTGGGGCGGTAAATGCCAGAAAGTGAAAAAATGGACGGTCGGGATGCTGTTGCTGATGTTCCCGGAGGCAGTTAACAGCGTGATCGGCGATTGCATCTGATGCGTAAAAATCGGTGCCTCGCGGGATCGGAGCAATTCGAACATCATCCTCGACCAGATGTTCCGGATTGAAGAATCGATTATGGTCGCGCACTATGTAAGATCGATCAAATCCGTTCTTAATCGGCATTCCGTCGATATGCCATTTTCCGGAGTGATAGCTGCGGTAGCCGATTTGTTTAAGCATTATTGGAAGTAGCGGCGCCCAGTTGGGACGATCCCGTTGTGTGCCACCCTCGAGGTCGGGCAGGGAGTCTCGGCGTACCTGTTGAGCGTAGTAACCAGTGAGCAACGCAGCACGTGTCGGCCAACAGCGTGCTGTGTTGTAAAACTGAGTGAATCGTAGTCCGTTTGAGGCCAGTGCATCCAGGTTCGGAGTTCGAATCTCGCCTCCATAGCATCCCAGATCGGAATATCCCAGGTCGTCCGCCAAAATCACCATAATGTTTGGGCGTTCAGCGGAGTGGACCACTGCCAGGGGAAATATCATCCACAGAATCGGACCACAGCAACGCATATCTGTTCTCCGAACAGCTCCATAACTTAAACAGTGTCGGACGCCTGTCTGCTTTATTCTTCTCCAGCATCATTCCTGATGCAGTCGATGCCGACGGGAGGTATAAATCAGCATTCGACCACCGACAATCGTCGGCGTGGCCATCGTATTACTCTACGCAGCACTTTATTCACAGCCTGTTTTTGACGAGATAACTCGACAGCATCGAAACCGTTGGCGTCAGGTTTTTCCACCGCGACGTCCTTTCGGTATACCAGGACAGTTCGGGATTATGGTGGTTTGTTGACGTGGAGCATCACTCGCAGATTTCGAGACGATTCTGACCAAACGCGAACGTCAAAACTGCTTCAGTGGCGGTCCATGCAGTCTGTTCCGCGATTCACGTCCGCAACAAAGGACTGTTCGTTCTGTGGTCACGACGAGTATTCCCTGCAACGACGACACCGGCTACGCGCGAAGGCAGAGCGGAATATTGATCAGCAGGACTGTGCTGTCGTCGAATACAGCTGCAGCGGTTTACGGTACCGAAAACTGTTGCGCATCATCACGTGAGACAGAAAGAGTTCCAATCTTGTGAAGTTTGGTCCTTCACGATCTTACATCCATTGATGCACCGACGTGACTTACCAACGGTGGGAAGTCCAGAGATCGATGCCACCGTTTTCTTGCAGGCAATTTTACCATGGGTTTCGAACTCGATAAGCGAGTTTATTGCCTCCTGCGATATTTGCCAAAACGTGAGTGGTTGATTTGCTTGGTTGACATCGTAATCAGTGAACTTGAAAATAGCTGTAAATCGGAGGCCACCAATTTGCACAAGCAAAGTTGTGACCTGTGACGTGCGAGATTTCGATGCAATACGATCCACCCCTCGGCTGTTTCTCTCTTCCATTTACGTGACTTCTTTTTACGTAATTGGCCGAGCTTGTTGTTTCGTTTGTGACACTTGCGCTCGGACTGCTGACGGTGCGGTCGTGCTGTCAAGATGAGCAGTTGACTGAGCGTTTCTTTCTGCAGTCTGATGCAGACACCGTCGAGGTATCGCCATGTCGGATAAAAATACCAGCCGCCGTGATTTTCTCAATAAGTCATCCACGGCACTGCCGATCGTTTCGCTCTCCAGTGTCGAAGCTGAGCCTGATTCGGCGTCCGACGATAAGTTTCAGTCCGAAGAACACTGGCGCGAGCGAATGAAAGCGCCGGATGACGGCAAAAAGCTTGGTTGGTTTGTCGATACCCGCCGTTGTTTTGGGTGTCATGGCTGCGAGGTGAGCTGTAAAGCTGAGAACGATGTGCCGCTTGGACATTACATACGGCAGACGATCTATAAAGACGTTGGAGAGTATCCGAAGGTTGCGCGAGTATTCCTCCCCATGTCGTGTCAACATTGCGAGGATGCACCCTGCATCAAGGCCTGTCCGTGTGGCGCTTTGCACAAGGAATCCGGTGGGACTGTGGCCGTCGATTACAACGTGTGTTCGGGGCACGGGACGTGTGTTGACGTGTGTCCTTACGGTGCGATTTATCTCGATCCTGTCGCGCGTCAGGCCGTGAAGTGCCACAACTGCTACCACCGAACTGAGAACGGCATGGAACCAGCCTGCGTTCCAACGTGTCCTTCGGAAGCGCTCTACTTTGGCGACCTGAACGATCCGCAGTCAAAAATCAACCAGGCCATGGACGAGGCGGAGGCCGATGACGGTGAATTGAAACAGTTGCGGCCCGAGAAAGAGACCCGTCCGCGGATGTGGTTCGCAGGACCTGCGTCCGTCGAGGTGGAAGAAGACGTGCCGCGGGAAGGTG
This sequence comes from Fuerstiella sp., assembly GCA_022447185.1. Lineage (GTDB taxonomy): Bacteria > Planctomycetota > Planctomycetia > Planctomycetales > Planctomycetaceae > S139-18. Next base: position 21,550 of record JAKVAY010000046.1, on the reverse strand, counting down.
AGTCCTACAGCCCCGATGCGTACAGTATCTACAACTGGAAAAAATGAGGAACGCACATTAATGAACGGTCATCGTGAGTCACGTCGCCGCTTTCTCGAACTCGGTCTGGCAGTGGGGTCGGGCGCCGTGGCCGGTCTCGCCACATCCGGTTGCCAGGACAGCCAGCGACCGCAGTCGGTCGCTGTGCCGCCAGCCGACGTCGGCAACAAGCCTCTGGGGGCTGATCTTGAAAAATGGAAGAAACTGAAGGGCACACCGTACGAAGTGGGCGAATTCAATATGATGCCCGGTGTGTGCCAGTTGCCAGGTCCACTGGCAAAACGTAACTGGCCCGATCGCAACAAGTACAAAGATGTCAAGCGGGTGCCTGGCATGTGTCAGTTATGCAGCACCGTCTGCGGGATCGTCGGTTACGTTAAACACGGTCGCGTCGTCAAGATCGAAGGCAATCCGAACGATCCCAACAGTCGTGGACACCTCTGTGCCCGTGGACAGGCCGGCTTGAACCACCTGTACCACCCCGAACGGCTGCTTTATCCTTTGCGGCGTGTCGGGAAACGTGGCGAGGGAAAATGGAAGCGGATTTCCTGGGACGAGGCGTTGGACGAGATCGCCACTCGACTGAAAGTGGTCCGCGAGAGCGGCAAGCCTGAAGAGTTTGCTTTTCATCAGGGACGCCAGCGAAGCAAAGACGCACTGGCCCGCTTTCTCAACGCCTTTGGGACGAAAACGCAACTGAGTCACCGTGCGCTTTGTTCCGGCAACCGACGGGCAGCCAACTTGACGTACCTGTGGGAGAGCGATTGGGATCTGAACGACGTCGAGCATTCGAAGTATATCCTCAATTTTGGCTCAAATGCTTTTGAAGCTCATCAGGGGCACGTGCCGTTTTCGACGCGCATTCAAAACGGCCGTTTTAAGAACGGGGCCAAGTTGGTTACATTCGATGTCCGGTTGTCGAACACAGCCGGTGGCAGCGACGAGTGGTTTGCGCCGTTTCCCGGTACAGACGGTGCGATAGCGCTGGCGATGTGCCACGTGATTCTCGACGAAAATCTGTACGACGCCGACTTCATCGACGGCTGGACGAATGTCACTGTCGACGAGTTGAGAGCCCATGTGCGATCGTGCACCCCGAAATGGGCCGAGCAGATCAGTGGTGTTGCGGCGAAGGATATCCGACGTATTGCGATCGAGTTTGCACAGGCCCGACCGGCCTGCACGACGATGTGCAACCGCGGCAGTTCGGCTCACATCAACGGTTTCTACAACGATCGAGCGATTAACTTGTTAAATGCCATCGTGGGCAGTGTTGGCAGGAAGGGCGGATGGTGCTGGTCGCCGTGGAGCGGGCTCGATCCGCTGGTCAAAACACCGCCGATGCCGCCCGGTGCGAAAACCTGGAGCGTACTGGAAGATCCCCCCGAGTATCCTCTGGCCAACGTATGGAGGAGGATGCGTGTGGGCGAGGTCATTTACCTGTATTTGTTGCAGGGTCGGGCAAAGTTGCAGGCATACATGACATACAACCTCGATTCGCCGTTGACCTGGCCAGAAGAGAGCTTGACTCAGCAGGTGCTGACCGATGAAGACTTAATCAACTTTCACGTCTGTATCAACTGCTTCTATAACGAAACGGCGCACTACGCCGACATCGTTCTGCCGTGGGCGACGTACATGGAACGCTGGGATCTGGATGCCCGCGGATCGTACAACCTGAAACCGTATGTCGGTTTGCGGACGCCGATGATCGAACCTCTGGGCGAGTCAAAAGACGTTCGTGAATTCTTCCCCGAGCTGGCTCGGCGAATCGGTGGCGGAATGGAGCAGTGGTACAAGGAGTCGATCGAAGAATATATGGAACAGTGGGCATCGAACGTGCCGCAGAACCCGGCGACTGGAAAACGAGGCCTGGATCGCCTGCTCGAAGAAGGTGCCTGGGAAGGTGATCGTGAACCATTCTATGAACCGTACAACATTGCACTTAGCGACGACGACATGGACGGGGCGAGTGTCGACGAAACGACCGGAGTGATCACGAAAGACGGTGTCGGTATCGGAATCATCAAAGACGGCAAACCGGTGCGAGGCTTTGCCACTCCAAGTCGTCGGTTTGAAGTTCGAAGTTTGTTTGTTCAAAAGATTGGAAGGAACGAGGACTGTTCCGATCTGATCGCGGCCAGCGGTGTGACGAAAACGAAGAACCGGCACGAAAACCACAATGGCCACGAGGTCGACATTGACCAAATGCCGATTTGGTTTCAGCCGCAGGAACATCGCAATTTAGCAGAGAACGAGTTAGTGATGACCAGCTTCAAATGGAATGTTCACAACCATGGCCGCACCATGAACCTGAAATGGCTGGCGGAGATCGTGCACTCGAATCCGGCCTGGATTAATCCGCAGACCGCCTCCCGATTTGGATTGAAAAACGGCGACTGGATTGAGATCACATCATACTATTCGCAGGAATTGGAGAAGCAGTCGCCACACTTAAAGCGAGACGATTTGCAGGTTGCGAACGGACGACGCGTGGTGGCTACGATGAGGGTGCCGATTGTGTTAATGGAGGGTATTCATCCACAGGCACTGGCGATGAGTAACAGTTGTGGACACTGGCAATACACGAATGTTGCCCAGGCGCGGCGAGATAGCAGTGGTTTGCTCGACCAGCCAAATGATTCGACTGCGGAGAGATCAACGACATATCTCGCTGGCAGCGACCCGGCTACCTACCGTGATGCCGATTGGGAGCGGAACATGTGGTGGCAGGATACATCCGATGGCGATCCGGCGCGCTGGACCGCGAATACTGGAAACGGCTGGAACCAGAATCGATTGATGCCGATCACTCCCGATCCGATCAGTGGTCAGCAGGCGTATCATGACACAGTTATCTCGATTAAGAAGGTAGGTCTGGCATGAAGGCGGCAGTGAATGAGTTCGCCTCACTGGCCAGTACATACCGGTTGTTGGCGCGCCTGTGGATTCGGGAAGTCGACGGGCAACTTTTAACATCGTTGCTGAGGTCACCACTTTGCCACGTCTTCACCGAAGCCGGAGGAACTTTGCCCCCCGGGGCCACTTCATCGACACTGGAAGAACTGGCTGTGGACTACTGCCAATTGTTTCTCGGGCCAGCAAACCATCTTCCACCGTTCCAGTCGGTTTGGCAGCGAGGTCAATTTCAGAGTGAGTCGGCTGAATCGATGCGGTCCTATGTTTCTATTTTGGGTTACGAACCGGGCGACCTGATGGTCGATCATCTTGGTGTTCAACTCGATGTGATGGGGGGGCTCCTGGATTTTGCGCTGGGGGCAGTTGAGCACTCCGACGATGTTTTTGATTTACCGGCGACTTACTTCGCAAAACACCTGGCCTGGATGGATTCCCTGTTGGAGACATCAATTAAACGAGCGAAGACAGACTTTTATCGGTCGACGATCGGTATGACTCGCGATTTTTTGTGTTCGGAAGAGATCATGTGGGCCGGTACACGTCCTTGAAGAGAGCCTCAGTGGCGCTGTTGAGTTCTTCAGAGGGCGGCTCTTTGTTCGTTCCGCCTCAGTTTCGTTTACAGGGACGATAGGGCGTATCGAACCCGCGATTGCCGGGGACGACGTTCAACTGCTCGCGGAGTTGTGTGCACTGCTTTTCCCATTTTCTATACGTCTGCGGAGGTCACTGCACCAGCCAGGTTCACTGGGGAAGCGACGGCTAAGGACGTTGTTTAGTTCCAATGGATCAGGCAGCAGGTCGTAGGATTCGTCGCCGTATTCCGGATCACTCACGTAAGCATGAGCAGTCGTTCGTAATCCCTGTACGAGCTCTTTGCGTCGTCCGGCGCTGCAGGTCCCGGTGGGAAATGTGTTCTTTCCCAGCAATTTCCCCTGTAATTGCCGACCTGTGCGAACACCGCCTCGTGAAGTGGTTATCGGGTTCCCGCACGTAACCATGCCATCAGGTCTTTGCCCTGTGTGTAATCGGGCACGTTGAGTCCGGCCAGGCTCAGCATGGTCGTAAACAGATCGACTGACTGAACCAACCCCTGGACCGTTTCATTTCGCGGTGCAGTGATTCCCGGTGGAGGTGCGATGAGAAGTGGTACATGCAGCAGACATTCATACGGTACCTCACACTTTTCGAACAGACCTTTTTCGCCCATGAAGTCTCCATGGTCGGAGCTGAGCACAATCCATGTGTCGCTGAGGATATCAAGCCGCAGCAGCACATCGTAAATCCGTCCGATCTGAGCATCAACGTATTCGATCATTCCGTAGTAAACGGTGATCACCCTGCGAATGTCCGACTCGGTGGCCGAAACTGTGGCACACTCCTTGAGTGCCTGAAACTGCCATTCCGGCCGCCCGTTGTCATCACCGCGATCCGGCAGTTCAATCCGTGCCGGATCAACTGCGGAATCGTAAGGTGGCGGCACGAACCAGGGTGGATGGGGGTCGTTGAAAGATACGTGCACGAAAAATGGTGCTCCCGAATCGCAGGCATCTTCAATCATCTCAATGGCCCGGTTGGCCAGCGGGTCGGAGTGCCCTTCTTCCGGGAGACAGTCAAGTGAACCGCAGGACCACCCACAGTCTGGACGACCGTGTGAGTATTTAAAATTCAGGGCATCGTATAATGGCCCGTGTTCCCCCATATCAGACTGCTGATGCCAGCCTCGCCCGATTCCTCGTCCGAGTTCGTAATGCCCGACTGCAGCTGTGTAGTACCCTTTTGCGGCAAACAACTCCGGAAGTTGCGGCAGGTTCCACGGTGCTTTGTTCTGCCAGCAGTGCACTCCGTGAACCAGCGGATGTACACCTGTCATCACCGACGCTCGGCTGGGCGTGCAGATTGAGCTGACCACATACGCATCGCGAAACACAATTCCCTTATTCGCGAGTCACCGTGTCGCGGGACACTTGACCAGACTGTTACCGTATACACCGGTTGCCGACACTTTCTGCTGATCCGGTGTGATGTAGAGAATGTTGGGTTTCGGCATTGCTGCATGGGAAGCCGTGAAATACTGTTTGAGTGTTTCACTAGTGCCGTATTATTTTTGAAACTGAAACGCATACAGTTTGCAGTCCTGCAGGTGAAAACGCAGACGGACTGCCCGGCCGGCAAGTTGGTCGAGGTCGTCTCCTGTCTGCCAGCGCACCGGCATCCGTACAGAATTACCGTTGATGGCAACCGCATCCGCTTTGGTGAATCCTTCAACGGGCCTGTTCTGTTCATCGAGCAGTTCGACGCGAACCGACCCTCCTCCGCTGGTTTCCACGTTCAGTTCCAGATGCCGACCCGAGAATCGGATTAATGGTGTGGTAATCCGGCCTCCACGGTAGTCTGCGTCCGCCGAGACAAAGCCATCCAGCCGAAGTACGGCTCTTCCAATACCGGTCAGGTGAACTCCTTCTGCTGCCTCGTCGATGATTCTGTCGTGATCTCGATTGGAACCTACGTAGTAGATCCACAACTCATCGCCCATCCGAACAGGATGCGGCATCGCCCAGACGTACCGTGAGTCGAACGTTCCGTCCGGGCCTGTGGACATGAATGGTTTTCGACCGCCGACCCGCTGAAAATGCTTTCCATCCCGACTGACAGCCAACCTGACATCGAAGCCTGAAGGTCCCAGTCCTTTGGTCGAAGAACGGGATTGCCAGTGCCAAAAAGCTTCGGCCAGCATGATGTAGACATCTTCAGCACCCATACAGGGAAACACGTCGGCTCCGTAGAAGTCAACCGGAGGCTGTGGTGTGCCGGTCTCATAAGTTGCCAGATCGATTTCATCGGCTTCCATCACAATCTGCTCGTTGTCCCAGTGCAGCAGGTCATCGGATTCCAGCCGTCGTACCGTCCGATAACTGGCCAGACGCGGTGTTTTGCGAAACCACTTCCGCGTGTACATAGCATATCGCCGGATGTTTGGATCCCAGAAGACGACGGTCTGCGTGTCCCAGCCCCCAGGACCCGGATTGAGTGTGGCGAATTTCTTCCAGTGAATTCCGTCCGGCGAACTGTGCATGTGCAGCTCTGTACTGGGATAAACTTTCGCCTGGTTCTTGAAGCGTTGTTCGGGAGGAGCCAGTGGGTCAAGCCACACCGAGCTGCCTCCGATAGGCCCTGGCAGTACCACAGCGTTTTCTTTGGAACCGTCAAGGTCGTACAGGCCGACGTTTAATTTTTTGAAGCGGAGACCATCAGTCGATTCCGCATAACTGACGCGAAGATCCTGCCAGGGATCTGTGGCAACCGGCTGGCGAAAGTCATACCAGATCTTCACTTTGCCATCGTGTTTGAGGACGCTGGAATACATTCCGATGACATTGCCCTGTTCCCACGTCTGATCCGTTGTGAGTAATACCTTTCCGTCTCGCTGCGGAGTGTTCATGACCAGTTCAACACCCCGGCTTGAAGCGATAAAACGATCATCGACAAACAATTGTTTTCGAGTACCGATGTCGATGGCAGTTGCCGGATTTGTCTCCGCGCACGGAGCCGGGATTCCTTTCAGGAACACCGGTGCAAAGAATGAAATTAACAGCAATCTGACAGCTCCGCATTGCGGCATTTTCTGATTCCTTAAAGTTCATCGGTCAAAACAGTGTCTGACAGTTCCCTGTCAGGCATTTCTGTCATCGGATCCGTTCGATCAGTCCTTCGGCGCTGGAACCGGTGACCGGGTCAATGTAGTCGGTGTGGATACGATCGACTGATGGAATTGTTAGGTGTGTGGTTGAGTTGATCGCGTTCATATGGTCGGACAGTCCAGTTCCAGCAGCAGTTTGGTCAGCCTGTCCGGGGCGGTGATCATTGCATCGTGTCCGGTTGCCAGTTCCGAATACGTCCAGGAGGCATCATGCTGAACGCGACTGGCAAACTGGTCGAATACACCGACTGCCGGATCACTGCAGTAGATGTAACTGTGCGCGATGTGCGACGTTTCGGGATTGCCCAGCTGGACAGTGTCACTTTTGGTTTTCAGTGGATGTGGTGTCAATCTTGGACGGACCCAGGCCAGATCATCCTCACCGGTTACCCCAAATGCTTCTATCGGAAAAAGGCACGGCAGCCGGAATCCATCACCTTCCGTTTCTGTCTTTTCCTCGAACATCTGCCAGATTTCCGGCGGTTGATAGTCAGCGAGCGATTTGCCGTCTTCCGGTACAAACGCATCCAGGTAAACCATGCGGGCGATGCGATCAGCAGCCCTTTCAGCCACACCGGCGATGACCATTCCCGCGTAGCTGTGGCCGACCAAAATCACCTGTCGCAGGTCTTCAAACTCCAGTACTCCCAACACGTCCTGAATGTGTGTTTCCAGTCCGATATCTCTGGTCATCAGGTGCTGGCGTTCTCCCAGTCCGCTCAGTGTCGGGGTGAAGACATCATGACCCGCTGCCCTCAACAACGATGACACTCGTTTCCAGCACCATCCTCCGTGCCAGGCTCCGTGAACAAGCAGGTAGGTTGACATGAAAGTTTCCTCTGGTGCGTTGAGCCAAACTGGCTATGTCGTTGAGAAATTAAACACTATTAACTGACATGCTGAAATAAAACAGAACGGCTATGAGTGGTTGAATTGTTACACAGCGGTTTTTTCTTCTGGTTTTGGCTCTTTTTTTGGGGGGCAGGGAGCTAGGTTTTGGACATTCTGATTTGTGTCTGAGTCAATCCGTTTGCTTTGGAACTTGTAAGATCAGCGCCTCAACATGACTTATGTTTGCACTGAATCACGGTGATTTCAAATAGTTGGAAGCTAACCGCAACGAATTCAGTGGATGCGTTGGCCTCACTTCCAGGTTTTTTCGCCGTTCGTCATTAATGTTTCCTCACTGGGCACTCCAAAAAAAAATATTTTGAGGAGGCAGCGTGTTGTCGAGAGAGCCCTTTCAAAATTTTCCTCAATTTCCATTCGGGAAATTCCAGTAAAAAAGTGTGCGACAGGAAATGATTGACAAGTGGCAATTCGTGTCTGTTGCCACTGAATTTTAACGCCGGTATCCTGCCGGCTTCTGTGACTGTGTTCTGCGTGATTCCGATTGTTAGTTCCGGGATTCACAGCGAATCAGGTACCTGTGTTAGTCGATTTGGCCCGCGGTGAAAGAACGTTCACATGGACATCGAAACAACAAACGGTTTGCTCAATCGTAAACTGAGAATGGCTCTGGTTGGAGGAGGACAGGGATCGTTTATTGGCCGCGTTCATGCGACGGCAGCGGTGCTGGACAATCGGGCATCACTGGTTGCCGGTGCACTTTCTTCGAATGCTCAACGAGCGAAAGCATCTGCTGCATCGTACGATATCTGTGAATCGCGAGCCTATGAGTCCGTCGCTGAATTGATTAACCGTGAATTGTCGCTGTCGGCAGATGAACGCATTGATTTTTTGAGTATTGCGACTCCGAATCATACTCACTTCGAAATTGCCAGGTCTGCTGTTGAAGCGGGCTTTAACGTGATCTGCGACAAGCCAATGACATTTGATTTTGCTCAGGCGGAAGAGCTTGTGCGAGCTGTGGAAGCCAGCGGTGTCGTGTTTGCAGTGAGTCACAACTACACCGGGTATCCACTTGTTCGTCAGGCACGCGAAATGATTTTGAACGGTGAACTGGGAGAGATTCAGGCCATTCGTTCCAGTTACATTCAGGGCTGGCTCAGAACACGGCTGGAAGATGAAGACCAGAAACAGGCAGCATGGCGCACCGATCCCAACAGGTCGGGGGCAGCCGGAGCGTTCGGTGATATTGGAACGCATGCCTACAACCTTGGTCGCTATATGACCGGGCTGTTGCCGGAAGAACTGTCGTGTCATCTGAAAATCTTCGCTCCAGGGCGCAAACTTGACGATTACGGTCATGCTGTCATTCGTTATGAAAACGGAGCACTGGGTACGGTTACGGCGAGTCAAATCTCCCATGGTCGCGAGAATGATCTGTCAATCGAGGTGGATGGCACAAAAGGAGCGTTGTTCTGGAGGCAGGAAGAGCCGAATGTGATGGTTGTTCGTCAGAATGGTGAACCTCACAGGATGTATACACGCGATCCGAATGCTCCTTTCATGAATGATTCAGGTGCCAGTGCGTGTCGTCTGCCGTCCGGACATCCGGAAGCGTTCTTTGAAGCATTTGCCAACGTGTATCGCTCAGCCTACGACGCTATGATTAACCGTGCATCAGGGACAGCAGTTGAGCCGAAGGATACGATTTATCCTAACGTCTACGACGGAGCGGAAGGCATGTTTTTCATTGAGAAGTCTGTTGCCAGCAGCGCCAACAACGGTGCGTGGGTTCCCTTCAGCTATCCAGGCTCTCGTCGTTAGCTCGTGCCGGCAGTCGAAACGCTTGTCATGTTTCTGCAGAGTTGGCTGTGACTGCCGGGCCGTGATCGAGGCTGGACTGACGTCGTCGTTGATCTCGTCAGATTCGATCATTTGTGTGAGCTTGACGTTTATGTGCCATTGACACTCTGCCAAACCGGTCCGTCGTGATATTTTCAGCCTCCTTCGAGGGGCAGGAAACCCGCTCGGAAATGTTTCACACGTACCGATGAGAATGAGAGAAAGTTTTGTCGTCGGAATTGATGTCCCGGCACAAAGTCAAACTGACGTTCGCTTTTTGATCTCGCTTCTGAAGCATTCGAGATCCGACCATCTCGTGAGTAGACTTGTCAGCGGATCACAAGTAGCCTCAGGGAAGCAGGACACGTCCGGTTCCGACCGACCACTCGCAGTCTCGTAGAGGGTTCCTTATCGCAAGGATCTTTCAGTGAATGAATCTGAATCGACACGGCGTCACTTCCTGAAGAATGCGGGAGCAGCTTCGTCGCTGACTGGTGCAGGCCTGACAACGATGGCACATGTTCAGGGTGAAACGGCTCAATCGAGGGACACTCATTCCTGCCTCGACTATCGACGGTCATTCATTTGTGGCACATCGGAGTCGAATTCGGTTCGGTTTTGGATTGAAAGTCGGACCACAATTACGAATACATCAACCGGAAAAAATTCTGTATTCTACCAGTGTGCTTCCTGTAAAAGCGAGAACACATTTGGAAAGCACGATTTGTTCCTGGTGCCTAATTACGATTTTCTTCCGATCCTGGGTGACGGGCACTGGCTGATCTTCCGTCGTCATGCTCAGATGTTTCCGGATCGATATCGCCTGTCCTATAAAGCAGCAGATTTGTGGGGGGAACCTCGTTTTCTGACCCACGAAGCGAAGCAGGTGGGACTTCTGCAGACCTATGAGGAAATCCGAGACGCGACGGCTGAAGGTGTTCCGCTGATTTCCCAGACTGAGTTGGTCAACACGGATGCGGATATGAAAGCCACGATCGAGTGTCCGGTTAAAACGATGAATATCAGTCTCAAAGAACAGATGTATCAGGTGGACACGGGGCCGATTGCGTTTCCTGACCTGAATCGGAAATCCACACCTCTGATTGAATGTCTGGACCTTGCATTCATCGCATTCAATCAGGACAGTTTCGCTGATTTTGTGATTGAGCAGCCGACTTTCGCCAATCGAGACGAGGAAGAGCCGGTGCGCATCTATCACTACTCAAATCCGATTAGTCTTGAAGCCACCAACAGAATCCTGACTCATGCGTAAGGCGGACAGCAATTTGTTTGTTCATCGTTAGTACTGTTTACCTGTCTGAACAGCCGTCATGTGTCTGGTCAACCAGTCGGCACCAGGCATGCCGTAAGAATTAAGATGCAGTCAATGATGCCGACCCTCAAAGAAGAGTCGGAGTCGTGAAGGCTGGGCAATACGCAACGCCAGTCCTACGTTCGGGCATAAGTGGATTCACGCGGCGCCTGATACCTCACATTCAGGTGGGGCGTTTCCAGTCGTTTTTGTCCTGTTCCCAAAGATCGGCACCCCGCTTCAACCAGTCCGCCTGTTAGCAGTGTTCTCTCTATCGGATAGGGGGCCGTGCCGGTCAGGAACGTTTCCTCAGCTTTGGACATCAATGCCGCAGAATACGCCACATTCGGTTTGGTTGGCAGGTAGAACAACGTTGACAGCGGTTCGGTCTGTCCTCTGAGTCTGGCGGCAAATGTAAAATCACCGACCAGGCCATTCATCAGCAACATCGTTGCCCTGACACCATCGGCATATTCAAATCGGTACAGGATCGGATTACTGACCCACTTGCGAATCTGATCGGGGGTTGGGTATCGATGGCTGAAGGAATCCGGCTGGGCCAGTGTCTGGCTCCGCGACAGACACGCTTCAAATAATTCTGGATCCCACCCCCCGTCGACCCAGTTTTTGTTTTTCATTGCCTGCCAGACCGAATCACCCTGCAGCGCCTGTATGGATACGACACCCGTTTCACCCCCGCGTCGTCGCTCAGCCATACACTGAATGACTTCGAGTGCGTGAAAGTCATAGCTGTCAATCCTTCCTTTGGCGACACACATCAATTCCTGCACCTCTGCCCCGTAAGGAAAATCTAAGTCCGGCATTCGCCAGGTCACCGGTAATGAAGACCCGGCATTCAAAGCAAAGTCCAGTTCGTGTGAGACGTCCACCATTTCCTTCGCCCAGTCCCATTTCCACGACAGGTGCTTGTCATTAAAGACAGGTAACGATCGACCTTCCTGCCGAAAAACATCCGTCACCTGGCTGAAGAATTCGTAACGAGGGTACTGAGTCTGCTGATATTCATTTTTAGGATAATCACCGTGTTCGCCGATGATCAGCACCGCATCGACGGCCAGTTCCGGGCCGCCACATCGCAGCGTTTCCGCGATACTGGAATAGATCGGGAATCCGAATTCCCGCGATCGCTGACGACTGAGGTCACTTTTTGGCTTCTGATCAACATAAGCGCTAACCACATCAAACGGTGGATGATGCCAGCGACCATTGACCGGATATCCTACGAGGAAACGTTCTGCCATGTGCCATGCATGGGAGGGGTACCGCCATACGGTCGTGACAACCGCAAGACGTTTCCTGTCAGTTTCCAAACGGGTGTCTGCGGTGGCCATTGGGCCACCGGCAATGAGCCCGATGGCAGTGGCACCCAGAAATTCTCTTCGTTTCAGCATCGCCGGTTACTTCAGTAGATTGGAGGATACGGGCAAACCGATCTCACCAGACCGCAATCGTCCGAACACTTGGCCAGCGTATCAGGCCGGCACCATTGTATACAAACGGTTCTGTGTTATGGGAACCGGATTTCTGGAAGCAATAGTTGTGCAGACTTGCTGTACGGTGAACACGCAGGTGACAATATATCGTAAGACCACCTCACGACAGTCTGGGGCCCGCAGACCTTTCCAGGTCCAGGGGCCGCCGATGTTTTTGTATCTCACGTAGCGAGTGAGTCCGTGACGTCTTACTGAAGAATTCGTCAGGCAGACATGGGATGCAGTTGCAGCGAACGGCGCGGCAATCGTTGTTCCGGTGCGCGATTTACGGTTCTCTTGAACCGTATTTGTTCGGGCCTGATCACGCGACCTTGTGGCGTCTTTTTAAAGGGCCCGGTCGGGAAGTTGACGTTCGTCAGCGTTCGCCGTCGTTTCAAGTTGAAGCAGTGTTTCGTGCGGCGTTTCCACACGGATGCCCTCGAACGAAGGCGAAACGGGTAACCGTGTGAGTTGATGTGACCGCTGACTGCGATTCACGGCGTCACTGGCCACAAAACTCCAGACGACCAGACCCAGAGCCGCGCATGTAATAATAGCCAGCCAGATCAGCCACGGCGTTAACTGATCAGCACGAGAACCAGTCGCGTTTGGAAGTTGCACTTCTGCAATGGTACCTGCCAGGACCAGCGGCGCGATGCTGAGTCCTCCATCAGCTCCGGATGCATAAGCTTCTCTCTTAAAGAAGTATCCCGAAACGGTCACCTCGGGGGCATTTTCAGCAAGCTCTGTTCCGAACGGAAGATCGCCGGTTGCCGATCGAGCCACCACATGAACCAGTCCATCACCGGAATCCGGCAATGTTAACCAGGCATCAATGACTTCATCATATTCTGCCGAATTATTGGTCAGTTTTTCCCTGGTCAGACGCCGAAGCGTTCCGGTAAGTTTCCAGGCACGTCCTCGACATTCTCCGGGAGCGTCCATGAACTGTGCATACCGGGCTTTTGGCAGCCCGAGAATCTGTGTTTCGGTCAGTCGGCCGGCAAGTTCCATGGAAACGAACCACGCCGCGGTTTCACCTGAACTCACACCAATCTGGTTGTCCGAGATGGAATTAAGAAGATCTTCCCGAAGAACTCGCACATCTTCTCGGGTTATTCCTGGTCGAAATGTGGCATGATTCACCACATGTTGATCGTTTGCCGCGTTGTCGGCTGCAGAAGTGTCCGGGAACAGCTTTGCCCAGAATTCCGCCCGACCGGCAACTCTGCTGCCAATCAACACCAAGCCAAGAGTCACAAGCATCAGCGTCAGCCGAAGCTGATGCTTGTGTGTAATCAGGCCCCTTGGCCGTTGTTTCGTTCGAAACCGCAACCCGGTTTATCCTGTGCTTCCTGGAGTTCTGAGTGGTGCTGAGTCAGTGGATGATTCAATCTGAACCGTCTGACAGGAACAGAATATAGTCTTTGTTCCGGGAAAATCCCACAGTAATGCGGCCGAGACATATTGCGGAGACCACAATTTGGAGGGAGTGTTACGGGAACGTGACCGACGGGACGAGTCAGCCGGTCTGGATTTCCGGACGCCGTCAGGAACCAACGATTCGATCGACGTATTCGTGGGAATCAGTGGTTCGATGTCGTAGCATTTGTGCGCTTTGAGTTCAGTACATTGATTTCTGGAATTCCGGTCCTGTATGTCACGTCCCCCGATAAAACTGATCGTCCTCACCGGCAGCGATCGTCCGGAGGTTCAGCAGGTTTGGCAAGCACTGCTGCCGACCCTGAGTCAGATGGACGGAATCGACGTTGTCGGTGAGTATCCTCGGTCCAGAGACATTGAGGACAGTGTTGACGCTGATATCGTGGTCGTGCTCGGTGGCGACGGTTCGATTCTTCGCGGTTGTCGACAGCTGGGACGTCAGCAGATTCCGATTATCGGTATCAACCTGGGGCGACTGGGATTCCTGGCAGATCTGACGCTGGAAGAATTCCATCAGCATCTTCCACAACTTCGGAGACGCGAATATGAAATTGCTGAGTACCTTATGTTTGAATGTACCCATGTTGCGGGAGACGGGTCCTGCCATGTCGACCTGGGACTCAATGAGGTCACTGTGACCTCAGCCACTGCGCAGCGGATGGTTGATATTTCACTCGACATCGATGGTCAGCCGGTCACAACGTTCAGCTGCGACGGCTTAATCCTCAGTACGCCGATTGGTTCAACCGCTCACAATCTGTCCGCTGGCGGACCAATTTTGCGTCAGGATCTGCAGGCATTTTGCATCACTCCGATTTGCCCGCACACGTTGACTGTTCGTCCGATCGTGGACACAGCCGAGCGCACGTACACGCTTTCGGTCGGCGAAACTGGTGGCGGAGCCACTCTGGTGATTGATGGTCAGATTAACCGACGAATCGCGCCAGGAGATCGCATCAGTGTGCGTCGTTCGCAGCCAACCTTCAAGAAGGTTCATTTCGCCGGACACAGCTACTATTCGACACTGCACCGCAAACTGGGATGGCGTGGTCAGCTGGATTATCGTGAACGCAGGGGGCAGCAGCCTGTCATCAATTCTGACACACGAGACGGTACCTCGGCAGAAAACAATAACCCTGTAAAGTGAAGAGGGAAGTTGCTAAGTTTGTGGTTGAATGTTACGTCCACGTGCGTTGTCAGTTTTAGTATTCAGAAGCGGCGTTATGAACGACCGGTCACCTCAGGCAAGTCCAGTGAACAGCGAGGAACAGCGCTGGCGATCAACCACCGTTCTGTCGGTGCGTCATGAAGGCAAGGTCGTCCTGGGCGCGGATGGTCAGGTTACATACGGCAATACGATCATGAAGTCCGATACACGCAAACTCCGACGTATGCTGGACGGCAAAGTACTCGTTGGATTTGCGGGGTCGACCGCCGATGCATTTGCACTCATGGAACGATTTGAGGAAAAACTGAAAGATTATCCGGGCAATGTGGCACGAGCCGCCACAGAACTGGCACGCGACTGGCGCACAGATCGCATGCTGCGCAGACTCGAAGCGATGATGCTCGTTGCGGACAAAGATGTGACACTGCTGCTCACGGGGCAAGGTGATGTGGTTCAGCCCACAGACGGCGTGGTGGGGATTGGTTCCGGGGGGCCCTTTGCAACAGCAGCTGCCAAGGCACTCGTTCGTCATTCCGGTTTGTCGGCTGCAGAAATCGTTCGGGAATCACTGCGCGTAGCAGCAGAAATCGATATCTACACTAATGACAGTATTATTTTAGAGGAGCTTCAGTGTTCGAACTGACACCGCAACAGGTTGTAGATCGACTGAGCGAACACATTGTGGGGCAGAATGATGCGAAGCGGGCAGTCTCGATCGCCCTGCGAAACCGTTGGCGCTGGATGAATCTGGGCGAAGAGATGCGCCGTGAAGTGACTCCTCGTAACATTCTGATGATTGGCCCGACTGGTGTCGGTAAGACCGAAATCACCCGCCGTCTCGCAAAACTTACCAGTGCTCCCTATATCAAAGTGGAGGCCTCCAAATACACTGAAGTTGGTTACTACGGACGTGATGTGGAAAGCATGGTCCGTGATCTGGTTGAGGCGGCAATCGGCCTTGTTCGCAAGGCCAAGCGTAAAGAGGTCGAGGCCGCAGCGGAGGAACGTGTCGAAGATCGGTTACTGGATCTGCTGGTTCCCTTTGAGCCGACATCCGTGGGTGAGGATGATGATTCTGAATCGCAACAGGCGCGTAATGAGCGAACTCGGGCAAAATTTCGCGACATGCTGCGGGATGGTCGTCTGGAAGAACGTACGGTGGAATTGTCCGTTGAACAGCGGAATTCCCCTGTTCAGGTGTTTACCAACATGGGTATGGAACAAATGGACATGGACCTGCAGGGCATGATGGAGCGCATGATGCCTCGCCAGCAGAAGGACAGACGACTGACGATTGCTGAGGCCCGTCAGGTCCTGCATGAACAGGAGGTAGAAGGTCTGCTGGACAATGAATCCATTCAGGAGGAAGCGATCACGCTGGCTGAAGAAACGGGAATCATTTTTGTCGACGAGATTGACAAAATTTGCAGTTCATCTGAAGGCAGCCGATCCGCAGATGTCAGTCGCCAGGGTGTACAGCGTGATCTGCTGCCGATCGTGGAAGGAACCACGGTGCAGACTCGCTACGGAACGGTGTCCACCGAAAAGGTCATGTTCATTGCCGCTGGTGCATTTCATCGCGCCCGACCGGCTGATCTCATGCCGGAACTCCAGGGGCGTTTTCCTATCCGGGTAGAACTGCAGGATCTGACGCGCGAGGATCTGATCCGAATTCTGACAGAGCCCTCCAGTTCGCTGACTCAGCAGTATGCGGCAATGCTTGCCACTGACGGCGTCACGCTTGAATTCACTGATGAAGGGATCGAGGCCATTGCTGATACGGCTTTTTTTGTGAACCAGTCGACTCAGAACATCGGCGCGCGAAGGCTTCAAACAATCATGGAACGGTTGCTGGAAGAAGTGAGTTTTGCAGCCCCGGATTGTGGTCCGCGTTCGCTTACCATTGATCGGGACTTCGTCGAATCCCGACTCAAAGGTATCCGGGACGACGAAGATTTGAGCAATTTTGTGCTGTAGCGCCGGGATTGCCAGACCGACAGATCGGAAATCTGACCGCAAACAGTCAAACGGTGCCTGGAATCTGATATTGTCCCAAACTCGGGTCAGGCCTACGCTTCCGACACGGCACGGTGTGCAATTTCGCTGTCTTTCTGTTCCTTGACTCGCCCAATGCGGCACGATGCGTTGAAGCTCCTCCAGCGACATATTCTCTGGGAACTGGTTCGTGTGTTCGCCATGTTACTGGCAGGACTCACGGTCATGCTGGTCTTTGTCGGCCTGTTGCATGAAGGCACGGAACGTGGATTGGCACCTCGTTTTCTGCTGCAGATCATGCCGTTTGTCGTTCCCAGTCTGCTGCCCTTCACGATTCCGGCAACCCTGCTTCTGGCAGTCACTGTCGTTTATGGTCGAATGGCCGGTGAGCTTGAAGTCACTGCAGCCAAGTCTGCCGGAGTTCACCCTGTGCGACTGCTGACACCTGCGTTTCTGCTGGGTGGAATTCTGACGGTTGCCTCATTTGCTTTGACGGATCGTGCCATACCCTGGGCTGTTACGAATATCGAAACGGTTGTCACGCAGGCCACTGAAGACATCTTTATGGATGTTCTCAAAACACAGCACCACTTCAGCAGCCCGACAGACGGCTATTCCATCTTGGTTGATGACGTACGGGATAAGACCCTCATTATGCCGTCATTTACCTACCGTCTCCCAAATCATCAACAGATTTCCGTCAAAGCAGACTGGGCACGGGTGCAGTTCAATGTGAAGGATCGTAAGGCAAAATTGTATTTTAAAAATGCAGCCGTCAGTGTTCCGGGCGAGGATTCTTCCGGTCGGATGAAGGAATGGGAATGGGAATTTGACCTCAAGGATGACCTGCGAGGTAAAAAGCCTCGACATCTCACGATCGAGGAAATTCAGGAGAAGGTTGTGACATTTTCAGCAGCCGAATCGATCAGTCGGATACAGCACGATCAGGAGATCGCCATGTTGTTGCTAATGGGAGAGTTCGATCTTCTCTCATCCAAACAAACTGACCAGTTTGATTCGGACAGGTCCTGGGCTGTCGCGAGAAAATACAGAATGGAGACTGAAATCCATACTCGGTATGCCATGGCTGGAAGCTGTCTGTTCTTCGCGTTTCTCGGGGGACCGTTCGCTGTTCTGCAGGCCCGACGCCAGTTCATCACAAGCTTCATTATGTGCTTTCTTCCCATACTGCTGATCTATTATCCGGTTACATTTCTTATGGTGAATCTCAGCAAGACCGGCAGTGTCGGGGCATGGTGGTCCATGTGGGTCCCGAATGTGATTATTGGTGTGGCTGCGATTCTCGTGATGCGCCGCGTTATTCGTCACTGAACCGGATTGGTCTGGCAGCTGATTACGATTTGACGCCGTATTCCCACAGATTATTCGGGTTCAGGCTGTGCTCGTACACATGACAGACACATACGAAATCTGATGTCCGGATATTGCCGGTCCATGGATGTCGAGTACTCGTTTTATGCTGGACACATCCCGATGGCCTGCCGAGGATTCTCATCAATCAACCTGGAGATGGCAGTTTTATCCAGTCCAAGCTCTTCTCCAAGATTCTTCTGAATTCCTGGCATTGTGATTGTTGATCCCGCGAGGTTTGGTGAGCCGCGCCGGCGAGCAACGCCAAGAGCATCGACTTCGACTGTAATGCCGGAAATTATATGCAGTCCCGGTTCCAGTGTGGCGGCGGAAATGGCATCCGTCACCATCACGGCACGTTCAATGCCAATCAGGTCCAGATAATTCCGCAGCGCAAAAAAACTGATATGAGCTCCATCCGGGATAAATGAGAACCACAGGTCGTTGCGACAGGCCAGAAACCTTTGCAGTACGTTGTCGTGTCGGGGCAGTTCAACGGGACATCCGTTACCGAAATGTGTCACCATGTTCAAACCGGAATCGATGGCACTGCGAAGTTGATGCATCGAAGGATTGCAGTGTCCAGCGGCTACCGTCACACCCAGATCGGCCAGCATTCGCGTCGTCGTGCCCTTTGGATCCTGTTCGGGGGCCAGCGTAAAGATACGAGTCAGTCCGCCTGCTGCATCGAGCAGTCGCTTTGCGTCGTCAACATTTGCCGGTATCACGGCCTCGGGTGGGTGCGCTCCGATATACCCTGTCGTCGGATTGAGGAATGGACCTTCAATATGAAAGCCTGCGATGACAGCCTGCGCCAGCGAGCTTTCCTCGCGGAGTCGCACGAGATTGCTGAGTTTTGCAACAAGTGCGTCTACAGTATCGGTAATGACAGTGGCCAGAATACTGTCGACACCATCCCGCTTCAGTGTCTCGCAGGCTGTTTGTAACTCGTCAGCAGTCAGTGCAGAAGAACAAAAATCGGTACCGGCATATCCGTTTACCTGAAGATCAAATGGTCGCATACCCGTTTCGAAGTGCTAAAGTCATTTTTGATGGCTGTAATTAAACAAAGGTACCACATCCGTCGTCGAAATGGTTCCCACGCATAGACTGAGAATTCAGACGCCACTGGCGTTCCGGAGCCTGGACGGAGTGTTGGAGGCTGGAACACGAGTGCGCCAGAAAAGGATGGTTTCTCACCTGGTCGCGTTTGTCCAGTGAAAATCAAAATGTGAGAAGGGAGTTCGATGGTGATAACCAGTTGCTATTAAGTCATCCCCGATGGGTATACCACTGGAATTGCCGCCTGTGCCAATTGCAGAATCCTCGCAGTTAGGGCGTGCGGATTTCTTCAATCTCAGGAAATATCGCAATATTCCGTCATCTCTTCGTTCCGCAGCATTAATGCGTCACTGGACATGCTTTATGGAAAGGTGTGACGGTTAACGGGCGGCACTGCGCGATTCTCCTCGAAGCACTTCTGCATGCAGGCATCGTGAATTTCGCTGTCAAAATGGTGGATATGATCTGGTTCCATGTTGGCTGTGAAGCACTGCAACAGTCGGGTAAGTTCGCAGGAGCAACTGCCTGACGTTATTGGGTTGAAGCAACTCGGGCGGTCGTGACGTTGCCAGTAGTTTACCTCAAAATGATGCTGCACTCAGGAAAGCATGCATCGTCAGGGTTTCTGACGGAGCCATCAGGGTGACCGGAGTTGTCCCGGATGTCCGATGTGGTTTACGGCTGGCTTACCTAATGTGTTTGTGCATTGATGCCGGAAAGAATGTATTTAGCTTACAGTAGGCTTAATCAGACAGCGTAGGATTAAGCATCTGAATTGATCTGTTCAGAAAACCTGGATTTTTACTATGCGATCATTGACCGGAAAGCTGACGTACAGCAGTTGCGATGTGGCACGATGTCGACGCACTGGGTTGTGCCTGCAAATATAAAGACCTGATTCCAGCTCCACTCGAAGTAGACCCGGAAGGATCTTGTGACATGAATTCGATCATTGTGTTGGGTGTGATCTTTGGAGGAGTTGTGGCACTGGCGATTCATGATGTGCTGCAGAAGAAGCACGCCATTCTCCGCAATTTCCCGGTGATTGGTCATTTCCGGTATTGGTTGGAAGCAATCGGACCGGAATTACGACAGTACATTGTCACCAACAATGATGAGGAACGGCCCTTCAGTCGCGACGAAAGAAGCTGGGTGTATGCATCTTCCAAGATGCAGAACAACTATTTCGGCTTCGGTACCGACAACGATTTGGAAAATTCCGGGGCATCACTGGTCATCAAGCAGGCGAGCTTTCCCCTGCCCTCTATTATGAAAGGAGATCCGGAATTTGCCGAAGGATTTCGTCTTCCGTGTGCAAAAATCATGGGAAGTCATCGTGGTCGCAGAAAGGCATTTCGTCCGGAATCAGTCGTTAATATTTCAGCAATGAGTTTTGGTTCGCTGAGTGCCAAAGCTGTCGAATCACTCAATCGTGGCAGCAGCATTGCCGGATGTCTGCATAACACAGGTGAAGGTGGAATCTCGCCGTATCATCAGAACGGCGGTGAACTTATCTGGCAAATTGGGACGGGGTATTTCGGATGTCGCAACGAAGCCGGTAAGTTCGACATCAACCGATTCGTGGAAAATGTTGAGCGTAACGCGGTTCGGGCTGTCGAGATCAAACTGAGCCAGGGGGCAAAGCCCGGCATGGGAGGCCTGTTGCCGGCGGCTAAGATTACTTCGGAAATTTCAAAAATCCGCGGCATACCGATGGGCAAAGATTGTGCGAGTCCGTCCAGTCACACTGCATTTAATGACGTGGATTCCATGCTTGATTTCGTGGAGTTACTGGCAGAAAAGTCAGGACTTCCCGTTGGCATCAAGTCAGCTGTCGGCGAACAGCAGTTCTGGATTGACCTCGCCGATGCCATGTCGAATTCCGACCGGGGTGTGGACTTTGTCACTGTCGATGGGGGTGAAGGCGGAACCGGCGCGGCACCACTGGTGTTTTCCGATCATGTGGCATTGCCATTCAAATCAGGTTTCGTTCGCGTGTATCGGGAATTCATCAAACGCGACCTGCATACGAAAGTTGTCTTTGCCGGTTCCGGACGGCTCGGTCTTCCCGGACACGCACTGATTGCATTTTCACTTGGGTGTGATCTCATCAATGTCGGCCGTGAAGCCATGCTGTCGATTGGGTGTATCCAGGCCTTGCGGTGCCATACTGGTCATTGTCCCACGGGAGTTGCCACACAAAATCGCTGGCTGACGCGGGGACTGGATCCGACGTCCAAGGCAGATCGTCTTGCCAATTACGTTGTGACGCTGCGAAAGGAACTGCTTTCAGTCTCTCGTGCGTGCGGACATCCGCATCCTGGACTCGTCGGCATTAACCAGTTGGAAATGATTGGAGA
>JAKVAY010000045.1:104143-109667 GCA_022447185.1 Fuerstiella sp. | reverse complement strand
GCAATCTCACAAAAACATCGAAGAGCAGGTGGCCAGCCAGGTGGCTACGGGATTTCTCGTACTGGGTGATATGGATATTGTCGAAGCGGACAAGGAAAAGATGCTGGTTGACATCGTCGATGAGCAGCTCAACAAAGTTGGCAAGGCATTCCTTGGCCTGACCCTGGAATGTGCGAGGTGCCACGATCACAAATTTGACCCGGTTTCGCAGCGTGACTACTACGCGATGGCCGGATTCTTTTATGGAACTTCGTCCGTCTATAAGACAGATCGTGGGGTATGGAGTGACGTAAATGTTGTCGAACTGCCGGAAACAGATGGCCAGAAGGCCAGACGTAAACAGCAGGCCGAAAAACACGACGAACAACTTGCGATCTGGAAACAGACACGGAAACAGGCACAGGATCGCAGAGCGGAACTGAATGAACTGTTGAAGAAGACCGATCTTGCGGATTCCGAGCTTCAAACACTGAAAAAGGAGAATGAAGCTAAGTCAAAACAAATTGAGACCCTCAATAAAACGATAATGCACGGCGAATTTTTCGCACCGGTGGTACCGCGAACATACGCCGTTCGTGAGGGTAAAGATCCTGGAGATATGAGAATCACGATTCGAGGCAACCCTCGCGCACTGGGCGATCTGGTGCCTCGGGGATTCCTGCGTGTGGCCTCAGATGCGCAACCAGCGATACCAAACGGCCAAAGCGGTCGACAACAGCTGGCGGAGTGGGTCAGTAGCAGCAAAAACCCACTTTCGGCCCGGGTTGCTGTGAATCGGATCTGGCAAAAACTGTTCGGAGAAGGACTGGTCCGTTCTGTTGACTATTTCGGACTCCCCGGCGACAGGCCGTCACACCCCAAATTGCTCGACCATCTGGCACTCACGTTCACTCGAAACGGCTGGTCTCAAAAGAAGTTGATTCGCTCCCTGGTACTTAGTCGCGCTTACGGACTGGACAGCGCACATGACAGCAAATCCCATTCTGTCGACCCGGACAATCGATTGCTGTGGCGAATGAACCGATTCCGCCTCGACGCTGAAGCTTTGCGTGACGCTATGATCGCTGCAACCGGTCGGCTGATTCCGTCCAGTGGCGGTCCGGCGATGCCACTGGAGTTTCCCGAAAACGTCGGCGGACTCAGCCCCACGGATGTGAATCCACCTCATTTCAGGCTTTCCAAATGGCGACCGGATCAGGAATTTCAACGCACCATTTACCTGCCGGTCATTCGGTCGGCCGCGCAACCTGGCCCGGCAACACTTCGAAACGTGTTTGATTTTGCTCAACCGTCAGAATTCAGAGGCCGGCGGGCTGTCACGGCAGTCCCGACTCAGGCACTTTTTCTGATGAACAGCCCCGTGGTAAAAAAACACGCCGCCGCACTGGCGGACCGTATTAAGGTACAGGACGATGAATCCCAGCGACTTCAGCTCCTCTGGCTGACGCTGCTGAATCGTCCACTCACAGAATCAGAACAGCGTGAGACCAAAGTGTTCCTCACAGAAACCGGCGAAACGGCATGGATCGAATTGTGCCACGCACTCATGGCCAGCAACGAATTTTTGATGAGACTTTGAAATAAGCAGGGCAACTGATAACGGCGATCACTCAGAGAAGAGTGCCACTCCCGTTTGTCGCGTGTTCTGAATGAACGACGTCAACGTCTTACCAGTGAAAAAACCGTAACATGATAACTTCACAAATCTCCCGGCAACGATTTCTGCAAACCGCGGCGTGTGGATTCGGCGGACTTGCACTCCACGGCATGGTGAGTCAGTCGACGCATGCAGCAAGTCCGCTCGCACCCGGTACTCCACACGTATCTCCGCGGGCAAAGCGAATGATCTTTGTCTTTTTGTCCGGGGGACCATCGCAGGGGGATCTTTTTGCTCCAAAAGCAGAAATTACAAAAAGGCACGGCACGGCCATTGAGTCACCCGTGGGTGACGACGGACAGTTACGGGTCGGCGTCGATCAGTTTCTTCCCATGGCCCCTGTATCCCCTGTACGTCCACGTGGACAGTCGGGAATGATGATGTCGGATTTGCTGCCGGCTCTGGCAGGTGTCGCCGACGAGTTATGTCTGTTGCGTGCGATGGTCGCGGACAACAAAGCCCACGCGGCAGCGGCGCTGCAGTTTCACACCGGTCACGTCGCGGAGGCCCGTCCTTCCATGGGAGCCTGGCTGAGTTACGGACTCGGAACTGAAAACCAAAGTTTACCGGGGTTTATCACGATTCATCCTCCGCGAGACGGACGAGTTCATGGCGCCGGATTCCTGCCTGCTATTCACCAGGGAACTCCGCTTCGCGTACCGCGCAGTAAGAGCGAACTGGCGATTGATGACCTTCGCGATCCGGATGCAGATCCCGGCGCACAGCGTCGTCGACTCGATTTTCTGCAACGCGCCAACCGGCGTCTTCTGTCCCGGGTCAAAATGGACTCACAGATGGAGGGGATCATTGAATCGTTCGAACTGGCCTTCCGAATGCAGGCGGAAACACCAGAACTTGTTGATCTTTCTGATGCATCCAAAGAGACTCAGGACATGTATGGTATTGACGGAAGTGCGAGCGACGTGAATGGCCGCGCCTGTCTAATGGCTCGCCGGCTGAGTGAGGCGGGTGTTCGATATGTCCAGGTGTCGATCGGTGGCTGGGACCACCACAGCGACATGCGTAAAAACCTGACAAAGTCCTGTGCAGGTGCGGACAAGCCCATTGCCGGATTGATTCGCGATCTGAAACAGCGAGGACTGCTGGATGATACACTGGTGATGGTGTCCGGCGAATTTGGACGTACGTACTGGAGCCAGGATCTTACCGGCACCAATCCACTGGACGCTCATGGCAGAGAGCATCAGCAGGAGAGCTTCTGCACACTGTTGGCAGGCGCAGGTGTCAAATCAGGTTTTGTATACGGCGAAACTGATGACTTCGGCTACAAACCGATCCAGGGGCGTGTACATCTGCATGACCTGCACGCAACCCTCCAGTACTTACTGGGAATCGACCATGAACGGCTGACCTATCCGCACGTTGGACGAGATTTCCGACTGACCGATGTATACGGACGGGTTGTGCATGATATCCTGACGTAGACGACGCAATGCGTCCCGGTGTGCAGGATGACAAATCCTTTAGAGCATCAGGTACTCCGAACATCTGATGCCCTGCCGCAGCTTTCTTCCATCGGACACCAACCGATTTCAGCATCCCACTCTGAATCGAACCCCAAATACCCATGAATCACGGAGATGCAGTCCATTCAGGGTCATTGATATCCGCTCGTAGTCCCAACAACGGAACCTGCCACACGCGAACAGACTTAACTGTGGAAAGAACGGCAGAGACGAGACATTCAGGCGAATGTCAGGTGAGCTATGGCAGCGTGACGCGTCCACCACTGGCCACCAGGGTCTGGCCAGTCATAAAACTGGATCGTTCCGACAACAGGAACAGAACCAGGTCTGCAATTTCATCGGATTTTCCAATCCGTTTCATCGGAGTGGTTCCGATCAGGTCATCCAGCGATCCCTGGTCAACGTCGGCCAGGATTTCAGTATCGATGAGGCCGGGTGCAACTGCGTTGATGCGGACATTGTGTTCAGCAATAGCGACTCCGAGACTCTTTGTAAGCGATATGACGCCTGCTTTGCTGACCGAATAAGCGATTGACATAGGCCGCGGTGCTAAACCGGCAATCGAAGCGATGTTGACGATACGCCCAAAGCCTCGCCGGATCATGTCGTCCTTGACCGCCCAGATGGTCAGGTAACATCCGGTTAAATTCACATCGAGCATCCGTTTCCAGACTTTCAACGGAGTCTGATCATGCGGAACAAAGTCGAAGACCCCTGCGTTGTTCACCAGAACTTCGACAGGCCCCAGTTGTTTCTCAACCTGTCCAATCATCATTTGAACCTGTTCTGGCGAGGACACGTCGGCCTTGCAGGCGATTGCCTGACCACCCCCTGATTCAATCTGCTCCACGACTTCACGGGCGGCGGAGTCATTCGAAATGAAGTTCACTGCCACTTTCGCGCCAGCGGCAGCCAGCTGCAAACAGCAGGAACGTCCAATCCCCCGGGAACCACCCGTCACCAGTGCTGTCCGGTTCTGCAATTCCAATTCGTTCATCAGTTCACTCGGATTCGACTGTCAGGAACAGGTCAGATAAGATTTTTTAATCTTTGCGGCGACGGTACCGATGGCATAGTAGCCCACCGAAATTTCTCCAGCGTGTGTCAGCAGGTCATAGGCCCGCCAGCGATCCCAGCCGTAGTCGGATTCCATCCAAAGAATCAACCAGGCGTAGGCCTGGGCAATCGATCGTTCCATTGGACATCCGGTTGCAACGGTCATTATTTCATCCGGCGATTCAATTCGCGGCCCGGGAATGCTGGTACCTTTGACCAGGTTAACAGTGATCGTGGTGTGCGCTGGCATCTCCAGGCCACTGGCGGAAAG
Organism: Fuerstiella sp.; assembly: GCA_022447185.1. Lineage (GTDB taxonomy): Bacteria > Planctomycetota > Planctomycetia > Planctomycetales > Planctomycetaceae > S139-18. The sequence goes on along the minus strand of JAKVAY010000045.1, from coordinate 105,196 downwards.
CTCGCCATGTCCCATCGCAGCGTGAGCGTCACCGAGATACAAATAGGCCCCGTCCACGTAAACCGGCAAACAGACCGTGTTTCCAGGTGCCGTCTCGATAATGTCCATATTTCCACCGTGCGGTCCAGCAGGGCCAGTGGTCGGTACGCCAGTGTCCGGAGCGGTCCCAATGCAGCCGAGCATCGGGCGATAAGGGATCGTGATTTGATCGCTCCAGTGAATCAGGCCATCTTCAATCGGACAAACGTGTGTACCGTGGGGACAATCATTGCCCAGCCACTGAGCCAGCTGATTGGGATCGCTCGTGCGTGTTGCGCATTGCCCAATGGCCGGCTGGATCTCATCGATGGTCACAGCCAGAGTATCACCCGGCTGTGCTCCTTCGACAAAAATGGGCCCGGTCTGAGGATTTCCATACGGCTTTTTCGTTTTGTCGCGCCGGTCGTCGTTGGTGCGGACCTGTCCAGAAAAGGCATCTTCCGATTCGACCAGAATCGTTTCACCAGGCTGGATGCTCAAACGAGGTTCATTGTGACGACTAAACTCGTAATACAGTGGTCCCAGTGGGAGGCGTTGCATCTTAGTCCTCGACTACCGACATGTTTCGATTCGAACAGTGCACATCGTGTCGCGGATTCAATCAGAAGGCAAGGGACACGTTGTTGCCGGCAAGCGTGATGCTGAAGACCGGGAACATGATCTTCACCCAGTGAGAACTGGTCCCTCACTGGTATCCTCAGGAGCGGCATCGATTAATTCACCCGAGATCCAAAAACTCATCCAGTCGTACCATCCTGGCTGGGAATCTTTAAGTTCCCGTATCACCGGCAAATGTTTCCAGCCAATACACGATATGAATCCGCACTTTTTGAAACAACAAGTCTGCTTTGTACATACAGCAGCGAACTGATCAACGGGACCGGACCATGTTATATGGTCAATCATTTTTTTAACCAGCCGGGGCAGCCAAAACATAAACTCCCGGTTTGACACAAACAACTGAAGATGTTGTGTTCAAAAGTCGTCGGCAGACCGTGAATGCCTGACGATGAC
>JAKVAY010000045.1:39515-104133 GCA_022447185.1 Fuerstiella sp. | reverse complement strand
GTCGATGTGCAAAACCCTTCCGGGGCAGCACCAAAGTCAACTCCCGGTTTGACAGGGACAACTGGAAAATGTTGTGTTCAGGCAAAGTGGTCAGCGGACGGTGGATGCCTGAGTATGACTGGGCGTGCTACCCAAACTTCTTCCGGAACAGAACTGTATCCTTGTGTTTCACATTGGGCAGATCGACCGGTGCTTCCCAGTCAGCGGGGACCTGATCAAGTCGCGTGGGCTTCCCTTCGTTCTCGAGGATCGACCAGAAGCCTGCCATATAAACTTTGTGCTTGTGTTCGATCTGTTCGAGAGACTGAGAAGGCGGGTTACCACGCGCCAGCGATGCGAACTCCCAGAGGGTCGGTGCCCACAGGTGAGTCTTGTTGTACGGGTAGCCGGTGCCGAGTTCGATCTGAAAACCTTTTCCACCCATCTCTTCCTGGGCATGGATACGGATTCCTCCCAGCCCGAACGAACCAAGATGCAGGGTTCCCATAAATGAGCGTCCGTCGGGCGCCTGATGCTCGTATGTGACGACTGCGGGAGAACTGTGCCAATTCTTCGCTTGTTGGGCGACGGAGATAACAGGGTTTCCGGCTTCAGCTATGGCTCGACAAATGACATAGACACCATGGACCCCGTGAGTGGAATAATCGTCGGAAGCATTTGTTGCGTTGTAACAGGTGATTTGTTTTTCTTTAGCCCACGCCTTTGCCTGCACTACAGGATGAGTGTGCTCAAACGATGAAGGCACCAGAATCGGGGCTCCGTATTTGCGAGCCATCTCAATCATTTTGTCACCTTTGGCAACCGAGTTGGCAAAAGGTCTGTTGATCAGGTTGGGCAAACCTGCTTCGAGATACGGTTCGTGGATGATGTGGTTCCACGGATTGTTGTAGTACCCCCCGGAGATGATCACATCGACCTTACCGAGCATGTCATCAAAGTTTTTCACAGCGGTCGCATTGTAACCTTTCGCAAAACCCTCCGAGATGTTGGGGTCAATATCCCAGCAGTGGGTGATCCGCATACCAATGAACGGCTTGAGTATCGGAGCCCAGATTCCCATGTGTGAATAGACCTGAAGGTTCATTACACCAACACGGAAATCATCACCCCTGTCGTCATCGGCCATGGCTGCCGGCATGCCGATGGCAGCTCCGAATCCCATGGCTCCCAGCGTCATGGAACCTGCAAGAAAATCACGGCGGTTGGAATCTGATGGCAAGGTCACAGAATAAATCCTTCTCTTACTGTTGATCGCAAAAATTCCGGATCAAGGCGTTTTAAAGCCTGTAGGCAAAAAGCTTCGCCTGAAACATTCTGACTCGAATGGCGACGGTCTCACCGAGTAACGAGATGTTGCTGTCCCCATTCCAGGTGACGACTCGATCCGATTCGTCACCGACCAGTCGGTCACAGTCTTCAAACGTGAATCCTTCGACCGGTTTAGGATCCGGAATCCTCCCGACATTTCGCACAAGCTCCACACTGATCCAGCCACCTGGACCACAACGGTAATTCAATCGCAGCTGATTTCCGTGACGGTAGATAGTTGGAATCGTAAATCGGCCCTCTGCTGCTGCTTCGACTCCACAAAAACGATGCGGTTCCCAGAGCATATAGCGGATTTGTCTCGGGCGCCGGTTTGGAAATATTTCGTCTTTGTCCGGGTCAAGGACATTGTGACGGGTCGAACTTGCTGTGTAGGGAACCGCCCAGCGACCGTCGGGCATCTCAAGAAGGCCACTTCTCCAGGTATGTACTCCACATTCTTCGCCGCTGCCAGGTTCCCCAACGGTATGGATTGCACGACGTTCGGGACGTGACCAGATTATGCCGTCACGACTAAATGCAATCTGCATGTCCATGTGGTCGGTCGTCTTGTGGTAGAGAGGAACGACCATCGCATGCAGATCGGTACGTCCGGGATAAGGAAAATAGTTGGCCCCATAGAATTCTGTATCAAGATCGTCCTGTGCGTCCGGGGCCAAAATCAGCTTCGGTGCCGGCCACGTACCAAAGTCTTTGGTGCGGGAAAATCCAATCGTGCGACGCTGGGTCTGCTCTTCAATCTGCGCTGTACCGATACCAGGGATCAACTCTGCCGTATTTCCCATGATTTGCAGGTAAGCAATGTATTCGTCGTTGTCGGAGTCGTAGTGTGCCGAAATCCCACCGTTCACCGGACGACTACCCAGCATCGTTTCCAGCTGTTTCCAGTTGAGACCGTCTGATGAAATCCAGCCAAGCATGCGACCCCAGATTTCGACACGCGGCCCCTTGTACTCGGAACCCAGCTGCTGTTGCTTATTCCAGCGTCGCATGACCTCAGGACCCTGCATCCGCTGCAGTGTCTGTGGATCGTACCAGCCCATGTCCCCGCCCATTGCCTTGAAACGTTCAGCGGGGGGGGCATGTGGATCCAGGAATGCTCCTGTTGCTCCCTGAATACCATTGGCGATCAGATTGTTCTTCGTCGAACCGCGAAACGAAACCTGCCCCAATTCGACACGCTTCCATTCGTAGCCATCGACACTGGTACAATAAGCCGTGTTACCGCCTCCGGCGCCCGAACACTCGTAGAGCATGTGCCACAGCCCGTCAGCTTCCCAAATGAACAGTGGGGAGATTGACTCTCCATCCTCCCATTCGGCCACCGCTTCGAGCAGCAGTTGCGACCGTTCTGCCGGTTCGACACGAAGCCGAACTCCAATCACGCCGTCATATAAATCGTACAAACCTCGGTGATTGAGATTACGGTTACCCGAAAAAATCTCTGTAAGATCCACAAGCGGATGCCACTGTCCACTGTTGTAACGGACACGTTTGGATCGTTTCTGTGGCTCCGTAAATGGTGACGGTGGCAGTTGCTGCTCCGTGCTTTCCTCAGACCTTCTGTCTTCCTGCTGCGCCCAGCACTCCACACTGAAAACATTACTGGAAATGTAAACAAACATCAGCAGCCACATCACAGACCTTAAACACCCACATTTCCGGATTACGCTCTGCGCTGCAATCAGTGATCGATGACCGAACGGCACCCTGTTTCGCATTCGGTCTGCATAAATTGACACGTGCATTACGGTGAATTTCGATTTATTAACAGTTAGAGCTTCACAAATTTCGTGATTCACAACGCCTTCATTTCACTGAAATACGAACCTCTTCCAGCACAGGCGTGCTTCCTCCATCCGGGGTATGCAGCGCCACGCGATACTGCACCCATCGAGTATTCCTGGCCGGGTTCAAGTCGGTGTTCGATGTATCGTACCAACTGTCGCTGCCCGTTGTCCCCTGCCACGGAGCGTCTGCGAGACCATCCCGGCGGGCTGCCGTGCGAATTTGGAAACGGACTTCCGTTCCGTGAGGAGTCCGGGCCTGCCACGTCAAATGCGCTGGCGTTTGGCCTGGCGGACACTTAAGCGGGGCAGAGACAAAACGTTCCTCAAGTTTCCGATCATAAATATTCCCAACATCGCGCCCGACACCAAAATGGGGGCCAAATGTCTGTAACCAGTGATGATTGGACCCGGAAAATCCGGTGGGGGATCCCCAGTAAATATTGGCTCCGACTCCATGATCACCGGTCCGGATGTGGTTGAAAGCAACGATATCCAGCCAGTTGTCCTGATTCAGGTCGGCAACGGTGACCGGAGCCGACGATTCTGCCGGCAGTGTACTGCGACGTGACTCACTGAATCGACCACTTTTGTCTCCCCAATAGATGAAGACCGGAATCGTCCGCGTCGTATAGGCGTGGTAATTGGTCATGATCAGATCCAGATACCCGTCCCGATTCAGGTCCGCAACCGACTGCTCAAGTGAATCGTATGCTTCGAGCTTCAGCACACGATCAGACGAAAACCCACTCGGGGCTCCCCATACGATGTGGGCCTGACGAGTGGGACGACCAAACCGCGAGTCGTCCCAGCCACCTCCCATGATCAGATCCAGCCATCCGTCACTGTTCAGGTCCGCGATCTCTACGCTGGCTCCATTGTTGAACTTGAATTTTGTTCGGAAGTCGCCGCTGTAGTGACCGGAATCGGTCCCCCAAAAGATATCGACTGCGGTTGAGTCCACGTCGCCAAAGACGATGTCCAGGAAACCATCTTTGTTAAAATCGGCCACTCTTGTGCTCAGGCTCAAACGGGTGCTGAGCGGCAGTGTCGTTCGATTCGACGACTCATACCCGTCCACGTCCCCCCAGAGAATGACTCCTTCACCTTCGTCCACTTCTCCCGCGACGAAGATCAGGTCCAGATCTCCATCACGATTCAGATCGGCCACGGTCACCCCGCGCCCTTCAATCTGACAGATTCTTTGCCGTCGATCAGCAGAAAACCCCTGCGCAGTACCCCAGTAGACCCAGCCACTGGGAAACACAATGTCCACAAAGCCATCGTCGTTGAGATCCGCGATCGTCGATGCGTCCGAACGTCCCGGGAGTTCCGTCATCGCCGCCTGTGAATAATGATGTCGCGGATTACCCCAATAGACAAACGAATCGGAATGTTTGTACGAACCACTGTGACGATTGATCAGCACGAGGTCCACATGACCGTCGCCGTCCAGGTCTTCGGCCACATTGCTGACGGCACCAAAACCCTGAAGCTCTTCGCGACAGAAATCATCAAATCCATCGGGACCATTCCAGTAGAGAAACGAGTTGACGTCATACGTGGACTCGCTGTGCTCGTTGGCAAAGACAACATCAGTCCAGCCATCACTGTTGAAGTCGGCAACACAGACGTCGGTCGCGTGCAGCGTGGGCAAGTCAGTCCGTGCCTGCCCAGAGTATCCGCCATCGGCTCCCCAATAAATATATGAAAGCTGCTCTTCGTCTGATCCTGCATTCGCAAATATCAGGTCACTATGTCCGTCCTGATTCAGATCACTGACTTCACATTCCGTCGCGCCCGATGTCGCCAGCCGCCCCCAGCGTTCTAAACTCGCACCCGTGCCGCGCCATAACTCTGCGTAATCATCACCGTGCAGGACAACCAGGTCAGTTATGGCATCGCCATCCAGCTCTGTCAGATGGAGACCGACAGGATCGCCCCCACTCCAGACTTCGCGGTGCTGTTTAGAAAACCCTTCGCTGCGTCCCCAATACATCGAAACGCTTTGGTGTTTGGAATTATTATTGGCAAACAACAGCTCGGGATACCCATCTCCGTTGATGTCCGCTGCAGCGCAGTCAGTCGCACTCACTGTCGGCAGCGAACTGCGACGATCGGAACTGAATCCCGTTGGACCGTTCCAGTAGACGTACGATTCCAGATGTTTATCGAATCCGAATCGCTCACCGCCCTCGATACCACGGTTGGCGAATGCCAGGTCAACGAATCCGTCCTGGTTAAAATCGGCTGCCGCCACTCCACCAGCCATCAATGTTGGCAACTCGTCGCGACGCTCCGACGCATACCCGTCCGGACTGCCCCAGTACACGAGTGCCCGCATATGGACTGAGTAGTTGTGGATAAAATTGCAAAACACGATCTCGGAGTAACCATCATTATTTAAATCGACAAGCACCGACCGGCCACCTCCGTCGCTGGGTAGTTTTGTCACCTTTTTCTCGCGTGAGTGAAACTGACGCATCAGTCGTACGAGCGGCTGATGTTCCCTCAGCGGCGGAAAAAGGGATCGCGGACCTTTTTCGCTGCCCCAGTAAACAAGCACATCTGCATCTTCAACGACATCATGATCCTGTCCAACCCACAGGTCCAGATAGCCGTCATTATTAAAGTCCCAACGATGGATCATTTGCAGCGACCCCTCGCGTGTGATGTAAAGATTACTCCCTCCGTCCTCCAGAGTCCCCGATGCAAAGTCTGTGAACCGTGAATGATGGATCCACGGTTCGTCACTCCTCGCATCGCAACACCAACCCAGAACGAGAACCGGCAAAAGCACAATTTTCAGCCACGTACACACTGATACTTCATATCCAGCGGCAGAATAACGAAAGGACGCCACATGTCGGACAGCCATTCGGTGACAGCGAGAGGTGAGTGCATCGGGCAAAATCTGAGAGGATGGATGCTCCATAGGATGTTTTCCATTTCGTTACTGTTGGCTGGGGCACATCATACCAGTCCATTCGGGTCATCGATCTTCAAAGTTCCGGAGTAAACAACGATTGTTTTGATTCTTATCTCCGTAATGGAGGAAATAGATATTTCTGACACCGCCGCCAGATTTCCCGGGACCCAACCTCATTGTCAAATTTGTCAGATTGTCTCTATTGAACGATTTCTGATCGATCGGTCGACAGGAATTTAATATTTACACCAGCCGTTCCGTTACAATCACGTTCACTTATATGCGGCACTGACAGTTCGTGCATTACATTGCAAATCTGCAGTGCTGGCTCAGTCAGGAAAACTGATGTTTGGCAGCGACTAAGCGTTTGGGTCAGCGAGGCAGGACCTCGCACATTGAATCAATTTGGAGCTGCCCGATTTTGTGAGGCTGATATCTCCGTCCTCCGTAAACAGCTTCAACAGAATTCCATCAGCTACTGACTGGTCGATTATGTTAAAAACGGATCAGCAACCAAGAATACACACTATGAAAGCCGTGAGACTGCACCAATTCGACAAAGATCTAAAACGCAGCAACCTTGTCGAAATTGATGATGTCCCTGAACCAACCGTCCGGAAACAAGATGATGTAATTGTGCGCATTGGAGGTGCCGGACTTTGCCGGACTGATCTGCACATCATCAAAGGTAACTGGAACAGCAAAGTTGGTCGTCCGCTTCCCTATATTCTGGGACACGAAAATGCCGGCTGGGTTCATGACGTGGGCGATGGCGTGAAACACGTCAAACCGGGCGATCCAGTGATTGTGCATCCACTCATCACCGACGGAACCTGTCCGGAATGCCGACGCGGAGAAGACATGTATTGCCCGAACGGTCGCTTTCCAGGAATCACTCACGATGGCGGATTTGCAGAATTTTTTCCAACCAAACAGCGAGCAGTCATCAAACTGCCGCCGGAACTGGAGCCAAAAGACGTTGCTCCGTACGCCGACGGAGGTCTCACTGCCTACCGAGCCGCTCGTAAAGCAGCGGAAACAATGAAGCCGGGAATGAGTGTCGTTATTCTTGGCTTTGGAGGCCTGGGACATATCGCCGCTCAGGTGCTGCGGAATCTGTGTGCCGCACAAATCATTATTGTGGACACGTCCGAACAGGCACTCGACCTGGCCCGTGAGTGCGGTTTCACGAATTGTCTGCCCGGCGGCAATGCTGCGGCAGAGACTGTAAGACAACTCTGCACGTCAGGGGTCGATGCTGTCATGGATTTTGCCGGCGAAAAAGAGACACCGGAGCAATGCATGTCAATGCTGCGAAAAGGAGGGACGTACTACGTTGTTGGCTACGGAGGAATAGTAAGTGTTCCCTCAATCGATCTGATCTTTGACGAACTCAATGTCGTCGGCACGCTGGTCGGCAACTACACTGAACTTTGTGAACTGATGATTCTGGCCGCCAGAGAAGAAGTCAAATTGACCACTACCACTTACCGGCTCGACCAGGTCAACGAAGCAATCCACGACCTGATCGCAGGTCAACTGACCGGTCGGGCCGTTCTCGTTCCGTAGCAGCGGTCGCAAAAATATGCGTACCAGCTGTGAAACCGACTGGCTGGATTCGGTCATGACGCCACAGATCGTGGCCAATTTAATTGGTCACAGCGTGACACGACACATCAACGACCACCACTTCGAACAGTTCAACGCAGAGGTGGAAAAGATGCCCCGAAGGCGTGAAAATGAACCTCTGTGGCCCAAATAAAAACCGTGAAATCAATTTTCACTGGTTTTGCTGGGTTTTCATTTACCCAGAGTTACCCCGCAGGGACTCGAACCCCAACTGACAGAACCAGAATCTGTTGTGCTACCAATTACACCACGGGGTAGACATATGGCACAGTCGATACCTGCCACAGTATCACTCTAGCACTCAACTCAAACGCTGTGAAGTCTTCAAAACTCCGTTCCTGATTGCATTCCTGACCGGTTCGGGATTTTCGGCAGCCTGACTCGAACAGCGGGCGAATTTCGCCGATCTGAACCGGATTCAGGTCAATCCTGCCTCTGTACCTGGCGAGAAATCTTCTGTCGACCTTATTGCAGTCGACGATCCGCTGACCTGATGATGACTTGCCTTACAGAGTAACTCACGTGAGCTTAGAATCGCGACGGAGCGAACCCGCTGCACGAAATACCGGTCGGCAAGACTTGTCATCACGGATGAAACCATGCGTACGATTGCTGTCATGAATCAAAAGGGTGGAGTCGGCAAAACCACCACCAGCGTCAACCTGGCGGCAGCGCTTGCGCGAGGAGGACAGCGTGTTTGCATCCTGGATCTGGATCCTCAGGGACATGCATCGTTCCACCTTGGAATCGAAGCCGGTGAAGAAACCAGCACGCTGTACGATGTGTTTTCTGACGATGCCACAATTGACGACGTGCGACAGCTGGTCGCCGAAAATCTCTCCGTGGTCCCTTCAAATATTGATCTGGCAGCCGTCGAAATGGAGCTGGCAGGGGTCAGTCAGCGGGAATTTCTGCTGAAGAACTGCCTTCAACCGTGGAGAGACCAGTCACGATTCGACTATGTCATCATGGATTGTCCTCCATCGCTGGGAATCCTGACAATCAACGCGTTGACCGCTGTGACCGAAGTTTTGATTCCGCTGCAGCCCCATTTTTTTGCGTTGCAGGGACTCTCAAAGCTGTTCGAAACCACTGCACTCGTAAACCGGCGACTGAATCCTGATCTGCGTGTGACGGGCGTGGCTCTGTGTCTGTACGAATCCGGTACACGGCTGGCGACTGACGTGACGGAGGACCTCCGCTATTTCCTGGAAGCAAGTGATACGGATACCCCGTGGGCAAATGCTCAAATCTTTCGGACCAAAGTGCGTCGAAATATCAAACTGGCGGAATCACCAAGCTTCGGCCAAAGCATCTTCGACTACGCACCTCGCTGTCCCGGCGCAGCAGACTACACGGCACTTGCGGACGAAGTTTTTGCCATGCTGAATGAGGCCGACAGCACGAACGAAGGTCTCTCGGCTGCGGCGTAACAAGAGGCGTGGGCCGTATGATCGCTCGATGAACGTTCCTCGTGTCGTTTTCCGGATTCAACCCTGGTTTTGCTTCGTTGCTGCATGAGGTGTCGGCCGCCTGTGTGGACTGAATACAGCCATTTCCCAAGTGATCATCCGCACAGAAGATCCGATCGATTCGTGGCCTGTTGACCGTCTCACATGCGAAGGCTTTCCCGAGTCTTCTGCCCATCAGCCCTGAGGACGTTCTGTTGCGTCTGTCTGATAATTCCGGTCACTGTGTCTGAAGTGGGATCCGAATCTGCACAAATGCTCCGGCTGGTCGCATGTGTGGCTGATGTGCTGGCACCAGTGAACCAGAGGTGGTATCACTTTCGAAGTGAGTTTGGATTGTTGTTGTCAACAATTTCAGGTCGAAAGATACCGATGCATTCAATTTCTCCTTAAACACAAATTCCACAGCAACTCTGGATTCTGTTAGTCAATGCCTGACAAAATCCTTTTGTTGCACACTGAAGCCCGGTCGTGGAGAATCACACGTGCAGTCATCTGATCGGAACGACCACCGGGCCACTCCGCTCGCCTTGATCGCGACGGACGCGACAGAAATCACATGAATCTCACGGCATATCCTGCATTCTGTATTATCATCATTTTCAGCGTGATGAATCTGGCTTTTGCCGACAGTGAACGGACCGCTGTTCTGAAACGCGTACGGACAGACATTGAGTTCTTTGCGTCGGACGAACAGGAAGGGCGAGGTGTCGCAACATCAGGAATCGACCGTGCTGCCAGACACATTATCGATGAATTCCGAAACACAGGGCTGACATCAGTGATGCCGGACGGAGGCTGGCGTCAAAATTTTGACATCCGGATCGGTTCGGTCGGAATCAGCAACCAGACGGCATTGAGTTTTCGCAGTCGTCGTGGCACACGACTACGGTTCACCGTCGGAAACGAGTGGCAACCTCTGCAGCGAGGGAGTTCCGGCAAGACCACCGGTGGTCTTGTCTTTGTTGGCTACGGAATCAGTTCACCGGCTGACAATTACGATGAGTATGCTGACATCGATGTCGCCGGCAAAACGATCATTATGATACGTCGGGTACCGGGTCAGGGAGATCCGCAATCACCATTTTCAGGTGAATCGACCAGTACTCACGCCTACATCACCACGAAACTGCGACTGGCCCGCGAACACCAGGCTGCTGCTGTTTTGCTGGTTAATGATCCGTTCACTGCTTCGGATCCGCAATCAGATGAACTTGCTGACAGTGATAGCTTTGGTCAGCGCAGCGGTCGCATTCCATTCGTGCAGATTCGTCAGCGCGTTCTGGATCGCCTGCTGGCAGAGAGCCCACTCAGAACATCCAGCGGTGAATTGCTCACGACCCTCCGTTCAGCGGCAAAACACCTCGACAGGACAATGAAACCTGTGTCGCAGGAATTGACATCATGGTCGGTGGATCTCAACGTGAAATTTCTGGGGCGCACCGTCGAGGCATCTAACCTGATTGGCATGGTGGAGGGACAGGGGCCGAATTCCCATGAAACAATCATCGTCGGAGGACACTATGACCATATCGGTTTTGGTGACTACGGATCACGAGTGCGAAACCGACGAGGAGAAATTCACAATGGAGCGGATGACAACGCCAGCGGTACCGCTGCGGTTCTCGAACTGGCACGCCGCACTGTCGCAGGCCCGCCACCAAACCGTCGGATTGTGTTTATCTGTTTCTCCGGTGAAGAGCGAGGTCTGCTCGGGAGTCGTCATTACGTCAATAACCCCCTGTTTCCACTGGACGACACAGTCTTCATGTTCAACTTCGATATGATTGGTTCCGTCAGAGAAAATCGCATGGAAATCAACGGCGTCGGCACCGGTGCTGAGTTTCTGCCACTCGTGGAACAGGCTGACGATCGAACTCCGATCAGGATTAAAGTTGTTGCGAGTCCGTTCGGTGGCAGCGATCACCTCCCGTTTTATCGAAAACAGATCCCTGTCCTGTTGTGCTTCACCGGCGTAACCGATCGCTATCACACTCCCGATGACGATATTGAAATGATCAATATGGATGGAGTGGTCTCGATCATTGAACTGGGCGAATATCTGATGCACACCATCGATGCACTCCCCAAAAGGCCGTCGTACCGTCGTTGTGTACGTGGTCGCATCCAAATGGCTGTTCTGGGCGTGCGACCGGACCTTTCCGGGGTCGGTAACGCTCAGGGTGTCCGCGTCCTGGGCGTTCGTGATGGCTCACCTGCAGCAAAAGCCACTGTACAGGCAGGAGATATCATCGTTAAAATCGGTGGTCAGCAAATCGAAAGTTATGCCGACCTCAACGATTACCTGCGCAAAGCACCGGGCGGTCAATACGTGCCGTTATTCGTGGAACGTAATGGTGAGCGAGTTGGTCTGCGGGTCAAACTGGGGACAGCCACTCGGTAGTCCGCGCACAGCAGAAACGGACAAACGGCCGGCTGAAAGGCAGTCATGAATAACGCAGGGATCAGGTTAATCGCAATTGTGCTGGCGTTTACGGTCGTTGCGATCTGGTCTCTGCGAACTGACTTGGCAAACAGTCCCTTACTGGCAATCCCAGGGTCCACGAATGACTCTCCGTCATCGACGGCGGCTTCATCCTTGGACGAGAGTGATCATAAGGTCGATTCATTCCGTGTTGGCGCAGATGAACCTGCGGTGATTGAACACTCAAATTCGCAGCAAGTCAGTCAGAAACGTCGCGAACATGTCCGTCAGCTCATTCGTGGGCTTCGACCACAGGAGTCCGCAGCGGCCATTGAAGTGTGGGTGGATGAATTCGAACATACATCCGACGACGAAATTATATTTTTGATGAACCAGTCCGGCAGGCTGGGAAGCATTATTGTGAGTCCATTGTCATCTTCCATGGTGACCAGCAAAACGGGTCTGGCCCCGCTCCCATCCGACGAGGCCGGCTCCAGGGATCTGCAAATCCACTCAGTCCGAACAAATTTGGACAATATAATGACGGTCGGATATCGAGAACGGCTTGACATTACTGTGATTTCCGCCGTCCCGAGTTCTGACTCACAACGGATTTCGATGAGACGGCTGACCTGCGGGAACGTGTTTATGACCGGCGACCCACTGCACGTTGCGCTGAGAACGGCAGGACTTGTTTTTTTTCAGCTGGCCGATGGCCGATTAACGCGCAACGGGATGTTTGTCCGTACGAATGATGGTCGTTTGGGACTGAAGGCTGGCGACGGATTTGTGGCGATTCAGGATTCTCCGATTTTTCCGGCTGACGTCCAATGTTCGATTGCCGGCGACGGACGGATCCTTGACCGCGGCAGCAGTCGGTCATTTGGCGAGATTCGGGTCGTCACAGCAGATCGTGCGGATGAACTGTCGACGAATGACGGGGTCTACTTCACCACCAGCTCAGAAGTCAGGCCTGCTGAAAACTTCGAACTGCAGTCCGAAGCATTTGAGCTCAGCAATGTTGACGTCAAACATAACCAACAGATCCTTGAATCGCTGAATCACTGTCGTTGACCACAGATAAAGCGAAAACCTCAGCTGAATAAGATGACCAAATTCCTTTGGTGGTGTCTCACACGTTGACGACGTTACACATAAAAGGAAAACAGATCATGATCGCAGTCGTCTGCTTTCAACCTGTCACATACAGATGGACTGGCGTCGCAGACTGTCGGGACAGCCGCACACTGCGAGTCAGCGGATCCTCTGTAGAAACAGAGTTCCGGTCATACTGAACTGAAGGTCGTTTCATGCTCGTATTTTCTCTGATTCTCCTCGCTGCAATCGTTCTGGGAACGATCGTCTATCGCTACGACTTGTATAATAAGGAACCATGGCACCTTATTTTGATGACGGCTGGACTGGGGATGATGACCGGGTACAGTTCCGGCCTGATCGAAGATCAGCTGATCGAATCCTGGAACATTTCCTACGATCAATCGATGGAGATGGCCTGGCTGGCAGGTACAGTGGAAGAGCTGGCCAAGGTACTTGTCGTGGTGGCCGTTGCGTTCATATTCCGATCTAAATTCGACGATCCTCAGGACGGGCAGATTTACGGAGCCTTTGCCGGACTGGGCGCCGCGATCATCGAGTCACGTGTCTACCTCACCCTGGAAGCGCCCGGGCTGACAACCGTCGGCACTGAGTTCGCCCGTCTGTTACTGCACCTGCTGCTGGGGGGTATCGGCGGTTATGGCATCGGCCTGGCACGCTTCCGGATTCGAGGCTGGATGTGGAAACTGCCGGCCTCGGTGGCGGCCGCCGTGGTACTGCATTCGGCCTGGGACTGGGCCTGCGGTCTGCCTGCACAACTGGGCGAGATTCCAATGGGGCCACGGTATATCGCCGTCGGACTGATGCTGACCACGCTGCTGCTGTTTGGAATCATGACGCATTTGGGAGCACAACATGCCGCAGCAGCACTAAAACCTCGACGACTGCACACGCTGTTCGGCTGGCCGTTCAACCTGATCTTCCGCAGTCGACCGGAACACCTTCCTCAAAACGACGACGCTCCGACTGAACCGTGACACGTCTGCAGTCGTCCAGATTGGACACCGGCCGACCGGAGAAGGAATCACGATGTTCGGAAAACTGCTGAAACGATTACTCGGCAGGGCAGCAAAGCCACGGCCCTCTGTGAATTCTTCCCGCCGTACTGGATGGTATTTCCGTGGAATGGGTGAATGGTGGAGACCTTTCACGATGAAGAATCTAATTAACAAAACGGACAATTTTCCACGAACGGCAGTGATGGCCCTCGATCTTGACGATCAGCAAATCAGTGAAATCAACAGACTCGCCAAGACTGCGTACCTGTGGATCGACAGCTCTGAAATGACATCAAAAGTCACCGAGTCAGTACAGGGATTGCCCGATCTGCATGAGATTGAACTGCACGGTCACCAAATCACAGACGATTCCTTGCGCGAGCTGGCAAGTCTCAAGAGTCTCAACGAGGTCCGTATTGTTAACACTTCCTGTACGGAAGAGGGTATCCAGAGATTGCTTGAATCCCTGCCGAAGTGCAGTCCTGGTCCGGACCCAAGTCAATTCCATTACGGTATTAGAATTAGAACCGTGAAAAACGAACCCGGCAGTTCTGTCGAAAAATTTTACGAATTGACACCCGAGGGAACACTGGTTCACCACGAGTGACTACGAGAGTCATTTGCGGTCCCCTGACAGACACGTCGACCTGACAATTGCCGGAAGGAAAGTCTGTTTTTTCGCGGAATAACGGAATGCATGGTGAGGCAGTCACCTAATAACGGCATCATAACAGACTCAATAACGGTATGTGTCACGGCTCATCCAGCGATCATCCTGTCGGTCGACTGGAATGACCACCAACCCATATTCGCGTGGAAATCCATCACGGTGGTGCGTGTATCCTGTTCTCATTCTGTAAGTGGCTTCTGTCCATTGAAGTTCCCCGGCAGGAGTTGTAGAAGAACCTTCAGGAGAGGAATGTTCGGTCCGCGACCGGTTTTACAGGAATCGTCATGACAATCGCCGACGCAGATCCAGTATCCATCGGACAGCATTTGCTTGGCATTGAAGAGCTATCGGCTGAGCAGATCACGTCAATTCTGGATCTCGCCGAACATTACCGTGAAACCACACTCCGCGGCGCCGAGAAACTGGATGACCTGCGAGGGATTGTTGTTGCAAATCTGTTCTTCGAACCATCAACACGTACTCGCACGAGTTTCAATCTGGCCGCACGACGCATCGGCGCCGATACTGTTGATTTTTCAGCCAGTGGCAGCAGCCTGTCCAAAGGAGAGACTTTTGTCGATACGGCGTTGACGATCGAGGCGATGGGTGTTGATCTGGTTGTTTGTCGACACCGATCGCCCGGTGCTCCCCACATGCTCGCAAGTCACCTGAAGGCAGGCGTTCTCAATGCTGGTGACGGAACCCACGAACACCCCACACAGGCTCTGCTGGACATCCTCACCATTCGACAACGTCGGGAAATCCAGGGCCTGACAGTGGCACTGGTTGGTGATATTCGACACAGTCGAGTCGCACGATCCAATATCCACGGGCTGCTAAAACTTGGGGCCAGGGTGATTGTCTGCGGCCCGGCCACGTTGATTCCGCGCACGATCACACAAATGGGCGTGGAAGCTGCCTATGATCTGGACGAGATTCTTCCGGAAGTCGACTGCGTTAACCTCCTGCGAGTGCAGTTTGAGCGACAGCGCGGAGCATTTTTCCCGTCAATCGAGGAATACGCTCATCTGTTTGGCATGACAGCCGAACGAATCCAACGGGCAAAAGACGGGCTTCTGGTACTGGCACCGGGGCCCATCAATCGCGGCGTCGAACTGACACCCGAAGTGGCAGACGGACCGCATTCACTGATCCTGAATCAGGTAACCAACGGACTGTTCGTGAGGATGGCATGTTTGTCAAAGCTGGCTCAGGAACGCCGGCGAGCTCGGAACAGCAATTGATCATCGATTCCACAATTTGACCGCATCGCGGAACAGCTGCCTGGTAACAAAAAATGCAACGACTCCTGATCACGAATGGAAGGGTGATTGATCCCGCGAATGATGTTGATCAGATCGGCAGCCTGCTGATTGAAGATGGGTGTGTTATCGATTTGCTTGAAGGAACAAATTTCGCAGAGATTGATGCTGAACGAATCGACGCTGACGGACTCCTGATAACACCTGGATTTGTCGACCTTCACGTGGGTGTTGGTGAACCTGGGTTTGAAGAAGACGAGACGATTGCGTCGGCCGCACTTGCTGCCGTGGCTGGCGGAATCACCAGTATGGCAACTCTTCCCACGACAAATCCGGTCGTCGATAATCGCGGTGCCGCCGAATTTGTTAAACATCAGGCTCTGCAGGTCTCAGGCAGCCGCGTGTTTCCCATGGGAGCCGTTACCAGTGGGGCCAAAGGTGAATCACTCGCGGAAATCGGGCAACTGGTCGAAGCCGATGCGATTGCTTTTAGCGATGGAAAATTGCCGATTGCGAACGCGGAAATCATGCGTCGCGCACTGGAATATTCCGGCATGTTCGATCGTCCGATCATGCACAATGCGATGGTCCCGGAGCTGTCAGAGTCGGGAATCATGCACGAAGGGTTCCAATCGACACGACTCGGCCTGCGGGGCATCCCCGCAGCTGCCCAGGACATCATGACCAGTCGTGATATTGCGCTCGCCGAACTCACCGGGGGCCGCGTGCACATCATGACGGTGACGACAATGGATGCCACGGATCGAATTCGCATGGCTCGCCAAAGAGGCATTCAAGTCTCGGCTGATGTGACACCTCATCATCTGCTGTTTGACGATACTGTCATGAGCAGTTTTGACACGCTCTACAAAGTCAGTCCGCCACTTCGTACGCAGGACCACACCAATGAACTCATTGAAGGCCTGAAGGACGGTACAATCACCGCGATAAGCGGGGATCATCAGCCCCTGGCGATCGAAAAGAAGGCAGTCGAACTGGATGTCGCTCCCTTTGGTATATGCGCCCTGGAAACACTCTTGTGCTGCTGTGTCCGTGCACTGATCGAACCGAAGCATTTGACCTGGCCACAATTACTGCGATGCCTCACTGTCGGACCGGCAGAAATTCTCGGGGTCGATGCAGGAAGGCTGTCACGTGGCTGCCCGGCAGATGTCACGCTGATCGACCCGACTCGGAAAATCACGATCGATGCAACGCAGTTCCGGTCCCGAAGCAGGAACACACCATTTGACGGGCAGACTTTCACCGGAGCCGTCATAAGAACGCTGGTCGCCGGAAAAACCGTGTACGAGCGACAGCCCTAGTACCAGACGCATCGGTATCGTGCGAGCAACAAGTCATCAACGACCATCAGAACGACACTCCGTCCGCGATGGCAAAGCAGGACGAGCAGTCACTGCGAATTGACGACTTTGGCGAAATCAACTGAACCATCTCGAAAATCGGAAGGCGATATTCCCCTCAGTCACACGTCCTGACCGAAAAAGAAACGAAGAAAGCTACGGCCGGTCGTCGCTCGCTGTAATCGACTCCGACATGATCAGTGCGTTTTCGTTCTGCATCTGGTCATAGTAAATTCGAGCATTCACAACGGCATTCGAGATCGCCTGAGTTGCCTTCATATTGATTCGAAAAGTCTTTTGTTTTCCAGGTTGAATTTGCATCACAGGCTGAAAATGGTACTGCAGCTGACCATCAGTAATTTTTGGATGCGCGCGTGGTCCATCCCTGCCAACACTCACTCCTTTAACGCCTTCCGGCAGGTCAATAATCAGCTGAACGCCGGTCGCATCTGATGTGCCGCGATTTTCTACAACAATATCAAACCCGAATTCAGTCCCAACCGAAACAGGTCCGTCCAGTCGACTCATTCGGCTTCCAATGTTGTGCAAATCCTGCACTGCTGTCACAGTTCGGGCCGCCGTCTGAAATCCAGCATTCTCAATGACCGTGACCAGGCTCTCCTGATCACCCGAATTCGCAGCAGTCAACTCGATTTTCAACGTTGCCTGGTCACCGGACTTAATTCCGTCGAGATTCCAGACCACCTCTCGCTGCTGCGGACTGTAAACCCCGTTGTGAGACGCACGTTCAAATTTCATACCCTCAGGAATACGTTCAATAACACGAATGCCTCCAGCATCGAACTCCGTTCCGTTACTTAAAATATTTGAGTAGACCGCAGAACGGCCGACGTAACGTCGTTGAGGCCCCTGACGAAGAACCTGGATCTGCTGGCCGACAATCCTGACTGAGGCATCTGCAATGTCACCCGGGATACCGTCCGCAATCAGCTCAACATGAGTCGTGAAATTACCGGATTCTGCGGCAATCACGTTGAGTACGATCTCACGTTCCGTATCAGGCTCCAGAGTATCAATGGTGTATTCCAGATCATTGCCGACCGGATGTCGAAGGCCCGACGGCAGATCGCTTCTCAACACGATATCGGTTGCAACTCCATCACCGTCGTTCCTTACCACGTACCGGAGCTGGGTCTCCTCACCGACCCGGACCGGCGGCGGCGTCTTAAAATCCAGACTGAGTATCGGAGCGCGCACAAAAGTGCTTGTGGTCACCTGAGCATTGAAACGAACAGTTGCAATGCTGCTGAGTACACCTTGACTCGTTGGTGTCAGCCGCACCATGAGTTCATGAGAATCTCCGGCCTGCAACTCATCGAATCGCCAGATGAGACTCCGGGTGCCATCATCGTATTCGGCCGGGGGATCCGTTACATCGACGCGTGCTTCCTCCGGAACTCCGTCTTCCACAATCACGCTTCGGGCGGTGGACCTGCCTTCATTGGTCACAACGACCGTATAATCCATTGCCTGACCAAGGGTGGCAGATTCGGGCATCTTCTTTCGAACCGTCAAATGAGGACGCAGCACACCGGTTGAAGACGATGTTCGCTGCCGTGATTCCGGTCGAGGGAGTGAACCGGAATTTTCCGTCGGCAGATCATCGGAAGACCGAATTTCCGGTGAATCAGAATTACGATTGATATTCAGCCTGCGAGGCCGGGACGGGAACTCACGCAATTCATTGTCAGGGGCATCTGCAGATTGAGGATAAAACTGGCCTGACGCTTCCTCTCTGCGTGGTAATGCCGGTTCAGCGGAAACGGGCTCAGGAATGGGCAAAGCCTGCTGATCATGACGAGTGTCAAACGACAGATCATCGAGCCTGTCGGTCATCGTTCTATTAATTTCTGGTACTGTGGCTTGATCAAAGGCTGAGTTCCGGGACGAAGACCGATTCGAAGGTCCCTCGATAATGGGCCGAGGCGAGTCACTGCTGTCGGCATCGTCTTCGAACATCAGATCCGTTGTCCCGCCGTTTATTGGTGCCGGAGAGTTGGAAGCTTTGTCGAACAATCGGGGAACTTCATTGGACAATGACGGCTGATCACGCGCTGTGGATTCCGACGGCAACCGCAGTGTGGAGTCGCCATCTAAGTGACTGGACGGAACTTCTAAATCGGGCTGGTTATCCACCGGCTCCAATGAATCTTCTTCAAACGGCTCTTCAACCGTCGTCTGATTTCCTTCGCCGCTCACATCTTTCACTTGCGCACGATTTCCGGCCGCGTTGTCCCCGGGTGCCAAAAAGATCAGGCGATTCTCTGGGGATTCCGTCTGATTTCCGGACGCAGCAGCATCATCTGTTAACTGATTAAAGTTGGAATTCGCTGCGCCAACGGATTTGACTGCGCGAGACGAAACAGAGCTTTCATCCCGATCAATCTGTTTCCTGGAGCCATCCGTGTCCGCGATGTTCGGTTCGAATGTAAAATCGAACAAATCAGGTTCAGTAGCCTCGCCCGAGTCGACCTCCTCCACGAATGAAACCGTTTGGGCGGGCCGGCGGTCTGATGAAAGGACGTCGGAATCCGGCTCGTCTATAGGGAACGGCTCGTCTATAGGGAACGGCTCGTTGTCAGCAGGTGCTTCAGTATCCAGTTTGTGGTCATCAACGGTGTCGGCGGAAATCTGATTTTCAAATGCTGACGACTCGGTGTCTGCCGTAATCTGAATTTCGTTACCTTCAATTCCGGGAGTGTCATCCGTCTGGTTTGCTGCAGCACCTCCGAACGATAGACCGTCATGAACCTCTTTGACAACAAGGCTTCCAATCGCAATGACACCAACAATAGAAACCAGTTTCCAAAGTGAATTCTGCATGGGAATCCATTCCCTGTAGTGTCGGGGCATACCCTCCCCGGTCAGGCCAGTTCGAGACAGACTTGAAGGGTATACTTACCAGAAGGTCGGAAATGCGGAAAGACAGGATCGGTATTTTTTGCCGGTGCTGGTTTCGGGGTTCATCTCCTGCGTTTTCCTGAACAATTCCGCCCTGGAGATATAGTAAACAGGGTGACCTGCGGAACCCGCGGGTTGCAAAGCAACCCGAAGTAAAACCAATCATGGCGAACAATTAGTCGAAACCAGAGAGATTCGTGGTCGGGATCGATCTGGACACTGAGACGTCTGAGTGCACGGCTTCCACTGGGAGCAAATGTCGCGGTAACCGTCAGTGCCACGATGCCAGAGCGGTGGCTGATGTGTCTTCTCAAACACCACGTCGAAGACATCGCATCGGCTCCCATCACAATCATGCTATTGACACGACGGAGAGGTGACCGATTTACAGACGTCGGCCGAAATTCTCGAGATCAAACCATTCGTTACCCGTGGGAAATCGGTGCCAACCGGAAACTGATCTCACTGATTCGGGACCGGCGTGTGATGGACGCAAAGACACAGACCGCCGTCTTTGATGCAACGCTTCCTGTCGGCCTGAGGAGGTAACAGCAGGTGGTGTCGAAGTCGATCACCACCGCCGATCAGACTTCGTCAACTCTGATGGGGAAATGCGAACCAGTAACTGAAATCACGTGTCCCTTGTCTTCAGGCCGGCTGCATGGCCACCAATGCGTCACGCAGACGACTTCGAGCTGTGTGCAAACGTCTCTTGATCGTCCCGACCGGACTGTCAAAGACTTCTGCCATCTGCTTCAGCGACTGACCTTCAAAGTAGAAAGCTAACAGTGTCTGACGATCCAGTTGACAAAGTCGATCGATTCCGGAACGCACTTGCTGCGCATCTTCCCGCTGCAGCAAATCCATTGTCGGACCGACGTCAGCTTCCCGCAACAGTTCAAACGTCACTGACTCACAGGATCGTTCGGCCGGACGTCGAACGGCGCGGTTAATTGACAACCGCGATGCAATTTGACACAGCCAGCCCCCAAACGCGGCGGGATCTTTCAGCTGAGTGATCTTTCGAAATGCTCGCAAAAACACTTCCTGAGCCACTTCATCTGCTTCTGCCGTATTGCGCAACCGCTGCATAACGATTCCGTAAACCCGGGAATAAAACAATTCCGTAAGTTTGTCGAACGCATCTCGGTTTCCCGCCTGGGCACACAGAACGGTTTGAGTTGTGAATTCCACAGACATCGTGTTGGACTCCGTATGATGACCACCGTGCTGGATTCCGAACCTTCATTCCGAATCACGAGGTAATGGTCAGCAGACAGTACGAGACCTGCGAACGCTGAAGCCGTAACGACCTCAGGTGGCATTGGCCTCGCAAAGAAAAGCAATCAGCCCAGTGGCTGAAAAGTTCTCAGTCAGATTCAGGAGCCTCTCAGAATTCGTCCAGGCAGGACACGTCTGAATTGGCTGCTCAGCTGACAGTGACAGAACCGAGAATGGTTCTCAGAGAGCGCGGGGACACCACATACCCGATCGGTGACTCGACTGCATCAATTCTGGGGAGGGATGCATTGCGCGACACATCGAGCGATCGCACAAGTGTTTTGCTGGTCGATGTGCCGGTTGCCAGTCCGCAAACTGAAAGAAGACACCAGAACGGTCGCACAGCCCAATCGCACACAGACACGCGTTACTCGTGAGAATACTCTCGACTGAGTTTTTGGCGTTGATTGCGTTTATGAGCAGCATTGTCCTGCCTCCTTAGTTGAGTTGAACCTGAAGAACTCAGGTTCATTCAGATGCGGCGCATCTTTCTCACACCGCTGCCCGTCAAATCAACTGGATTTGACCGGTAAGATTTTGTGACTGATGAACTGGATCCGTCTGCAATAAAAAATTGCTTCATTGCAGAAAGCCAAACTTCGGTTTCCGTTTCGACATCTGCATTCGACGGATGGTTCGCAAAACCTACCAGGTTTCTTTCGGTTTTTCCGCTGAATTCCAAGACAAAGGCGCAAGCAACGTAAGAAACTAACTTTCGAGCAAAACTCAAATCCCCATTGAGTTCGAATTCGGCAGCACAAGCGCCCCGTCCATGAGAGCAACTTAGTCTTTCAAACGACGACCACGCTCGAAATGACTCGTCCGCTGGCAGGCAACGAGTGGGCCAGTGTCATCAGCCTGATGTCGATTACCTTTGAGTGACACCTAACCCTGACGATTTGCCATTCGCACTTCGCCCTGGTACGGCCACGGCGCGGGGCGACTCATCAAAGAACCACAGCTTGTCCGGAAGTGGCTTCTTCACTGGATTTTTTGGGATCGAAAACAGCTCTGGCGTCATTTTGGCTTCGCCTGTCCGGGGATTCGGCTTGACCTTCGCCTTGAACTCCTGAATCAACTGCCTGATTCGGGGATCGTCAGGGCTGTTGAACGATCCAATCGTCACATAGGACTTCCTGGTGTCATGGAGCACCCAGGCTTCATAGTTTTTATCATAGCCGTACTTCGTGGCTCGACGCAGAGCTGTTGCCAACTCCCAGGCACTCGTCGCCGATTCGTCAGCCTGCCCGAAAATTCCAAACCCCTTCTTACTGGATTTTTTGGCTGCGACCTGGACGATTTGGTTTCCACGAAATGTTGCAACCTTCAATGTGTATCTGCCCGGATTTTTCAGAAGCGATATTTTGCCGTTGTTGGCATTCATCTGAACCAACTCAGGATCCACTTCGTCCTTCTCCAGTTCAGCGGAGTTCCGAAGAGGATTTGCCACAATAAATGCACGCTTGAAAGGCATTGAGGCAAGCTGATCAACAATGATGGCCCCTGTTTCCGGTTGTTTCAAAAACTGAGGCCGAAATTTTTCCTGGATAATTTTAAGAACAGCCTGTGCAACACGATGTTCGGCTGTGGGAAAATTCCCGGCCATAATCGCAAGGCCTTCCTGTCGCTGGATGAACCGACCTTCTTCGCTTAATTGTTCCTTTTGATGATAAACATACGCGGGGATTCCTTTACGCCGCAATTCATAGACGATCTGGTCGGCAGCGTCTTCCGCAGACATCCCTTTAGCTCTCAGCCCTGGGTCCACATTCCGCAACGTGGTCACCAAAATCATATACGGACCGTGAGCCTTGTGGAGTTTGTATCGCTTACCCTTGACGACTTCCGTTTTACGTCGTTTTTGAGCTTCCACCGTCGTTGGACAAACCAACGAGAAAGCAATGGCGCACGTCAGCATGACTTTCAGGCAAGACATCCGTGTCACTCCTGATTTCGCCTGACACAGACCGTGTCAGTACATTTGGGGTTTAGACGACCGGCTCCCGTTCAAAGCCGACGTCAGCAGTATTTTCTGGAGACTAACAGGATGATGGCCTGCGGGTCCAGATCGGATCAGAACCGGCATCGACTGACGGAAACCTGCTTTCCGGCACAGCATGAGTTGGCAACACAATGGCAGCCTGATGGTTGATACATCCTGAGGATCGGTACGGTGATGCATCATCGATACTGAAGGTTCACACTTCGCGGACAACAACCACGGAGAATCCACCGACGAATGTCCAAAACGGTCAACAGTAGTCGCTGGATTCCAAGAACATCGGCGAGCTGACTCATTTCTGTCTATGCGACGAATGTAGACCATATCCACGGTATCGATCAGAAATCACTTCATGTGTCCTGCCCTCACTTCGCTCTATGTCACGCCGTTTCACTGTTTAATATCGATGGATTGATCCCCGGGCTCGAGACCGCTCTGATTTTAGACCGATTCCGCTGAATGTGCGTAGTCGTTATCCTTTGCCAGGCTGTCGCCCGTTCCAAACACCGGTCGCGTTTCGAAGGCTTTGTGCTATGAACCGTAATGTTTGCAAATCCGGCACTGTTTTTTCGCTCATTGCTGCTGCTTTATTGGTGGCATTTCCGCCAGAGTGCGTCTCGCAAAACTCACCTGCTCCTGTGGATTCGGCGTCTGAGTCGCGGAATCCACCCGAATCCAAATCTCCCGCCAGGGTCACAAACCAGCTGCGTAAATTTGAACAGCAGGTCGACAAATATTCCGGTGACGCCGTTGGAATCATCGCCAGTGTGTTCTTCTACGAGTTTGTGGGTCGTTGCGAATTTTACATGGAACTGGACCAATGTCCCTTCGGCTCACCTGAATTTTCGTCGTTGATAAGCTCGGTTGACACGTCCCTTTCAGATGAGAAACGGGACGAGGTGAACTGGAGCGTCAGTTTCGTCCGCAGTCGTCTTTCTGAACAAGATAGAGTTGTCTTTGACAACGAAATTGCTGCCGTTCGCAATGCAGCTCGTCCTCTCATGGAAAAAGCTTCTGCTGATGTGAATCTGGTGGAGGCTGATTTCAGTATCACGCTTGCCGAGAGTGATGTGAGCCAAGAAGAGTCTGCAGTGATCGCTGATGCCCTGCACACAGAATTCTGCCGATCGCGACTCAAAAATATGATGGTTACACGGAAGGAGATTGCCCCTGGGGAAACGCGGACATTCCAGGCCGTTAATTCAGGGATTCCCGTTGTCGTAGCCTGGTTGGTAATCGGAGCTGTGTTCTTTACTCTGCGAATGGGGTTCATCAATTTTCGGGGGTTTACGCATGCAATTCGTGTCACTGCCGGACAATATGACAAACCTGATGACGTGGGCGAAGTCACGCACTTCCAGGCCCTTACGGCAGCGCTGTCCGCCACTGTAGGGCTGGGAAACATCGCCAGTGTGGCCATCGCTGTGGGGGTAGGTGGTCCCGGAGCCACGTTTTGGATGATCATTGCCGGTCTGCTTGGTATGAGCTCCAAATTCGCTGAGTGTACTCTGGGGCAGATGTATCGACAGGTACGCCCCGATGGACAGGTGATGGGTGGTGCCATGTACTATCTGTCCAACGGCCTCAGAGACCTCGGACTGGGACCACTCGGCATGCTCCTTGGGGGCCTGTTCGCAGTGATGTGCGTGCTAGCCTCACTTGGAGGTGGAAACGCATTTCAGGTGAATCAGGCGATAAACGCGGTACAGCAGGCGTTTCCCGGTCTTGAGTCAGCAGGAACATTGGGCCGGTTTGTGATCGGGATAGTCATGGCCACGTTCGTAGCAGTGGTCATTATTGGCGGGATTAGGCGCATTGCATCAACGGCTGAAAAGATTGTCCCGTTAATGTGTGGGGTCTATGTTCTGGCATGTGCCTATATTTTACTGATGAATTTCCGTGCCATTCCGCAGGCGTGTTCATTGATTGTCAGTTCAGCCTTCACACCACAGGCAGGTTACGGAGCGGTTCTCGGAGTTCTCGTGTTGGGATTCAAACGCGCTGCGTTTTCGAACGAAGCCGGTATTGGATCAGCTGCAATTGCTCACTCGGCTGCGAAAACTGAATATCCGGTCCGTGAAGGAATCGTCGCCCTGCTGGAACCGTTTATCGATACTGTCGTTATCTGCACAATGACAGCGCTTGTGATCGTGATTACCGGTGCCTACGACGTAGACGACCCCCGTTACGGTGAACTGATCCTGAGTAACAACGGGGCGGGACTCACAGTCCGAGCGATGGAAAGTCAGATTGAGTGGTTTCCTGCCGTGCTGTCAGTGGCTGTAATGCTCTTCGCCTATTCAACAATGATCTCCTGGTCATACTACGGTGAACGGTGCTGGACATATCTCTTTGGAGATCGACACTCTATTATCTATCGCGTGATTTTCGTCATCTTCGTCTTACTCGGCTCCGTGGTCTCCGCAACCAACGTTCTTGACCTAAGCGACCTCATGGTTCTTGGAATGGCGTTTCCGAATGTCCTGGGGGTGGCGCTTCTGTCAGGAAAGGTTCGGCGAGCATTGGATGACTACTGGCATAAATTCAAACGCGGGGAATTTGACAAACCGTAGTGCCGGAAACGTTGGGGTTGATATTGGGAGTCGTGCGAGTGGCGTAATCCATAGTGCTCTCATTTACCAAGGTGATTGTACCGACTGATTCTCCTCAGCCACGACATGGAGTAGCCCGGTGACGAAACTGGTCTGGGATTGTCAGAACACAATACTGCAGGCTTCCCGGATCCCTTTACTGATGGGGATCCTGAACGTCACTCCGGACAGTTTTTCAGACGGAGGTGAATACGATTCGGTAGACGCTGCTGTCAACCACGGACGCCAGCTTGCTGAGGACGGAGCGGACATTATCGATATCGGCGGAGAATCAACACGGCCCGGGGCAAACGTCATTGGTACGGACGAAGAATTGCGACGGACAATCCCGGTCATCAAACGACTGGCTGAACAGATCGATGTACCGATCTCCATCGACACCACCAAATCAGTCGTCGCCGAACAAGCCATCGCTGCCGGCGCACGGATTGTCAATGATATCTCAGGTCTGAGGTTCGATGATCGTATGCTGGGTGTCTGTCGAGACACCGGAGTCGGGATTTGCGTGATGCACATTCTGGGCACACCACAAACGATGCAAAAGAACCCGGTGTACCGTGACGTCGTTCTCGAAGTTTCTGACTATCTCCGACGCTGTATCGACCGTTGCATCGAAGCCGACATCCCGCCCGACCGAATTTGTGTGGATCCGGGTATTGGATTCGGCAAGACGGCGGATCACAATTTACGACTCCTGCAATCTGTGGAGATTTTAAAGCGGTCACTTGAACGCCCGATTCTCATCGGACATTCCCGGAAACGTTTTTTGTCAAAACTCCTGGGACGAACGGTCGATGAGCGACTTGCCGGGACGGCAGGTGTTTCAATTGGACTGGCTCAGCAGGGTGCAGATGTGCTGCGCGTCCATGACGTTGCGGCGATCAGGGATGTGCTGATTGCCTGGCAAGCACTGGCAACTCCAGGTCGTCCGAAGTCGTGATAATTTCCAAATTGCGACCTGTTCTTCTGAAAATATGTTGTGACTCTCGCCTGCATCTGCTTCTGTTGAGTAAACTCAGCCTGTACAGACAACGGTCCTGTGACAGGCTGATTTCATATCTGTCACAGAAGATCAATCGGAGTCCCGCCAGCAGCAACCTGGGGGGCAATGCCACGATTCTCCCGGGCCTCTGTGAATCGTGGCTGACACAGAATGTTCCACGTGTGTGATCGGTCTGAGCGAGTCGATCATGAGCCCCGATCGAAGTCAGCAACTTCAGGAAACAGATATGAACGATATGCCTAATACTGAATTCATGGAAAGTGACACGCCTCCTTCCGGTCAATACGCGCTCACAGACGACGGGGCATTGAAGGTCTACAGTATCGGTGAGACCACTGTTCTCGGATTCGACGGCAAGGATGTGCCGTCAGAGTTCAATGCCGCTCATTACCGTGCTGCAATTACGGACCTCCTGAAAGCTAATAATTGTTCGACAGTGGCATTCGACGTTGCGGGTGTGCGATTGATTCCCAGTGGAATGCTGGGCCTTTTGATATCACTCAGAAAAACCGAAGGACTCTCGCCAACAGTCCAGCTGTTCAATCCGTCGTCAGACATCGAAGATGTTCTGCAAATCACAAAGCTCAATACGATGATTGAAGTGCATCACGTCACATAAAACTTGGGGGGGATGGGGTTGCGTTCCAGTGATGTCATGTCAGAGGAATCGCTGATAAACACACCTGTCTTTCCTTTGTCGTACACCGGCTGCCTGTTTGTGAATTTAAAAATTCTCAGTCGGCAGCGCCCGCTGTCGAAGCCGGATACCGAAGCACCCTGACAATCTTTTAAAGAGAACCTGTCCTAAATATTCTCGCTGGATCGTTTCTTCCGTAACACCTGGTTGTGGAAATACATGCAACAAACTGTCTGCATAGTGTCCCCACCTTCAGCCCTGACCTGCACTCACACGACAGATGCCCACACTTTTCCCTGACCTTTTGCGACACATCGGTTGCCAGCTCTTCGAAACCGCTGGCTGCTCGGCCGAAGATGCCTGCGTCGTGACCGACCACCTTGTCGACTCCAGCCTCTACGGACACGATTCACACGGACTCATCCGTTTTTACGAGTATCTTTCCTTCTTCGAAAAAGGACTTTGGAACCCTCGTGGTGTCCCCAGGATTGTTTCCGAACATCCATGCACCGCGATTGTCGATGGCGACTCGGCAATGGGACAGGTGTCGGGCGCTTTTGCGATGGAACTTGCCATGCAGAAAGCCCGCGAATACGGCACCGCAACCGTGACGTTGCGGAACTGCAGTCACGTTGGTCGCTGTGGAGCCTACCCGCTGATGGCAGCACGGAATAATCTGATTGCCATCGCTTACGTCAACGCGGGACGCATGGGGCGGCAGATTGCCCCCCACGGCGGGCTGGATGGAAAACTCAGCACAAACCCAATTGCCTTCAGTGCTCCTCGCAAAGACCAGAACCCGATCATGGTCGACATGGCCACATCGGTGACTGCGGAAGGCAAAATCCGCGTTGCTCGCAACCGGGCGGAATCACTCCCGTCCGGCTGGATTACCGACAATTCCGGTCAGCCATCTGTCGAACCGAACGACTATCTGGAATCTGCCGGCGCCATCCTGCCACTCGGGGGTGTCGCAAGTCACAAGGGCTACTGTCTGAGCTGGATCGTCGAGGTGCTCGGCGGAGCTCTCAGCGGTCAGGGCGTTGCGTCCGGAGAAATCAACATGATCAGCAATGGAGTCGTCTTTACCGTTTATGACATCGAGCACTTCACGGATCTCAACTCGTATTTCGCAGAAATCGAGACGTTGATCCGCCACCTGCGAACAAGCCGAATCAATCCGGACGTTGGTGAAATTCTCGTGCCGGGTGAGCCGGAATTTCGAAAGTATGAAGACCGAACTCGTAACGGAATCGACGTCGACGAAACCACCTGGTCACACATTTGCACAAGCGCCAGAGGGCTCGGACTGAACCCGGATTCGTGGCAGCCGTGAGCTCGGAAAACCGAATTATTTGTGATTTGAGACAAACGGATGTGGCTCATTACCACCGTCACCGGTGAGCCGAAGGCCGAATCGGACGCAAACCCATAATAAGACGCTCGAAAGTAAGGGGTGTGTCAAACGTTCCAAATACCGCATAACAAATACATCGATTGGATACCGCCGGTCTGGTTAGCCTTGAATAAACAATCATCCAGCGGGGTCGGACATGCTGTTCCTGATGTTGCAAACGGTTCCGTCACCGCGAGGGGAGCCATCAAATGACAGATGAACATGAAGCTGACCACCTGCCCGTGTCACGGACACCACGATCCATTGCACGCATCGTGTTCGGTGCGATTCTTATTGGTTTTGCCTGTGCGGTCGCTGGCTTGTGTGTTGGAGCCACTGTCGGCGCAAACCTGGAGGTCGATATTCGCGTTGCCGACAATCACGGCTACGAAGCCACCGGCCTGCTGGGCGCGATCACCGGTTTTGTGATTGGGGTCGTTGGCAGCGCCATCGCATTCGCTTGTCTCTCCGGAAAACACAACCTTGGTTCGTAACCGGAGAATACCTTTGCATGGAAGCGTTGCCTGCTGCTTGACAATCACTGGGGCATTGCAATCACAACGGCATATTGATCCGCTCTGAAGAATCTGCCTGTTCTCGTTTGCCACATCAACACGGTGTATGCCGAAAAAGAACACGACGCCAACGGCGGTCGGAACTGTTTAGCATCCCATGCACGGGTGGGATCCACTTGCCGTTTCTGCCAGGAACCATGAATATCCTGGCCGCGCGGAACCGTTGCTGTGCTGCCGATTCCGGAGCACATGGAGCGACGGGTAGTCAGATGTGCGCCGCGACAACCTGTTCATTCAGCTCGACACCAAAACCAGCCCGATCATTCAGATGAATCCGCCCCTCATGAATTGCCTCCGGCGGATTGATCAGCTCTGCCCGCCATGGCACTTCATTCCATTGATATTCCAGGATCTCGAAGTTTGGCAGAACTGCAGACAACTGAGCCGACGCAGCCGTCGCGACAGGTCCATGCGCGTTGTGTGGCGCCACTGTCTGTCCATGCAGTTCGGCAGCTGTGGCGATCCGCTGTCCCTCCAGAAGCCCCCCACAAATCTGAACGTCCGGCATCAGCACCTCCACGCACTCTGTTCGACACAACGGTCCAAACTGGTGCAGACCAACCAGGAATTCACCACCGGCAAGTCTCTGAGGAATGACTTTCTGTATTTGGCTGGTGCCGACGACGTCCTGCGCATCGATCGGTTCCTCAATCCATGATAAATCAAAGGGGGCGATGCGTTGTGCCACATTGATCGTCCGCTCAACATCAAAGTAACTGTGGAAATCGACCTTGAGTTTGACATCATCACCAGCCGTCTTACGAATCGCACCTATGCAGTCAACGCCAGTGGTTGTCGCGCGTTCGATCTCATCGGAGGATGCGTCAAGAGCAGGAAATCCGTCAAATGGAGCCGCCTTGAGTGCCAAAAATCCTTCTCCAACGGCCTGAGCCGCATTTTCAGCAAATCCAGCCGGCGACCTGTCGATAGTGGCGTTATTAATGTTCGCATAAACATCAATTTGGTCGCGGAGCTTTCCGCCAAAAAGATCATACACCGGAACATTCAGCGTCTTACCGACAAGGTCCCAAAGCGCCTGCTCAATGGCGCTGAACGCTCCGGCCATTTTCCGACCACCTGTCACAGCCAGGCCCAAACCTTGTTCCCGGTATCGACGGATATCAAAAGGCGATGCACCGTCAATGAGTCCAAAAAACGTTTTGAGTTCCGACACTTTGTCGGTTCCGCCCAGCGTTGCCTCAGCAATCCCGCTGATTCCCTGGTTCGTCACCAGCCGCAGGAACAACCACTTCCTGTTGCGCGGCAAACGAACGGGAAAGAGTTCAAGCCCTGTAATACGCAGGCTGTCGTGTCCGCGTTCTGCTTCCCAGGCGGTCGCCTCCGGATGGTACCAGATGCCCGCCAGTCCCGTCGTCGCGACACCCGCCAATAAACCGCGCCGAGACATACCATCGGTCTCTCGACTCATTGTCATCGTTTATCCTTCAATTTGCAGTGCAGAACAGTCGGTACACAATCGTCGGACGGATTGAAGACTCGTCCGTATTTGACTGAAAAAATTAATCGAGGTGATCCCCCTCGACCACAATCAGAAACAGTCGTGTCGAAAGGTACCGTGAACTTTTGTTACGTGCCCCGGACAACAGCCAAGCCAGACAGGACTCAACCTATGGGGTGATGCAGATGATTTTGGTGATTGTCTCATAGCGTGATTGCATGAAAACTATTATTTTCCGGATCCGATTTCTTTTCCGGCAACCCCCTCAAACGCTTGACTGTATTCGGCCCTGCAGCCCTAAGCTGTCGTCTGTCACGACACCGGCAGTGGAATCCGTAGTCGTGAACAATTCTCTATCAACCTGAACGCGGGAGTGTCCACTGTGAGATCGCGTTATCGTACTACGAACCAGGCTTTGCCACGCAGGCAGCAACATCACCGATGATTCGGTCCAAATCGCGTTTTGGTTGATAGTTGATCAGGCGTCGAGCCCTCTCCAGACATGGCACGCGACGCTGCATGTCCTCAAATCCCTCACCATACGCTTCCTGGTACGTGATTTGGTGAATCTGAGAACTGCTTCCAGTGTTCTGAATCACTCGACCAGCCAGCTCGTTGATTGTTGTCTCTTCGTCATTTCCCAGATTCATGACCTGACCATAACAGTCCGGGGTTTGCAAACAACGGACAAGCCCGTCGACAACATCTGCTACATGCGCGAAACAGCGGGCCTGAGATCCGTCTCCATGGACCACAATCGGATCGCCGGCGAGTGCAGCTTCGATGAATCGCGGGACAACCATTCCGTACTGTCCGGTTTGTCTGGGTCCCACAGTGTTGAACAGGCGGACTACTGAAACCGGCAGGCGGCTCTGTCGCCAGTGAGCCAGTGCAAGAAATTCATCAAGTGACTTGGCGCAGGCGTAAGCCCATCGGTGTTTGCTGGTTGGCCCGGTCACAACGTCGTCGTCTTCACGGAATGGAATAGACGTCCCCTTGCCGTAGACCTCACTGGTGCTTGTGACGAGTACGGGTTTTCGAAATCGTGAACAGTTCCGCAGAACAACCTCCGTGGCACCGAAGATCGTTTCGATGGTCTCAACCGGCCGTTCCATGATCAGCTTCACACCCACAGCCGATGCCAGGTGAAAGACCAAATCGGAATCACGAATCAATTCCGCCACCAGCGATTCGTTGAAAACGGTATCGATCAGCAGATTGACGTCTTTTCGTCCCTCGAGGTGCGAAATGTTCGAATAACTGCCGGTCGAAAGATTGTCGAGAAGCGTGACAGCAATGCCATCACTCAACAGTCTTTCTGCGAGATGGCTACCGATGAATCCGGCCCCGCCGGTAATGAATGCGTGCTGCTGACTCATCTGTGTGTGTTATCCTGTCGATTATATTCCGGAAGTGACGCACTCTGCAGATGACACAGCAATTCTATCCGTTGATCGCTCGGTCGACTACCTGCCAGTTCGCAGAGATTCCAAGCTGCGTCGGTAGGCTCCACTGTTCGATGTCTTCGAACACAGTCCCATTGATCGTATCCATGGACCCCGACCAGACCCAGCAACGGAACTAAAAACGAATTAGCTGTTGAAACGTACCCAGGCTTTCTCCTGACGACTCTCTAATTGTCATTTTTTTTTGACATGCGTTCGAACCGACCGAGGTCTGCAACCATGTTGCCAAATAATCGGCCGGTTTTACAAATGGACACACCAACTTGTCCACTGTGCCAGCCTGCAGGAACCAATCTCCCCATGTGATTTTTTAGTCATCCGATGACTAAAAACGGCTGACCGTCAGGCGAAGTGTTCACTCAGTTCGTGAACGTTGAATTGTGGGATCGTTCGCTGCTGACTCACAACCGCACTGACCCAAGCGAGTAAATCCGTCTCATTTTCCGGGGTTGAAAAATATTTGATTCCCAACCATCGGTGACTGGCCCCCCAGCGTCCCAATGGCTTTTTAATGATCTGTTTCACACGGTTCCGCAGATTGTCGGCTCCACTCACGTAAAGGCACTCATCTTTTTGATATACAAGATAAACTCCTCGTACCGCTGGCACGTCCTCACATCGAAGTTCATCAAACGGGGCTCCCAGCCAGAAACGCCGAGGGGGATTCAGCGTTTTTCCACGTTCCCGAGCTTTCTTGACACTCTTCCGCAGACGCAACGCTCCCCAGCGATAGTCCAGACTCGTGAACCCTGGCGCGAACTGGTCGGCCAGGACGTCAAGTTCGGCAGCATGAACGGGATTCGACAGGATTTCTTCCAGACTGAGATGTGGATATTCCTGACGAATCGTGGCCCAGGCGATTTCACTGGCGTACAGATACGGCTCGCACTCTTCGCCTGAGACAGAATAACGTCTGGATCCTTTTAGAGCGCCGCCTTTTTTTCTTAGCTTGAGTAACCGCAGGCACGCATCATGTTGTGACAATGGCAGACCAAGTCGCGTACATTCCTCGTAAAAGGCTGACTGAAGCTGTGGATCTGCGAGAACTCGATCCACAGCCCAGCCCTCATGTGTCTTCTTAAATGCTGTCGCAACAGCTTCGTTGAGGATGTCAAATAGTCGACGCGAAAGAGAAGGTGGCTGTGCCGGTAATTTTGACACACTGACGGGAGTCAGCGGTGGAGTCTCAACCGGGCAGCCCGGCATCGTCTGTGATGGTGAAGGGACCGGAGTCGGCAATGGCGGAGTCACGACCGGATTGACCGGCATCGTCAGTGATCGCCGGTCGAATTCCGTCTCAGCGGGCGCACCTGCGGCACATCCTTCATCACGTTTCGTGGGCAATGCATTCATACCTTCGATGGAGTCAACGGAGCGGATTATTCCCGGTTGACGGTTGATAAAAATTTGAGGTGGAGGTCACCCGTCTGTGTCCCGGGTCTGAATGAACAGTGCCTTCTTTTCACCGGGCAGCGTGAAATCGAAGCCACACGATACAAAGAAGTCGTCGGACGAAGTCACAACCATGACCTCACACACATCTCTTGCCTCTGCCAGTTGTACACATTCTTCGACGAGCTTCCTCCCTATTCCCCGACCCTGCATGTGTTCCATGACCGCCAGACTGCGGATCTCCGCAAGTTTCGGCGAATAGATCTCAAGTGCCGCAAATCCCACAATAGCGCCATCACTGATGGCAACAAATCCTGTCGGCAATAAATCCTCTAGTTCATCGATGGTTCTCGGCAGCAGGCGATCAGTGCGCACGAACTGGTCCACCACGGATGAGACTTCCGGGAGATCGCTTGAGTTCGCAGGCCGCACTGCGGGGCCTGCTGTGGAAGGTGAGTTCATGCTTTATCTGACAGCATTTCCGGCTGCGACACGACCGACCGGATGGCCACCGATGTGCAGTCGAATGAGGTTGAGCGCCATCCTCGCGGCACGCTCTCGAAAAATCCCAAGGTCGCCTGCAAAATCCACGTTGACAACACGGCTGAGCCCTCGACCTGTCACAGCAAACTGCCCGTGCATAACTGCAGTTCCATCGTCATTCAGGTGATACACCGAATGGGACGTAACGATCGCATAGTCAGCACTATTCCGGACAGCTTCGCACAACATCACAAGATCATCCATGTCATCGGTACCGGAAACCAACCGATTACTCCGGACCACCGATCCACCCCGCTCTGGATCGTGAACCAGCCATTGACTCAAAAGACCACCGGTGGTTGTTCCTTCAACCAGGGAAACGGTCAGTTTTTCGTCCGCCAGACGCTGGCGGACCACATCGTGCAATTCATCAGAACCCGTCCCATATACGGCGTGGCTGAGTTTTTCGTTGATTAAATCTATCACGGGCCGAATAAGTACGTCGCATTCGGATTCAGTATCAGCGCGCGCCGTCACGGACAGTGAAATGACAGCTCCGCTGGCTGTAATACCGACTTCCGGATTACGGCCGCGTGCTGTCAAATCGCCCAAAAGTTCTTCCGCATGCGATTCGCCATATCCAAATGTTCGCAGCACCACTCTTCGGACAAACACCGATGATTCCGGGAGCATCGTAACCAGTTGCTCGTGGAACATTTTTTTCATTTCACCCGGCACGCCTGGCATGGCGGCCACCATACATTCCGGCAACTCAACGTTCAGAAGGATCCCAGGAGCTGTTCCATGGTTATTACGCAGGTGAGTTGCGTCGCGTGGTCGCATGGCCTGAATACGATTCCGATCCGGCATGTGCCGGCCCAGTCTCGCAAACAACGCCAGAACATGCTGCAGTTCGCTCTCGTCTTCCACCAGTGGCTGATCGAATGCCCCTGCGATTGCTTCGCGAGTGATATCATCACGGGTAGGACCAAGGCCTCCAGTGACAAGTACAATACGGCAGCGACGTGCCGCCGCCTGCAGTGTTTCAATCATGGCAGGAAGATCATCTGCGATCGTCGTATGCCGAGTCACCGTCCAGCCGCGTGATTCCAGCTCCTGACTCAACCATTGACTGTTGGTGTCAAGACTGGCACCACAAACGAGTTCAGAGCCGATAGCGATGAGTTCCGCGTTCATATCCGATTCCGATCTGATGTCGAAGCTGGCTGTGGCAACCGAACAGTTTCGGAAAGTCCACTGCAGAGTTCCGCGTACAACGCAGTGACTTCGTCAAGCATCTGCCGCAGGGAAAACCGCTTTGCTGCCAGGGACCGCCCCGCCTGAGCCATTTTTCGAGTCTGGTCGGGATCCTTAATAAGACGACTGATCGCATCCGCCAGCTGTCTGCTGTCAGATGCCGGAACAGTCATACCAGCCTGGTTATTATTGAGTACGGCATGAATGCCGCCGACCCCTGAAGCGATGACCGGACGCCCCAGAGCCATTGCTTCCAGTAGCAGCACGCCAATTCCCTGCTGCAGTGACGGCAGACAAAACACGTCCATTGCAGAAAGAAACGTTTTCATATCTGTGCTTTCTTCAACAAACGTGATCTGATCGTCCAGTTGAAGTGATGTCGCCAGCTTTCGCAAGTTGCGTTCCTCGGCCCCCGACCCGGCAACGACAATTCGGATCTCTGTTCCTTCACTGAGAACACGATGGCAGGCGCGGAGAAAAAATGAACCACCTTTGAGGACCTCCAATGGCCCCGCCATTCCAATGACCGGCGCCCGATCCGGTTCGAGAATGGGCAGACACTCCGAATCCTGTAACACAGGAACCCCAGGATGGATCACCCGTTGTTCAATTTGATTCAGCTGGCGATGACGCGGGAGTGATGCCCTCACACTGTCACTGACGCAGACGATCATTCGGCAACGGCGTGACGACGATGGCAACTGCAGTGCCGATGCATCTGCATGGTCGTTGACACTCATAACGACCGGACATGACAACCGTTCGGCCAGCCAGACCGCCTGTGGCAGCATCTCCGGCGTCAGAACATGAATCACGTCCGGAGGCTGGTCGATCAGGTTCTGCAGGACTGAACGACGCACTATTCGGCTCCAGACCGGCAACCGGTAACCCGGCAGTTCATGGATCTGGAGATGTTTTAACAGACTCCGGTCTATTGGTCCCATGCGCGTACACAGCATCACCGTATCAATGTCAAGGTCCAGCAATCCGCGTGCCATGCGCAATGCAAGAATCGACGATCCGCGAAAGGACAGATCGGCAGCCATCAACAGAATTCGTTCAGGTGTGTTCGGCATGGCGCAAGGCTATGGTGGCCGAAGCCGGAATACAACCTGGACAGGGTACCAGTTGAACCCGATCCCGACCCACACCGATGGTATTGCGGATTAACTTCACCGACCAGAAGCAGGGCGTCTCAGGTTTCATTGTCATCGTATCAACGCGCTGACAAATACTTCCCGGTCGTCAGCGATGTTCAAACAACGAGATTCGCAGATTTACCGATGAGATCCAGATCCTTCAGCAGGGCTGTCGGCGACTGGTGCCGGTCCTCCGGACGTTTCTCAAGCATTTTCATAACGCATCCCGCGAACAGATCGTTGATGGACAACTGATACTTCTTCGGGGACTGAGGAACATCATTCTGCATCTTATCAAGCATAGCCGGAAGAGAGCGCGCTTCAAACGGCGGGCGTCCGGTTAACAAAGCATAACAGGTGACGCCCAGGGAGTAGATATCAGATCGGCCATCCGTCGCCGTCGAATCAACTGTGGCTTCGGGCGATATATAACTCAGATCTCCGATCAGCTGACCGGGCAGAGTGATTTGTTTAGCCAAATGCCCTTCAAAGGCCTTTGCCAGCATCATGTCCCCCAGTTTGACGACCTGGTCAGAAGATCTCATCAGAATGTTTTCCGGCTTGATATTGCGGTGAACAATCTGATGTTCGAATGCGGCTTCAAGTGCTCGAGCCGTATGAACAGCGACACGATAGGCATAGTCCCAGTCCAGCATGCCCGCAGTGCCAATCCGCTGGATGACCTGAGCCATGCTCTCACCTTCAACATGCTCCATGGCCACCCATGTCAGACCCTGTTCGGTTCGACCCGCATTGTAAATTTGAATCAGATTTTCATGTCGGACAGGAAACATCGTCTTCATCGCCCGTACAAATCGCTGCATCGCCTCGTGATTATCGGAGATTTCCGGCCACAGGACTTTGAGTGCTATCGTGCGACTGACTGACTTTTCTGTGGCCAAAAACACAGCTCCACTGCGACCGTCTGCCAGTTTCGACTCGATCTGATAATCGTGAACATTCATCCCGATCAGATCCGGTAACTGGATGTCTGATTCCCCCTTCACCAGGCTGGTACCCGACCCAGGCACAATTACTGTTGCCTGTTCAGAGTCCGTTGAGCTGACACGAAGTCTCGTATTGCCAACTCGTATCTCATCGCCAGGTCCCAGTATCTTTCGCTCAACCCGTTGTGAATTGACGTACGTTCCACTCGAACTCTTCAAATCCACGATTTCAACGGATGTGGGAGACACTTCAAATGCACAGTGCTGCCGGGACACACTCCGGTCCCCTATCTGCATCTCAGCAGTCCTGCTGCGACCAAAAGACGTCATGCCCTCAGAAAGATCAAATACTCGTCCCGCTTCCTGTCCGTCAATCACCGTCAATTGATGTTTCATTGGATTACGAATCTTACGGGCTGTGCAGTGTTTCGAAATTCGGTCAAAACACCAGGGGAATCATCACACCGTCCTCGGGCATGCGGCGGATTCAAAACAAGCAGCACGCGGGCCGGACGTGCATGGATTCATTCCGGAAATCGCTGGCGTTTCGCATCTGGATCATAGTCCGAATTCATGCGACGCCAGCCCAAAATCGACCTCAGCTGAAACATTGTGCGATCACTGCTGAGTCTGTCAATCTTCCGAAACCATTGACATCAGTAATTGTGCTGAAGCAGGTATCCGAGGCACGGTCACAATTTCCAAAAACGACGTTCGCAGCCACACCGTAGCCCGCTGTGGCTGAACGCAATTGCTTCCCACGAGAAAAGCCGCAAATTGCGGTGATTGCCTGCGGAAGAACGTGTGGAATCAGGTTGGCCTGCATCGTCGGTTACCGGCCAGACAGCGGGACGCGGCGTAAATAGCTACCCTGAATACAAATGGACACCACTGACAAAATTTCCGGTATCTGCGGCCAGGACTGCGCTGACTGTCCAACCACCTCTGCCTCTGCGGACCTGCCCTTCCATTGGTTTTACTCGACTCTTCCCGATCATACAGACATAATGCGACTCCCCGTTGATTTCTCCACCAGACTCCTGCCCCGGCAAAATCAAATCCTGATGTCTCCTGTTGCACATTCGCTCCTACGACAATGTTTCTTTGTGGCTGGCGTCCTCTGCGTGACGGCATTGACTTATGGCCAGGTAACACCGCTGGTTATCGAAGATGCTGAAGCTCAAAACGAAACGGAGATGAAACCCTATGCGGAACTGCTGGAACACACGGAAATTGCCATTGATATGGTGCCTGTTCCAGGAGGCACTTTTTCGATGGGTAGCCCGGAGACAGAACCTGGCCGGAATCCCGATGAGAGTCCCGCACATCCTGTCACGCTGGATCCGTTCTGGATGGGAAAATGCGAAATTACCTGGGAACAGTACGACGTCTGGGGAGAGAACCTGGACATCATTCGTCGCAGGATTTTTCGAGAGCCTGCTACGCCACGCGATGAAGAAGCAGACGCAGTCACCCGGCCCACACCTCCGTACACCGACATGAGTTTCGGGATGGGAAAACAGAAGCATCCGGCAATCTGCATGACACAACACGCCGCACGAAAGTATTGTGAATGGCTGAGTGCAAAAACCGGAAGATATTATCGCCTGCCAACAGAAGCCGAATGGGAATATGCCTGCCGTGCAGGCACCACCACTGCCTGGTCATTCGGCAACGATGATTCTCAGATCGATGACTACGCATGGTATGAAGACAACTCCGACTACACCTATCAGATCGTTGGGCAAAAGAAACCAAATGCCTGGGGACTGCACGACATGCACGGAAATGTTGCTGAATGGGTGCTGGATCAGTATTCGGCCGATACGTACAGTCAGCGGGAAACCACAACCACAACGAATCCGCTGGTGATTCCCCTGACGTTGTATCCGCGAGTGGTTCGGGGCGGATACTATGAAGATTCATCTGCGAACCTGCGGAGCTCTGTCCGAGCAGCGTCGAGTCCGGAATGGAAAGAACAGGACCCTCAAATTCCCCGCAGCATTTGGTATCATACAGACGCACTCGGTGTTGGATTCCGAGTTGTACGACCGTTGAACGTACCCCCACAGAATGAACAAACCAACCTTTGGAATAAATCTGAACCCGTACAGCTGGACCCGGAAGAGTAGGTACGTTGACCAGTAACACGTCAGAAACAGGGGATCCGGTTGCCCCCAGGCGGACCCCGTTCTTTGAGACTCTGCCCGAGACCTGCCAAACTGGACTGATTACAGCGTGGCAGCGTTCCTGTTTCGGCGAAACATTACTTCTCAGTAATTTCCTTTAGAAAGCGTCATCATGGTGTCCTCAGAATCGACTCGCCGCTCATTTCTGAAAACTGGTGGCCAGCTGGCCGCAGCTGCCACAACGCTGCAAGCTGCCTCCGTGGGCGCCTATACAAGCGAAGACAATGAAATCCAAATCGCGTTGATCGGATGCGGGGGAAGAGGAACCGGAGCAGCCAGTCAGGCGGTGAGTGTCCCAGACCAGGGGCCTATTAAACTGGTCGCGATGGCGGACGTCTTTGAACGACGACTTGAAACCAGTCGTGGTGGACTTGCCCAAAGGTTTGAGGCTGACGGAAAAATGGACGTTCCGGAAGATCGGCAGTTCATCGGCTTCGACGCCTACAAAAAAGCGATGGACTGTCTCCGCCCCGGCGATTTGGTGATTCTGGCAACACCACCAGCGTTTCGCTGGGTTCACTACACGTATGCCATTGAGAAAGGCCTGAATGTCTTTATGGAGAAACCCGTATCCGTGGACGGTCCCACCAGTCGACGAATGCTGGAACTCAACAAATCAGCGATGGCAAAGAACCTCAAAGTTGCCGTAGGCCTCATGTGCCGACATTGTGACGCGCGGCGCGAGCTGTTTGATCGAATTCAAAATGGTGAAATTGGAGAAATTAATTTACTTCGTGCAAACCGACTTGCTGGTCCTACGGCCACGGCAGCAGTTCCGCCGATGCCGAAAGGGGTGAGTCCGCTTCATTATCAGATCTCCCAGTTTCACGGTTTCCTGTGGCTCAGTGGCGGCGCCGTAAGCGATTTTTTGATCCACAATATCGATGAAGGTTGCTGGATGAAGGATGCGTGGCCGGTCGAGGCTGTCGCGACAGGAGGTCGCCATTACCGAGGTGACATGATCGACCAGAATTTTGATTCATACTCAATCGAATACACCTTCGCTGACGGAACGAAGATGCTGGTAGGTGGACGCACAGTTCCCGGATGTCACCACGATTTTGCTACATATGCGCATGGAACAAAAGGCCTGGCAATCGTGTCCGCATCAGGACACAGGCCGGCAAAATCACGGATCTACAAAGGACACAACGCAGACGCAGACTCGTTACAGTGGGCTTTTCCCCGCAGGGAGGAAAATCCGTATCAGCTCGAATGGAATGATTTCATTGCGGGTATTCGGAGTGACGCACAATACAATGAAGTTGAACGCGGAACCCTGGCCAGTCTGACAGCATCTATGGGTCGCATGGCAGCCCATACGGGACAAAAGATTACCGTTGATCAAATCCTCCACGGTGATCACGAATTCGCTCCCGACGTCGACAAGCTGACGCTCGATGGTGATTCACCCCTGATGCCAAATGAAGAGGGCAGGTATCCGATTCCGTATCCCGGAATTATCACAAACCGTGAATATGCCTGACGAACGGACCAGAAGCTGAAGAAATCCGTCTGATTGCCGGACTGAGGTAAATCGTGCCGAACACGGACACGCCTGACATGCTGTTTCCATAACCTGTCGGTAACATGAACCTTTCATTCGGTGAACTGAATCTTTCGTTTGCGCCGATCTGGTCCTGGCCGTTCGTCCTCCTGTGCTGCGTCGTCATTATTGGCGTTGTGACAGTTGCCTATCCGCGTCGGATCCGACACGTGACTGCCGGCCGTCAACGGCTTTTACTGCTGATTCGGTCCGCGGCTGTCCTGTTATTGTTGTTTCTGATGTTGAAACCATCGGTGGTCCTGACATCAAAAAATGACCGTAACTATGTCGTGTATGTTCTTTGGGACGTCAGCCGCAGTATGGCAACACCGGACGGCCTCGGCAGTGCCACTCGCTATGAAGTTCAAAAGGCGTTTCTTGAAGACGCACAACACTTCCTTGACAGGTTTGGAGAACGCGTTGAGATCCGTTACCGAGCGTACGCAGAAACACTGCGTACGGTTGATCCAACGTTCGTCGAGCCTCACGGTGAATTCACATCGCTGAGCAATACTCTTGATGAACTGCAGATCGAAGCCGCTTCTGACGATGTTGCGATGGTGATCATGACGGGAGACGGTCGTCAAGCTGCCTGGGGCGAGAACAATCAGAACCCTGTCCAGTTCGCACGCCTCCTCGGAAGAAAAAACATGCCCATCTATACATGGGCGATCGGCACCAGTGATGTCACTTCAAGCGTGCTGGATGTTGCCGTAAGCGAGCTTGATATCACTCGTGATGTCTTCGTTCGTAATGTGGTTCCGGTGAAGATTCGTGTCAGGGCAAATGGCGCGTCAGGTCGCCCGCTTCAGGTACGGATTTTACTAGAAAAACCGCCATCAGGTACTGCAACTGCGGGAGCGATGGTGCTCGCCCCTGGCGACCAGCAACATCGTCCGGTTCAGGAATTCACCTGTGATGGAGATTCTGTCGACAAGCTGATCGAACTGGAATTTATTCCAAATGTCGCCGGGGTTTTTAAGATTGCGGTCGAAGTCGTACCGCTGGATGACGAAGTTCGTAAAACCAACAATCGTCTCGAAACGCTGATCCGTATTCGAAAGGGCGGAATTCGCGTCGCCTATTTTGACCAGCCTCGCACCGAGTCGACATACCTCAGAAGCATCACAGTCAGCAGCCGTGTACAACTCGAATTTCAAAAGCTCTTCCTGGGACGTTTTGCAGATCGCAATCAATTCGTTGAAAACTGGTTCGAACCCGGCGAAGTGGATGCATTTATTATTGGTGACGTCCCGGCAGAAGTCTTTGGTCGGACCAGGCTCCGGAAAATTCAACGTTGCTGTGAAGCCGGCGCAGGGCTTCTGATGATTGGGGGATTTCAAAATTTCGGTTCTGGGGGCTACCAGCACCACAAAATCAGTGAACTGTTTCCAGTAGATCTGTCAGCCACAACGCAACAGTTGACGGATCTGGTACCAATGGTGCCCACCGATACGGGATTAAGGCATTCTGTCCTGCAAATCGCGCCACCAGATATCAATGCCGATCGCTGGCGAGATTTACCACCACTGAACCAGGCCACTGTCCTGAAGCCGCTGGAAGGTTCTCTTGCTCAGGTACTTGCCCGCACAGAACGCGGTGAGCCGTTGCTGGTCGCCCACGACGTCGCGCATGGGTCAGGTCAGTCGCGGGTGATGGCATTTGGAGGGGACACTACATGGCGCTGGTGTTTGCAGCGTGAGTGGGGAACGATGGTGCAGCAGCGGTTTTGGCGTCAGATAATTTTCTGGCTCACGAGAATTGAACAGGATGAGGATGGTCCTGTATGGGTGATGGCTGAACCGCAGGACGTCGTGCCGGAACAGGATGTTGAATTTCGATTCGGAGCTCGGGACGCTCAGGGACTTCAAATCACAGATGCTGAATACACGGTGACAGTCCTCAGCCCGGACGGAACTGCAGAGTCTGTGCTGGCGAGCCAGAACAGAGGCACAGGAGTCGCACGGTTCACTGAAGTCGATCAGCCGGGCGATTACAGGGTCAGAGTCGAGGCAAAGGTTGACGGAACTTCACATGGTCATGCAGTCACGAGGTTTCTCGTCAATGCCCGTGATCCGGAACTCGATAATCCGTCGGCAGACCCGGAAATGATGAGGGAACTGGCCACAG
This sequence comes from Fuerstiella sp., assembly GCA_022447185.1. Lineage (GTDB taxonomy): Bacteria > Planctomycetota > Planctomycetia > Planctomycetales > Planctomycetaceae > S139-18. The sequence goes on along the minus strand of JAKVAY010000045.1, from coordinate 60,722 downwards.
CAAGCGGCGGCGATTTTCTGTCGGCTGCTCAGTTGCTGGAACGGCTGGAGGAGTTTGCCAACAATGGGTTACCAGTCCAAACGTTGACACAGGATCGACATCTTAGTTTGTGGGACAACTGGTACTCGCTGCTTTTGTTCACCGTAATCATGACCTGCGAATGGGCCGTGCGGAAAAAGAGTGGCTTGGTCTAACCGGCTTGCGTACAAAACAGACCCGACCGAAGCTGCGATAATGCCAAAGCATTGTAAAGCGTGTTACGCCTGCGAACAGGCTGTCTTACTGGGCATCAAAGAACAGCTCGAAGTTCCAGCAGGCACCCTTGCAACACGTCCCGATGCGTCTTGTGCTGTGTAATACAGGCTCATGACGCCATGTCGTCAGATGGTGCGGTCGGCCAAAACGTGAAGAAACAGGTCAGTCAGCTGCCATTTGCCTCTGGACACGCTTCGCAATGACGATTCTGGTCTTTCCACAATTCCGCAGAAAGAAAATGACCCGCGGTTCAGTCCCGCCAGTCGGCAACTGTCTGGCAACTGAAGCCGCATCGATCGACATGTGTCGACATTTGATTTCGTAGTACGACGCCGGTGCAGCTCGAAGATGTTGTCGAAGTCGCTTTGGACTGTTTGGCAGCACGGCTATCACTTCGAATCCCGTGATGAATGACGAATCAGGACACTCATCAGACGTGAGATACTCTTCTTCATCGTCCAGACGTTCCAGATTCAGTTTTTCGCAAACACCGTCAAGCAGTCCGGATCGAACGACGGCCGGATCCGGATCGAACAGGTACCGAGCGGGCTGCACAGCAAAATTTGCTCTGGCTCCGAGCGGATCTCCCGCAATTGTTTCTCCGGATGGCAACACGGTCGCGCGAAATTGTTCGGTCGCAGCCAGCTGCCCAAACCACACCGTAGCTTCGCGACATTCACCGTGCAGACTGACTAATTCAATTTCACACCCGGGAAATTTTTGCATGAAATTGGCCGCAGAGCCGATCTTAATGGCGCCTCCAGCCGCGGTTCTCGTCACCCCCTGCATCCAGTCAAGATTTGGACAATATTGTTCAAGTCGTTTGACCGGTCGGATACGGCCGAGTCGTCGATCGGGATCGGCATGAATCATCTGACCGGATAAAGAGACGTTTCGTGCGTCTTTCAGGACCAAATCCTGTGCCGGACAATCCCATATGTCAAGATTCCACTGGCATCGCTGTAACATTGTCTCATTGCAGTCTAGGGCTGTCACCATCCTGTGTCGCGCCAGCGCCGCTGCGTCACTGCCAATGCCGCAGCAGAGGTCCATTACAGAAACATTCTCAGGAAACCGTTCGGCTTTGTACGTCGCAACAGCTGGATGAGTGCATTGCTGGAGTCCAGTCACCGTGAGCCACAGACGTTCCGCCCGGGGCAGGACACCTTTTGCCCGACTTCGTGCCTCGTGAAGCGTCAATGCGGCCCGCACCAGCTCCGGATCGAATGTCATTCGCAGTTTATCCTGTACCGCAAGTTCGCTGCCTGTGGATTCGGCTACCGCTGTCATTAGATCCGGAGCCGTCCGCAGTTTATGCAGTGTGGCCAGCTCCGGCGTCACAGTTTTTCCTCCGACTCAGTTGTCAATCGACGACCCGCCGATGTCGTCCCAGAACGAACCAGCAAAGCTGCGTAGCTACCGTCGGCAGGCTGACCGGGCAGGGAGATCGTCTCATTCTGCAGAGTCATCGAGGGAACCGCCTGAACCACGTCACGAATCAGTGATGTGGTTTCTTCCGGTTCCACACTGCACGTTGAATAGACCAGTCGACCGCCTGGCCGCAAACGATCGAATGCTGTCATTAGTAATCGTGTCTGCAGCTTTGCAAGTTGCTCCAGATCGTCCTCGCGAAATCGCCAGCGGGCTTCCGGACGTCGGGACAACACGCCTGTATTCGAACAGGGAACATCGACCATTGCCGCATCAAATTCAAATTCGGGAAGTCCCGAACCATCGCGTTCGATGTGTTGCGACACGATCGACGACAGCCTTAATCGTCGAACATTAGCATCGACCAGCTTCAGCCGATCCTCGCTCACGTCGGTCGCACAGATCGTTGCAACATCACCGCTGAGTTCGGCCAAATGAGTCGTTTTTCCACCTGGCGCCGAACAAAGATCAAGAATCCTTTCGCCGGCCTGCGGATTCAACATGTGTGATGCCAGCATGGCTGACTCATCCTGAATTGTCCAGTGCCCGTCTGCATAACCAGGGAGCGACTCGATACGTCCGGGCGACCTGACCTTCAGTGATTCATCAAAAAGACCGGGCTGCGTGGCGATCTCGGCAGTGGACAACATGTTGACAACATCGGAAACGCTGGTCCTGAGAGTATTGACGCGCATGCCGGTCACCGGCCAGCTCAAACAGTGAAACCCCGCGAGCAAAAGATCCCTGGATCCCATTCGACCATGCCAGCGTCGCGCAATAGCGCGAGGCATTGAAAAGGCTTCCCCAAAATATTCGACAGGAGCCGTGACCGGACAGGAAAACACATCGCTTCGCAGTTCACGAAATTTACCGGTCGCCAGCGGCATGCGATTACGCGCCGCCTCCGCAGTGAAATCATCAGTCAGTAATCGAGTGATATTTCTGAGGACTCCGTTTGTGAAGCCCGACCACTGGGGACGCTTCAGTGATCTTGTTAATTCAACGGTTGCATCCACAGCCGCGTGATCTGGCGCTCGACCGAAACACAGCTGCTGGACTCCAAGTTGCAGGAGCCGCCACAAATCCGGTTCAACCTCAGAACGAGGCCGTTTCACCTGCGACTGGAGTAACACATCAATCGTACGGCGATGACGCAGAGTTCCCGCAGCAACATCCACGGCCAGAGCACGTTCCCGCCATGAGAGCGAATGTCTGGAGTCCAGTTCTGCAAGCAGGTCGGAAACAAAGCGACCTGTCCCGTCGTGCTGTTGAAGCACAGCAAGAGCCAGGGCTCTTCCGGAGTCGATTTGACGGATTGTCAATAACCTGTTTTTCTCGGAATGAGCCGCAGCTCGTTTGTACGAGCGTTGTCTTGTCATTCCGGCATCCCACACAGTGACTCCAGGTCCTTGAAAAATTCCGGATAGGTCTTGGTAGTGCATTCAGGATCGAGAATCTCGATCCCCGGCGCACGGAGTCCCAGCAAAGAAAAACTCATAGCCATACGATGATCGTCATAAGTACGAATTGACCCTGGTTGAGGCATTCCAGGATGGATTTTGAACCCATCCTGAAATTCTTCAGCACGAATTCCGACACGACGCAGTTCTGTAACCACGGCCGCAATGCGGTCGGTTTCCTTGTGACGCATATGCTCCACGTTCCGAATCGTAGTGGGGCTGTCGGCAAAAACAGCTACGGCAGCCAGTGTTTGCGCCGTATCACTGACTGCATTCATATCGATTTCGATTCCGCGTCTGGCGAATCCGGAGACAGTGATGCTGTCGGTTTCCCAGCTCACCTGACATCCCATTCGTTGAAGCGCGGCGACGAATTCGACATCTCCCTGCAAAGAGTTTCGATGCAGCCCGTTGACTTTGACCTGACCTCCCGTCACAGCTGCCGCCCCCCAGAGATAGCTGGCGGCCGATGCGTCCGGCTCAACTTCATAATTTCGGGCCATGTAGCGGGCATTCGGAATTTTAAATTCAGAAAAATCGTCAGAAACCTCTACACACACGCCAAAACTCTTCATCATGCGCAGTGTCATTGCTACGTAGGGAACAGACACCAGTGTTCCTGTGACGCGCAACTGTGAATTATTCATGGAAGAAGGCAGGGCCATCAGCAGACTCGTGAGAAACTGGCTGGAAATACTGCCCTGAATCATTGCCTCACCGCCGGTGATACCCGCGGAACTGCCGCGTACGATAACAGGTGGACAGTCACTCTGTGGCATCTCAAAATCAATGGTCGCACCCAATTGGCACAGTGCGCGGACGAGATCACCGATTGGACGCTGCCGCATTCGATCGACACCATCGAGACGATAGTTGCCGGATCCAAGGCAGCACACCGACGTAAGAAATCGAATACTGGTACCACTGTTCTCCAGCCAAAGTTGTGCATCACTTGCAGGGATTTGACCGGCACGTCCCATGATCCGACAGTGACCGGTTGTCCTCTTGTGCGATACGCTGAAGCCAAGTCGACACAGGCTTTCAACCATGACGCGAGTGTCCAGGCTGTCAAGAACGCCGGTCAGTTCTGTTGTTCCTTCCGCGAGTGCAGCCAGAACCAAGGCGCGGTTGGTTATGCTCTTGGAACCTGGCGGACGCAGTACCCCCTGGACAGGCTGCGTAACGGGTGTGATTTTCCGAGACTCGGTCATTGAAAATGCGTATACAAGAGAACCCGTACAGGAAGAAAAATCACGAACAGGCTACGAGCCTACGGCGTTTTCCGTGTCGTGTCGCGTGCGTTGTGCAGAGACGCCCAGGTTTCCTGCAAAATCAAATCACCAGTACTGCATAGTCTGTCCGAATTGACTCCTGGCATCAGTTCAGTCCACCGATATTGCGTCTGACGCTCCGCGTTACAGCAGATACAGTCACGAACCTGGCCCCGAATGCAGGAATGGATACCGATCGTTTTGTACGCGATCGCCTGCTCCAGCCAATGCATGGACTGTGATTCGCAACCGCACTGACTTAGAATTCACCGTCGGTCATCCTGACTCTCAGTCAGACGCCGCCAGTGTCCCATCAGTCTGAAACCCGGACAACGGACTGTCTGATGAATCTGTTTTCTCGATTTCAATTTCCAATCAATACGATCATGCTGGCCGCAGGAATGCTGGTACCTGTTGTTCCGGCGGTTGCACAGCAAACCGGTAACATCGGACCCACGGCCACGTCGGCCAGCCCTCTGCAGTTGACGGAACTTATCCGCGCTGGCGGTGGAATCGGCTATCTGATTGGCGTACTCAGCCTCGTGATGGTGGCTCTGATCATTGACCACCTCCTGAACATTCGACGCAGCACCCTTATGCCACCGGGACTTGCAGAAGAAGTCCATCGGCTTATCGGTGAACGGAACATTGAAGGAGCGAAGCAGGCCTGCGACGAACACCCTGGGTTTCTCAGCCGACTTCTGACCGCCGGACTCGATGAGGTGGGAGTCGGCTATGCGACGATCGAAAAATCAATGGAAGACGCGGCCGTCGAACAGTCCGCGCGACTGTTCCGTCGAATTGAATATTTGTCGGTGATCGGCACCATCGTTCCGATGCTTGGACTCATGGGAACTGTGTGGGGAATGATTCAGGCTTTCGTGGAGTTTGAACTCAAGGCCAACCCGCAGGTATCTGAACTGGCTCCAGGCATCTACCGGGCTCTCGTCACGACACTGCTCGGCCTGGGTGTCGCCGTGCCCTCGCTCAGTGCATTCGCCATTTTTCGCAATCGGATCGATGAGTTGTCTGCTGAATCCACACTGCTCGCCGAACATGTTTTTGCAGACTTTCGGCGTAAATCACAAAAAAATTCTATCGTGCGAACAAAACGAATCGGGTCTCAAAAAGCAACAGACGAGTCATAAGACGATCAACAGGATCGAACATGCCGGTAAGTCGGAAGTGTAAACTCTCGATATAAAATCTGGCACCGCAGCGCGTCACTGACACACCCCGTGTCAATTCTCGTCCACCCATTTCCTGAAACCAAAGTAAAAGGGCTGCTTTGAATTCAAAGCAGCCCTTTCATCAGGTTTACACGAACCGCGACGGTGGAAACGCACCGAGTCAGGCGAAGATCGAGTCACGCGAACGTGCACTCATGGATGATCCGGGCCTACGAAAATATTTTGAGACCTCCGTCGGAGTTACATCTGCAAACCTGGTTATCGGCCATCGGAGGTCCGTGTGACTTCCGATGTAAATTGATCGACCTTCGCATTCGAAATGCTGCAGTGAATTGCGGATACGGCACCGGATTGCGCAGTTTATTACTGTCTGACCGCGTGGTGGCCCCTCCTGATCGTATCGATCGGAACAGGCCTCACAACCGAACCAGAGCGACATTCGTGCGGTTCGCAGAGTCATTCGACCATAGATCTACCCGAGATGACGACAGACCGATTGCGTCTCGGGGCGATGAACGACACCACGTTCGGTAATAATCGCATCGATCAGGGGAGCTGGAGTCACATCAAACGCAGGATTATAGACATCGACACCGGCAGGAACTGTCTGCCGCCCGAAACCATGCGTCACTTCTGTGTCGGCTCGTTGTTCGATCGGAATCTCGTTGCCAGTGGCCAACACCAGATCAAACGTACTGGAAGGTGCCGCTACGTAAAATGGAATACCGTGCGCCCGGGCCAGCAGGGCGACACCGTATGTTCCAATTTTGTTCGCAACATCACCGTTGGCTGCAATCCTGTCAGCTCCTGTAACGACAGCCTGAATTCGACCCTCTTTCATCACCTGAGCGGCCATGTTGTCGCAAATCACAGTGACTTCCACATCACGCTGCTGCAGTTCCCACGCGGTCAATCGCGCTCCCTGCAGCAGCGGACGTGTTTCATCCGCATAAACATGGAGTTGTTTGCCGGCTGCTTTCGCAGAAAAAATCACCGACAAGGCAGTACCGTTCCCGGCTGTCGCAAGACTTCCGGCATTGCAGTGTGTCAGCACGCCGGTTCCGGATTCGAGTAATTCCGCACCATGCCTTCCGATCCTGTCACACATCTGTTCGTCTTCCAGCTGAATCAGCGCTGCCTCTTCAAACAGACGTTGGTGCATTTGAGCAGCCGTCGCATCAGCATCCGATTCTGCTATTCTCTGCAGACGCTGGAGCGCCCAGGACAGGTTGACGGCCGTTGGTCTGCTTCCTGCCAGATAGTCCGAAACCTCTCGCTGGCGACTATCGAATTCCGCGCGAGATGAGTCTCTGCACTGCTGAGTCCCAAGCACGGCGCCCCACGCAGCTGCCACTCCAATCGCAGGAGCACCCCGCACGGAAAGCTGCCGGATTGCGTGCCAGACGTCCTCTACAGTTGCAGCATTGATCTCTGTAAACTGTTCCGGCAACAACGTCTGGTCGATCAAGTACAGCGTACCCAGAGCATCACCTTCCCAGCGGAGTGTATGATACGCGCGGTGCATTGGTTTAAATCTTTTTCCTGTGTGTTGCCTGCTGCCAAGTGTCAACAGACTGTTCTATTGTCCACGGATTGCAGTAATGACGTTATAGCTGGAAATTTTTTCGACACGAATGGCCTCAAACAGCTGCGTCATCCGTGCGACATGCCAGTCCGTGAGACGAGTGACCAAATGAATTCGCCCTCCTGGGCGCAGGCTTTCGACAGCTGTCTGGAGGAATAACTCGGATATACGATAATCTGAATAGTAGGGAGGATTCGTCAGAAACAGGTCCCACCGACCGTCGTCCGGCACGACACCGGTGCACGACAGCATCACCTTCAGGTTTGTGACACGATTGCAACTGGCGGTGGACCGTGTCGCTTCGACGGCTCTGGCATGGCTGTCGACTGCAAGCAGATTCGCCTCTGGAAATCTCAGAGCCGTGGCGGTCGACACCGCTCCGGAGCCGCTGCCCATTTCCACAATTTTTTCAGGAATGAAGTCCGGTGGAAGAAGATCCAAAGATCGAATGAGAGATCTCGCACCACCGTCAAGTTTTCGATGGCTGAAAACACCGGGCCGCGACTGGCACCGAATTAACCGCTCTTTATCCCGAAATGCAAACTCTGAACGGAAGTCTTTGCGTTTTCGCTGAGTCGTTCGGCGTCGAGCTATATAGCAGACTCCCTCGTGGTGTTTCTCAACCGTCACGCGTCCGTAAATCGACTGCAGTTGCTTTTGAAGCCAGCTGTCCCGGGGATTGTCTGTACTCACAATCACCCTTCCATTCGGATGGATACGATCAGCGGCGTCCTGAAGCAAATCGCGCGTCAACTCAGCTGCTCCGCGTGACAACGTGGGAAGAATCACTGTATCGAATTGCGCATCAGGCATATCCGGAGCACAATGAAATTCAAGAATGGCATCAGGCAGGTCGGTCTCGACACGTCTGAATTCATCCAGTACCGACATAAGCAGGAAATGTTCCAGTGTAAAAACATCCCAGGCCACGACGGGATGCGATCTGACCAGCGCCTGGGCCAGCCGAGTTCCGCTCTGCAGAATCAACATGACTTTTGGCCCCAGAATGTAGTCCGCGAACTCGAGGATGACTCTGTCAGCGGCATTTCTGAGTTGACGCGTGGAATTGGGTACCATCACATGACATCTGCTGTCTTGATACCGAGAAGTGACAGCCCGGTGCGGATACCACGGGCCACAAGGTCACACAGGATCAAACGGCTTTGCCGCAGCTCTGGTGTTTCTGCATCCTGAACAGAACAAGTACTGTAGAACCTGCTCAGACATCCGGAAGTTTCCAGCAGCCATGCAGTCATCAGATGAGGCCGATAGTCGGACAGGACGTCATCCACCGCTTCGCCGAAACGAAGCAGTTGCAAGGCGAGTGCCCGTTCTTCAGGAACTGTCAGCAGGACGACATCGGAACTGTTGCTGAGAGATTCCCGATCGACTTTCAATTTTCGAAAGATCCCGCAGATTCGCGCGTAGGCGTACTGCATGTAGGTTGCTGTATCTCCGCTGGTCGCCAGCATCTTGTCCCAGTCGAATATATAGTCACTGTCCCTGTTGTGGTGCAGATCCGCGTATTTGATCCCTCCGAGACCCACGATCTTCGCTACACGCGCTCGTTCTGATTCAGACAACAAAGGTTCGGCACGACGGTCATCATTCTCATCAACGATGCGGCGGGCCCTCTGAACGGCTTCATCCAGCAGACTTTCCAGTCCAACGACATCGCCAGATCGCGTTTTATAGGGCTTGTTATCGGCACCCATCACCGTACCGAAGCTCACGTGCCGATAGGACTGGTCTGGATACTCCCAAAGCGAGGCAGTTGCAAACAGCAGCTGGAAATGCTCCTCCTGCCGTTTGTCGACGACGTAGAGAATCTCTTCGGCATCCAGTTCCCTCACCCGGTGCTCGATCGTGGCCAGATCCGTTGTTGCATAGGTGTAGGCTCCATCCGTTTTCTGCACGATAAATGGTGCGGTATTGCCCTCAACAAAGACACACGTGGCTCCGTCGCTGTCGACAGCCAGTTTTTTTTCTTTCAGACTGCTGACGACGGAGGCCAAACGGGCATTGTATGCACTTTCGCCAAGTGTCAGATCAAATTTGATCTCCAGTCGGTCATAGACACGATTGAGTGCCTTCAGACAGGCCGGGAGGAATTCATCCCACAGTGCCTGATTCTCAGAATCTCCAGCATGCAGTTTTGACGTTTCCTGACGAGACAGACGAGCAATGTCCGGATGTGCATTCGCCTGTTCCTGCAACTCTGGTGATTCATCAACTGCTGCAATTGTGTTTTCATGGGATTTGATTGCATCCGCCAGGTCAGCAATCTGTCTTCGGACCCCCTTCAGCAGTTTCCTGTACTTCTTATCCTCAGGGTCTCCCGACGATTCAGCCTGATCCAGTTGCGTCTGCTTTTCAGTTCGTTGTTCATACAGCTGGGGCAGCACCAATTTGGCGTTGTGGAAATCTGTCAACTGGTTGACCAGACGATACAATCTGGCAAGTTCGGCAACCGGGTCTTTAGCGTATGCTGACGGATCGACAAAGTGCCGGTAGCCATAGATAATCATGCCGAACTGAGTACCCCAGTCGCCAATATGATTGTCCGTCGTCACCCTGTGCCCGGCAAAACGAAGAATCCGGGCAATCGCATCGCCAATCACGGAACTGCGCAGGTGTCCCACATGCATCGGTTTCGCAACATTGGGAGATGAGAAGTCAACCACCACATGCCGCGACTCGGTGACAGGAACGCAACCGAACCGATCATCGCCCCGAACGGACTGTATGCTGCGTGCAATCCATTCGTTTCTAAGTCTCAGATTGATGAACCCTGGTCCGGCGACTTCCGCCGACTCACACAGGTCACTCAGATCCACCTCTGAAATCAGCAGTTCAGCGATTTCTCGTGGTTGTTTGTTGAGAACCTTCTTTAACGGCATGGCGCAATTGGCCTGATAATCACCGAATTTTGAATCCTGCGATGGACGAATCATGGCCAGCAGCGGCGCAACCTCATCTGTCAACCTGGACAGTGGACCGCGAAAACGCGAACGAATCAAATACAGAATATTCATCGAGATATCAGGTCAGACAGTTCAAACCGAGAGCTACAAAAGGAATGAACAGACATACGAATTATAGTAAAAAACCGGCGCACCATCGCAGTGCTCAATACTCAGCCAACTCACCCGTTCCATCATCCACAGCGACGAATTCGGACTTCACAACCTGGCGGATCGTCCGGTCGTCACGCTCTTTCTTCAGTCGCGTCAATGCGTCATCAAAACCCATGACACCAAGATCACCGTCGATTCGGCATCGGACCGCAACGGCATTCTGCTCTGCTTCACGAGGCCCCACTACAAGCATATAGGGAATCAACTCCAGCTGAGCGTCGCGAATCTTGGCCTGCACACGGGCGCTTTGCAGGTCGGTTCCCACTCGAAACCCTTCTTGTCGAAGACGAGACGCCACATCTTTGGCATAGTCGTCAGACTTTTCACTCAATGGCAACACTCGAATCTGCTCCGGCGCCAACCACAGGGGAAAGGCTCCGGCAAAATGCTCAATTAATACACCCACGAATCGTTCCATGGACCCAAACGGGGCACGATGAATCATCACCGGACGGTGAGGTTTGTTGTCGGTGCCGATGTATTCCAGTTCGAAACGTTCCGGCAGATTATAGTCAAGCTGTACCGTTCCTAATTGCCATTCGCGTCCCAGACAGTCTTTGACCATAAAATCGGTTTTCGGTCCGTAGAACGCGGCTTCCCCCGGCGTCTCGATGTAATCCAGACCTTCCTCGGTCAGAACTTTTCGTAAGGTTTCCTGGGCATTCTGCCACAATTCGTCGCTACCTACGTATTTGTCCGATCCTGGATCCTTAGTGGAAAGCTGAACTCGATAGTCTTCCAGTCCCACCGCATCCAGCACGTACTTCACGAGTCCCAGTGTGTCCTTGAATTCCTGTTCGACCTGCTCTGGTGTACAGAACTGGTGGGCATCGTCCTGAGTCAGCCCCCGGACACGCAACAGGCCATTGAGTTCACCGGACTGTTCATGACGATAGACGGTGCCAAACTCCGCCAGCCGTACCGGCAAATCGCGATAGCTCCGAGGTATGGCTTTGTACATCTGCACATGATGGGGACAATTCATGGGCTTCAGCAGATAACGCTCCTGCCGTTTTTCCCACATTCGCAATACGTCGCGTTTTTCATTGGCAGAACCACTGACTGGAAAATCCTCGACGGAAAAGCCCAGAACGAGAGCGGCATCAAGTAATTTTCGTTCCTCCTCGTCAGTGGGAGGTGTCAGGTCCGCGTCCTCGGGATCCAGACAGCGGATCCAGTAGTCCACCAACTGACCAGCGGAATGACTAAACAGCGGGGCAAACTGAGAATCGCGGTAATATGGGAAATGTCCGCTGGTCTCATACAGTTCGACGCGACCAATGTGAGGTGAGTACACCGGATCGTAGCTGCGTCGCAGCAGTTCTGCTTTGATAAATTCTTCCAGAGTCGCTCGGATCGTTGCCCCTTTTGGCAACCACAGACACAACCCCTGTCCAACATCCGGACTGATCGTAAACAGCTGCAGACGATTGCCAAGTACACGATGATCGCGTTTCTTCGCTTCTTCCAGTTGCTGTAAATAGGCCTTCAGTTGTTTTTTGTCAAAAAAAGCAGTGCCGTAGACGCGCTGCAATGATGGATTGGAAACATCACCTTTCCAGTGGGACCCTGCCACACTGAGAACCTTGAACGCTTTGATCATGCCTGCATGCGGAATGTGCGGACCGCGGCACAGATCAACAAATTCACCCTGACGATAAAAGCTCAGTGACTCGTGATCGGACAGCCCGGTCTCAATATGTTCAATTTTCAGCTTCTGACTGAGATCGCTGCACAATTGAATCGATTCATCTCGATTCATCGTAAATCGTTCGAATGGCTCTTTCTCCTTCACGATCTTTTTCATCTCAGCTTCGATCCGCGGAAAATCATCCTCCCTGATCGGAGTGGCCAGATCGAAGTCGTAGTAAAACGTGTTGCCTTTAACCGGACCAAACGCGAGGCCAACTCCCTCATAAAGCCGCATGATGGCACGGGCCATGACATGAGCGCAACTGTGCCGCATCACAGTGGCCGCGGGTGCATCACGAGACGTCAGCAGCTGCAGAGGAACCGGACGCAGATCTGTGAGTTCTGCCAGAGGCCTCATGGCATCAACAACGTTGTCTGCAATCGACGCTGCAACGGTGGCTCTTTTCAGCCCATCGCTGATGCCCGCAGCGACGTCGAGCGCAGTAACATGGTCTTCTTCTTCCAGTAAAGTTCCGTCAGGAAGTTGCACCTGGATCATGATGGAGTCCGAATTCGACAGCAAAGCCAAATGACCACTACGAGAGGCCATTCCTCAATGCATTGATGAAAGACGCGCATTCAGTATGCAGCGCGTCGCGTTATAACCGTGATTCATCGCTGACTCAACGACAGTCACGGGCCGGAAGACTCGAATGATTTCGGATTCCGTTGACTGACAACTCACCTGCTCAGTTTTGGTCGCCCTCAAACACTCCTCGCGGCATCAGCGTCGACGCGAACCACAGTGATCGGCGGTGACGTGGACAGACTGCTCCGGTGTGTATCAGGCGCCCTGATACAGTGGCAGGAATCGTTCATTGAGGTGCCGGATAAGTGGCTCATCACTCAGCGGCTGTCCGGTGACCGATTGCACCAGACGCCCCGCCGGTAGCCGTTGTCCCAGCTTATGAATTTTTTCCCGCAACCATCCCAGCAGACTACCAAACTCTCCGGCAGCGAACTGTGCATCCAGATCACCAAGCTGATCAACGGCTGTATCGAAAAACTGTGATGCGTACATATTGCCGAGAGCATAGGTGGGAAAGTAACCGAACAATCCTGCACTCCAGTGAATGTCCTGCATACAGCCATCCGCATCAGTATCGGGTGTGATCCCGAAATCACTGTGGAAACGCTCATTCCAGGCACCTGGCAGATCATCAACTGCCAGATTACCGGCAATCAGTTCCCGCTCAATGTCAAATCGAAGCATAATGTGCAGGTTATAGGTGACTTCATCAGCTTCAACACGAATCAGTGATGGCTGAACGGAATTAATCGCAAAGAGAAAATCATCCAGCGATGTTTTTTTCAGAGCGTCCGGGAAAAAACTTTGTGCTTGTGAGAAGAAATGCAGCCAGAACGCGCGACTTCGTCCCACAATATTCTCCCACAGCCGCGACTGGGATTCATGAATTCCCAGAGAAACGGAGTGCCCAAGCGGAGTCCCCCAGGCTTCCGACGGGAGTCCCTGTTCGTAGAGTCCATGTCCGGCTTCATGCAGCGTACCGAAGAACGATCCACTGAAAAAATGCGGGTCGTAACGCGTGGTCAGCCGACAGTCACCCGGACCGGTTCCGCTGCAAAACGGATGCGCTGCGACATCCAGCCGGCCGGCATCAAAATTAAATCCGATGGACTGAGCTGCCAGTCGGCCGAACTTCTTCTGTTGATCAACAGGGTACTCACGAAACAGAATTGAGGCATCAGGAGTCCGTTCAGATCCACGAATTCTGTCCAGCAACGGCACGAGCTTTGCGCGCAACCGTCCAAACACATCAGCAATTTCCCGACTTGTGGTTTGCGGTTCATATTCGTCAAGAAGTGCGTCATAAGGTGTGCCGTCTGCACCATATCCGACAACCGCTGCTTCCTCCTGTTTAAGTCGAATGATGTTTTCCAGCCAGGGAGAAAACACCTGATAATCATCTGCCTGGCGGGCCTCAGCCCAGTGATGCTGGGCCAGTGCAGTGACACGGGCAGTTTCTTCGACCAGATCCCGCGGCAATCGACAGTTTCGGTCATACCGCCGCCGAATTTCTCGCTGATTCACAGCAGAATCTGCTTCGGAAGAGTCATTGAGTTCACTATCCTTCAATGCATCCAGCAGCTCACCAATCCGATCATCGGTTGCAGCCTGATGATGAATCCCGGACAACAGGCTTAACTGGTTTGCGCGATGTTCGGCACCATGAGCCGGCATGTACGTTTCGCGGTCCCAGCCCAGTACAGCGGCAGATGATTCGAGCAGTGCAGCGCGTCCGACAATCGCGAGCAATTCCTGATAGAGATCCTGAGGACTTGTCATGACGGAGGGTCTGAAGGGGAACTGATCTGTGAAGAATCCTGGTGCTTTCGAGTGCCATCCCCACCCGATCTGAGCGTTCGGATCCGATCGACAGCCATCGCCAGCAGCGCGAGTACCATGATGGCCACAAACTCAACTGTCAACAAAGTCGCCATGTGCTGGTCAAACCAGTGGGCAAGTGGGGCACGTGGATCCCCAAAGATCGAAGCAATCATGACCAAAATCGTCAGAATGAAGGCTGCACACACCGGTACAACCAGGCGAAACAACAAACTTACTGGCGAACCGGGACGTTTCATGAATTTCCAGCAGCGGATCGCCCTCTGTCCACGTAACTCGAAGTGAGGATCGTGAACCAGGACTGGCGGTGTGTTGAGATCATAGCTCATTGGGTGGTTCTGAACACTCTCGGCTGAAAGGACAAGAAGAACGAGCCGATGATATTAACAGGGAACCCTCGACTTGCTGCTGCCTGGTTGTTTGTAACCGGCCTCTGCGGATATTTTGAATATCAGCGATTTTCAGACGCTGTTCAAAGTCCGGCCGGCGCACTGGCCTGGCTGACTTTCTGGGAACCCGAGACGACGCTGCCGTTTCTGATTCTCGTGGCACTTCCGCTGCTGTGTCTGATTTTCGGTTCATCCTGCACAAATGCACAACATGATGTTCAACACGCAGGGGCCCGACGATGCCGATGGCTGAGCTGGCTCGCTGTGACTGGAGTTTCCCTGGCAGCAAGCGTCTGGGTTGGTTTGCAGCCGGTGAATGTACAAACAGGACTGGTAACTGAGTCGGTTTCTTTCTGCGATCTCCCCCCCACATACCACGATGAATACAGCTACCTCCTCCAGGCCGAAACGTTTGCGGCAGGTCGATTGTCCTGGCCACCGGCACCTGTACGCCCTGACTTGTTTCACCAGTTCCATGTCCTGAACGAACACCGTACGGCAAGCCGATATTTTCCGTGGACAGGTCTGTGGACGTCCCTGTTTCTACAGACCGGAAGACCAATCATCGGACACTGGCTGGCCGGTGCACTCGCTGCCGGATTCTTTTACCTCGCCGCAAGTGAAGTTCTGCGCCCTCAGGCGGCATTGACCGCGGGATTATTGATTGGCTGCAGTCCTGGTTTGGCTCTGTTCAGTAATATGCTGCTGGCACATCACCCGACGTTGCTTGCACTCAGTGTGTTCCTGTGGACCATGATCCGACTAATACGATATCCAACCATGACGTTGACGCTGATTTGCGGTATATCACTAAGTCTGGCGATGCTTGGCCGCCCAATGACTGCCGCCGGATTCGCTCTACCATGGGGCCTGGTGTTCGGATGGCGAATCGTGTGGAGCACCGAATCACAATGGTCCTCGCAACGCTTCCAGCTCCTTGCGTGCATGGCCGTGCCACTCACCGTCGGATTTGTCGGCCTCGGAGTCCTGAATCAGGAAACCACCGGTTCTTTTTTTCGCAGCCCCTACCAGGAATACACCGAAACCTACACACCCAGGCATGTCTATGGATTCAACAATGGAATTCGTGGCGAAGCAAACCAAACTCCGAAAGTACTGAAGAGCTACGACCAGTGGGCGGATAATTTGACATGGTCTGTGGCCGTGCGGAATACAGGACATCGCTGTCTGGCCAGCGCTCAATGGACACTGGGAATCGCACCCATCGTCATGGGACTGACTTTGGTCCTGCTGCGGGTGTGTCTGCCGTCTCAGGACCAGTTCCACCAGACGATCGTCCTGTGGCTTATGATCGCAAGTGTATTGACACTGCATCTTGTACACGTGCCGTACTGGTTTTCCGGGATCATGCACTGGCACTACGTGTTCGAAACCGCGCCCTTGATCCTCACCCTTGCTGCGGCCGGCTTTTCATTGTTGACCCGCGAAATTTCACAAGGGGTTCCACATCGAGTGCGTCGATTCTGGCTGATCAGCTTTCTGCTGGCTGCCCTGCTTCCCGGCTGGCTCACTGCCGAAGCAATGTGGGGACCATCAAAAATCTCTTCAGCGACCAGCGAACTGGCCTGGTCGCGTCGGCAATTCGAAAAATTTAATCGGATGGTGAACTTACCCGCAGTCACCAAACCTGCAATTGTTCTTGTTGATGAAACTGCGTCTGATCCTCAGCTCAGCTATATCATCAACGACCCGGAATATCAGAACGATGTTTTGGTCGCGCGTCTGCCAGGGACTCCTGACGAAATTAATGAATTGCAAGACTCGTTTCCTGATCGAACGTTTTATCGATTCGATCCCCGATCAGTGACCCTGACCCCCATCAAACCGGAATAGAACATTGTCTGTGGCACCTCGATTAATCGATACGCACTGCCATCTGGACGCGGAAGCGTTTCGGCAGGAACGGGACGACGTCATCAAACGTGCCGTCGATGACAGTGTCAGTCATCTGCTCACAATTGGAATTGACGAAAGCACCAGTCAGGCAGCTGTTGCCATTGCTGAACAGCATGAATCAGTCTTTGCCGTCGTCGGAATCCAGCCCAATTATGTTCACGAAGTGAAACCCGATGACTGGGAATCTATTCTGTCACTCATCGATCACCCAAAGGTTGTCGGTATAGGAGAAACAGGACTCGACAAATACTGGGATCATGCACCAATCGACCTGCAGCGGGAGTACTTTCACCGGCACATCCGCACGTCCATTGAACGAAAACTCCCATTCGTCGTCCACTGTCGTGAGGCAGAGGCTGACGTACTTGATGTCCTGCGAACGGAAGCAAAACACGGCCCCCTTCACGGCGTGATGCATTCATTCTGTGGCAACACTGAAACCGCAGCTGAATGTGTTGAACTCGGAATGCACATTTCATTTGCCGGCATGACGACGTTTCGAAAGAACGACGAACTTCGAGCTGTCGCAGCAACCATTCCGCTCGACCGAATTCTGGTTGAAACCGATGCACCTTACCTGGCACCACATCCCAATCGTGGCAAACGCAATGAACCGGCCTGGGTGCGACTCACGGCCAAATGTCTGGCACAGGTTCACGGACTCAGCGATGAGGAATTTGCTGAAACAACGACGCAAAATGCAGAAATCCTGTTTGGACTCCCCTAAGCCGGAACTCTGTGCAGTCGTCAGACACTCACCGACAGAATTTCCGAGTGCCCCCGCACCGTTTGTGTGTCGGGCCTGGCTGGAAGCTGCTCACCGGCCCAAAACCGGTTCTCCCGGTTTGCAGCTACAGTTGCCGGTCATTACGATTCCGGTCCGCAGCGCTCGCATGGACTGACTTTTGCAGTTCCTCAAATCGCTGAATACCCGCATCCAAAAACTCTCGAAATGCCTCTTTACTGACGACCCCGGTCGTCGCCGACAGCACTGTCATGCTGTTGGGCGAAAGCACAACATATGTCGGCATGGCAGCCCCCCCTGTGAGCTGTTCGCAAAGCTGTCGATTCCGCTCCAAAATGCTGCCCTCTTCAGCAGCGTCAGCAACCGTCGGAATTTCATCGAGATACAATTGGGCCCTGGGCACGGTTGCCAGCAGGTCGAGGATCTCCTCCTGATTCAGCACACTTTTTTCCATCGTGCGGCAATTAATGCAATTCACTCCCGTGAAATCGATAAAGAGCGGTCGCGAACGGGTTCGGGCCACCGCAACACCGTCCTCGACTTCAAGTGCATAGGCGAGACCATCGTGTGACAACCAGTTACGAGCCTGAGTCAGTTCTGCGAACTGGTCGTTGAGCACATCACGCTCAAATCGAGGTGGCGCAAATCCTTCCAGCTGATTCCAAACCCAGCCTTCCGGCGGTCTGGGACTGAACAGCCCCACACAGATCAACAACCCCAGTCCTATGCTGCTCATCGCCCACAGCCCGCCAATCGGTGAAATTCCTTCGGTTGGCGTGTCCTTTGAAAATCGAAAAACACCCAGCAGATACAGTCCCGTTACAAATGCCAGAGTCGCCCACAGTACCATCGCCGATGAAAAGTCCAGAAACCGGGGAGTTGCATCGCTACTGAAGCCAATGTCTGCAACACTCAGAAACTTCACGACAAAAGCCAACTCAATCAGTCCGGCAGTGCACTTGACTTTCTGCATCCACCCACCGCTTTTGGGCAGCTGAGTCAATAGTCCAGGAAACAGCGCCAAAAAGAAAAATGGCGACGCGAATGCAGTGGAAAACGCGAGCATTCCCAGCGTCGGCCAGATAATGTCGCCTCTGGAAGCCCAAACGAGAACGTTAGCGACGAACGCGGCTGTACAGGTAAACGATACGAGCGTGAATGTGAGTGCCATGAACAGCACACCGACGAAGCCACCCCCGCTTTCACGCTGAGAGGACCAGTTAACGATCGATGTGGGCATACGCAATTCAAATACCCCCATCAGCATCAGTGCGAATGCGATAAAAACGACTGCAAACAGCAGATTCAGCCATGGACCATTTGCCATTTCGGTCATTTTTTGGGGGCCAAAGACTATGGAAACCAGCACACCGATTATCGTGAACGAACCAACGATGCCCAGACAATAGATCACGGCAAGTAGCTTCGTGTTTCCCTGGCCAGACTCGCCCTGTTTAAGGAAGAAAGCCACTGTGACTGGAATCATCGGAAACACGCAGGGCGTCAGCAGCGCAACAAATCCTGCTCCGACAGCAGCCAGCAGGAATACCAGCAGTCCCTGCTCCCTGGCATCGGCAGCAACACCAACGCCGACCGCAACTGCATCTGTCGTCGGAAGCTTATCGCCGTCTCCATCGGCTGCAAACGCTGGCAGAGTTGCGGTTTCCTCGCCTCCCAGCGCCACAGTGAACGTCGCTGTTCCCGGCTGGAGGCAGTGCGTGTCACTGCAAACCTGACCTTCGATCGTTCCGGCAACAACTGCCTCCGCATCTGTCACGACAAAGCGGCGGGTCCACGTGACCGTTTGCTCATGAACCTCAAGCGACCCTCCCAGGGGGCTGTCAAGCAATTCAGGAACGATCTGCGTTGTGAATTCATCATCGACACTCTGCAGCCCGGCTAACTCCTGCAGCCTGATGGCGGTTGGTGATCCTCCGAGAATTTCCGGGGACAGGGTTACGGAATACGTATGCCACCCTTTAGCCAGATCTGCCCGAACGTTCAGTGTAATTTCATCCCCCGGTTGCGCATCACTCGGCTCCAGTGACACCGTGTAACCAATCTTCCCGGCACCAGACGATTCGTCGTCCAGAGTCACGGTCATACTCGAGGGGTGATCAGTCGACACACTCTGCACTTCGGTGGGGGTCGTGGCCGCGGATTCATCGACCACCAGCTCAGCTGAGAACTCGGGGGCAGGCCGCAGCAATACGCAAATCCCTCCGTCACCTCCGTTGTCTTCCGTACAAATTTGTCCGCTGACATTCCCAGCCATTCGGACTGTTCCGGACAACGGAGCCACCGACATGAACTGTCGGGACCACGTCACCGAACCAGTGAATTTCTCAACGTCACCGGCAAAGTCGTTGCTGTATTTGCCTTTCGGCGGATGATCGGGAGCAAACGGCTGTTGCGCCGGGTGCAAACCTCCAGTTTCGGTAAGTGTGATCCGTGTTTTCTGTCCCTTTGGAGTTGTGGTGGAATAAATATAAAAGTCCGCGGGAGGCGTTGCAGTCACCCGCAATTCAACGGTCCGTGCATCCAGCTGAACCAATTGAGCAGACAGGTCAATTGAATTGACCTGCTCTCTGGCACCGAACAGGGATCCACTGCTGAGGGACCCGTCGATGTCAATCTGTCCGAATGCGGGTCCGGACACAACAACAGTGGTCAACAGAACAAGAGTCAAACGAAACAGCATTTCTCGATCCTGTGCTGATCAGATGAAACGGTTATCCACGACACACATTTCAACAGGGCACACCTGCGTGGCCACGAATTGAGTATGCTGGTCCGGATTTGACGTTGAAGGCCTTAAATTTCATACGGCAAGCGAAGGCTGGCAGTATATAGAAAATACGGATCACCAATCGTCCGTCACCGTCTCAAGTCCGACAAACGATGACCAATTGTCTTCAACGGTCGGCCAAAAGTCGATACCGAAGGCAAACAGATCCGTCCCGTCTGTTTTGACTTAGTGTACAAGCGATTCGACATGAGCCTAATTGAGAAGCCAAAGACCGTCGCAGGGTATCAGAACTGGAAACACCTGGTCTTTCTGCATTGGCGCGTGCCGCCGGAACAGTTACAGATTCAGTTGCCAAACGGACTTGAGCCGGAAATATTCGATGGTTCGGCATGGCTCGCACTGGTCCCGTTCGCGATGGAACGAGTGCGCCCCTGGTGGTCACCGGCGTGGCCCGGTATCTCCTGGTTCCTGGAAACAAACGTTCGCACCTACGTACGCCACGAGAGCGGTGTCACTGGAGTGTGGTTTTTCAGTCTCGACGCCAACAGTCGCCTTGCTGTATGGACAGCGCGTACGTTCTGGAACCTCAACTACATTGACTGCAGAATGACACAAAACATCAGCACACAGTCAAACAGATTTGAATATACCGGGCGACGCAGACATTCCCCGAACCATGCTTACGCTGTCCATGTGGAGTTGACGACTACAGAATTTCGCCTGTCACACGAGGGTTCGTTAGAGCACTTTCTGCTTGAACGGTATACGCTGATTACTCAGTCGGCGGGTGGCCGTTTCCTGACAGCAGAAGTTTCACACCATCCGTACGAATTTGCGCCCGTGAATGTACTGCAGTGCCACGAAACATTCACATCTGGAGTGCAGGAACACCATGCCAGCCACAGTCAGCCTGGCCATGCTGTCTACAGTCCTGGTGTCAATGTCCGGGTATCCCGACTGGAACAAATCAAATAGGAAAGGGTACAGATCAGCTTGCCTGTACCGCATTAGAATCGAA
>JAKVAY010000045.1:1710-39505 GCA_022447185.1 Fuerstiella sp. | reverse complement strand
CGACTCATTTGTTGATGAGGTTTTCCATCAACTGGATGCCTGCAGGACCAACCAGCACCACAAAAATTCCGGGGAAGATGAACAGAACCAGTGGGAAGATCATCTTGACCGCAGTTGCCTGAGCCTTTTCTTCTGCCATCTGGCGGCGTTTCACTCTCATACTGTCGGATTGAACACGCAGGGCGTGCGCGATCGACGATCCAAATCTGTCGGCCTGGATCAGAATAGCGGCCAGAGCCCGCATATCATCCACCCCCGTGCGGATTCCGAGGTCATGCAGAACCTGTCGGCGAGGTTTCCCCATCTGCAACTGCATGTTCGCGGTGCCAAGTTCTTGGCAAACTTCCGGTGCACCGCTCACCAGTTCCTGAGAGACTCGACGCATTCCTGCATCGAGTCCCAGTCCGGCTTCGACGCAAACCACCAGAAGATCGAGGGCATCCGGAAGCTGCAGAAAGATCTTCGTCTGGCGGGACATCTTCATCATTGTCAGGATCATTTCCGGCACGTAGAAACCAAGACCGGCACCGATGATCCACGCCATCCATGAATTACTCTCCACGCTGGCGATACCGTAAACACCACCAAAGATCAGTCCCAGCACCAGTGAGACCATCTTAATGGCAAGAAAATTACGCGGTGCATTTTCATGACTATAGCCCGCGTTTGCCAGGCGGATCTTCAGTTTGCTCTGATCTTCTTCGTTGCCCGAATCGAGTGCCTTCGACAGAGTGGGGGCCGCTTTGTCGATGATGTTATTCATCTTGCCATTGTCGGAATCCGGCCCTCGACGCAACCAAGGATCTCGCATTTCCTCCAGACGCTGAGCAGTCCGGGAACTATTTTTCGTAAACACGGAAATGACTGCCCAGACCGCACACATCACTGCGGTGAAGACAGCAATCGGAATAATGAATTCGGAATTCATGACACACGTCCGTTCGTTGCATCTTTGAAAGCGGTCAACAAAGTGAAGACTTTCAATCAGACTTTGATGTCACAGATTTTGCGGATAACGAAGGCGCCCACAATCTGCAGAATGATGGCTCCTGTCATCATTCTGCGACCGTCTTCGTGATCGAACAAAACCATTACGTAGTCGGGATTGAGATAATAAACCGCCATAAACAGCACCGGTGGCAGGCCCATCAATACGATACCACTGATCCGTCCTTCGCCGGTCAGGGCCTTAACCTGGCCCAGAATTTTGAATCGTTCGCGCACCAAACCACTGATCTTGCTGAGAATTTCCGCCAGATCACCGCCGGACTGCCTTTGAATTGCCACAGCAGTCACAAAGAACTGCAAATCCACATTGGGAATTCGATCCAGCATGTTGAGAAGAGCTTTGTCCAGAGGAATTCCGAGATTCTGTTCTTCGTAGCAATTGTGAAATTCTGTTGAAATTGGAGCGGGCATCTCAGTCGCTACGACACTGAGTCCGGATGCCAGACTGTGACCTGAACGCAGAGCACGTGACATGAGGTCCAGAGCGTCCGGCAACTGTTTTTCAAATCGGCTGAACCGTCGGGATCGTTTAAATGCCAGCCAACCCCAGGGAATCGCAAACCCCACTACGCCGCCAACCGGACACAGAGCTACTGGCGCCCGCGCGATCATCGTGATGCATGTCCCCAGCACGGCTGTTCCGGCACAAAGGACAAGAAATTGTTCGATTTTCAGAGGAGACTCTGCCTGCTGAAAAAACAATGGCAGCCGCTTGAACCGTTTGATCAGTGAACTCAGGATCCCGGTCGCAGTGCTGAATCTGTCGCGCATCAGTTCATCGACGATTTTTGCTCCACCGATGTCACCACCAGTGAATGCGGCCAGACGTGACTCTGTCTTTGATGTCGATTGACTCTGAATCAGCATCCCAATGCCAACGACGAGAGCGGCGATACCGAGGAATGCCGCGATTAAGATCATCACAATGGGATCCATAACGAACTGTCTCCTGTTTGGTTTTCAGCGTCAGCGACACCAGGCAGTGCTGAAGATCGATCAACAGTCCCGATCAATTCGACCGAAGAGTACGTTGCTGGAAAATACTTGGTGGAAGTCGCACTCCGGCTGCTTCGAGTTTTTCGACACACATGGGCCGTACCCCGGTGGCTTCGAAGTGCCCCACTGCTTTACCGTCCGGGTCAATTCCGTCCTGAATGAACTTGAAGATGTCCTGCATCACCAGGGTGTTCTGCTCCATTCCGACGATCTCAGAAATATAGCTGACCTTTCGAGCTCCTCCCTGCAGCCGACTGGCCTGTATTATGAGGTTGACCGCAGATGAAATCTGTTTTCGCACAGCTGACAGGGGAAGTTCCACACCACTCATGTTGATCAGAGTCTCAATCCGCGAGATGGCATCCCGGGGATTGTTTGCGTGAACCGTGGTCAGAGAGCCATCGTGGCCCGTATTCATTGCCTGGAGCATGTCAAGTGTTTCACCACCACGGCATTCTCCGATGATAATTCGGTCAGGCCGCATCCGCAGAGCATTTTTGACCAGATCTGTCGCACTCACTGCGCCCTTGCCTTCAATGTTTGGAGGTCGAGTCTCAAGTCGCAATACGTGATCCTGCTGAAGCTGCAACTCGGCCGCGTCTTCAATCGTGACAATACGATTTTCGTTGGAGATGAAACTTGAAAGCGTATTCAGCAGCGTGGTTTTTCCGGAACCCGTCCCGCCACTGATGATCATATTCATTTTGGCTTTCATTGCCCCTTCCATGAACATCACCATTTCAGGTGTAAACGCGCCGAATTTCAGCAGATCATCCAGAGTGAGAGGATTCGATCCGAAGCGACGAATGGTCAGTGACGGGCCGTCCAGTGCAAGTGGCGGAATAATTGCGTTCAAACGGGAACCGTCAGGCAGACGAGCGTCGACCATCGGCGACGTCTCGTCGACACGACGACCGACTTTCGACACGATCCGATCCAGTATCTGCAGGAGGTGGTCGTCATCTCGGAATGTCACTTCAGACTTGACGATGCGACCATTCTTTTCCAGGAATACGTTCCTGGGTCCGTTAATCATAATGTCTGCAACGCCGTCTTCTTTAAGCAGCAGCTCAAGCGGACCGAATCCAAAAGCTTCGTCGAGTACTTCTTCAACCAGCCGTTCGCGTTCGGCTCGGTTCAGCATGGGATTTTCTGTGTCGCAGAGATGCTCCACAACAACGCGAATTTCCCGGCGCAGTGAATCACCTTCAAGCTCGGAAACTCTGGTGAGATCCAGTTTTTCGACGAGCTTACCGTGAATGTGCGACTTGAGTTTCTCGAACTCATTCGTGTTGTTGCGTGCAGGAACTGTCTGAATAACCATGACGACATCTCCGGTGACGATTGTTCCCGATTGCCGCGCACATTCCGAAATCGACAGACGGAGATCCGGGACAATCCTCTTCCTGGAGGTTAGGTCACAGACACGATCGTGCTGCGGGCTTCCGGGTAAATGTTGACAAATCGCCACAAACCCACTGGGCACGCAGGATCGGTCGCAGCAATTGTCCCGATTCTCCCGGAATGTGGACCTGATCAATGGGCGTCACTCTGGTTCCTCAGGGATTCGAAAACATGAAATCTTGGTCGGAAAGGTGATGGTCTCAGTCACGTTTGCAGAACCTGTGTTTCGGCGGAGATCGGTGCCGGAATTGTTCCGATCATGAATGATGTCAGCCGTTTTGCTGCCGATCGTCCCTGGCTGCCGTCAGTCGTGCGATGAAAGCATCCAGGTAGACATCAACACAATTCTGACACTGTAAATTCTGACACTGTAAATTCTGACACTGTAAATTCTGACACCATGGCAGATGTGCTGTAGACTTGTCATTGGACAGACGTCGCAGTACACCTGCGGCTCTTTTGCGGACATGATTCAATGACAATTTCAGCGCCTTCCGGCATTATTTCCGACGATCTGCTGTGTGAACTGGCCCAGCACGTCGGAACCGATCAACTTCTCAGTTCGCAGGATGAACTACTCGTCTACGAATGCGACGGATATGTCGTCGAAAAGAATGTTCCGGATGTGGTCGTGTTTCCACAGTCGGCGGCAGAAATTCAGGCGGTCGTGAAATCATGCGTCCGACATGGGGTCCCTTTTGTCCCCCGTGGTGCAGGAACCAGTCTGGCGGGTGGATGTCTGCCAGTCGGCGGTGGAGTCATGATTTCACTCACGCGGATGAAACAGATACTGGAAATCAATACTCGGGATCGCTATGCGGTTGTTCAGCCGGGACTGGTGAATCTCCATCTAACTCGAGCTCTGGCGGGGACCGGATTCCATTATGCTCCGGATCCATCGAGTCAGGGCGCCTGTACCATTGGTGGAAACGTCGCCACAAACAGCGGTGGTCCGCATACGCTCAAGTATGGTGTGACTGTTAATCACGTGACAGGGGTGGAATTCGTTTCACCGACCGGTGAACTCGTCCAGATTGGCGGGCCATGTGGATGCGGCGACGATCTTGACCTTCCGGGGCTGTTCGTCGGCAGCGAGGGCACGTTCGGAATCGTCACAAAAATCTGGGTAAAACTGACTCGCAATCCCGAAAGCTGCAGAACCATGCTTGCTGTCTTCGACAGCACAGATGATACGTCACAGGCAATCAGCAGTATTATCGGTGCGGGAATTGTCCCAGCTGCACTGGAGATGATGGATCAGGGAATCATCACCGCACTGGAAGAAGCGTTTGCATTCGGCTTTCCACTGGATGCGGCAGCCGTGCTGTTGATCGAAGTCGACGGTCTGGATGTGGCACTGGATCAGGAAGCCGAAACAATCATTACGCTGTGCAAACAAAGTGGAGCACGCGAAGTCCGCCTGTCACAAACCGAAGAAGAACGAGCTCTGCTTTGGAAGTGCCGAAAACAGGCTTTCGGAGCAATCGGTCGGCTTGCTCCCAGCTACTGCACCCAGGACGGTGTGGTCCCTCGTACCAAACTACCGCAGATTCTGAAATTCATTGCCGATGTCGGAGAACGCTGCAACATCAGAATCGTCAACGTGTTCCACGCCGGTGACGGGAATCTGCACCCCATTCTGCTGTTTGATGAACGGGACCGCGAGCAGGTCAGACGCGTGATGGACGCCAGCGACGAAATCCTCGAAATGTGTATCGAACTGGGTGGAAGTGTCACCGGGGAACACGGTATTGGAGTCGAGAAAATCAGCTTTATGAATCGCCTGTTCTCGGAACAGGATCTTGATGTCATGGGTGACGTACGTCGCGTGTTCAATCCGGATGGAATTTGCAGTCCGGGCAAACTGCTGCCAACAGCCGGAGCCTGTGGAATGGAGCACATCCAGCGTGAGCATCCAGGACGTCGAGCCGCCATGTGACAACTCCACCGGAAATGAAAATCACCAAACCAGAATTTCAATTCCACAACCCGTTCTTTTCTCCATCAACTCGAACCAGCAAGCACAGCAGACTGATTCATGTCGAGCAACGCTCGAAATACTGTGACTGTCAAGAATGTCCGTGACATCGTGGACGCCGTTCAATCGGCGGGTACGGACGCGACATCTCTCACCGCAGCACGTCGTGTCACCGGAAATGTTCATCAGCTTGACCTGTCATCCATGAATGCCGTCGTGGAGTATCCGGCGCGGGATATGACCATCACTGTCGAGGCCGGAATGACACTGAAGACCCTGACCTGTCTGCTCAGATCAGAAGGTCAGCAGCTCCCCGTCGATGTCGCGGACCCGGAAATGACAGTGGGTGCGTTTGTCGCATCCGACCCGGCCGGTCCACGCCAATATGGATACGGCACGCTGAGAGATTATCTGATCGGAATCGAAGCCGTCGACGGACTGGGGCGAGTGTTTCATGCGGGCGGGCGCGTCGTCAAGAATGTCGCGGGCTATGACCTTTGTCGACTGATGGTCGGTTCACGTGGATCGCTGGGAATTCTGAGTCAACTGACGTTTAAGCTGAAACCTGTTCCGGAACAGTTCGTCATACAGCAGTGGCAATTTGCGGCTGAACTCGACGTAGCAGCGTCTTTGGACTCACTGAACAAATCAGCAGCTCGGCCGGTTGTCATCGATCTGGATTCTCCGAACGGTTCGACATGGTCGCTAAATGTTGGAGTGGAGGGCCCACCGAATGTTTGTGAATGGCAGATCGGGCAACTCGCGTGTGACATGAGTAATCCAACATCCACTGAAGTCTGCGCGCCAGATACAACTGCAGCAATAACCTATTGCGGATCGGGCGCCCGCCGACATCTCGAAGCGGAAACCGTGGCAGTGATCAACTCACTGCCCTCGCAGGTGCCCCATGTCTGTCGCATCGTCAATGAACAGGGACTTTCGGCAACATGCCATGCAGGAAACGGTGTGATTGCCGTTCAATCGAATGACTCAAAACCTCTGCCGGATCATGCCGTCGATCAGATTGAATCTCTACTGAAGGATTACGGAGGGCACCTCCGAATCACAAAGAGTGATGCGGTCAGCCGACGCCGTGCCGGTGTGTTTTCGGCAGGCCTGGTTGCCGCGTTGGACCCCCATCAGGTGTTCGTGTGATCGCATCCAATTGCTGACAGAAATGACTGATCCAATGAGCCAGCCTGAATTGCCCGTCATCGGGCAGTCCATACCCTACGAGCGTTTTCTCGATTGCGTCCATTGTGGATTATGCACTTCGGCATGTCCGACGTATGTGGAGACCGGCGACGAAAACGACAGTCCGCGCGGGCGAATTTATCTCATGAGATCAGTCGTGGATGGGCGACTGGATTTGACCGCCCGAGTACGCGGGCATCTGGATCTCTGTCTTGATTGCCGCAGCTGCGAAACCGCGTGTCCGTCCGGCGTACAGTACGGACGCCTCCTGGAACCATTTCGAGTGGAAATGCAGTCACAGCCGCGGGACGGTCTCAAGGTGTCCGCCCGTCCTGACTGGTTTCATCGCTGGATCATGTATGGTCTGTTTACCAGCCGACGCCGTATGGCGTGGGCGCTGACACCGGCACGCTGGATCCAGAAACTAAAACTGGACCGAGTCGTCGAAACGACCAGGCTGAATCGTCTGCTGCCCGAACGACTGCGTCGCATGCAACAGCAGTTGCCGGAACTGAAGGCTCGTGAAGACACTCTCCCTGTTCGTCTTCCGGCAATCGGACAGCATCGCGCTACCGTGGGTTTGTTTCTTGGCTGCGTTGCTGATGCCATGTTCCGTCACGTTCACTGGGCCACCGCACGAGTCCTGCAGCAGAACGGATGCGAGGTCGTAATCCCGCAAAGCCAGCAGTGCTGTGGAGCGATCCACTATCACAGTGGAGCGTCCGAACCCGCCGTCGATCTGATCCATCAAAACGTGCAGGCATTCGCGAACCAAAATCTTGATGCAATTATTGTCAACGTGGCCGGCTGCGGATCTATGCTCAAAGATTACAGCCATATCCTTGCTGAACTGCACCCGGATACAGATCGTTCTGCCAGCAACGATTTCGTGGGCCGCATGAAAGATGTTTCAGAGTTTTTAGCTGACCTGGGTCTGGTAACGCCGCAGGGCGCCATCAATGCGACGGTTGCCTATCAGGACGCCTGCCATCTGCAGCATGCTCAGCAGATTCGTGATCAACCTCGAATACTGATGAATCAGATTCCGGGGCTGAAGCTGGTTCCCGTAGCCGAACCGGAACTCTGCTGTGGAGCAGCAGGCAGCTACAATCTGACTCAACCGGAAATGGCCGATCGCCTCGGCAGGAGACGCATTGACCATTTACTGGCAACGAAACCCGACATCATCGCCAGCGGCAACGCTGGATGTTCGCTGCAACTTCAGGCACAACTCAAACAGGCGGGCCGCAATATTTCCGTTCTGCACCCGGTGGAACTACTCGATCTGAGCTATCGCGGTGAATCCGTCAGCTAACGGCTGCTAAAACGGCGAGCCACGGCATCAAGCGACAGAACGAATACGGCCGCCAGCATTGCCGTAAACGCCGTGGTCCAGGCTTCAGCTGACATCTCTCGTGGTATGAAGTGTTCGAATGTCTTGTGTTTGAAGTCTGCAACGTCCGGTGTGAGATCCCTCTGAAAGGGCCAGAGGCGATACAGCGACCCCAGCATAAATCCGCAAAGAGCTGCGATTGTGGAATCGTGATATGTGGCCAGAAGTTTTTTCAATAAACGACTGAATGCCAGCAGGCCCATCAGACAACCAGTTGAGAAAACAACCAGAATCCCCAGGACCTCGACACTGAAATCCAAATGCACAAAACTTCGAATCGCTCCCAGTACAGTCTCATAACAATTCAAGAGCAACAAAATGAACGCACCGCTGATGCCGGGAAGGATCATGGCGCAGATGCCGATCATGCCACAGAAAAACAGATAAATCAGTGAGTCTGGTGCATTCTGCAGTACCGGCAGCGTTACCAACCACCAGGCCGCAAGAATCGCCACCAACAGCTGGGTCACACGTCGCGGAGACCAGGAGATCACCTGCCGCGACACCAACAAACTCGAAGCCAGAATCAAACCTGTAAACGCTCCATATGTCAGTGTTCGATGATCCGAAAGCAAAATCTTCATGACCGAAGCCAGTCCCCCGGCTCCCAGTAATATTCCACATCCGACGGCGATCAGAAATCGAAGATCCGCGTGCTGAGCCGCTTCCCGAATTTTTCTACCGGCAAGATATGTGAGAAAACGACGATCAATGTGGCTGATGGCCGTGACCAATCGGGAATAGATTCCGACAATCAGTGCCATCGTACCGCCGGACACTCCTGGAACGATGTCGGCTGCTCCCATCAGAAAGCCGCAGCCACAATGCTTCAAGTCATCGCGAATCGAGCGTTTTACTGATTCGTTGCTCGCTGATACCCCGATTTTTGGATCGCATTCTTCGCTCGTCGTTTCAGTCGGCATTCAGAAGTTTCTGTTTAACGTTGAATTTCGGACTGTTCACTGCTTTCAACCGCGATCAACCACCACGGCTGCTTATTGATTCAATCTGGCGGAGATGGCAAAGCGCAGTCCTCGGGTGACAGCAACATCTCCGGCAGATCGATCACAAAACGAACTGTGATATCCCGTGTACAACCGCGTGAATCACTGAGACCCCCTGGAAGAACAACGGCGGTCGCTGACTCGTGACGACTGGAACGCTACGATTCGGTTATCTCAGCTGACCGGGACAGTAGTGGATGAATGTCAACAGAACCAGCCTTTCAATCCCCACGAGTGGTCTCACGATCATCTCGGGCGGTCAGACAGGGGTAGACCGAGCTGCACTGGACGCTGCATTGCAGGCAGGGATTCCAATTGCCGGCTGGTGCCCGATGGGTCGTCGAGCAGAAGATGGGAAAATTCCGTGTCATTATCCGCTGCTGGAAACCGATTCACAGAACTATGCCGTCCGAACCGAATGGAATGTCCGTGACTCCGACGGCACTCTGGTGATTGTTCGAAATTCGGTCACTGGCGGTACCAGACTGACCGTACGACTGGCTCGCCAACACACCAAACCACTGCACATTTTCCGACTGCAGGACGAATCGGTTACAACCGCTGCTGAGAAGTTGTCGAGAGACGATGTTCAGACTGTTGTGGACTGGATTAAGGATCGTAAAATCCGAGTCCTGAATGTCGCGGGTCCGCGCGGAACCTCGGACGCACGAATCTATCCTCAGTCCCGACAGTTTTGCACTGATCTTTTCACGGCTTTGATTTCTTCAACCGCCGACATTTAATCGGTCTGACCCCAAGGTTGTACGACAGATGTCATCCGGTGGCTGCAAAATGCCGGAACAGATCAACTCTTCGTCCGGCAACCGGCCAACGTCGACAGCTCCTGAATCAACATCACCTGCCACTCGGTCACGAATTTGACGACCAGTCACTGCTGACCTCCAGCAACAGAAATCGGAAATCCATGGGCGAACAGTACATCATGACAATCGAACATCTGACCCGTCTCTACGACGAGAAAGAAGTTCTGTCGGACATTTGGCTGGCATTTTATCCCGGAGCTAAGATTGGGGTTCTGGGCGACAACGGATCCGGCAAGAGTACTCTGCTGAGAATCATGGCAGGGGAAGACACCGATTTCATGGGGACCGTTCGTCCGGCAAAGGGAATTCGCATCGGCTACTTTCCACAGGAACCACGGCTGGATCCAAAAAAAACCGTGGGTGAATGTATCGAAGATTCTGTGGCTGATTCACGAGCAATCATCGACCGCTTCAACGAACTGAGCATGAAACTTGGCGAAGAAATGTCGCCGGAACAAATGGAAACCCTTCTGAACGAACAGGCCAAAGTGCAGGACCAGATTGACGCCGCCAATCTGTGGGAACTTGACCGCAGTCTGGAGATCGCTGCTGACGCGATGGGACTGCCTGAAGCGGAGTCAATCGTCGAGAACCTTTCAGGTGGGGAGAAAAGACGAGTAGCTCTGTGTCAGCTGCTGCTGATGAATCCTGATATCCTGCTGCTCGACGAACCGACGAATCATCTGGATGCTGAATCGGTGGCGTGGCTGGAGCAGTTTCTCAAATCGTTTCCTGGAACCGTCGTCGCGATCACGCACGACCGTTATTTCCTGGACAACGTGGCTGGCTGGATCCTGGAACTGGATCGGGGAAAAGGCATTCCGTACGAAGGAAACTATTCGTCGTGGCTCGAACAGAAACAGAAACGACTGCAGCAGGAAGAGCGTTCCGAAAGCCGTCGTCAAAAAGAACTCCGACAGGAACTCGAATGGGCTCGCATGTCGCCCAAAGCACGATCCACGAAGAACAAAGCGCGTCTGCAGCGGTACCAGGAACTCGCAGCTCGTGACTACGACGTTCGGGAAGGGTCCGCTCAGATTCAGATTCCGGCGTCACGTTCGCTGGGCACGAAGGTTGTCATCGCTGAAAACCTGCAGAAATCTTATGACGGTCGAATGCTGTTCGAGAACCTCAGCTTCAATCTGCCACCGGGTGGGATTGTGGGAGTGATCGGTGCCAACGGAGCCGGCAAGACTACATTATTTCGAATCATTATGGGACAGGAACAACCGGATGCCGGAACACTCACGATTGGTGAGACCGTGAGTCTTTCCTACGTGGATCAGACACGCGATGCGCTGGATCCGAACAAGACCGTCTACGAAGAAATCTCTGACGGCCACGACACACTTGAAGTTGGAAAAGCCAAGATCCACGCCCGCAGCTATTGTGGCCGGTTCAATTTTCGGGGAGCGGATCAGCAGAAGCGTGTCGGGAGTTTATCCGGAGGAGAAAGAAACCGAGTCCATCTGGCCAGGCTGCTGCGTTCGGGAGGCAACCTGTTGCTGCTTGACGAACCCACCAATGACCTGGATGTTCATACCCTGCGGGCCCTGGAGGAAGGTTTGACGACATTTGGCGGCTGTGCCGTTGTGGTAAGTCACGATCGCTGGTTCCTTGACCGCATCGCGACTCACATTCTGGCATTCGAAGGCGGCACGAACGTGGTGTGGTGCGAAGGAAACTACCGGATCTATGAGCAGGAACGCAAAGCAAGACAAGGTGATGCGGCAGAGTCACCTGGCAGAGGTCGCTTCAAACCACTCAATCGTTCCTGACGTCCGATGTCGTCCACACGTGTCGAGTTCCACCCCAACATTGCCCGTCGCCGGAAGAGTCCCGGTTCAGGCTAAATCTCTTCCGACAACACTAAAGAAGGTATCTGAAACGGTCCGGAAGGTTTCAGAAGAACTGGGTGATTCCCGGTCGTGACATAACGATCGAAAACCAATTGTGAACTTCAAACGAGAGGATCGCAGGAACGCCGTGATAACCAACTGCGGTGCACCTGTCGGGTAATAATGCACTGGTTTACCCCCAAACTTCCCCAATACGATCCGCTGAAGTGGCGCGAGTGGGATTTTTCAACCAGAGCTCGCGCAGCGTGCCGTTCGTGGGTCACAGAAGGGTACGGAACGCCGCTGTTTGTTTACATTTTTTATGCATGCAAAATGGCTCTCTACATCGCTGGATGGCTCTTATTTTGCTCGATAACACCAACCCTGGGAAGTGTCTCTGACCTCGCTTCGTGGTGGCTTCATCCACTTGCATTTCAAAAAGCGTTGTTGTGGAGTTTTCTCTTCGAGGTCATGGGCTTCGGTTGCGGCAGCGGGCCGCTGACCGGCCGATACTTACCACCATTTGGGGGCATGCTCTACTTCCTTAGAACAGGAACGGTGAAGCTCGCACTGTTGCCGAAACTACCAGTCCTGGGCGGCACAAAACGAACCGTCTGGGATGTCCTCATCTATGCGGCTCTGTTAGCGGTGCTGGTACGTGCACTGACAGAACCGACACTGGAGAACAACGTTCTCTTGCCAGTGGTGCTTATCTTGGGACTTGCGACGCTCGCGGATAAGACCCTTTTTCTTATTGCACGTGGTGAGCACTACGTGGTGATGACGCTCGTTTTTGTGCTCGCCAATTCTTCAACGGAATGGATCGCAGGCTGCCAGATCGTCGCCGCTTCCCTGTGGTTTTTTGCCGGAATCTCAAAACTTAATCGTCATTTTGGCCCTGTCGTATCGGTCATGGTGAGCAATAGTCCCGTGCTGCCCTTTGCCTGGTTTCGCCGGCGAATGTATCGATCTTATCCGGATGACCTCCGACCTTCACGTCTTGCCCAGGTCATGGCGTATCTGGGAACAGCTCTTGAATTGAGCGTGCCTTGCTTCCTGCTGCTGGCACCGCCGGGTCCGTGGCTGGACGTCGGTATGGGACTGATGCTGCTTCTTCATATTTATATCACCATCAATTTTCCCGCTGGAGTTCCCCTCGAGTGGAACGTGATGGTTGCATATGGCGCCTTTGCTCTTTTTTGGGGACAGCCAGCGGTCGGAGTGACCGATGCCGGAGTACTCATCGGAAGTGTAGTCCTGGTCACCAGTCTCGCTGTTCCTTTGGTGGGTAATTTCCGACCAGGGAAGATCTCGTTTCTGCTTTCAATGCGCTATTACGCCGGTAACTGGCCGATGAGTGTCTGGTTTTTCAAGGGCACCAGTTACCGAAAGCTGCATCAAAATCTCACCATGACTTCACCCTGGGTGGCGGACCAGCTCGAAGCGTTTCATAACGAGACAACTACCCAGGCTGTTCTCAGCCGCGCGATGGCGTTCCGGCTCATGCATTTACACGGCCGGATGGTCGGACGACTTCTTCCCCAGACGCTGAAGGGAGAACTTCGGGATTACGAATGGCTGGATGGCGAATGTGTGGCCGGGTTGGTTTTAGGCTGGAATTTTGGAGACGGACATCTGCACAACGAGCGTTTGCTCAAAATCGTTCAGGACGCGTGCCTGTTTGAACCGGGACAGTTGCGATGCCTTTTTGTGGAATCACAACCTCTTTTCAGCAACCAACAACAGTATCGCATTTGGGATGCCTGTGATGGCGAGATAACTTCGGGAATGGTTCCCGTATCCGAACTTGCCGACGCACAACCCTGGGACACCTCAGGACTCAATTCAAAAATTGAGTCCTGATGACCTTCCGAGATCTTTGCGCCGGTCTTGTCCGTATCGCGTTGGTGGTGTTCGTGCTCCCTGCACGTTGTCATTACGGACACCATACGTTCGCCACAAAAAACGCCAATACGGAGCTGACTGGTACCCAACAAAGAAACGGTCGTCGTACGACACAAATACCTGCCCAAACCCGGGGAACCAGTGCCGTCTGGTCGCCAGGCAGATTCTTATCTGCCGCGTAACTTAGGCTCCCGATTCGTAATTTGACGACAACGCAACAACCGTCAGTTGAATCGCCATGTTTGTTGCCCGGCCACTTGACGTCCAAAATAAACCGTGCGATGGTGAGCAGCTCGAATGTCCACCCGGAGTTTTCATGTGGGATTCGAATGGTCAGCGGCACTGCAAAGGGAATCCAGTTCCTGTGTTTCACACGGCCACGTCACCCGATACCGGTAATCGTTGCTGCCCGATGCAATGTTGCGCTCGACAATTAATTTCGAGTACCACAGTGTTCACTTCAACTCTGTCATTGGAATCTGTTTCATGTCAGCATCCAGTCGTCCACATTTTCTGATCCACCCTGTCGGGCTGATTGCTTTTTCGGTCCTCATCACGGGATGTGCAGATCCTGGGCCTGCAAAGGAACCGAATCCGGTTTCTGCTGAGGACGTAACTCCCGAGACTGATTCCTCGTCTTCAGAGTCTGATTCTTCGCCACCACAATCAGCGACGGCTGATTCTTCCTCACCACAGTCAGCCGGTGACGTGCAGCCGATCAGCCTGGAACCCGGTACATGGGACGATGTACAGGCTCACATACAGAAAAGTGCGGGTAAGGTCGTGGTTGTCGATTTGTGGTCCACCACGTGTCTTCCGTGTCTCGAAGAACTCCCTCAACTGGGGCGTCTGCAGCGAGACAAACCGAATGACGTTGTTTGTATCAGCCTGAGTCTGGACTACGCCGGGATCAAATCAAAGCCCCCAACCTTCTATGAGGACCGTGTGAAACAGGCGCTGGCAACGTGTAACGTCGATGTACTGAATTATCTGTGCACCACCGAATCAGACGAACTGTATGCAGCACTGGACCTGCCGTCGATTCCTGCGGTCTATGTGTATGGATCTGACGGAACGCTGGCCAAAAGGTTCGACGCATCAATGATGCAAGACAGTGCGACCAACGAAGAACCGTTCACCTACGAATCGGATATCATACCACTGGTCGAGAAATTGATTTCTGATGGTCGCTGAGAACCGGGGAGACTCCGGGAGTATCCTCCTTCCGGTGTCTTGAAATCAGGGAACTCATCCCTCTTGCCTGATGTTCCGAACAACCTGTCAGAGTCATTTGTTGCGCCACGTCAGAACCGAACGTGACAGCGACTCCGGCCCTTACTGTCCATCCGATGCCAGGTCCAGACGGTGTTTGATGAGCCGTTCCCATTCGATTTCGCCACTGGCAGAATCAAATGCATTGAAGGCCTCGGTTCGATCAATGACGAATACAGCACGTTGTTCCCAACCTGCGTCATCTTTTTCATTCAAATTGCCGTCCAGATCCAGTCCCATTCGGCCACCGATCCGAAAGACACCACTCGGATCCAGTACGGCTTCAAAGTAAGCCGCCGTCCCATAGACAATGAAACAGTTACTGGTTGTGGTGGTGTTATTCATGATCTTCGACAGAAACTGATGGCGATGCACCATGTTGGCGGTTGCTCCACTGACCACTGTGTTGTACTCAGCGTCCAACGGGTCCCTGCGATGGAATCCATCGGTACCCGCTTCCAGCAAGTGTCGGTTCGTCGTTGTGTCGTCCGGTGATTCTCCAAACGCATTTGACGTTGACTGTTGTCGATCCGCCCCCACCCGCCGAAGAATCGTCTCATCCAGCCCAATATCATTCCCTGGAGCCGTCGTTCCGCGAGTATACGCCATCGAGCGGAATGGGCGGCTGTTCGGTGTGCCTGGCAGCCACATATCTGTGGCTGCGCCCGTATCACCGTTGACCGTGCGCACGTAGCCGTCACGTTCGTTAATGAGTTCCAGCCAGCGATCGCGGCCTGTCGTCAATCCAGGTATCACGTCGTTTCCATCCGGCGTTGTTGACGTCAGAAATGGTCCGTTCAGGTCGCCGTTTCCATCGGCATCGGTCATCACCGGCAGATTGGCTATGTTCAGATCATCCAGCAGGCCGGCGTAGACCTGGCGGTGACGGATCGTATTGAGGTTCAGTTTCCCAGGCAGACGCTGCAGATTGATGTAGTTTCCCAGCATGCGGTTGACGCGCGAAGGAACTTCAACGAACTGCATCAGTCGATACCACGCATTCGCTCGGTCAACCGGCAGCGTCGCTGTCGGCAGATCGGGATGCAGGAACATCCCCGCTGCCCCTGTGATCAGGTCCGGGTCGGGAACGCCACCAAAAACCGCTGGATCAGGATGGGCCTGCTGGAACCCGGCATACCGCATGCGGTCGATACTGCGCGTCAGCAGTTTCGGGCCGACAATGGGGAGATTCAACAATTCGCCACTGGACGCGAAATCGCGATCGAAATGAGCCTGCCATAATTCAAACCTTGGTATGGCCGGTGTGCCGTCGTTGGTCACACTGTTGACATTGGTTCCCAGCGTGTTCAGACGGTCGACTAAATTGAGACCCGGGTCTTTTGCTGCATCGTATTCCTTCACACCCGTATCTGCAGGACCAGTCGACTGCTGTCCGTTAAGCGGTTCGTGCCGCTCCAGACTTTTGACACTGGCCAGGTTCAAGACAGGACCACCGCCGGAGATATCGTACAACTCAGTGAACTCGGCCTTAATTCGGTCGACTTCGATCCATGGGTTATGAGTGAGTGGCAATTGAGGCAGGTTGGGATTCTGACGGCGCTGCAAAACCAGGTCGAATCCATTGCGCGGACCGTTCAACCCAGAAACTGACGTGATGCCGAAGTCTGCATTTCCCTGGTAGGTCTGCATTGTGTCCAGAAATCGTCCTCGGTCCGTGCTGTTTCCGGACAGCAGCCATTGGTTGTTGTGTGTCGCGTGAATCAGATCCAGACCGCACAACGGAGCCGGTGTGGCACCGGACGTGATCGTGCCAGTCGTTCCATCAGGGGAAATCAAATTGAAGTTGGCATCGGTGTCGGCGTCCATGTAGAAATCAGCCGTCCCAAATCCGGTCGGATTGGTGGCCGCGGGCGTGCCATCCAACCCTGCAGTCGCAATCGTGAATCTACCTCCACCGGCCAGGGTGCCATTTCCCTGCATCAGTGTCAGCGTTTGGTCGGCATTTGCCGCCTGTACATTCGACGCACCGCTCCGGTCAAACCGGGCCAAACGCCAGAGTCCGTAGTCCTCGTTGGAACTGGCTGTCGCCACACCGGCGTCCAAATCGAGCGGCATGGGCAGCATATTCTGCAACTCAACGTGCAACATGTAGCGATTGCCATTGGTGTCATCGTACTCTGTTGCAGGGTCATCACTGAATGATGATGGTGTAAAGTCCGGAGAATGGACAGCCAGCACTTCGCTGAAAGCCAGTTGCTGTGCCTCAACACCATACACCACGCCACGGTTTCCGGCATCTTCAGGATAAAGCCCGTTCGCCGTGACATTGGTGGGCACCAACGTGTCTGCCGAAGCGGGATCGGTTGAGGTCCACGGGAGGTCGTCCAGTTTCCAACCATCGCGGAGATTCTTGTCGTACTCAAAACGTGTGATCACGTTGTCCGTATCCATCGCGTCCACCATGTTCACGGCAAACTGGGCCATCTGTCGCAGTCGCGCTTCCGTGTACCGAGGTCGATTGGCTCCGGCGACCGAACTGTTGTTAGTCTGCGTGTAGTCAACGATGTTGGTCCCACTGACTTCGGCACCACCCAGGGTATACAGCAATACGTAGATATCTCGTGCCAGTTTTTGGCGATCGCGTCTTGCCCAATATTCCTGATCCGCTGGATTCTGAGGAGGAAAGGCCGGCTGTATCGTCGGCATAGACGTCACTGTACCTGCCGCAGAATCGTCGGGGTGTTCGACCAATTTGCGAAATGTAAGACCAAACTGCTGCATATGAGCGAGATACTCGGGAGAGTCGTCCGCCGGTGCGTTGGTCGCACGATTCACATCCAGAATATGATTGATGCTCAGTAACAACTGTCCCAGACTTTCCCGCTGTTCTCCGGCTTCAATGGTCAGCAATCGACGCACTTCCGGACGAAACGGATCCACAGCACTGTAGGGTAGTACGCTGCCAAACTTTGGAGGAAACTCCATAGCTCCGTCGCCATCGGCATCAGCGCTCCATTCCCATGAGCGTGGACCCGCCGGCTGTTCCAGAAACGGCACATGACGGAAACTGTGTGTGAGCGTGGTGAACCGATCCGTGCGATCAGAACCAGCCGCATAGGTCATCGGCATCAATTTGCGGAGCCGCTCACTCACTTCACCCTGAGCAGCATTCTTGTCGGTCTCCGTAAGATGACCAATCAACATGTCCTGAACGGAAAACATCTCGTCATCAGGACGGACCGCGAAGTCCAGATCCATGATCATTTCCAGTGGATCTTCGAACAACGCATCAATGAAGTGAGAAATCGATAAATCGTCTGCATTACCGAGTATGCCGTCGATGCCCCGCATATACCGCGAATAATTGGCGGCGGCGGTCCCAACCGCCGAATACCCACCATACAACAACCAGGCTTCCGGACTGCCCGCTGGATTCTGCAGCATATTAGGTAAACGAAAATCGGCGGCCAGGCGATTGGTTCCTTTCCCCGCAAAGTCCATCGGATGCTGGAAGCCTCGAAGAACTCCGGTCACGGTGGACGCGATTCCCTCCAGACTGTCCAGGTTGTCATCCCGACCATTCGCACCACCGAAAGACGGAGAGGACGATGCAGAAGTCAGGTCTCCCGCGACGCCAGGACGAGGAAGGGTACTGACCGAAGAACCAGCGGAGACCTTGTGATAAACGAGCGCATTTGCATCGCCCCATCGCCCCGGATACAGATCGGTCCAGTTGGGCGTGTCAAAGTCCATCCGTCCACCCAGCAGCCAGGCGAATTCCATATTCGCCTGTTCAAGAGCGTTGCTCGGATTCGCTCCGTACCAGTCACTGAAAGCATTGGCCGTCCCGGGTGTATCCGGCAAGAGTGCATAAATCGGACTGATTTCATTGGGACCAAGTCCCTGATTTGAGTCCGACAGCGGAATAGTCGCCATCAGATTACCGGCACCGACGA
Source organism: Fuerstiella sp. (assembly GCA_022447185.1). Classification (GTDB taxonomy): domain Bacteria; phylum Planctomycetota; class Planctomycetia; order Planctomycetales; family Planctomycetaceae; genus S139-18. The sequence continues at coordinate 20,772 of JAKVAY010000045.1, read as the reverse complement.
CCGTTCCGTTGATGTTTCCATTACGCGGAAGCTGCGCCAGATTGCCAACGGCATTGAGATCCAGCAGAGCATCCAGATCGTAGATCGTGAATGAATGCAATGTTGCATAAAATCGCCCATCAGTGGTCTCTTGAATGGGATACTGCAGGTCCATCCAGATGCCTTCTTTGATCCCGTCGCCATCGTTGTCTGAATCGAGTTCGAAGCCGAGCGAATCTTCGGGAACATCACCGGTCCAGACGCCGAGCTTGCCGAAATTAGCCGTGTTGTCACCTTCGCCTGGCACAAACGGGAATGCGCCCGCGGTTGGCAACCCCCCCGAATCGCGAGTCGTTTCCAAAAATCGATAGACAGGATTGCCGGCAGCATCTTTTCCGCCAATGTGATTTTTGTGCGGGCGAAATGACCGTCGCTGATATTCCGGATGCGCTACCGGGTCGTACCAGTTATGGTCCGTGGGAACGTTCTTGCCACCCGAACTGTTGGTGGCAGATGACTTGAGATACTGCGGCCGGAAGAACGACGGGATGATGACCTGGACGCGCTCGTAGCGCGGTGAGGCTGCGGCACCGTTGTCGCGAATGGCCCAGCCCTTGTAGGCCAGAAAGAGGTTATTGATGTCGGGTGCCGTGTAATCGACGTCCGGATAAGGCAGTGCATCGACTCCTGCATAGTCGCGAGCAGCCGCCAATGTGCCTTCATCTGAAATCGTGTCGCCCCAGGCTGCAATCGAGTCGTTAAAATTCAACAAATTATCCACATCCCCCGACCCAGCGCCATTGCCCAGCGGGTCGTCGGCCGACAGGTTGTAATCCGCATCGGTGATTGGAAGACCCCCGCCATAAACGACACGCACGCCGAGACCTGTGTAAGGCGTGACATCCGGACCAATCAGATTACGAATCATCGAATGACGATTGTTACTGGTCGCATCGCCCAGAATACTGAACTTCTCGAACGCTTCAGGACCGTTGATCAGTTGTCTCAATCCCCAGGGAAACGGATCATCCAGATCCACGTCGTCGACTTTGGCGGCCGCAGAAAAATTTTCCGCATTACTGCGTTCCTGAATCGCAAACAGATAGAAAACGGTTCCCATGAAGGACAGCAGGCCCAGCATGGAAATCACAATCACCAGTGTGGAACCACGGCGCTGTGCAGAAGTATTGTGACGAACTGTCAGGTAAGGTTTCATGATCATCGACTCCATTTAACCGGACTCGGCCCGCCCGACAGGGAGCAGGTTCAGCACACCGTTTCATGGTGACTGCTGAACGAAAGTGTATGTCATCAAGTCAGCCTGCTGTGCAGACCAGTTGAGAAGATTGCGTCTCGGAAGAGAGACCATCGCCACATTGGTTTCAGAAAAACCGAACAGCGACGGTCTTGTCGTTCCACAGGCAGCAACGAGATTATTCGTTTAATCATCCGTGAGTGGCAAATTCATCGTGAGTTGTCGTATTTGATCGGACGCCTGATCTTTGAACCGAATCATCATCCGAACTGACTTCAGTGGTCGGCGATTATCAACGGCTTCCCACTCGGCCGTGCCGTCCGCAACGCGTCGACCTGGAGCTGTCGGCCAGGTTGGCGGCGAGCCATCAGTAGTCCCTGGTTCTACCAGTTGATAGACAATTTGAAACGCCTGATCAGGAATCGCTGCAGCGTCCTGGACCCAATCAAACCCGCTACCCGTCACTTCCCATCCCGGATTTGTTATCGACTTCCGCGCAAATACATAAGTTCCATTCGTGACGTTTGCAGCGTTGTACGTGACATTTTCCCGCCAGTAGGTTGCGTCACCAATGGGAGCCAATGGTGAGGACGGACCTGGAATCGATTCTGTCTGTTTTGGAGGGTTCTTCCAATACGGAATATACGGTGGTTGTGTCTCGCTGATCTCGATCGTGGCATCTCCATCGAAATCACGAGAATTAATTTCAGGGTGCCACGTGTCAAACACAGCCGGTTGAGGAGAGCTGGCTGCCGGTGACAATGGTCCGTACTTGAAGTTGTATACACCCAATCCTACTTGTTCACACTGCAGATTTCTACGAATGTGATAGTCACCAACAGCATTGTCCGGATCGGTCACGTCCCCATACCCTGGCGTGACATAACGACCCATTGCTTCGTCCCAAATCTCGATCCGAAGCTCATGGACGTTCGTCATCAGAACATCCTCAACGCGACGTTCACCACCACGACCATGGTCCATCAGTCCACCGTTGAATTGTGTGACAACACCAGTCTTTGCAGGCAGCGTGACTACGGTTCCCACAACATCCATCGGGTTGCCGTTGCCAAGCAATGAAGGGGCCAGCGGCCAGTTAAAATCGGGGTCAGACGTTTCCGCATGAACAAAACGTCCGATAAATCGCTGATTGACGGAAGAGTCATGTTCGCGGGAGAATCCCGTCACTGGATTGAAGCCCCAGCGGTTTCCCGGTTTTGCAAGCGGAAACAATCCTGCTGCCGGTTCATTATTCAAAGCGTCTATCCCCATAAACAGAGCGTTCGTGGGTTGATTCACTGATAGAACAGGACGCGCTGAGAAATCGAAATGCTTCAGAAAATCATCGCTGTTGACAACGCCCAGCTCCACCGCCGTCTTCGAAGCAGGATTAGACAGATCAACCGCGGAAAGATTTGAAACGTAAAAGAAACGTCCTCCGCCTGCCACACCTGCCGGAACACTGGTAATGGCCTTGTCGACCAGAAACTCGTTCCCCGTATAACTTTTGGGTTGGTTTTGACTGCCCGAGTTTTCAATCGGTCCGGGATCTCGCAACAGACTGACCCGACGGATCAGCTGACCATTACGCAGAAAATACATAAGTTCGGCGCCATTGGAGGCAGCAATATTATTCAACCGAATATCCCGATCATCCGCCTCCGGTTGTCGCGGATTGGGCAAAACACCGGTGTCTGGTGACGGAGGAGCAACTACGTCTGCAATCTGGTCAAACAGCAGTTTACTGGCACCATAATACACACTGTCGTCCTGGTCCTGCTGTACCAGTCTGGCATCAACCGTGAACTGAATAATGTCATCGTGATAACTGGCTGGATTGTTGGTACTAATGTAAAGGTAACCAGAGCGTGTCCCGAATGGCGTCGGAGAGCTCGTCGGATCTTCGGTTGGATAATACGGGATCACATCTCGCTGAGTGCGCTTCTGAAAATCATTGCGGACGGTGGTCACCAAAGCGCGTGCCCGCTGGTCGTTTTCCGCGATCCCGCGCTGGAGTTTGACCGTATCGGTCGCCAACCCAAAAATGGAGGCGAACAACGACATGATGAGCAGCACCAGTGTGACAGACACCAGCATTTCAACCAGCGTAAACGCTGACGGGTGGTTGTGTCCGATTTGTTGCCTGTGTTTGTTGATCATGCCTTCATCCCGCCGGAGGATTCCATCTGATCTGTGGGGCTAACGAAGCGACTCGGGAAATTCTTTGAAACCCAATGGATACACTTCAATCACACCTGTGGGGAACATGACTCGACCATAACTCGAGACATCGTTCCCGTCGAGAACACCATCCACCGAATCGGCCCCGGTACGTTCCAACTCACGAATCTGTGTTTCCACGGTGACACGATAATCGTAGACGTTCCAGTTGAAATTCCCCGCCCCGCCAAACGCAGGTTTCTCCTGAACGCTGGTAATGCGATACCAGACGGCGTTCTCCACTTCGAACGCAAAACCACCTTTTTTCAGTCGGGGTTGGTTCGCTCCGTTGTTTTTCACCCCGATGATAGTCGTGCCACCCAGGCAATTCGCAGGAAACAACTCTTCATCTTTTGTGTCAACGCCGTTCTTAAATCGAACAACAACATCCACGCTGCGAGCGTCTCCATCAGCCCGCCGACGCACCGACAGCATCGTGCTGAATTCACTTGTTCGCCGAGACTGCAACAACACTCTCCCCACTTCGTTGTCGAATTCAACCGGCAGGTAACGCGTGTCAATCCTGTTGTTGCCGTTGAAATCCACATACGTGGACGGGCTATCCGCTTCGGACCAACTGGCTTCGATGTCGTCATCTGCACCGCCAATTTCGGTACCACCATTCTCCAGATCCAGATACGTCAACGGAAAGGCCTGACTGATACGTTCGTCAGCGTCAAATACGACAATGCGATATTGTTCCGGATCTGGAACCATTCCGACAAAGGGAGTGATTGTGTTCAGTCCCTCCGAAGTGCCGACATTCTGCAGATCACTCTCACTTAGAGCCGCCAATTTGACTCCGACGATACCCGTACCATCTGTTTCCACAGCAGACGCGACGGTGTCAACCTCTGTGGTCCAGCCATCAGGATGACTGGCCAAACTGACGGCTCGCAATCGCAACGCTTTGGCTACAGCCGCACTGACATTCCAGTCATCATCTCCAAACGTTCTGAGTCCACCGCCAAATCGAGGAATCGAGAACCCCGGTACGGACACCGGCGAGGCGTCCCCGTTGTTGCCGAAGTATTCAAAACCATTGGGGTAAGAAAGACTGGGCGTGCCCTCTTTAAACTGCTGTGCATAGGTGTAAAATCCGAGCGCATCAATAATGTAGTTGCGATCGACGTTTTTCTGCACGTGTTCGGTGTAGTTGCTGTCGCGGTCGGGGTCAAAAACAAGGTGAGGATTCTGGGTAATCTTTGACTCAACGTTGTAGCGCAGGATCGTTGCATTGGTGAGTTGTGTCGCCTGCAGTGTCCTGAGTGCTGCAATCGGGAACAGTGACATGACCATGATCACACCGATGGACATGATCATCATCGAGATGAGGACTTCCGTGAGCGTGACTCCACGGCGTTCTGTGCTGGAAAGCTGAAACCGGAATGATCGTCGCATTAATTCGATGCCTCCCCGGTTTCCGCGAATCGAAAGGGATCGTCTGCAATTCCGTCGCCGTCGCCGGGCGACGGTCCGCCGGATGAATCGTTATCGGGCCATATATCACCGGGATCCGGGTCGACTTCCGGGTCAATGTAGGCGTAAACCTCGTGGACCGAGACAGCGCCCGTCTGTGGAATCACGGTGACCAGACGACGGGGTTTGACATTGTACGCACCAGCCCACGGCGAAGTCGTTGCATTCAGCTCATCCATAGGGACGAACTCCTGTCCGGCCGCCACATTGGTGTTGAGAGTTGCAAATCCGTTCGCACTGGCAAACTGTTCCTTAAGAAACAGCGAATCTTCCGCATCACAAACATAAAAGTGCAGCAGTCCGAATGCCGCATCGCCCGTCACGTTTCCTCGGGGAGAAAACACCACGTCAACAAATGACTTGTAGAGGTCGGTTGCCAGTGTCGGACGCCAGAAATCCGGAACACGCGATGCATCCAGGTCAATCACCACATCTTCCGGCAGAATCGAAGGTGCTTCCGGTAACATCGACCATGGCAACTCAATCGAATAACTCACCTGGCCAGCGGGTTGGCGGTAAGGAGTGATCAGCCACAGGACGGACTCTGCCGGTGGCGCCGCACTGGTGTCGATCGAAGTCGCATCGATCTGGTACCAGGTTCCTGTCGAACTGTCTGGAATGCGCACGCGCATTCCAGTCACCAGCCAGCCTCGACGCTTGAGACTCCACCAGTCCGTGCGTGAGGATATGAGCGAGGCTTCTCCCGGATCATCCGTATCGCCATCCGAATTATTGTCAACCAGTTCAATTCGTTCGGCTTCGCCCGCTCGTTCAACAGGCGGCCATGTGCCGCTGCGTCCGATGTACGCCATGCCGGTGACCTGACGCGCAATGATTTGTGTCGTGGTTGCGTCAGCACTGGAAGGGGGTTGACCGAAGAAGAAACGGACTCCCACTTCTTGACCAGTCTTGATCGCCCGATCTTTGGCCCCTCGAAGAAATGACTGAACCTGTCGGGCACCGTTCCTGACACGCTCAGCTTCGTTGTTAAGATTAACGGCAAGCAGTGTAACCGTAAGCACGATCGAAATAATGCTGACCACGATCAGCAATTCCAGTAAGGTGAAGCCGCTTCGCGGCGTCGCGACAGGAGACAGTCGAGTCACACGATTCATAGTTGACCTCCGGCCCGTCGACTGCGATTGGTCACATTGTCCAGCATCGCGTCTTCACCAGCCAGTGGGTAAACGGGCACTGCGGGCAACACAACCCCGACCGGCTGCGCAAGAGTTCCAAAGATTCCCGTGTCCGTAAACCAGGGTTCGTACAGCCCCAGGTTTTCATCGGCGCCGGCCGACACGATCAATGGCGTGTGATACGTGTCGATCGTGTGAAACGTGTCTTCATTGATGTAATCCTGCAGATCGATCCCCATGGCGATGTACTGGGGATTCTCCAGAAATGTGTACAGCAGGCCGATCGGATCATCCGGATCGACGAGCAGATGCTCACGCTGCTGTGTGCCGCTGATTGTCCCGGGAGCAGGTGGCAGACCCTTCAGCAGGACACCTGCCACGCGTCTTTCATCAGCAGTGATCACTCGCCCGTCCGTCCCATCAGCCAAATTTGACAAAATCGGATTGAACGGCACCGGTGGATTATGATCGACCAGACGAGTCGGCCAGCGATAAAACCGCAATGGATTGCCCCAGGCATCGACAAACTCGGGTAATCCGTCGTTATCTGTGTCGGAGATTTCTGAGGCCGAGAACTGATCCGCGCCGGACACCGTCGCGCCAAAGCTCTCTGAACGAACCAGCGCAAAATACAACAGCTCCGCACTTTCTGTATCACGATCATGTTTCGCCCAGTTGACGTTCACTTGGGCATTCACCTGGGCCACGGTGGGAGTGCCCCCGGTTTTTTCAATCAGCTGCGTGCGGGCCACCGGAAAGGCGATGACTTCATATAAGCTGGTCGGCAAGTTTGTCGCGGTCAGCCCTGCCCCTGTTGCCTGCGGGTCGCGGTTGTTCGGCGCATCGAGTCGGTCCTGGACACGTTGCGGAAATTGAAATCGAAATTCGAGCTTTTTAGCGAGGACACTGGTCGCACTTTCGTTTTCCAGTGAATGTGGCGCTCCCTTGGCTAAAATGATTTCCGGTTCCAGGATGTCACGAACATGTTGAATCGCGTCTTCGCGTCGGTCATCCGTAAACGCCCGGTCAAATGCCTCGATCCGCTGCTGCAGCAGACCATTGATCTTTTGCACCGTGGCTTTTGTTGCAGCTCTCATAGCCCGGTCGGATATTCCGTTCATAACCACTATCGTGAGCGACATCAGCATGCCGATCACTGCAATCACGATCAACAGTTCTATCAGCGTGAAGCCGTGCCGTAATCCAAGTTTTGCTGATTTTGGAGACATCTGCATTCGCCTGAGAAACAGAGCCGTGTCCGGAAGGAAACCGCGCCGCACAAACACACCCAACGACTAATTGTTGTCCAGCGTACCTGGTGCAAAGTTGGTAATATTGTCCCGTTGTGGTAACGGAACGTCGCTGGTGTCTGACCAGGTGAGATCAACAAACGGATTCGGTTCCGGATCAAACCCGAAATCACCGTCGGCCCCTGCTGAAATCAGCTGAAAAGAATTCTCATTCCACTGGGTCCCATTCGACTGGTGGTAATGTGCCACGGCTCCATCGGCATGGCTGTAACCCGCACCATTGTTTGAAGATGCGTAGATGACCGCAATGTCCCCTTCCGCCGGGAGATCGCGGTATTCCGGCATGCCGTCCCCATCGAGATCAATGAGCCGGCTGACGTCCAGGGTGAACGGTGGATCGATCCGATTACTGCCTCCTCTGGCAAACGGCTTCTCCTTGTTACGGGAAAAACCGGTCATGACCGATCCCGTGACACCAGACGGCATCCATCCCTGGGTGTCAGTGCCATCACGCATGCCGCCCAGAAAGAACACGAGACATTCACTGGATGTCAACGTCAGCACATCGGCCGTGTCCCCGTCTTTGTTGAAATCAACCAACTGAGAGAAGTCGACGTTAGCGCCGAACATTCTCCGCAACGTATTTCTTGCGGACGCAGTCCACGCTACCGCGCCGGGATTTTCAGTCAACACAATTGCACTGGGCGGAATCACACCGTATTCGGTTTCGAACGATTTCATCGCCGTTTCCAACTGAGCGAATTCTGCCTTCACCCTGGTCACGTCCACGCCACGGAGCGCCCCGCCCATACCGATGAACAGCAATCCCGCTAACACACCGATAATCGCGACCACAATCACCAGTTCCAGAAGAGTGAAGGCGGATCGTTGTTCATGACCGGTGTTTGCCTGAGTTCTCATAACGGACTTCCAGTAGTTCGGTAGTTCAGTTCTGCGTGGTTCTATTTTCAGTCGAACCATGCGTTCAATCTGACACCCAACGGGTGAACTTCGACAGATTCCTGTTACGACAGATCGTTCAGCAGCTGGACAAGCGGCAAAAACAATGAGATGACAATGAATCCAACGATCAGTCCCAACACGACCACCATGATCGGTTCCAGCAGACTGACCAGTGCCTCCACACGGACTTCGACTTCTTCATCGTACACGTCCGCGACTTTGTACAGCATGTCGTCCAAAGCCCCGGTTTCTTCTCCCACGTCGACCATATTGACCACCAGGTCGTCCACGATTCTCGATTCTTTCAACGGAACGGCGATGGTTTCCCCTTCACGAATCGCCGTGTAGATATTGTCAAATGCTCTCACAAACACTGCATTGCCCGAAGTATCGCGGGATATGATCAGGCCCTCCAGAATCGGAACACCCGAGGCAATCAACGTTCCAAGTGTCCGCGTCACGCGCGCAATCGTCCCCATATGCAGAATCTTTCCGACAAGCGGGATGCGCAACGCGATCCAGTCGCAGACGAATGCCCCCGTCGAATTCTTCTTCACAATCTTCACGAACAACCAGAACGCGATCGGGACAACGAAGATCATGTACCAGTACTTTGAAACCCAGTCGCTGCTGCTGATCAGCATCTGCGTCATAATCGGCAGGTCGAGATCGAAGCCTTCGAAGATCTCTTTGAACTTCGGAATGATGTAAACCATGATGAATGACACGATTCCCACTGCCACACTGATGACAGCAGCCGGATAAATCATAGCTCCCACAATCTTTCGCTTCAGCGACTGGGCCTTTTCCTGAAACTCGGCCAGACGCTGCAAAATGACTTCCAGAGCACCACCGGCCTCCCCGGCTTTCACCATATTGCAATAGAGATTGTCAAACGCCTTTGGCTGCTTCGACATGGCCTCCGACAGAGTGTTACCGGATTCAATGTCTTCAATCACATCCATTAACGCGTTGCGCAACGCACCCGCTTTGTTCTGACCTTCCAGAATCCTGAGACTACGAAGGATCGGCAGTCCAGCGTCCTGCAGTGTTGACAGCTGACGAGTGAACATCGTGAGCTGCTTGGATTTCACGCCGCCAATCGTGAACGTCTTCCTGCGTTCGTCAGCCCTCTGCTTCGCAGCCACAGCCTTCTTTCTGCGCTGCTGTTCGCGAATCTGCGTGACGTAAAAGCCCTTTTCACGAATCATCGTCTGGGCTTCAGCTTCCGACTCGGCCTCGATGGTATCTTTCACCTCGAGTCCCGTGCTGTCCATCGCTTCATACTGGAACGTTGTCATAACATCTTCTCCAATCGGAGCTGACGGACTGACGACCCACACCCCGCGGTCCAGCTCGAAGCATCAGCAACTGAACACCGCAGAGTCCGCTGAAAGCAGTCAGACGCCGTTCCGTGAACTAAAATGATCAAAATGATTTGTGCCGATCAGGCGCAGTCTGTTCGTTCCGTGTCTACCGACCCAACAGGCGTGGGAAACGTTGTGAGTCTTGTATTTTCAGCCGTCCAGGACGCCAAGCCATCACTGTTGAATCTGCGTGCAGCCTGACTGAACGCAGAACTGACAGAAATCCTGTCATTCCACATCTTCCATTACAGTCTCACGCACGACTTCATCGATCGTTGTCTTGCCGTCAAAGATCAGCTTCAGACCTGCTTCGCGCAGAGTTGTCATGCCCTGGCTGCGAGCAACGTCACGTATTTCATCGGCCGACTGCTCGGCCGCAACGGCATCACGAATCTCGTCTGTCACAGTCAGCAATTCGTACAGTCCGATGCGACCCTTGTAGCCTGTGTTGTTGCAGCGCGCACAACCTTTTCCATAGTAGAACTTGTATTTGCGAGCTGTATCCAGCGGCAACTGCAACTCCATTAACAGTTCGTCCGACGGTTCGAATTCCGTGCGACACTCCGTACAAATGCGTCGCACGAGTCGCTGGGCCAGAATGGCTTCGACCGTTGCGGTAATCAGGAACGCAGGTACTCCCATGTCGCGGAGTCGAGTGATCGCGGTCGGCGCATCATTCGTATGCAGCGTGCTGAAGACGAGGTGACCTGTCAGGGCGCTCTGAACGGCGATTTCGCCGGTTTCGTAGTCACGAATTTCACCAACAAGAATCATATCCGGGTCGTGGCGCAGGATTGCCCGAAGAACATTCGCGAATGTCACACCAACATCGGGATTCACCGGCACCTGCACGACACCTTCAATGTCGTATTCGATGGGATCCTCGCTGGTGATGATCTTGGTTTCGATGTCGTTTAGTTCATTGATTGCCGAATACAACGTGGTCGTTTTTCCACTGCCCGTCGGCCCGGTGACCAGAACGATCCCATTGGGAGCTTTGATGATGTTGCGAAATCGCGTCAGAATTGACGGATCCATACCGATTTTGTTCAGGTCCAGCGCAACCACGGTGCGGTCCAGAATCCGCATCACGACCGCTTCTCCGAACAACGTGGGCAGCACGCTGACCCGCAGGTCCACCTGATTACCACCAACATTCAGCTCAATACGTCCGTCCTGAGGCAACCGGCGTTCCGCAATGTCCAGATCGGACATCACCTTCACACGAGACACAATGGCGTTAGCGAGATGTCGCGGTGGCGGCACCATTTCATAAAGAACACCGTCCGCTCGCACACGAATCTTGAATTCGTCTTCAAACGGTTCCAGATGGATATCACTGGCCTGATCCCGAATGGCCAGCAGAATCACCATATTCAGCAGTTTCTTGATCGGTGCTGCATCTGAAAGTTCCTCCTCTGATGCAAGATCGTAACCCCGAATCACCGACAAGCTGTCTTCGTCAGTACTCAGATCACCAATGACGTCTTCGATCGTTTCCTCGCGGTCTGAGTAATACCGCGAAATAGCCTCTTCGACAGCCGCCGAACTGGATACCGCTCCTCGAACTTCATGCCCCAGAAAATTCCGGAGGTCGTCCAGAGCCCCAACGTTCTGCGGATCCGCCATCGCAACGGTCAGAATATTATCCTTCAGAGAAATCGGCATGATCTTGTAGATCTCAGCCATTGTCTCGGGAACGATTTCCAGCACGTTCGGCGGCACGTTGGTTTCGTCCAGGTCAATGACCGGCATTCCCCACTGTTCTGCCAGTGCCTCCGTGACCTGATCCTGAGTCACATGGCCCATACGGACCGCGACCTGTCCAATGATTTCACCGGGACTCTGTTTTTGTTCTTCCAGAACATCCCAAAGCTGGTCATCGGTGAGATAACCAAGGTCAATCAGAATTTGTCCGAGTTTGCGTTGAGCCATTGCTTGATTCGACAACTGCTGGAGGTTAGGCGAACGGCATGTAACAACATACAGGTGAACTGGAAGTGTCAACTCCCGGTTTAAAAACGGACGCACGAGCAGAAGACAAAAGCCCGCCACCCGCCTGACGGCGAAGGGCAGAGGATTCTGTCCCTGAACGCACAATCCTGATTTTGCAGCTAGTCATCATATTCATCTTCGTCGTCATCTTCGTCGTCGTCAAAGATTCCGCGTTTTGCTCGCTCAATGCGCACTCGGAGTTCGCCCGGACTATTTGAACGGGTGATAACGTCGTGTTCATCACATAATCCGTTCTTCCACAGGTTGAACAGTGAGTCGTCCAGCAGGATCATGCCAAACTTACGCCCAGTCTGAATCGACGAATTGATACGGAAGGTTTTACCTTCACGGATCAAATTGGAAATAGCGCTTGTAACGACCAGCATTTCATAGGCAGCAACCAATCCCTTCGGTTTTCGAGGCAACAGCGCCTGACTCAGAATCCCAATAATGGCGTTGGCCAGCTGAGTTCGAACCTGTTCCTGCTGGCTGGTGGGGAAGACATCGATAATTCGGTCGACCGTTCCCTGGGCACCGGTTGTGTGCAGAGTCCCGAAGACGACGTGGCCGGTTTCCGCAGCCGTGATCGCAGCCTGGATCGTCTCCAGGTCTCGCATCTCACCGACAAGAATGACATCCGGGTCCATCCGAAGTGATCGGCGCAGCGCTTCCGGAAAACTGGGAACATCCACCCCAACTTCGCGCTGATTAATTGTCGCTTTTATATGATCGTGATAGTACTCAATCGGATCTTCCAGCGTGATGATGTGATGATCCATGTTGTGATTGAGCCAGTTGACCATGCTGGCAAGACTGGTCGTTTTTCCGCAACCAGTCGGCCCGGTCACGAGAAACAACCCTCGCGTACGCTGAATCAATTCGCGCACGACCGGTGGCAGTCCCAGTTGTTCGAAGGTCAGAAATTCGCTGGGGATGCGCCGCAGGCACATCGCAATCATCCCACGCTGTTTGAAGACGGCAACGCGAAACCTTGCCTGATCACCGTACGCAAATCCGAAATCAGTCCCCCCAAGTTCCTGAAGTTCCTGCTGGTTACGTTCGGGAGTGATACTCTTCATCAAAGAAGTTGTGTCTTCCTTGGTGAGCGTCTTGGTTTCCAACTGGATCAGTCGACCGCCTGAACGTACCACGGGCGGCTGACCTACTGTGATGTGCAGGTCACTTGAATTTTCGCGACAGACGGTTTCGAGAAGCTTGTCAATTTGAAGCTGACGAGCCATTACACGAATTCTTCCCACTGAAATTTATTGGGTGCAGCACGACTGGTCGAATCCTCACTGACCTGCACCAAATTATTCCAATCACACCACGCCATGCCGAGCTTTGCGCAGTAGCCGATGAATATTTCAAAACATGTGATCCGGATGGAAACAGTTCGCCTAAAAACCGCTGCCTCCACCTTTTAATTTTTCAATCAACGCTATTCTATCAACACACATACCACCGCTGGCGTCAGGCAGAAATCCTCCCTGCCGAACCCCCGGGGAGACACTTGCTCACAAAGTGCTCAATGCCCCCCCAATGTCAGTTTGCGGACTTCCGAAAGTGACGTCAGTCCCTGCGATGCTTTTTCTTTGGCATCATCCGCCAGCGTTTTCATACCAAACAGCCGCGCCTGGCGACGGATGTTCTGGGATGGTTCACTGTTAAATGCCATTTCACGAAGCGTGGAATTCATCGTCATCAATTCAAAGACAGCACGCCGCCCATGGTAACCAGTGTGCTGACACGCCGCACAACCACGCCCCCGAACCCAGTTTCCGTCCCCCAACTCCTCAGGACTCAATTCGAAAAAGTCAACCTCCTCCGGCGTCGGCTGATACGGCTCGCGGCACTTCTCGCAAACCACCTTTACAAGCCGTTGAGCGAGCACTGCCATCAACGAGCAGGCAACAAGAAATGGCTGTACACCCATGTCAATAAGCCGTGTAACGGCTCCGGGCGCATCGTTCGTATGAAGTGTGCTGAAAACCAAGTGTCCAGTCAAGGATGCTTGAATTGCCATCTCTCCGGTCTCGGTGTCGCGGATTTCTCCCACCAGGATAACGTTGGGTGCCTGACGCAACATCGACTTAATGATCTTACTAAAGTCCAGCCCAATGCTGTGTTTCACTTCGACCTGATTAATACCAGCAAGATAGTACTCAACCGGATCCTCCGCCGTGATGATCTTGCGGTCCGGTCGGTTCAACTCACCCAGAGCACTGTAAAGCGTGGTGGTTTTGCCTGATCCGGTGGGACCGGTCACCAGAAAAATGCCGTTTGGCCTGCGAATGATGTTCTGAAAGGTCCGGTAGTTGTCTTCTCCGAATCCCAGGTTACGAATACCGATTTTGATGTTGTCACGGTCCAGAATTCTCATCACGACTGCCTGCCCGTGATTCGTTGGCAAAATACTAACCCTGAGGTCGAATTCTTTGTTGCCCAACCGATGTTTGATACGTCCGTCCTGCGGACGCCGTTTTTCGGAAATGTCCATATTGGCCATGATTTTGAATCGAGAGAGTAATGCAGCCAAAAGACGCTTGGGCGGACTGTCTCGTTCAATCAATGCACCATCGATCCGATAGCGAATTCGAATTCTGTCATCGAACGGTTCCACATGGATGTCGCTGGCCCGCATTTGCATGGCTTCGGCCACTATCAAATTAGCCAGCCGAATGATGGGAGCGCTATCATCCTCTTCGCCCTCCATCGCGCGAGTGGCCTCCACATCCGTGAAATCGATCTCTGTTTCAGTGAAATCAGAAATCATGGTGTCAACAGATTCTGTCTCTGTCTGACCATAGTGACGGTTAATTGCACCCTGGATCGATTCCATGGGAGCCATCACGACCTTGACATCTCGGTCCAGCATGAACCTGAGCTTGTCCAGGACATCGATGTTGTTCGGATTGTGCATGGCGATGACGACGGCAGCGCCATCAACCTCCACGGGAATCACGATATTTTCACGAGCCAGTGACTCTGTCACGAGTTCAATAACAGTATTGGGAATCTGACGTCCTTCCAGATCGACAAAATCATGGCCGAAGTGGTCCGCCTGAACTCTTGCCAGGTCGCTCCCATCGATGTATCCAAGCCGAACCAGTGCGTCTTCCACCGTGATGCCCACGTTGGCCGCCATGCTGCGTGCTTCCTCCAGCTGAGAGTCGCCAACCGTGCCGTCTTCCACAAACCGTTGCAGCCAGTCAGACATGAATTGCTCCAATTACCGGGTCGTCGGCGTCAGTGAAAAACTCACCGTGCGCTAAGGAAACTGTCGAATGGGGATCCGAGATACAATGGATCTAGCACTGACGTCAGGCTGATCGTTTTACTTCAGCTCGCCTAATTGTGTCTGCAACTTGAGTCCGTCGTACTCAAATTCGACTCTCCATCGACTTTCACTCATCCAAAAGACACTCAACTGCAAGGATTAGAAGGGTTTAACGCACTAGACTCAAGAGAACTGTGACGTCGATTGCTGATGTCAGTCTACATCCTTTTGTTGCCCGCTGGAGCAACTTCCTTCTCCAAACAGCGTGTTTTCACATGTCCAGCCGGTCGCGCCGGTGAAAAAAAACAAACAGAATGCCATCCGAAGAGTTCCAAAACGTCACGAATGTAATGGTCGTGACGCAAGTGCCGGTTGCTCGACAGCACTAGGCCACAAGCTGGTTTCGGCCTACACGCCCGTACATCTCCCCAAATTGTGTGACTGCCTCCTCAATCCACAAAAAACGCCCGGTTGCCTGAAGCAACCGGGCGTTTGATTTGACCAGTCTGTCCGTAATAGCGTCAGGCTGAAAACCCAGGTCGACTGGGGCGAGTCTTCAAGGCGTTGGCCTGGTCGTCGCCTATGAATTCTTCTGTATCCGGATCAAACTCCAATTCACGTCCGAGCATCAGAGCAATATTGCACATGTGACAGGATGTCATGGTGCGATGATGCGTATGCACGTCAGACACAGGATCCGTGCGACTTTCGATACTGTCGAAAAAGTTCTGCATATGGCGTGTTGGTTCTCCGCCGTAGAGATCAGCCACCACGTCGTTCAGCTTCTGGTGGTCAGCTTCGGTCAATTGTTCGACCGGCTTGCCAACCATCTTGCCACGATTGACAAAGAAACGTCCTTCACTGCCTTCAAACAGAATTCCGTTGCCTTCCCTGGTCTTACCATCTTCGGACACGTACTCATTATTGACAGTCATCCGTGTGCCGTTGGCGAAATCAAGTCCAATGTTGAAATTCATCGCCGTGTTAAATGCGTTGGGCAATGAGACTTCACCTTCGAACCAGCGATTAAAATCAAAGTTTTCAGGCACACTGGAGGGGAATTTTCCAGAGCCTTTAATTTTGATGGCTCCTGTATTTTCATTCCCCAACGCCCAATGTGCGATGTCGATGTGATGGGCCCCCCAGTCAGTCATCTTGCCACCGGAGTATTCAAAAAACCAGCGGAACATTTTACGCCTTTGTTCCATGTAAAGTGCTTCGGGAGCCGGCCCAAGCCACATGTTCCAGTCCAGCCCTTCCGGTGGCGCTGTAGCTTCAAAAGGACCACCCTCGGGCGCTCCACCGATCGCGATATGAGCCGTCACATTGTCACCAATGTAGCCTTCACGAACCATGGCGATGGCCCGAAGAAATTTTTGGTCATATTCGGAACGCTGCTGAGTCCCCACCTGGAATACACAACCGGTTTCTTTGGCGATCCTGCTGACGCGCTGGCCTTCTTCGATCGTCAGTGTGAGGGGCTTTTCACAATAGACGTCTGCCCCCGCGCGCATTGCTGCAATAGCAATAGGAACATGCCAGTGATCGGGAGTTCCGATTGTCACGATATCCGGACTGGTCTTTTCAAGCATGTCCCGATAGTCGGTGAACGTGTACAGCTGGTTGTCGAACTTAGCGTTGAATTCTTCATTGTGTGGCTGGTCAACGTCACACACCGCAATTGTTTGCCCAAGCTCCGAAGCCTGCATTGCAATGCTGCCACCTCGATTGTAGCGGCCTCGACTCCCTCCCACGCCAACCGAGGCAACTGTTTTGCGGTCGTTGGCCTCCTGACGGGCGCCCTGCGCTTTCCGCCAGAAGAGCGGCAGCGACAACGCTGTGCCCGCGGCTGTAGATTTTTTCAGGAACTGGCGGCGTGTGTTCGACATGTGTGTTTCCTTTATGGAAAGAATGATATTACCGATGTTATGCGAGGCTGACTGTCCGCCATATGCGGATCAAACGTCTCCGGATCAACTCTCGGCAGCATGCTCGCTGATTAACATTATAACTGAAACGATACTCTGTCAGACATTTGGCAAAACTGAGTCAATAACGAGTGAATAGTACAACGAATCTTGACACCGGTGGCAAGCAGATGTCCGGAAATCAATGTGTTGCATCTCAGGCTATGATCTGGTCAATCGGACGTCCATGGTCAATCTCAAGACGCTTGCGACCTGGAATCTCCAGCTGACGCGAATCCAGTCCCAGCTGATGCAGGATTGTCGCATGGACATCTGTCACATAGTGACGATGTTCCACAGCATGAAATCCAATTTCGTCCGTCGCCCCGTGTACGACACCGCGCTTGAGTCCCCCACCCGCCATCCAGATGTTGAATCCAAAAATATGATGATCCCGCCCAGTGGCCCCCTGAGAACCCGGAGTCCGACCGAATTCCGTTGCAAAAACAACTAGTGTTTCGTCGAGCAGACCGCGACGATCGAGATCTTCGAGCAGGCCTCCAATGGGCTGATCCACAGCCAGAGAGTTTTTCGAATGGTTGGCCTTGAGATTCCCGTGAGCATCCCAGACTCCGGCGCCTCCACCGCCATGTTGAATCTGAATGAAACGCACACCTCGTTCCACCAGTCGGCGTGACACCAGCAACTGCATGCCAAATTCGCGACAGTGCTCCTGGTCAAGCCCATAGAGACTCTGCGTCTGCTGAGTCTCGCGACTTACGTTCACCACCTCCGGAATCGATTGCTGCATACGAAACGCCAGTTCATAGGAAGCAATCCGGGCGTCGAGTGCTGCATCACCAGGGTGATTCGCCTGACGAATCTGATTGAGTTGCCGAATGAGATCCGCTCCGATTACCTCTGATCCGCCGGGGAGTGGAATTTCGGGTCGACCGAAGTCGAGCGGATTCTTTGGGTCGATTCGCAGTGGAACAGCATCGTGCGCCGGTCCCAGGTAATGTCCATCCCGCCGAATCCAGTATTCTCTTCGTCCCATGGATATGAATTGAGGCAGGTTGTCATTCAGCGACCCCAGACCATAGTGAACCCAGGCACCCAGAGTCGGATAGTCGCCATCATTCATATGACGACCGGAATGGAACTGCGTTTGGGCCCCATGATTACTGTCAGTTGTCCACATCGAACGCACTATGGCCAGCTTGTCGACATGGCGTGCGATATGGGGAAACCAGTCACTGACCTCAATCCCACTATTGCCATGCCTGCGATAACCAACCTGCAGTCCGTACAGTTTGTTACGCTGATTCCCGTTCGCATCGGGTACGAACAACCGTTCGATGGCCAGCTTTTCCGGATCCTGAGCATCGGCATATGGAGTTTCTGCAATCGTTTTTCCGGCATAACGATTGAGCATTGGTTTCGGATCAAAACTCTCCATCTGGCTGACGCCACCGTTCATGAACAGCCATATGACATTTTTAGCACGAGGGGTAAAGTGAGGTCGACCGTCTGGCGGGGACCAAACCCCAGACCGAGCATACCCCTCACGCTGCAGCAGTGCGGCCAGCGCGAGACTCCCGAATCCGAGCCCGGTATCACTGAGAAAGGCTCGTCGCGATGTTGGTCCACTGGTCTGCACAGAATCAATTCGAGATGGAAGCACTTCTGACCTTTGCTCAACCCACTCTTCCAAAAATTTCCGCCACTCCATCGTACACGCTCAAAGATCACAAACAACGCCAATGCTTTGGTGCCTGTTTTTCGTCCCACTACGGAATAAACGATGTATGCCCATCAATGGAAAGGCAGAAATTCGCAATCAATCGGGCGGCATTCCGAAGGTCCGATTCTTCCACGACTTCAACCGGGCTGTGCATGTATCGGTTGGGGATTGTGACCAGCCCAGTAGCACAACCACCTCGGCTGATCTGAATCGTGGCAGCATCGTTACTGGCAGGTCGGGCCAGTGCATTCATCTGAATTGGGATTTCGTTTTCCTCTGCACACGTGGTGAGCAGTTCCACCACACGCGGATTGGCATTTGCTCCGCGGACAATCACAGGACCTCCACCCAGAAGAATCTTGCCAAATTCATTCTGGTCGATACCGGGACAGTCAGTCGCATGGGTAACATCAACAGCAATCGCGACATGCGGATTTATGTTGTAGGCACTCGTGGTTGCACCCCTCAGGCCAATTTCTTCCTGCAC
>JAKVAY010000045.1:0-1700 GCA_022447185.1 Fuerstiella sp. | reverse complement strand
GCGGCTGACGGACCTGCTTCCTGGATCATTCGGAGTGCCGTAAAAATGACCCAGAGGCCGGTTCGGTCATCCATCGCAACTCCCGACAGTCGTCCGTTTTGCAACTCACGAAGACTCGGCTCCGGTGTCGCAGAATCACCGATGCGGACGAGCTGGGATGCTTCCTCATGGGACGAAGCACCAATATCGATCCACAATTCGCTGATGGTGGGAACCGTTTTCCTTTCAGCCTCTTTGAGCAGATGGACGGGCTTACGGGCAATGATTCCAGGAATGGAACCATTCTGCGTATGAATCAGCATCCTTTGCCCAAGCAAAATCTGCATATCCCATCCACCAACAGCATTGACCCGGATAAATCCGTTGTCATCGATATGGCGAACAATGAGGCCAATTTGATCGCAGTGGGCATCCAGCAGGATTCTGGGGGAAGCCGTCTCATTAACGGTGCACAAGACATTACCATGAACGTCGGTCCAGGTCTCATCTGCGAATGAAGACACAAACTGACGGACGACGTCCTGCACATCCTGTTCGAATCCGGATGTTCCAGGAGTCGCCAACAGGTCCTTCAGAAACGGATCGGGCATAAATACCTCCTGTTCAGTGATCGAAAGCCGGAAGTCATGTCAGGCAACATCACTGTCTGACAGGTCACATTGTCCCGTGACAGACATATCATGGCAAATGTTCGGAATACGTGTTCACAGATCTCACAGTCAATGAACCACTGATTTTCTCAAACGCCTCCAAACGCTGTAAGTTATGAGTCCGGCAGCATGATTGCTCGTTGACCGTCGATGTGCAGCCGGCCTGAGGCGACCCGACGGATTGCCTCAGGATATGCAGCCTGCTCCTGCTCAAAGACCAGCGCAGCAAGTTGCTCCGGTGTTGCCTGGTCCGGAATTGCGACGGCTTGCTGCACGATAATCGGTCCATGGTCGTACTCGTTGTCCGCAAAATGGACCGTACAGCCGGACACACGCACTCCACGTTCTATCGCTGCCTGGTGGACCCGAGTTCCGTAAAATCCCTGGCCACTGAATGCCGGGATCAATGAAGGATGGATATTGAGAACGCGGAGAGCGAAATCATCCGGAATTGTCACAAGGCACAGAAATCCCGCCATTACGACCAGGTCGACTGACCGTTCTCTCATCCGGTCGAAGACAGCGTCACTGAATGACTCCACAGAATCAAAATCCCGACGCAGCAGCGGCTCGCAGACCAACCCGGCCGCACGAGCACGATCAATTCCGGCACAGTTTGACCGACTTGCAAGAACCAGTGGAATTTCAGCTGACAGACTGCCGTCCTGAATCCGGTCTGCCAGATTCAACATTGTACGCCCTCCGCCACTAATGAGTATGCCCAGACGGACTGGTCGATCAGTGATTTCAGGAAGTAGTTTCAAGTGAACCTCCTGGACTGACGCCTGCGAGAGATTACAGGCACCACATCAGTGTCCTGTGACATCAGTTTCGCGCGGTGCACAAATGTTGGAAAGCGAACAAAGAAGTCCGACCACATCGGGAAGAGCCACCTGGAACGGGTCTGACTTCACACTTGTCAGGAGAGCGGATTCCACCTGTCACGTATCGTAGCCGGATGTGTAACGGGAAATTCCCGGAGGGTAACTTCCCTCCAGTACGGATTCAAACTCCGGCCGATCAGCAATGCGATCCATCAGGTTTGTTCTC
>JAKVAY010000044.1:26962-110730 GCA_022447185.1 Fuerstiella sp. | reverse complement strand
TGTCCCCGGCTGTAACACAATCCTGCCCAGTCGTCTTTGTATTCGGGGTGGTTGCTGAGCATCCAGCACAGTGCCCACCACCAGGCGTAACGCACATCGTCAACGGGCGGGTTGACTGTCGGAAACTGAACCTCCTGCATGGACGGAATCTTCCGGCGTTCGAAAATCGGAGTTGAATGAGCCCGCCGTGGAGGCCGAATCGCCGAAATTCGTCCCCAGCCCCCGAATTCCGTCGTCTCGGACGGCATGACACCGAAATCCGTTACACCATTTCTTTTCGTATGAGTTGCAAACACTTCGGCTGCACCTTCCATGAACCAGCCATCAGGAATATCCCTCAGGCCGGTATCACAGGTCATGTACACGTGTGCAAATTCATGCAACAGCAAGTGTCGACGATAGTAATCGTCCGTCTGATCCCGCATCCAGAACCGATATCCGATTTGCTGACCGTGGCGCATACTAACCACTTGCTCCGGAACCAGATCTACGGATTGAAACAGCTCGAAGTCATGCATCAGGCAGCCCGTTGCCCTGAAATCCGCTCCGGACTTTGCGGGTCGAATGTTTCCGCAAACTCGTTCCAGGAATTCAAAATACTCGTCCGCAAGTTGTGGTAGTCCACGAACGATCTCCGGGTCCAGGTCTGTCAGCAGGATCAGACGGCGCGATTCGAGAACATGGATTCCTGCCGCTGCAAGCCGCGAGCGATTCAGTTCAGGGAACCGTTGAGTAATCCTGTAGTGAGATTGCGAAGTGATTTCCGCATCCTTCAGTCTTTCGACATCGGGGACGGGATCTGCGATTTCAGCGATTGACTCATGGTGATCTGCGTCGGTTTCCGATTCGCCAGATGCAGAATCGGGAACCGGTATCGGCACTGGTATGTCTGCTGACTCATTTCCAACAGAAGGCGATTCCGGAGAAACCGGCTTTGAACAACCACCGGTGGCAAGGACTCCTGCCCAAAAGAACGCCAGTACCAAATGTACAAGCGTGTGTGACATTCTGTATTGACGAACTGGAACGGCCATTACAGCGGGAGCCGAATACGAAAGATGGTACCGGTGGAATCGGATCTTACCAGATCAATGCTGCCACCGAGTTCGGTTTCTGCCAGCTGACGGCAAACGAACAGCCCCAGCCCTGTGCCTGTGCTCTTGGTCGTGAAATAAGCATTAAAAACCTGTCGCTGCACATCCAGTGGGATCCCATGACCCTGGTCTGAGATTGTAATGGCAACCTCTTCGTCATCAGCGAGGACATCTGTGCTCACGGTAATCGTGGCACCTTCGTCAGTCGCATCCAGAGCGTTCAGGACAAGATTAAGTACCAGTTGCACGAGCTGATCATATACCGTGCGCAGTATGGGCATCCCCGGACTGAATTGTGTTACGACCTTTTTTCCCTTCCATCTTTTGTAGTATTTGGCAATGTTGAGTGCATCAGAAATGACAGCATGGACATCTACCGACGTAACGTCCTGGTTGGCGGGCCGGCTGAATCCCACCAGTTCGCGCAGGATCTTCTGAATTCGTCTCAGTTGAGCATCTACCATATGCAGCCGGCCGGCTGTGTAGTCGTCCTGACTGCGGCGATTGAGCATCTGGACGATTGAACTAATCGATGCCAGTGGGTTGCCGACTTCATGAGCAATTCCTGCAGCAAGAAGTCCAAACGCCGCCTGTTTCTCCTGCTGAACCATCCTTGCCTGGGACTCCTGCAGCGCCTGAGTCCGTTCGGAAATTCGTGATTCCAGTGTGGCTTGGTTATCACGCAGTTCCAGATTCAGTGTTTCCAGACGCTCGCCGGCCGATTTCAGAAGTCCGGTAAGAGCATTAATCGCCCAGGATGCCCAGCCCAGAAACAGTACGGTGAGCGCAAGTGTGACCCATGTCTCCTGAGTTGTTTTTGTTGCCGTCAGTCCCAAAACGCAATAGCTGACCGCATGCATTCCAAACGTTGAAAATGTCAGTGCTGGTGTGTGCCGAATGGCACACACCAGCAGCGAGAGAAAATAATAGAAACGAAACGGACTCAGTACGCCATCATCAAAGAAACACAGCAGCCCGATAAACAGGGCCTCCATTGCGGAAACAGCCAGTCGGAATTCCGAAAGAAACACCTTGCCTCTGGCACTCCACCAGGTATCAATCACAGCGTAAACCGCTCCGAGCGTAAGGATTGCATTCAGCGCCTGTGGGCTTCGGGAAGCGGATTCGTTGAGAAGTCCTCCGAAATTGACAAGGATGTATCCAACGCACAGTCCGAACCAACGAATGCGCAGGGTGATTGATTCAGCACGCAGCTCAGTCGCAATTCCTGTAATGGTGAGGTCGTCAGCAGACTGAGCAGCGATTGGGTCAGACTGTTCCATCAGCAGGGTCTCATTTTATAAACGGACAGAACGTGAATCCGGATCCCATTTTTCACAGGCGTCAGCAACTGGATCTCCCCGTCATTGAGTCGTGTGATGACTGCGGTGCCTGTTGCATGATGACTCCTGTACCGCCCTTCAAGCCTGGAGAGGACATCGCGCTGGGCGTCAGCGATCTTCAGCGGAAGCCGATCGACGATCGGATTGCTGCCGATAAGCATTTCGATAATTTACCCTGCGTTTGGTTTGATATGCACACCAGACGCTGCTGCCATTATGACCAGCGTCCCGAAGCCTGCAGACGTTTTGAAATTGGGGCTGATCTTTGTCGGCTGTCTCGTTGTGATATCGGATTGCCAGGCTAGTTCATCACGAATGCCGGATTTTGGGATTCCGCTGTCGTCACCGAAGCCGTGAGACTTCAGATTTTCAAATTACCGGAAATTTCAGGACTTCAGGTCCACTTCAATTTGCCCAGACTCGACAAAGCATCAGGTGGTTTCGACGGGTAACAGTCGGATGACTTCGAAGCTGTGGCGATCATCCGTAAGCCGGTTCATGTCTGCTGTTCCCGATGAATTCTCCTGGCTGACCCCGCACGAGCCGGTTTCTTTTTTACAGAGTGGAATGAAATATGAGGACACCTCGACGGTGTTGATGATAGCTATCCTTTGTATTTTTCTTCGGAGTCCTTGTTTCCACCAAATGATTTGCGCAAAGCTGTTGCCTGGGCTTTTACCGTCGCATCTTTGCCGGTCATCTTCAGGAAGTAGACGCCTTTCTCCAGTTGTAATATTACGGCGAGCATTCGTGAGCCTTCAACAGGTTTGGTCTGGCGTCGGATTGGAGGCCCCACTGATTTGTTGTACGTTCCGGACACTTCCACCAGGTAATAGTCGTGTTCGCCGGCTTTACCTTTGGTGATTTTGTGTTCTCGTCCCTTGCTGTCAAACTGGCCGACCCAGCGACTAATATTCTGACCAACAGGGCCACCTCCACCAGGAAAATTAAAAATCGCGAGTTCACCCGCCTCTTTGTCACCCGCGACTGCCGGAATTTCGTAGGTCGCGAGCCGCATAGAGTTCCGTTTGCCGGTATTGTTCCAGGCATCCGGAACATTCAACGTCAGGTTTTTGTGTTTGATTTCAGTGGTTTTGCCAGGCGCTTCAGCAGCAGACACGAATCCCGGCATCCCGGAAATCAGCACTGCGATAATAGTTATTCTTAGCATGGGAGACCTCGTGGATGCAGGAATATTGGAACGTGATTGGTCATCGTATGTAATACATAGTTTACTGCAGGGACCGTCAATTCGCGAGACTATCGGTGGCAGAAACATCACCGGTGGATCTCCGGATTGTTTGTTCGCTCGACTGGAGCGATTGCAGGACGGAAATCGGTTGTAGCACTCCGCCCTGCTGCTCCGAAGCCGCAACCATTTCATGAGTACTTCGGGTATTGTCTGAATGACTGACTCACCAATTCATCAGACGTCGACACGGAAACGGCTGGATCCTTCAATCCAGGAGATGCGGGCACTGGGCCACCGACTCGTAGAAGAAGTCGTCAATCATCTTTCGGATCTGAGAGAGCAGCCAGTCGCCAGACGGGGTACTCACGCTGAATTCAGTTCACTGGTCGATGAGCCGCTCCCGGAACTTCCCTCGCATCATGCCGAGTGTCTGGAATTCTTTTTTGAACGTATTCTGCCTGATCTGACGTCGATAAATCACCCGCGATTTCATGCGTATATTCCCGGGCCATCCAGTTTTGCAGGAATTCTTGGAGCAATGCTGGCAGCCGGAACAAACCCGTTCGTCGGCACCTGGCTTGGGGGTGCCACAGTCAGTGCCCTTGAAGTCACTGTCATCCGCTGGATTACTGAGATGCTCGGCTACGCACCGTCAGCGTTCGGGGTGTTGACCAGTGGCGGATCCATGGCCAATCTGACGGCCCTGGCAGCGGCCCGTACGCGCCGAGCGAATCACGATGCACCGGTCTCCATCTACGTATCGTCTGAAGGACATGCATCCGTCACGCGAGCGGTTTCGATTCTTGGATTTCAAAGTGACACGATTCGGACCGTGCCTGTCGACAAATCTTTTCAAATGGACGTAAATCTGCTTCGGTCGATGTTGCGCAATGACATCAATGCTGGTCGTGCTCCCCTGTGTGTTGTCGCAAACGCGGGTACGACTAACCTCGGAACGATCGATCCGCTGCCTGAACTGACAGATATCTGCAGGGAGTACGGCATCTGGTTTCACGTGGATGCTGCGTACGGTGGTTTCGCCGCGCTGACCACCGAAGGGCGACAGTTACTTCGTGGAATGCAGGAGGCGGACTCACTTACGCTGGATCCACATAAATGGCTGTACTGTCCCATGGGAATTGGCTGTGTACTTGTTCGTGACCCAAAGGCATTGACAACGGCCTTTCATACAGCCGGTGACTACCTCAAGGATCTGCCGACAGACGAAATTAACTTTTACGAATACGGCCCCGAACTGTCACGTCCGGCGCGCGTGTTACCCGTCTGGATGGTGATCCGAGGGGCCGGACGAGCCCAGCTTGCCCACCAGATCAGCGAAGACATGCGACTGGCCAGACTGGCGGCCAGACTGCTCGACGAAGATGAACGACTTGAAGTCATTTATCCGACTTTGTCTGTGGTTGGATTCAGGCATCGACTGCGCAAAGGCGAATCAGAACACGACCGTGCTGCCCGTGACACGAAACTGATGGAGGACAGCCTGGCCAGTGGAAAGTTGATGCTGTCCACGACATTGATCAACGGTCGAAGTATGCTTCGATTTGTGGTTCTGAATCATCACACTTCAGAGGATGATATTCGTCATTCGGTCAGCTACATTCGGCTCTACGCTGTTTGAACGTCAGCAGTCGTTGCGGTCGCCATTCACGTGTCCTGCTCGCGACGGAATTCCGGAAGTGGATATTCAGAGAGAGGAAGGGACTGAGCCCGTTTTGCCAGTTCCTGCAATCGGTACCAGCCACGGGTGATCAGTTCGACCTGCTTCTGAACCGATTCTTGGTCCAGCTCAAACCGAGAGAATGGGCCGTCAACAGTGATCGGATCAAATTCGGGAGCCTCTATGAACTGGGCTATGACAGGATTGCATCGGAGATGCCGCTCCTGACCGCTCAGCAGTTCGCGAGCCGCAATCTGGCCCGTCACGTAGCGAAGATACAGATCGCTTTCACGAATCGAGCTGACCTCCTCACCACAAATGTCACAAAGATATCCCTGATCACACGGAGCCATGAAAAGATCTCACTGACAATTGCACACTTTCACGGTCCGGCTAATGAAAGACAGCAGACTCGCGATCGATTCAAAAACGGATACCTCGGTCACAGACACGTTGGAATCAATGACATCTGAGCCTCCACGAGACCGACAGATTCATCAGACTTGATAAACTGCATTATGACACAACCTGTCGATTGTGTTCTGTGTGAATCCGACGCAGGTCGTCAAGCTTCCCGCAATGAATGATCCTATGATAGCAATTCGTGATCTACAGTTCTCGTGGTCCATTGGCGACTTCACAATGGGCATCCCTTCACTCGACATCGCGGCCAACTCATCGGTGGCTATCACAGGCCCGAGTGGTTCCGGAAAGACAACACTGCTCAACATCATCTCCGGAATTCTGCCGGTTGCGAGTGGTTCTGTTGTGGTCTCTGACCGGGACCTCGCACAGCTTTCCACCGACCAAAGACGGGCCTTCCGTCTAAAAACAGTTGGGCTTGTCTTTCAGAGCTTTGAGCTGATCGATTATCTCAATGTCCTGGACAATGTCCTGCTGCCGGCACGAATCAGTCCCACACTGGCACTGACCACGAAACTTCGGAACCGTGCACGTGATTTGCTCACACGAATTGGCCTGGCACACACTGCACATCGTTCTGTGACACGGTTGTCGCAGGGGGAACGACAGCGTGTCGCGATCTGCCGAGCTTTGCTGACGGATCCCCCGCTGTTACTGGCCGATGAGCCAACCGGTAACCTTGACCCTGATAATACGCAACAGATCGTGGAATTACTGATCCGTCATGTCCACGATTCGGGAGGGACCCTTCTGATGGTTTCGCACGATCATTCGGTGCTTTCCCGGTTCGATCGGACGATTGACTTCAGCAGTCTGTGTCACAACAGACCAGCGGCAGCAGGAGATTCCGGTGCTGCGTAATGCATTGTTTCTCGCACTGCGATCTATCAGTTGGTACCGCGGTCGCTCCATCACGATCATCCTGTGCCTTGCCACAACACTGTGGCTTCCGATGACCGTGCGAATGCTCGTCCGTGAGTTCCAGAATGAAATCGTGCTGAGGGCAGAATCAACGCCGTTGATTGTCGGAATTCGCGGCAGCCGTATCGATCTGGTGCTTCATGGACTGTACTTTCAGTCTGCCGCACCGGAATCGGTGACCATGGAAGAATCAGACTACATTCGTGACACCGAATTCGCAGCTGCAATTCCGCTGCACATTCGTTTCAGAACGCAGGAACTGCAGCGCACACAAGGTGCACCGATTGTTGGAACCACGCTGGAATACTTTGACTTTCGCCGGTTGAAGATTGCCACAGGAGATTCGCTCACTCGCCTGGGGGACTGTGTTCTCGGTGCGAGATTTGCTGAACAAAGTGGACTGAAACCCGGAGATCGGTTGCTCTCGGCTCCACAGAATGCGTTTAATCTTGCCGGAGACTACCCACTCAACATGAAGGTCGTCGGAGTACTGGGCGCATCGTGGTCGCCAGATGATGATGCAGTTTTTGTGGACATCCGCACGGCATGGATCATTGAAGGCATCGGACACGGCCATCAGTCGCTGTCGTCCGACGCTCAGGATCAGTTGCTGAAATCTGATTCTTCAGGCCCGCTTAAAGCCAATGCATCAGTCCTTCCGTATACGGAGATTACAGATGAGAATGAATCATCGTTTCATTTTCATGGCGACGAATCAGAATTTCCGGTCACAGAAATCATTGCCGTACCGCAGAACCGACAGTCACAAACGCTGCTTCTGGGACGCTATGCGTCGGGCAGACGAAACACGGCGATCTGTGCCAAACCGGGGAAGGTTGTGGACGAACTGCTCGCGATGGTGTTCAGGATTGAACAGCTGTTTCGAATTTCCGCCATTCTTTCGGGAATAGTGACCGGAGTGCTTCTGGGGCTGGTGATATTTTTAAGTGTTCGTTTGAGAGCTCCCGAGATGAAAACCATCGAACGCATTGGCAGTGCCCGCGGAACCACAGCTTTGCTCGTGAGTACCGAAGTGTGCATTCTTCTGGCAACTGCGTTTTGCCTGTCGCTTGTCACAGCATTGGTGACGAACGAACTCGCGGGCGACTCGCTGCGACAGTATCTGTTTTGAGTCTGTCTCCCAAAATCGTTTGTTCTTACCGGCGAACAACCACAATCAGTCTGCCACAGTATGGGGATTCACACAGAATCATGTGTCGTATGTTTTGAAAACCTCCGCACTGACCTGAGTCATTGTCAGAATCCAATAACCGCAACTCTCGTCTGCACCAGTATCTATCAACGAGACGACCTCTGTGTGACCACTGATTTTCTCCTGTTCACTCTGTAGTTCACCCGCCGTGGTTCAGGGTAATAGCTGTGATGGATCCGATCGCATGGCATCACTGACTTATCAAACGTCGTTGATCGGTGATTTGATCGCGACAATCTGCCGCGCTTTTCTCAAAGACGCGGATCTGACCAGTTCCGCATTTGGACCGTCGTTGGAGGACACGCGATATCGGGCTTCCTCCCTGGTGAGTCCTGTTCGGACGTGTCGATCCTCCACCCTTCGTCGACATTCGGCTATGTCTGCGTCCAGGAACCATGTGTCATCAAAGACATCTTTCTTCAGAGAGCCCCATGGCAAATCGTCAAGCAGCAGATAATTGCCCTCGACGATGACAATCTGTCTTCCTGATCTCAGTTCGACGTCGTGCTCCACGGGGTCACCGATGTTGTGATCAAAACTGGGGAACACCCCTGTTCCCTTCAGCCGCGCCTGTTGGAGTTCCTTCACCAGGCGTGCCGCATCGAATGTAAATGGCGAGCCTCGCCGGGCATGGGCTTCCTCCGGATCCTCCATCGCGTCTAGCTGCCATCGATAGTAATGATAGCCGTCCATCGAAATAACGGTGATAATTTCAGGCACGCGTTGCCGGATTGCTTGGGCAACGGTGGTCTTTCCACTTCCGGGAGATCCTGTCAGCGCAATCCAGTGTTTCTGATCGCCATCGAGACTGTCAAAGGTTTCAGATAACTGAGAGGCAAGCTCGTCGTACGTGGTTACCCTTATTGGCATAATAAATTGAGATCTTTGTGGCAACAGGGTCAAAAAACTTAACTGAATGCGAAGTGCCCGGTTTCACGTGATTTACGACTATCAGATTCTTCCATCTCGACCTGATGATTTCACGCATCTCCACCGGAAACTGAGCGGTTTTTGACAACGACCACGCCCCCGATCCGGAAGCCGCATGCTCTCGTCATTGACCTGCCGTTCGATTACTGCCGCGCGCTTCCGTTAATCGTCGACCGGAGCTTAGGTGCCATTCGGCTGGCTATCCAGATACCGCCACAGATACCAACTGGCAACACTTCGATGGGGGCTCCAGCGATCGGCCACTGCGTTCAGGTCGTCGTGTGTCGGATTTGACAGTGAGTAGATGCGTACCATGGCATTGCGCAGACCGAGATCATCCGGTGCGAACACATCGGGACGTCCCAGGCCAAAGATTAAAAACATCTGGGCTGTCCAGCGTCCAACCCCCTTCACTTTGGTAAGGTGGTCGATGACCTCTTCGTCGGGAAGTCGAACGAGTCGGCGGAACTTCAGGCGACCATCAACAACCTGCTGTGCCAGATGACACAGGTAATCTCGCTTCTGCCGTGACACACCGGATATCTGAAAATCAGTTTCCGACAGTTCCAGTAGTCCGTTGGCAGACAATCTCCTTCCAGGCAGTCTGGATTCCAGATTCCGACGAATGGTCCGGGCAGCGGCGACGGAGATCTGTTGCGAAAGGATCGCACCGGCAATCAGGGAAAATCGGCCGCCACGTGCGCGCAACCCGCAGTCGCCAATTCGATCGATCTCAGCTCTGAGTAATCGGTCACAGCGGCGTAAATGGTGAACGGCTTCGGAATGTGACATGGTGGTTCTCGGAAGAGACGACGCGCTGATCCAACCGATCATTTACGGTCGAGTCCGTTCGGCGGCACGTTCGGATTCCTGCGTCGCGGAGGTGCCAGATAGTGATAACCGGTATTGGGATTTGTTCGATCGAACGCAAACGCATCACGGTTGTTCAGAAAATGTTTCAGATATGCAATGGGAATAGCAAATCCGAGTCCTTCACCGAAGAGCAGCTTCATATTGATCACACCAACCACCTCACCACGGCTGTTAAACAGGGGGCCTCCACTGTTGCCGGGATTAATCTGGGCCGTCGTCTGGATGTACACAATACCTTCCATGTTCCGATTTCGTGTGCTGACGATTCCCTGGGATACGGAACGCTCCAGACCCAGTGGACTCCCGATCGCGAATACCGGATCGCCTTCCCGGACGAAATCGTCCTGAGCGAGATAGACCGAATGAAACGGCATATCATCTTGCGCCGGAATTTCCAGGAGGGCCAGATCGAAGAAAGGATTGAGTGCCAGAATCTTCACGTCGCGAATTGATCGACGTTCAAATTCGCCATTATCTCGCCGACGGAAAACTGTCACGCCAATTCGAGTCTGGCCTTCAACCACGTGGTAATTGGTGACACAGAATCCGCGAGAGTTGATAATGAATCCCGATCCAAGTCCGGACGGAGTCTGGATACGAACGACACCTTCGCCGAACCTGACAACATTGTCTTTGACAGAGCGTTCAGACAGCTCCTCAGTTTGAAAAATACCTTTTTCCTTGACTGCGACCGGTTTAACCACCTCAGCTTTGTCCTGTTCGCGGCTTTCGATCTGATCAACCGGAATTCGTATCACGTCGATACCAATATCAACGAACAGAGTGTCGGGTTGAACTTTCAGTACCTGCCCCACGATTTTTTGTCCCGATTTCAGCACGATGGCATCACCAGGAGCGAATCCAGGGAAAACGGCTGCTGTCACACATGTTGCCAGACTCAACGTCAGTCGGCATTTGTTAATCATTTGAAATGACTTTCACGCAAATATCACCGCCGGAACAGCGAAACATACACGCTGTGTGGCAATCAGAACGAGAATTGTAATCGTTCTGATTTTCCAAGGACACACTGTGTATGATGTCACTCACGGTCGCAAGATTCCGAAGAATATCAGTTGCTGCTTTCCTCAGATTGCCGGAATGCTGAATCGGCGTCTTTTTTAATCTCGATTACAATTCCATTGAGTACATTCGCAACGAACTCAATGATCCGGCCAGACTGTAAACCACCACGTAAAAATGTCCGGGACTATCAGCAAATTCAAACGCCTCAGTGCTCGGCTGCGAGGTACCGCAGCGACGGAGATCCCCTCATCGTTTGACGTCCATTGTGATTGTGGTCGTCAAATCACCGGAGTTCGGAGTTCGTCGTGGCAGCAGTCGACGTGTCCGTCATGCCACTCAACGTTTTTTCTGCTGCCTGCAAATGTGTATCCGTCCACAGGTAGTGTCAAAAGTAATGTGATTGGCGGCACACTCGGACATCGACTTGGGGTAGTGGCCGGAGAAATGCTGCGGCGAAAAAAACAAAGGACACGCAGTACCGGCAAGGCTCCGGTGATCAGAGGCATCCAGTCGCAAAAAAAAGAGTCCGAAACTGCGAATCAGACTAATCCTGCGCAATCGGTGCGGTGGCGGCCACCCAGAGGCTCTGTTCTCAGCGTCAGTCCGTTGAGATTTGTGCGTCGTACGTTTTCACCCTTTCGGTTGCTGTTGACAGGGATGATTGTGACGGTCGGTTCCACGATCTACTGGGCCTTTCAAAACCACCAATTCGAAGCCGCCCGCGCAGCATGGCATAAAGAAACCGACGCGATTCCTGGGCTCATGAATCAGTCCAGATTTGAACAGCTGGAACAGGTACTTGGCAGAGCAACGGAAGCCGGACGGCGCATTGGACTGCGCGGAAGGGAGTGGCGGTATGTCCTTAATCTTCTGCAGGAGACACGGGCAGTGAGGTCCATTTGCAACGCAACCCTGCCGGAACTGTTGTCGGAAGCGTCAGCCCAACCACTGACTGAGAATCAAATCTCTAATTCGCTCGAGTTGGAATTAATGAGAGGAACATTTGTCATTGACGGTTATATTGACCCCGTCGACAGCAACTCGGGCAGTTACGTCCTGGACATTCCGGTCCCCTTAGAGAGGCCGTCAGTTTCTGTGATAATGCAACTGCCGCGACTGGGTGATTATTTTACTCGCAATGTAACACATCGATTTGTGTTCGCATTTCGATTAGCTGGTGTCGAGTTATTTGATAACTTCGGGCAGGAGACCTGGAATCTGACCGTTGCCCCCGAATCATTCGTGTTACTCACCAGCGCAAAACACTGTGAACAACTGGGATTTTCTGTCACTGCTGATCCGTCTCTGAATGATCTGCTTTTGAGTCAACGAACGTTTGTTGAGGAATCACAGCAATGGGCCGGACGTCGCGAAGAGCCGAGCCCGCAACAGGACATGCGCCGGAGTCATCACCAGTGAGCCCCCGAATTGCCGCAATATACATGGTCGTAGTTGTCCCGGTTGTTGCAGCAAGAGCAGATGTCATGACTGCAATGTCACTGTTGCAGTCTCAGGAACGCTGGAAAGTCTGGGCTGCTGAAGAAAAAAAAATTCAGGTAACCGGACGTTATTGGGGCCGCACCGCATCACAAATTCGAATGCAGAAACTGGACATCGTGTTTATCCCTGAGAAAGGTGTTCGTGTGCCGGAACGAATACGTCTGGGAACACCGCTCGCTGTTTCCGGTTATTTTGTAAATGGCAAACGCAGGCCGCAATTCCTAATGACGGGACTGATCATCGAACCTTCCGATGTGGAGCAGATGGAGCAGCAATTAAAGAAGATACCTGAGACAAAGGCAAAGGCCCGCTACAACCTGGCGAATGACTACGACGTGATTGCCACGTTCTATTCAGACCGCGAACTTCAGGCAGCGGTTGAGCGTTGTCGCACGATGACATTCGACTCGCAGCGGCAACGACATCAAAATGATCCTGAAGCACTGTGGACGCTTGTCGATCCGGGCCCCGGCATTGAGATTTCGCAACAAATT
Organism: Fuerstiella sp.; assembly: GCA_022447185.1. GTDB lineage: Bacteria > Planctomycetota > Planctomycetia > Planctomycetales > Planctomycetaceae > S139-18. The sequence continues at coordinate 98,043 of JAKVAY010000044.1, read as the reverse complement.
CAGCAGGACATTCGGTTCAGAGTCTTCTGCCTGCGCGCCGCTGACGATAGTGATTTGAGCGTACTCGAGGACCTCAAAGGAGATTTGAAGGGGTGGAATATTCCAGCACAAACGATCAATGAGTCATTACTGTCAGCATTCGAAGCCAATCAGTCACTGGCATACGAAAAGGCCGATGAGCCGCAACGCCGACAGCTGGAACGCCTGCTCTACCGACAAGTACGGCTCAGGGAATTCCGTTCGACTTTGAAAACCGACAACAGCAACGCGTTAACGGTAGCAGTTAACGTTTATGAAGAGTTGCCGGAAGAAATTACCGCGATTCGAATGCTGAAGTCAGCAGGGGCTGATTATCGTCTTAAAGACATAAGAAACCTGAAACGTCGCCAGCTGGATGCCACCATTGACCTGTTGTGTGAAATCGGGCGTGATGAAGATGCACAGAAGGCGGCAAAGACATGGCTTGACAAACAGGAATCGGTGGTCAGGACCGACCGGCTTGATGGTCAACTGAGACTGGCGGGCGACTTTCTGCACGCCTCGACACAATGGAATCTGTCTGAATACAAAAAGTGGGGAATAGAGTACCTTAAACGAGCATGGACGTCTGCTTCGCATGAATCTCCCATTGTGGCAAAGGAAATTGAACAGCGGCTGGAGCAGCTGGGTTTTACTCGTTTACATCAACGCTGGCACATCAGTGACGATCTGGAACAGCTGCCACAAAGTGATATCGAACTGGCACTGCGAGAGGAACGCATCGTCCGTGGAATGTCATCAGCGCAGGTTGAAGGTATATTAGGATCTCCCACTCGGCGGATTCGCATGGCGTCGTTGAGCTCCATCGAAGATGTCTGGGTTTACGGGGAACGCTGGTCCAGTCGAATGATTGTGCGATTTCGGCGACCCACAGCGAATTCGGATGATTCAGCAAAGGTCATCGGGATTCGACAGATCAGAGGACGATAACGCGGATTACGTTATTCGGTCCGGTAATAACACAGCGAACATACTTTGAAAATCGTTCCAGTCTTCCAGGTGAGTTCGAACGTGTGCGAATCTGCGACTCATATGTCCGTTGTCGAGGCAGCGGATGTCGTAACAGACCTTCTGGTCTCGGCACGCAACCCACGGGGGTGGTGGACCGGTGAATTGTCCACATCGGCACTGTCAACCGCGACAGCAGTTATGGCACTGGAACTGGCTCGGCGCGCCGATATCAAGCAGTGTGACGAACTGATCAGGAAAGGAATCCAGTGGCTGGCGAATCACCAGAATCCTGATGGAGGCTGGGGCGACACGAGTCTGAGTCACAGCAACATCTCGACATCGATGCTGGTCAACGCAGTGTTCCGCAGTGCTGCCGGCGGCGAAAAATACAGTGCGGTGATCGAATCGTCTCAACAGTACATCCAAGAACACGGCGGAGTTGATGCCGTGATTCAACGTTATGGTAAAGACCGCACGTTTTCGGCCCCGATCCTGACTCATTGCGCTCTTGCGGGTGTGATTGACTGGAATCAGGTCATGCCCCTGCCATTTGAACTGGCCTGTATACCGGCTCGATTCTACAACGCGGTGCGCATGCCGGTTGTGAGTTACGCGCTGCCAGCTTTAATTGCTATCGGCCAGGTCATCTTCCACCACCGTGGTCATTGGAACCCCGTCGTTCGCAACATCCGTCGTTGCGCAATCAAACCATCGCTCAAAGTCCTGGAACGCGTTCAGCCGGAAAACGGCGGATTTTTGGAAGCAACTCCACTAACCTCTTTTGTATGCATGAGCCTGTTGGGTTGCGGTCTTGCCGAATTAACCGTGACACGACGCTGCCTGGATTTCATTGTCTCATCGGTCCGTAAAGATGGCAGCTGGCCAATCGACACGAATCTGACAACCTGGGTGACATCACTAAGTATCAACGCACTCGCCGGTGTAAAGAGTTGTAATTCTTCAGAACAGATACTCAACGAACGCGAGCGAGACCGGGCGCGGACCTGGATCCTGGATCAACAGTACCAGAAGGCCCATCCATACACACACGCTGCTCCAGGCGGTTGGGCGTGGACTGATCTGCCAGGAGGTGTTCCGGACGGAGACGATACGCCAGGAGCCATGTTGGCGCTGCTGAATCTGCGTTCTGTGGATGAGGAGTTTAGTGACCGGGAAATATCTGCACTGAGCGCTGCTGCGGTGTGGCTGCTTGACCTGCAAAATCGCGACGGTGGCTGGCCAACATTCTGCCGAGGCTGGGGTACGCTGCCATTCGACCGAAGTTCCAGCGATCTGACGGCTCATGTGCTAAGGGCTCTGAATCGCTGGCTGTCACGAATTCCGGCAGTCCCCGAATCACTGCATCGCCGTGTCCTGAGTCAGTCTGCCCGCGGGCTGAAATTTCTGGAGAAGCATCAAACTTCGGATGGCGCGTGGCTGCCATTGTGGTTTGGCAATCAGTGGCATGACAACGATGAAAACCCACTGTATGGAACGTCCCGGGTTGTCGTGGCGCTCCGTGAAATCGGTTATCAGAACCTGAATTCGACCCAAAAGGGCCTCCAATGGCTGCTCGAAAACCAAAATTCCGATGGCAGCTGGTCAGGTCAGCGAGGTCTGCCTGGATCAATTGAAGAGACTTCACTGGCGATCGAAGCTTTGAGTGGACATTCTCCGGGCCATCTGAGTGTTAGAAGTGGTACGACGTGGCTGATCGAGCAAATTCAGGCTGGCCAGATCGCAGAGCCGTCTCCAATCGGTTTCTATTTCGCAAAACTCTGGTATTTTGAGCGCCTGTACCCAATCATATTTGCAACGGCCGCCCTGCGGCGAGTCTGTCAAAACAGTCAATTCTGAAGGCCCGCGGAGCCACTTGTGTCGATATCGCCTGTTGAGGACATCCTGGCAGAACCGGAATTTCCACCGGATGGTCCAAAACCCATTCGTAAAAAGGGACGCCGCCGCAGCACCAGTCATCTGAAAGCTGTTCCGGAAACACTGGAGGAGCGCACACGGATTAAAGAAGCGGCCGAAGAATTCACTCGTACGCTGGATCGAAGCCGTGCCTTTTCAAAGGGTGAGCTCGAAAATCAAACGCGTGTTCTGATGGACCGGCTTGGGCTTCCCGAAAAGTACCTCGGCTTCACCATGGTGATGATTGGGAACTTCTTTTGGAAAATGCAGTTCCTTGCTATTCCTTTCGAACGCCGCATGTTGCTGCTTCCACACTGTTTGAAACACGCGGAAGGCTGTCCCGCCGAATACACAGAATTCGGTCTTGATTGTGAGCGGTGTGGGGCCTGCTCCATTGCTGACTACAAAGTCCGGGCCGAACAACTTGGATATAAGGTGCTTGTCGCCGAAGGTTCACCGGTTGTCCTCAAAATTATTGTTTCCGGTTATATCGACGGTATTCTTGGCGTGGCGTGTCTGAACGTTCTCGAAAAGGCCATCGACAAAATCCTGATCGCAGGAGTACCGTCTTATGCAGTGCCCCTGCATTCCGGTGACTGCATGAATACGACACTGGATCAGGCGTGGGTCTGGGATGTGCTCGAAAAGTATGAACCGCTGCCTGCACGTGTGACTGCCAGTTACGTTCCGATGATGCGTGCCTCGAATCAGATCTTTGAGGATAACTATCAGCGTCTGCTGCCACCGAACCGGACCAGGGATTCACAGCGAGCCGATCATCCCGTGGCATTCACGGAAAAGGCTGCTTACGACTGGCTGGCAGAGGGTGGACGCCGATTTCGTCCGTTTATTACGCTGGCTGCCTGGTATGCCGCGTCCAATGACAAACCACTTACTGCCGGAGACGATACACCCGAGGTTCCCGATGATGTTGCTCGTGTTGCCATGGCCATTGAGGCGTTCCATAAAGCCTCTCTGGTGCACGATGACATCCAGGACGACGATGCATGGCGTTACGGTCGAAAAACGCTGCATCGTGAATACGGTGCGTCTCAGGCCATTAACATCGGTGACTATCTGATCGGCCTGGGGTATCGGTTAATTCATTCCGCGCGTCACATCGATCCGGAAATCGCAGCGGACGTTCTGGACAGCATGTCAACGGCTCATCTGCGGCTTTGTGACGGACAGGGCGCAGAAATGGCATGGCAACAGTCACCGGACTGGAGTCTTACGCCTCTGGATGCCATGCAGATATATGCCTTAAAAACGTCACCGGCGTTTGAAGCGGCGTTGTACGCCGGGTTGCGACTCGCTGGTCACAAACTGGCCAACTCTGACATGGTGTCCCTGTTTTGTCGTCATCTGGGGGTCGGCTTCCAGACCTTGAATGACTTAAAGGACTGGCGGGGAGATGCTGACAACAAACTGGTTGCCGGTCAGGATGCCCTGGCACGAAGACCGACAATTCTGCTTGCGCTGGCACTCAGCAATGCAAGCGATGCGCAGCGACTTCAGCTGGAGAAGTTGTATGCAGATGACTCTGCTGCTGATCCTCCTGAAGAACGTGTCGCACATCTGCGTGAAATCTTCGAATTGTGTAACGTATTTGACAAGGCTGAAACATTGGTCGAACGGTGCTCCGAACGAGCATTGACTCTGATTGAGCAGGTGGACAGGCAGCCCCTTCGCGATCTGCTGCACTTTTTTCTCGAAACCGTACTTGCTGCGGATTCCGGCCCATCCCCGGCAGAGCATCTCGATCCATCGGAACCGGTCTTTGCCAATCTTCAGCCCCCTCCCGCGCCTGTCATTCAGCTGGGCATTCCTCAGGGTTAAGCGAAAGTACTGTGAGACAGACAGGCGGTCCAGGGAGGGGAAACTCCTGGTTTGATCGCTGAATCAGGGAGGATACTGGGGATTTATGTCCTCTGCGTGACACGTAACTTCCCATTAACCTCGCCATAATGTCTGAAACAGCCAGACAAATCACTGAATCGCGTCCCAAACGCGCGGTTTCCAGGCTCACTGCTGAGAAAACAAGCTTTGCTGAGACATCTGCACGCGGAGACGTCACAATTCAGGGATTTGTCCCCTATAATGGGGCTATATTGTCATTCCATGTGCACACGTTTTGCACTGGTTGCACGAAATACCGGCAAATGTTTTGTGAGCTTTCAGTGCACCATGGCCTCAGAGAAGAATCTTATCGAAGGACTGATCGGACACGGACCGGCCATGCAGGCCGTGTACCGCATCACGCGGAAAGCCGCCCCTTCCAATGCAACTGTACTGTTGACCGGTGAAACCGGCACGGGAAAGGAACTGGTCGCAAGGGCCCTCCACGAATTGAGTCCTCGTGCAACAGGACCATTTGTGCGAGTGAATTGTGGTGCCCTTTCGGAAAGTCTGCTTGAGAGCGAATTGTTCGGTCACATCAAAGGAGCGTTCACGAGTGCCCATGAAAATCGCACTGGTCGATTTGAGGCGGCACACGGCGGGACAGTGTTTCTGGATGAGATCAATTCGATCAGCTATCAGTTACAGGTCAAGCTACTGCGTGTTCTTCAGGAACACGAGTTCGAACGCGTCGGTGACACGCGGACTATTCAGGTTGACTGCCGAGTTGTCGCTGCCACGAATACTGATTTACCGGACGAAATCTCAGCAGGTCGATTTCGAGACGATCTCTATTATCGCCTAAACGTTATCCCGATTGATCTGCCACCACTTCGAGATCGGGCGGAAGATATCGAAGCTCTTGTGAATTTTTTCGTGGAAAGCTTCGCAGTCGCAAACGGTCAGGGACCAATACAGTTTTCGGCTGCGGCACTTGAGTTCATGTCGAGATACGACTGGCCAGGTAACGTTCGCGAACTACAAAATTATGTAGAACGGGCACTGGTACTTTCGAATGGAGAATCTGTTGATGCAGATGACCTGCCGGAACACGTTCGTGGCGTGCCTCCGGTGCGAACGGCGCGTGTCCAGGCTGGTTCGATTGAGTCACTCTGTACGGAACTGGTCAGCCGCACTGTCGCGGAGGCAGGGAAGGATTCCGGTCAACTCTACAGTGCCGCGGTGAGCCGTGTGGAGCGTGAGGTGATACTCCAGGTTTTGCGACAGTGCCAGGGAGTCCAGACGCGCACTGCCACACGTTTGGGAATTAATCGAAATACGCTGCACAAAAAAATTGAGGAACACAAACTTCACGAGGAAGCACGTTGAAAAGTGAATTATGGCGGGAGCGAATCAGATACTGATTTAAGGTCTCACCATGCGTCCGAGAAAACATCGTTGTCAGTAACCCGACTTCGTCAATCGGAAGCTTCTGTGAGATTACACTCACAGTCCGCTGTACGAAAAAACAACTCCTCCTGCTTACAGATGGCCTCGATGTCGGCCGGGTGATGCGTCTGTGTGACTTTGTCTGGATCCAACCGACACAAAGCCTACGAGACACGAATGTCAGCCGACAATGCACTGTCCACCGTTCCAGACGAATTTCAGGATCCAGGTGACAGATCAGACAGTTGAACTTGCGTCTGAGGACACTGCATCCTACAGCATGGATTCCAAAAGAAGTCGCAGCTTTCGCAGTTCCAGCAGTCTTTCTTCGCCGGACATTGTCTGCGGTAACAGGTCAACACAGAGCGATCGATCGAAATCGATATTCTGAAGTGTTGCCGTAATACGATTGAAATCGGCGTCTCCCAATCCACACGATACCTGAGCCTGACTGCTCGATGAATCCCGCAAATGACAATGCAGGGTGTGGTCAAATACCATATCCCAGGAGACCTGTTCCGGACGAAAAATGTAACAGGTGGGGTCCAGTGTGATACCCAGTCCCTTAACGGACTGGCACAGTTCTGTCGCAGTGAGTGGATCCTCTGTCAGCAAGCCACGTCGGGTCAAAATCGACAGTCGGATTCCGGCCTCATGACAAATGTGGTGACGTTCACGCAGACGATCGATTTCAGTGTTGAAAGGGGTTCCCAGCGGCGACGCCTCGATCGTCATCTGTGCGATTCGCAGAGCACGCGAAAAATCAACGACCTTTCGGAATTCTGCCGAACTGACCTCCTGATCGACAAAGATTGCAACGGGACTGACACGACTGGACTCACGTAACTCACTAATCACACTGTCTGCGTTTGAAACAACATCGGAGACTTTGAGCTGATCATAACTGTCATTCAGCCACAACTCACATTTGTCGAAGCCCAGATCCTGCAATTGCGAGCACGCCTGCCCAGGCGACATCTCCCAGAGACTGCGGGTTGATCCAGCGATCTGCACAGTTCCTTGTCCTTCTTTTCACTCAGTCGATTCGTTGAGTCGAACTGCCTGCTGCGATGCAAAATGTCTGCCACAAGACATTGACATAACTTGTTTTAATGACCGACTTTAAGGGGGACGCCGCCAAAACACACGGCGACCGCCCGCTGAGTGCACTCTAGGAGCCTGATCCGTTTTACGCAAGATCACTCAAACTACCTGTTTCACCATCTTGTTGATTTGCAGGGATTATGCACATTTCACAGGTTCTTTTGCCGATAACGATAATCAACGGTTCTCAGCAATTGCGTCTCAATCCGTCAGGCTGCCGTTTAGCGACGCCGATCGAAAAGTCCTGACGTTGGGTTTTCAGGAGGATGATATGTCTCAGCGACTCACAATGCTGCTACTCTCGGGGGCACTCGGATTTTCCGCAGTCGGATGCGTAAACAATTCTCCGTTGACGCGTGCCCAGAGCCCGTCAGTTCACCCAAGCAATCATAGTCAGCGGATTAACCTTCCGTTTCACCCAGTCCATCGGAATTCGTTCACTGTCAATGCACCAGAGAACCTGATGTATCCACCATCACCGTCTCAGGCCGGAATTGTTCAGTATCCTTATTACACCTTTCGGGGCCCGACTGACTTCTTCAAGCAGTAAGCCTCGGAATTGATCGCAGCTGACATTGCAAAAGACCTTTTCGATACGGAATCGATAAGGTCTTTTTTGCTGCGCACTCGGAAAATCGAGTTCTCGTCTCACATTCGCACCTGCTCAACGACAGATTTGCGATCCGGTTGTACCAATCACTGGTCTGCACCCGGAGCAACACAAAACAGGAAGCTCAGAACATCAAGATCCTCCCAGGATAAATTTGCATCTGTCCCCTGGCTACGGCACGATAATCTTTTGTTCCGTTAACAATGTTTCGGACGGCTCATACGCAACTTGCCGAATTCCGTGGAAACTGCCGGGGAGAGACTCATGACATTCAAAATGTTTTTTGCGGGCGCCGTGGCCATGCTGTTCGGTGTCGTCACGCCCGCTCAAGAGTGGAAAAGCGGAGTGGACTGGCAGGAACCGCCTGTCGTTTCGCCTGGACACCGTAACAGCGACGCTCCGTCAGATGCCATTGTGTTGTTTGACGGTACCACTCTTTCGGAATGGGACAACGGAGATCAGTGGGTGGTCGAAGATGGTGTGGCGATCCCGGAAAAGATCAACATTTCAACAAAGCGAAGTTTCGCCGATATCCAGCTGCATCTTGAATGGGCAGCACCGAAGACAATTGAAGGTGACGGCCAGGGACGTGGTAACAGCGGCGTGTTTCTGATGGGTCTGTATGAAGTTCAGATTCTTGATTCCTATAAAAACCTGACTTATTTCGACGGTCAGGCGGGCTCTGTCTACAAACAGACGCCACCAATGGCTAATGCCATGCGCCGGCCTGGAAAATGGAACACTTACGACATTTTTTTCAAGACGCCCGAATTTGCGACGAATGGTGAACTCATAAAACCTGCCTATTTAACGGTGCTGCACAATGGAATACTCGTACAGCATCATTTTGAACTCCTGGGACCAACGGCTTATCTCGAAGCGCCGCATTACGTCGCACACGCGGACAAGGGACCGATTATGTTGCAGAACCATCACGATGCAGTTCGGTATCGCAACATCTGGGTTCGGGAGCTCGTTCCACCACAGGGACACCGAGTAAGTGCACCATTTACTCTGCCTGCTAAGGCTGACGTCGCGCCTGCTGATGAAGATTGACAGCCAGTGAAACAATCACCCTGAGAAAGGCGGTCCGAAACCACACAGACGTCAGCAAGCTTAAGCCGGATTGCTCATTCACAGTTTGAAGAAGATCCGAAACTGAAAGTCTCTGGACATCCGTCAATCGAAATGCCCGGTGCCACCGAAGCTCCCGCCAGAACCATTCACGAAGCGGAACCGGAACTGAACGCTGATCCTGTTGCCTTAATGTGTCCGGTCCCTTTAGAAACCCAGTCTCAGATTTGGTGAGAGTATGACAATTCAACTATACTCTTCGGACTCCGGTTGCAGCGATCAGTGATATGACCGGAACCACCACAGGGCCTGGTCTACCGTTTCGGGTCAGCAACAGCACTATGAAGTCGCAGACACCCGAGTTCAAAAGATTGACGCCACATTGCGGAGCCGAGGTACAGGGAATCAACCTGTCTCAACCTCTGGATGAGCGTGCGACAGACATCCTCACCACGGCGCTCGCTGAGTACTGTGTACTGTTTTTCCGGGACCAGCAGTTGACGCCTGAGCAGCACAAGGCAATGGGACGCTGTTTTGGTGAACTGCATTTCCATCCTGCATGGCCCAGACTCCTTGAAGGGCATCCGGAAATCATGGAGATTTTCGTCGACAAAAACACCAAACGTATTGCTGGAGAGGACTGGCATTCGGATGTTTCCTGCGGCCCAGAGCCGCCACTGGGAACTATTCTTCACATGCTTGAAACACCGCCTTCAGGTGGCGACACATTGTTTGCGAGCATGTACGCGGCCTTTGACAGGTTGTCTGCACCGATGCAGCAGTTTCTTGAGGGGTTGAGTGCGGTACACGACGGTGAACACGTCTATCGCGGTGGCTACGGGGATGTGCAGCCGGAGAGTGAGACCTATCCACGAGCTGAGCATCCGGTCGTACGAACACATCCGGTCAGTGGTCGAAAGGCTCTGTTTGTCAACCGGACATTCACGACTCGCATCGTTGAGCTGCCCCGGCAGGAGAGTGATGCGGTACTTCAATTGCTGTTTCGGCAGGTCGAGCAGCCGGAAATCCAGTGCCGTTTCCACTGGCGGCCCGGTTCGGTGGCATTTTGGGACAATCGCTGTAGCCAGCACCACGCGCTGTGGGACTACTATCCAAACCGTCGTCGTGGTCTGCGTGTGACGATCCGAGGTGAAGCGCCGTTCTGGCGTCCTGAGTCGGGTTAACCGGACGTTTGAAACACCATTCCGACATTTGTTTTGAATGTGGTCCCCGAATTGAACTGTTGCGGTGCGACGTCCGCTACTCCTTCGGTACCACCAGACAACGTTACGCTTTTCAGTGATCGAGCAGTCCTGAGAGAGTATGTTTCCGGAGCTCAGGAAAATTCAGCTCCGACACTTTCAGCAACTGGATCCGTTCGTCCCGGCCTTGGGGATGCCGGAATACTGAATCGGTCCGGAGTGAGTCCGCTGTTGCACGTTCTGGTCTGCCGTCTGTTCGGTGACGGCACCGTCTTCCGACGACTGTTCGTGTGACTTTTCATCCTGAATTATCGATGGATCGTCTGTTTCCCCAGGACGGGGCCCCAACAGTTCACGAATTTGTGTGCGTTCTATGTGTTCATGCTCAAGCAGTGCATTCGCCAGTGCATCCAGTTCGGCACGATGGAGTGTTAACAACTCAACGGCCCGTTCATGAGTTGAATTCATGATCCGCTGAACCTCTATATCGATGATGCGGGCCGTTTCTTCACTGAATTCCCGATAGGTATGCATTTCCTTTCCAAGGAATGGGTGCTCTTCAGACTGCTTAAACGAAACCGGCCCAACCGTTTCGGACATGCCCCAACTGGCGACCATTTTACGAGCCACGCTGGTTGCCCGTTCGATGTCGTTTTCCGCACCTGCCGAAACTTCGTCGAACACCAGCTTCTCCGCCGCACGTCCTCCAAGCATCATCACGAGTCGTTTGCGGAGAATCGTTTCGCCAACGTTGTAGATCTCTTTCTCCGGCATCAGCTGCGTGACGCCAAGAGCTCGCCCACGTGGAATGATTGTAACTTTGTGGACGACGTCCATTCCTTCCTGGAACCATGCCAATACCGCATGTCCGGCTTCGTGCCACGCTGTCAGTTTTTTTTCAGTTTCATCCAGTTGTTCTTCCCGCATGGCCCCCATCATCACGAGATCCTGGGCAAAGAGAAATTCGTCCATGGAGACTCTTCGTTTGCCATCACGGGCAGCTTTCAGGGCAGCTTCATTGACAAGTTTCTGCAGCTCAGCTCCGGAGTAGCCAATAGTAGACTGAGCCAGTGCATTCAGACGAACATCTTCGTCCAGCGGAACTTTGCGAGTATGGACTTTCAGAATTCCCAGTCGTCCTTCCCTGACAGGTAAATCCACGGTGACATGCCGATCGAAGCGCCCCGGGCGCAGCAAGGCAGGATCCAGGACATCCTGACGATTCGTTGCTGCCAGGACAATGATGGATTCCGTCTGGCTGAAACCGTCCATTTCACTGAGGATTTGATTCAGTGTTTGCTCACGTTCATCATGACCACCACCAACGCCAGCACCTCGAACTCGCCCCACGGCATCGATTTCATCAATAAAGATGATGCATGGTGCATGTTCGCGGGCAGTTTTGAACAGATCACGTACGCGCGTCGCACCAACACCGACGAACATCTGAATGAATTCAGAACCGTTCACTGCGAAGAACGGAACTTCGGCCTCTCCTGCCGTCGCACGGGCCAGCAGTGTTTTGCCCGTTCCCGGTGGCCCCACCAGCAATACTCCGCGAGGAATCGTGGCACCCAGTCGCGTAAAATCCTCCGGCTTCTTTAAAAACTGTACAACTTCTTCAAGATCCTGCTTGGCGGACTTCAGACCGGCAACGTCGTCAAAGTTGGCGGATTTTTCATCTTTTTCAAATCTCCTTGCAGGGCTGCGGATGAAAGAACCCATCATCCCGCCACCACCAAACGGATCACTGGAGCGGCGGAGCACGAACCAAATGACCACCAGCAACAGCATGCTGAAACCCAGATAGACCAACACCTGCATGCCGACCGTCATTTCCGTGTGCTTAACTGCTAACGGTTCAATCTTGTAGAGCGCATCCCGCAGCTCGCTGTCCTCCTCCCAGCCTGGAAGGGGTGTGGTGTTAAAGTCAATTTGCAACTTTCCAGTGATCGATTCCGGTTTTTCAGACTCATTGGGCAGGCTCAACCATTTTCCGGTAAACACGTCACCATGAGCCATATGGTAGACCTTCAGCGACTTCACGTTGCCATCGAGCAGCTGGGTGCGAAAGAAGTTGTGTGGAACACTGGTTCCGTGGTTCGTTGGTGAATCAAACAGGAACCACATCAGCATCAGCAGCCCGGCTATAATCAACAATGGCATCGTGCCGAATCCACGACCTGGACGGGATTCATTCGTCGAATCTGAACTGCTCTTTCCGGAAGAACCGGCCTCATCAGCTGAATTGGAGTCCAACTGATCGGAACCGGGTTGATCTTCCTGAGTATCGTCGGATTCTTGATCGTTGGCGGTCATATCTTTCTGTATCCAATATCGGCTCGCTGATATGACCCATCAAACGTATGGACCGGATCATTTTTTTGCGGTCTGTCACAACAGGGATGCGACATCTGACGTGCAGAGATTAGCGAAAAGGCCAGGCGATCAGGGGATTCATCAGCTGCCGTGGCGGACTGCAACACGCCAAGCCGCACAATTGGGAGACCTCGGAACACGTCATGATGTTTCAGTGAGAACGCCGGATCGACAGGCACAGGGCACTCAGACATTGAGACACAATCTGACAACAGGTCTCAAAAAACATGCGGGAACGCGACGCTACCTCCGCATGCACCTGAGAACCGAAGACCGCAGGGCTGCTTCATTTCTGACCTGACCCGGTTTGGCTGGACCCACCGCAATTGGAGGCAGCATCGCATGCCCGCAAAAAGCCGGATGCCGCTGGCCACATTATTTCGCGTACGCATACGAACGCAAGGCACTCATCTGAGGAAATACGGTTGATTTGGCGCTTTGCAATAACTGAAACCTGGTGGCCAATTTCAAACGTCGCCAATACAAAATGCCGCTTTCGGTACCATGAACGCCGCGCAGATCAGCCCGTACGCTCTGAAATTGATGGTCTAACCCTATTGAGAAAACGCCAGGGGGCAACAACAGTGTTCCACAATCCGGCTCTCGTTAGTAGTGGAACATTCACCTGGCCGTTTAGCCATATTTACTTGCAGCAGAATCTGGTGGGTGGTTCGTTGTGATTGTCAATATTTCGAGCAGATCATTCCGGCCACCAGAAAAGACGTCGAATTATCCAAAATTACTCGCAGGTTTTGACAGTGCCAATGAAGCTATGCACCAATGTACCGAAGCTCTACCTGCCGGTGGAGCCATCCTGATTTCACCGGCAGATCGGGATGACCTGCGGTTCCTGGTCTCGCTGTGAGGACGGCTTCGATGTTTCAGGGTTCTGAGCATTTTCGACTGATTCTTCAGTTGTGTCGTCACGAGACAACGAGTCGCGCCGCAAGATTGTTTTGTCCGCCGACATCCGTCAACCGGCGTACCCGCCCTTCAAAATAATAGGTCAAAGCCTCGTGATCGATGCCGAGCAGTCCCAAAATTGTGGCATGCAGATCGTTGACATGAACCTTATCTTCGATCGCGTGAAATCCAAAATCATCCGTCGCACCAATCACCTTGCCTCCTTGTACCCCCCCGCCGGCAAGCCAGGCGCTAAATCCGTAAGGGTGATGATCTCGACCGTTGGATCCCTGACGAATTGGAGTGCGACCGAATTCACCGACCCATACCAACAACGTACTGTCCAGCAGTCCACGTTGATCCAGATCTTCAATCAGCCCGGCAATAGGCCGATCTGTTTTCGCCGCCTGACTTTGATGGTTGCCCTTACAATTTCCATGAGCATCCCAGCCGGCACTGATCAACTGGACATAGCGCACTCCGCGTTCCACCATTCGTCGAGCCATCAGGCACATCCTGCCAAATCGGTCTGCTGAACCGTTTTCAATTCCGTATAGCTCGCGAGTGGCCTTCGTTTCACTGGAAAGATCGATGAGTTCCGGGGCGGCTGACTGCATACGATATGCGAGTTCGTAGTTGGAAATGCGCGCCTCGAGTCGACTGTCTCCAGGTCGAACAGCCAGATGCTGCTGATTCCAGGCGTTAATCTGGTTAAGCAGCAATCGCTGTTCTCGGCTGTCCACACTGGGATGACGCTGTAGATTCTGAATCGGTACGCCTTCAGCGTGCATTGGCGTTCCCTGATAGACGGCAGGCAGGAACCCTGACGAATACATGGATGCGCCGTTGCGAAAGACACTGTCTGTCATGGCAATGTATGACGGCAGATCATTGCTTTCACATCCCAGCCCATACGTTACCCAGGCTCCAATCGTTGGATGGGCCAGCAGCCTCGTTCCGGAATGCATCATGATCATCGCCGAACCATGAATGAACAGTTCATGGTGCATCGATCGTACAACGGCCAGGTGATCCGCGTGGCGACTCAGATTCGGAAACAGACTTGAAATCGGCAGCCGACTTTCACCATGGCGACCGAATGGAAACTGTGTGGCCATGACCTGTGAGTCGGCAGTATTGATCTGGGCAAGATCAGAATCTCTCAGCTCCTCCGGCAGCAGTTGTCCGTCGTACTTCACAAGAGCCGGCTTTTCGTCAAATGTCTCCAAATGACTGGGACCGCCCTGCATAAACAGAAAGATTACGTTTTTCGCTGTTCCGGGCACATCGGGTGACTGGATCGCCAACGGATTCCGGTTACGGGTTCCGTCAGCCTGCGCGTCATTCGCCAGCATGCTGCCCAGGGCCAGACCGCCAAAGCCGAGACCACCGTTGAAAAGAAAATCACGACGTGAATTCACAACAGCTCAATCTACGAATGAGAACTCGGTCAGGTTAAACAACGACAGGCACAATTTGGAAAGTGCCTGAGCTCTTTTCGGTACGACATCAGACAACGATTCAGGAGGATTCGTAAGCATTTGACTCCGGTCTGTCTCCAGGGAACGAAGCAACTGCAACGCTGACACTGTTTCATCTTCGCGAGGTGGTCGACTGAGAGCCAGTTGCCATGCACGAATTACCTGATTTCGTGGATCGTTACCCGATTCCTGCACGATTCTTCCGGCCAGATGCATTGCCTGTCGAAATACAGAACCATTATTCAGACCCCACAACGCCTGAGGAGCGACCGTCGTTACGTCCCGCACTGGACAGCTTTGCGATGTGACGGGGGAATCAAAAACCTGAAACATGGGCAGCTTAAAATTGCGTCGAACGAGAATATAGAGCCCTCGACGCGTGTGTTGCGCGGGGTCTGCAGATACGACCCAATGCCACTTCTCTCGTAGCGATGCAATTTCATCTTCGGCCAAAGGCGGAACTACAGGGGGCCCCCCCATGCTGAGATTGATTGTTCCGGCTGCTGAATGGACCGAATCCCACAATGCTTCAGCTTCCAGCCTGCGTCGATTCATTCGCCACAGCAGTCGATTGTCAGGATCTTCTTCCAGATGTCGTTCAGAGCCAAACCGACTGCTCTGCCGATACACTGCGGAATTCATGATGAGTCGATGCAGATGTTTAATGCTCCACTCATTTGACACAAACTCGGTTGCCAGCCAGTCGAGAAGTTCGGGGTGCGATGGTTCTTCACCCATGAATCCGAAATCATTGGGAGTTTCAACAAGCCCACGTCCGAAATGCCAATGCCAGATTCGATTGACCATGACACGCGCCGTCAGCGGATGATTGTCCTGTGTTAGCCACAATGCGAACTGCTTTCGCGACTCAAATCCGCCTGGTAGTTCCGCAGACGTCGATGTTGCGAACGCCAGTGAGGCCGGCAGCGCCGGAAACATCTGCTGCTGAGGATTCTGAAGCTCCCCTCGTTCCAGCACATAACTTGATTTGATCAGTTGTGGGTGTTCGCGACCAAGCACGCTGACTGTTGGAATGTGCATTAATGCGTCGTATGGGATTGTCTCCTGTCCGGCGGTACTCTCAGGCAGCGACAAAACCGCCTTGCCGATCGCTGCCAGCAGCCGCTGTTTTTCACCCTGATGCTCCGGTGATAATTCTGTTCCTGCCGTTTTTGCTGCAAAGAGCTCGTAGGCAATACGCGCTTCTCTAACCGCCACAACTCGCGGAAAATTTTGGCGCCAGTCTGCTTCGCCCATGGCGTTCCACAAAGGCAGCTCTATTTCTCGCGCCGATGCAAAGACCGCCTGCAGTGAAAAATAGTCTTCCTGAGTGAATGGGTCGACCTTGTGTTCGTGACAACGTGCACAGGCCAGGGTCAGTCCCATGAATGCGGATGCCGTTGTATCGACCCAGTCCGTGAGTGTCTCATAGCGCAGGCGATTGGCATCAAGCGCTGACTCGTGCACTCGGGGACCCAGCGAATAAAACCCGGTACCAATGCGAGCTTCGAGATGACGTTTTTTGTTCTCCGGAACAACGTAAACACGACGAGGATCCAGGTCGAGGTTATCCGGCCAGAGTTCGTCGCCTGCAATCTGCTCCTGCACAAAGATGTTGTACGGCTTGTCATCGTTGAAAGTCTTCACGACATAGTCACGATACCGCCAGGAATTGCGGTAGTAAATGTCGGTTTCATAGCCTCCGCTGTCAGCATAACGTGCGACATCCAGCCAGTGACGCCCCCAACGCTCACCATAGTGCGGTGATTTCAAAAGCATGTCGATCAGTTTCATCCAGCCATCTTCAGACAGGCTGGCAGCTGCCAGATCGATCTGCTCCTGAGTCGGCGGCAGACCCAGCAGATCAAAACAGGCTCGGCGAATCAGTGTGAGTCGATCAGCCTCGGGAGCGGGTTCCAGTTCCACTGACTCCAGTTCCCGATAAATGAATCGGTCGATTGCGTTCCGGCATCGGGGCCCGTGATGCAGCTCACTGGCTGGAGGAGGAACCACTTTGGCAACCGGCTGAAAAGACCACGGGTAGGAGGAAAGATCCTCAGCCGTCAATCCGGGGACCGCGGTAGCGAAAACCAACAACCATATGAGTCCGGCTCTGGACATGTCGGGGCCAGTCAACATCAGCTTTAAAACGCGATCAGGCGTTCACGCGCTATATGAACAATAATAAGCATGGAGTATTTTTCCTGTCAAAGAAACTGCCCGCAATACGTCTGGGATCCACAGGCTGCCAGAGAATTCTGTCGTCCATCTCACTAACGCCGGTGATGATTTTGGTCAGACCTCCGGGAGATTATCGGTTGTACCGCGGCAGCAGGTTCGCATCACTGCTGACGAAAAACGCGGCCGGTCGGTTAAAATGTCCAGCGCCGCTGAAATTCATTCACAGGCTCCCTGCTGAACGTTGTGTGCCATGACGATTGAGTCAGACCAGCGGTTCCTTACCGGGAATCGCAAACGGAGGATTTGGCATGTCTCCATCATAGTTGAGTTCCCCAGGAAACATATCAAGTGTTGAATGATTGACAGCAAAGTCCCATGTGACATTCTTACCCGTGTAGCCCGCCATGCGACCGATCACCGCTGTCAGTGAACTGTCGGCAGTGTCATTGAGTTCCACAACCGGGTTACCCGTAACAATCGAATTCACGAGGTCTTGGTGCTCCTGCTGATACGCTGCACCAATATCGCCCTTCATTGACCATCTTTCTGTTCCGTCACGGTCGCTCATCAACGATCCACGATCACCGCCGTAGATCGTCATCACGCCGTCTGTACCGTAGATAACATTGGAATTATCTGTTTCCGTATTTGGAACCTGCCGACACATGAATGAACACATGCGATTTCCTGGATAAACAAAATCGACAGCCATATTGTCCCACATCTGGCTGTCATCGGGACGTGTGAACCGCCCGCCGCCACCATAGGCAATTTCGGGGGGACCACCCATGATCCAGTTCATGGTGTCAATATTGTGCACCGCCTGTTCGACAATCTGATCGCCTGACAGCCAAATAAAATGCATCCAGTTGTAAATCTGATACTCCGTGTCGCTCATGCCCTCCCTGCGAGGACGGTACCAGATCCCGCTGGCACAATAACGCATTTGTGAACCGATCACTTCACCAATAGCACCGTCACGTATCCGGTTTACGGATTCGACGTAGTTGCTCTGACGCCGATATTGCGTGCCGGTCACAATGGACGTTCCGTTGGCTTCCGCCAGCGCGTGCGCCTTGCGGCAGATCCGATAACCCGCCGGATCAACACAGGTCGGTTTCTCTGCGAATACATGCTTGCCTGCTTCGACCGCTTCCAAAAGGTGTCGAGGCCGAAATCCGGGTGGCGTCGCGAACAGAACCAGATCCACATCCGGATCATCGAGGATACGTTTGTAACCATCCAGGCCTGTATGAATTTTGTTTGATGTCACGGCCACTCGAGCGCCGTATTTTGGTTCCGCCCGCCGTAACAACGACACGGGCTTTCGCGCGTTTACGTCTGCGATTGCAACAAGCTTCACATTGTCATTGATGCTCATTGAATTTTCGATCGCACCACTGCCGCGTCCACCAGCACCAACAAGTCCCAGACGCACCGTTTCCAGAGCAGTTCCTGGTTCTGCTCCGCGGACAGGCCGGGATGCCAGACCCGCCGCCGCGACTGTTACCGCCGTTCCCGACTGCAGAAATGAACGTCGAGTAGAACCAGTCTGCGCACGAGTGACGTGATCGGTGGACATGGCGGCTTGGTGTAATCAGAAGGGAGGTTGGAAAAGGCAAGTCACAGTATAACAGCACTCGAATACGTTGAAACACAATTGACCATCGCTTCGCCTGCCCGCAATACGGTTGATCACGAGATGTTACCGCACGAAACGTTGTTACGAGTCTCGAGTTACATACATTAGCCGCCGGGGCGAGGAACTGCCTGAAAAGATTGATAGTTAGAAATCAAAGCCGTGGCTAACGACGAGACACGGCAGGAGCATTCGTTAATCACAACGCTTCCAGGCGGCAGGGACCCATCGCCCCCTGTCTCAACGCGCAAACGCCCGATGATCAGGATTTCCTCGCGATTCGATATACGCAAGCAGGTCGAGGATTTGTACCTGATCAAATTGATTCAGCGCACCTTTCGGCATCGGTGAAACATTCGAAAGTCTCATCTCTTCGATTTCGTTTTTCAGGACTACGATCGGAGCGTTGTTCGACAATGGATCGCTCGTTATTCGAATTTCGGTTTCGTCCTCAAAAACCACAAATCCCTTATGGAGTCTGCCATCCAGGGTGACGACAGATCTGGATTTGAATTTGTCATCGATTTTCCGAGATGGCTCAAGAATGTGTGTGAGTAATTCGAGACCACGCAGTTTCTCATCGAGCTTTGCAAGGTCAGGGCCAAGGGTGCCTCCCTTTCCCTCACCAATGCGATGACAAGAAAAGCAGGATGCGCCTAAAAACACAAGTTTGCCCTGCTGGAAAGAACGCCCACTCAACGGACGCAGTAAGTCGTCTCGAAAATCGTTAACCACCCAGTCGCGACCGGCAGTAACCGACGTTCCGGAAGCAACAAGGTGTGATGATACGTCTTCCGCAGCCAGCGCCCTGATAAACAACAACAGTGAATCAATCTGATCATCGTCCAGTACCCCTGCGTAGATGGGCATTCCAGCTTCACCATTCACTGCACCAGAGACAATCTTTGCGGCGGGATTCAAGATCGATTCGCGGAGGTAATCCTCGTCGGCCGTTACCGATTGTCCGGTCTCAATGAGTTTGCGCTGGGATCCATAGAGGCCAAGCCAGCTGGGACCGTTTTTTCCAGCTACCGAACCATCGACTGAATGGCAACCAATACAGCCGACCTGCCTGTATAAGCGGGCGCCACGTTGTATGGTGGGTTTGGCGGCTGGTTTTGATACGAGCGGCTGCGCTCGCTTGCTTAGATCGACCTCGTTGTTAATGAAACCATGCGCTGCAAGGTCAACTTCTCGCAAGACATTTGCAGTCAGGAAGGTCTGTCGCCGAAACGGTTCGCCCTCCTGAACGGCGATGTCGTAGCTGACTTCGATCTGCATAACTTCGCGCATACCCGCAATACCCAGAAACACCGATCGGCGATCTCTGGAGAGCTTTACCGAAGACACCGGAAGTGTTTCGCTTCCCGCCGTCCCATCGAGTCGATAATGCCCGCTCCCGTATTGACTGGTCCGTTTGTAATTCCACCGGCGAACAGTGTAGGCGGCACGATTGGATGCGAGCAACGGGTCGAGTGAGTGATCAAATCCAAGAAGAATTCCGCGACGAGCCGTTTTAACCATGGACGGAACGGACCACGGCTTTGATGAATTCGTGCGTATTCTTCCGAAGAACGTCGGCTTCTCTGCCAGACTGCCCCAAACTTTGAAGCCAGTTAAATACAATAATCCGTCGGCGGGATTGATGGCCGCCTTGAGCAACGGATTTGATCCGATGTTCAAATCCAGCGGCGTGGCCCCTCCCTGAATTGCGAATTCGTCGACGTCCGTGTGAAGTTGCATAATACGCGGAGGCTGGTAGCAAAGAACGATCGGCTTATTGTTCAATGGTCCCATCTCAGCATTCCGCATCCACACCATTGAAGCAGCAGATCCGCATTCGGCGTGGGGTATCCAGGTCAACGGAGGAGTGACAGGTCGGTCGTCAAGCGTCTCGCTGCGTCGGAACCCATAGAATCCATCTTGTTTGATGAAGCTGACGGGAGTGGATGGCACCCAATCCCCTTGCTGATCGGTCGCGGCGATTTGTCCTGTTTCGGGATCATATCCCAGATACGGCTGTCGGAACCCGCTGGCAATTAACTTCACATCGTTACCATCCGCTGAGATTCGAAGAATCGCGCTGAACATTCCCCTCTGGCCAGATTTACTGACGAGGAAACTGCCATCCGTTTCTAATTCAAAGGACAATGGAAAATCACGTGTTTCGGCACTTTGATAGATGCGGGAGCAAAACAATTCGTGATAGTCAGCTTCGCCGTTTTCGTCACGGTCATGGAGCCGCCAAAGACCGCTGCGGTCAAAAACAAAAATCTCTCCATCCCGGATTCGTATACTAAGCGGCTCATGAAGCCCGGACGTGAATCGAGTCCACACGACTTCCTGTGACCTGGGTTGAAGGCCATCACAAAGCCAGACATCGCCATCAAATGTGACCAGTGCGGCACGTCCGGATGTCCCAAAGAAGCTAATGTCAGCAGCCCGAACGGCCCGCCCATACGGATTTTCGAGTGGAAGCGGAAGTTCCTCGAGGTTAAGAGTGCCACCGCTCTGTATTGCCGGCAGTGACAGGCGAACTGACTGTTTCCAGCGTCGAGCCGGCCGCTCCTTCAAATTCGAAACAGCACGATCGGATTGCCGGTCGGACTTGGTGGCATTTGAACGACCAGCATTCGTGCATAACACGGAAACCGTTTTCATCTCTTTGGATGGTTCAATGCAGCAAACCACATGCTGACGGACACTCCTGAGGATGCCAGCACCACGACATTGAAACTCGGTTTGGTCTGAATTTTCAGCAATCACAACATAAATCGGCTCACTGTGGGGACCGACCTGCAATCGACGAATAAGTCCTTCGTCGACGTGTTCAAATCGCTCGTTTACACGCACCCTTCCAGCGATTTCATATCGGATCTCAAGACCATGAGTCAGATCAATCCCGAGAAAACGAGCGATCCTTCGGTCAAGTCCACCGTAACGCACCTGATCTTCAGCTGTCCGCGCCGGGCGTGGATCTCCAATTTGTGGTGTGCCAGCCCCAACACCCGCATAAATACCGTTTTGGAACCAGATATCACCCTTTGGTTGTGGCAATGCACCTAGGCCCGGGCGAACTTTGTTGAAATTGTAGGGGTAACTGTTGCACGCCATATTCGCATTGACGAACGGCATTTCGTCCGCGGTCCATACCGCGGCGACGCGCAGTAAATCAACGTCATAGGCCAAAAAGCAGTCATCTCCCAAAGGAACCACCATCGCGCGTGCGATGAGATTGTCTTTGACGGCCTCTCCGTTTGCAGATCTCGCGTCGACCGTCATCGAGAAGAATGGGAAATCCGGCTCAATAAACTGATGCCACGGCCAGCGTTCAGTTTCGTTGTCGTCCTGAGCGGGTGTCGGAGTGATCGCGAAACCCGCAGCCAGCAGAAACACACCAACGCAGCAACGCATTATCATTCTTCGGTGACTGATCATGGCTCAACAACCATAAGGCCTGTTACTGTTTTGTTAACGCTCATCGTCGAAACTTCGTCAGAAACACTCGGTATTATACAGGACGACGAGTGTGCGAACGACACACCAATGACAGTGGAAATGCAGAAGCAGGCATTATTGATTGAAGGGACAATTCAACCACGGTTTCGGATCGGATACGTCACGCATGCTGCGAAACATGGCCATTATGAACCTTGTTAACAGGAAATGCACAAAACGAACTTTTCCTTCAAAGAATCAGAAACGCACACGAATCGTTACGACGGAGACGCTGTGTTCGCCATCACGGCAGGCCCGTTGTCTGGGTGGTACCACCTTGTCATGAATGAAGTCACTGCGACTTCATCAACCCCGGGGTCTGGGACTTCATGACCGACTGATCCAGTTAAAGATAATGGAGAAAAGCATCAAACCGTCAGCCTGGTTCCACATGATGCGCTGTGCAGTCTCAGGAACTCTGTGTCAACGTCACATGTCCCGTCATATTTTTCTGTACCCCACGAAGACCCTCAAGGAGGTGATTCGCCAAGGCGGACAGGAATATTGAGTTCCGTGGATCCACGAATCACCGTCAGGACCACGCGGTCACCTGGCGACTTCGATTCGATATATCCGAGAAAGTCATCCACGGAATTACTCGGCAGACTGTCGACAGCGACAATCAAGTCCGCCGCCGAACGATCTGTTCTTTCGATGACAATGGGGCCTCGGCGTTTTCGTGTGACGCGAGGCCCACGCAGTCCTGCCTGATCAGCGGGACCTCCTGGTGTGAGATGAATAATCAGCAACCCATCATCCGTTTCATACACGACCTGGATACCAACATCCGGTCGAATCACGCGACCGTGACGAATCAGTTGTGGGACCACACGGGCAATCAGATTGGCCGGGATGGCGAACCCAACACCTGCACTCTGACCGGTGCGACTGGCGATCGCGGTGTTGACACCGATCAGACGACCGTGTGAATCCAGCAATGGACCACCCGAATTTCCTGGATTGACTGCTGCATCAATCTGAATGATGGATTTGATAGACCGGTCACGGGTGACCTGAAGTGAACGATTGAGGCTTGAGATGATGCCCGTAGTCATCGTCCGTTCCAGTCCAAACGGATTGCCAATCGCAAAAACCTTCATACCCACTTTGAGTTCACCGGAGTCTCCCATGTCGATTGGAAACAAGGTATCCTCGGGCGCGTCAATTTTTATGACAGCTGTGTCATTGACAGGATCCGCACCCACAAGCGCAGCAACATAAGTTTTGCCGTCATACAGCGTCACTTTGACCTGGCGCGCATCTTCAATCACATGATAATTGGTCAGGATGTGACCTGCTTTATCAATGATGGCCCCTGATCCGGCTCCTTCCGAACTGCTTTCAAACAAAAATAAACGGTCGTTTCGGACGGTGCGCGTCGTGATGTTAACCACTCCGCGGTTGTTTCGATTGTAAACAAACACATTGACAGCCTCTTCGTTCGTGAGGCCATCTGAATTATATCGTGGTACAGTTTGTTCTGTCCTGCTCAATGTCTGCGAGACTCGTGTTAATCGTTGTGCGTGAGCCGAACTGTGAGAGATCGGACTGACGATCCACATGGCCACCCATGCTCCTGATAATCCGAACACAAACGACCATATCACCTGTTTCATCTAAGTGTCTCCTCCACGATACAGTTACTGCCGTTTCATGCGTTCTGGCAGCGTCAATATTACTGCAATGCCCTCGGCCCGTGCAGCATTCGATACCGCACTCCGATGCGACAGTCAATGCATATTCCGGTCCACAAATTGAGGCTGTCAGTGTCCATTCTCAGGACACTACCTTGTCAACGGAGCGTTAACGTGGCTGGATGCTGAACGATGCAGTCTGACTGAGTCGTGGTCGCCACGGGATGCATGCCCCATCGTTAAACAGCGGCCTGGCGAGATCGAAGATCCTTTAATCTGGACGGTCACGGAAAAACAGGCAGACTCGGGCAGAACGACTTTTAAGGATTGCGGTGATCTACACTGATATTTGGCTGGATTGTTTCTCACGATTGCCGTTTGATCACCCAAAACTTGCTCCGTATGTTGATGCAGGAAGAAATACTCCATGCGTCGAATCTGCTTAATTCTCACTGCTGTGGCCGGTCTCTGGACTCTGTCAGCAAATCAGTCCATGGCCCAGATCGGTTTTGGAGTCATTCGACAAAACGGTCTGGTCACTGGAGGCAGCCTGAGTGTCGGAGGCGCCGTGTCTCCAGGAAGAACCCAAATTCGTATGGGAATTTCGGCGGGAGCCAGCCAACTGATCGGAATCAATTCGTTCAATATGCGAAATCGTCGCCGCCATCAACAATCGGCCAGTAATGTCCGTGCAGGACAGCCGAGCGTTGATCAATTCGTCAATGCGTCCGCCCGTTTCGATCGCGACAATAATGAACTGCTCGATCGAAAGGAACTCGCCCGGATTGCGATGGCCGTCATCGCGGAACTGGATCGATTGCAGAACAACAGGAATGGCCGCTCGCGCCCTCGTTTCAGAAAGATTACCAATCCCAGGTCATCTGTTCCGGAACCAACGATCAATCAGAAGGTCAAGGCGTTTGTAAAACGCAGTATGGAGTTTGATGCCGACGAAGATGACGCACTGAACACGGCCGAAACAAAAAGAATGGCACTGGCGCTGATTCGATCCCTTAGCTGACTCATGGCAGTGTGTGCTCACGCCTGGCATTTGTAACAGACTATTTACGACCGCCAAGTAAAATTGTTTTGGTGACCGCAAATCGCCGGCTATCACTGGTGACAGGTCAGATGCAGGAAGAATTAGGTTCGCAATCCGGTAATTTGACGGTCTCAGAGTCTCGTCCGTCGTAATTCATAGAGCAGTATCCCGGCCGCCACTGCTGCATTCAGCGATCCGACGTGCCCGCAAACAGGAATGGCGATCTGCTGATCACACTGCATCAGCAATGAATCATGAATACCACGAGCCTCACTTCCTATGATTAATCCGGTCGGGTGTGATGCATCCACACTCCAGACCGGCACTGCTGATTTTTCATTCGCGGCCAGAATCTGCATCCCCATAGCTCTCATCGCGTCAACAGCATCTCGCAGCAGTTCGACTCGAATCACTGGAACGTGATTGACCGCTCCGGCCGATGCACGCGCAACCTGTGGAGTCACCTCGACCTGCTGATCCTCACCAATAATGACAGCATCGGCGGCCATCGCTTCACATGATCGAAGAATCGCTCCGAGGTTATGGCCATCCTGAATTCGGTCGCATACCACAACCAGGGGCAACGGCTGCTGCAACTCGTTACGTTCGTCTATCAGTCGAGTCAGGTCGTGCAGATTGAGATACGGAAACGGACCCATTTGCGCTGCGACGCCCTGATGGTGTCGACTGCCACAGAGCTGTGTGAGTCGTTCCGGCGTGACCTGTTCAATGACGGAACGACTGAGGGGATTCTCAGCACGAAGCGGCATGATTTTCTGCATTTCCGACAAAAAATCGGTGGTTGAGTACAGGCGTCTTAACGGCCACACATTGGCTTTCAAGACCTCTATTACAGCATGACGACCGATGAGCCAGTTGCGCTGATGGCTGACGTTCAGCTGTCTTCGACGTGATCGACGCTTGTCCGACATCTGCTGTTTTCCGAAATAAGACGATCAGCAGGAACAGCCGTCCTGCTCAAATCTCAATCTTTACGAAGGCCCTGCACGATATGTTCTATCGCAACAGGGGCCATGTGGTTGAAGTAATCCCACGAATGCCCTCCCGCCGATGTTTCAAGATCACGTTCGTGCATGATACCGGAAGATGACAATTTCATTGCCAGTCGCGCACATCCGTCAAACCAGTCGGCATCCTGCGGATCACAACAGAGGAATTGATGACGTGGCCAGGCCAGTGGATGCAGGTTCAGCACAACTGTTTCCTGACGGGCATCTTCCGTCGATTCGAACATGGAATCCAGAGGCAAGCCAAGACCATGCAGCTGGTGAAAGTCGACCGCCGGCGAGATCGCAGCGATCACCGGAAATTCGCGAGCGTAACGATACGCCAGCTGCAGAACCCCCTGTCCGCCCATACTGACGCCCAGGAGTGCAATACGTGGTATTTCAATCTCCAATTGTGACGTAATGTAGGGTACTATTGATCTACGCAGCCACTGCATGGGAGTGACCTCTGCATGAAATTCGGGGCAGATTCGGTCAAGCCACCACGACTGCCCACCGTCAGGACAAACGGCCATCAGCTTGTGTTTCAGAAACAGCTGCGAGAACACACGATTGTCGCGGAGTCCAATTCCCGCATGGCCGTGCAGAAACAGCACACAGCCAGTGCAGTGTTCACCGGCCGGTCGATAGATCTCAATCCTTCGTTCATTCAGGTCCACAGTGGACCATTCGCCGGGCGTATTGACCGAACGGGCAAAACTCGATCTGAAAATTTTTCCAACGGATCGAAACATCAATGAGCGTTTGTCATGGCCAGATAAATTCGTATCCACGAATCATCTGACGCTTTAATGATTATGGGTTCGGCTTCGGTGGCGAACACAGACAGTGTGTCGAGAGGCGGATTTTTAATGTGAACAATTCCTTTTTATTGCTCCGGGTCCATCATCCCGACACAGTGCGGCGTTTCGAGGATCGAAGGTGTTGTTTTCGACTTTCCGTTAATTCAGAAGAGGAATTCACCGTTATGACGACGCGTCTGTCCGGTAAGATAGGAATCCAACGTCCGTTCGCAGGAGACATGAGCCTTGATCATCGAAAAACAATACAAGTTCTATGCCGCACACCGTAACGAAACTCTGCGTGACAAGTGCAGCAATATCCATGGTCATCGTTACGGTTTAAAACTGCATTTTGAAGTAGAGCGAGACGGCGATATCAGCACGCTGTTCGGGGATTTCGATGCAAAAATTGAACCCTGGCTCCGGCAGCAGTATGACCATGGAATGCTGATTAACCGGCACGATCCTCTTTACATTATACTGCAGGACTACTGTCGAACTTCCGGTGAACATCTGCGGTTCAAGGTTATTGACGGAGCCACCAGCGTTGAGAATCTGGCATGGACCATGTTCAGTGAGGTCACTGAGATGGGTTTTCGGCTGGCACGCCTGGAGATCCAGGAAACCGATACGTCCAATTTCCTGTATACCCGTGCTGACTGGACTCAGGACAATCGACACTTCGCAGAACGGCAGCACTCGGCAACAGCGTCTCGGCCGTGAAACTGCAGCTGTTGCACAATTGCAGCCTTAGGCACCCAGCTCGACCCGATACGCATAGTTCCCCCGAAGGCGAACGCGCGGGGCCCGCACTCCAGGCCCCTCCCATGACAGAGACGGGCTGTACAGGCTGACAGCAACTGCATTTGCCGGAATTTGATGTCAATGAACGGGTCAATCCCACGGGAACCCGTGTCGTTGCACGAACCGTCCTGAAATTTCTGCAGCCGGAACAGCAATCCAAGTTTCAGATTTAGAATTAAAATTGCTCACCTGATCTCGCGTTGAAGTCCACCGGTCTACAAAACATCAAAATTTTCCGACGTCGTAAACGCAATCCAGAATCATAAATTCCAGAAACTGAATTACTTGTTATTTCCCTCGCCGGCATCACAGGGAAGCAGGGGATCTGCTCAGTGGGCCAACCAGCGGAGGAATAAACTCGAACACTGCATCAGAGGGAGGAAAACATATGACCCCGATTCGATTCACTGCGAACAGCTTTCCCACGGTCGGTGTGGAAATTGAACTGCAGCTGGTTGATGCCGAAACGGGTGAACTCCGCAGTGTGATCGATGAGGTTATGGCTCGGCTTCCCGAATCGGCCCGGACGTTCGTCAAACCGGAACTGATGCAGTCGTATCTGGAAATCAATTCCGGTGTCTGTCGTACTGTTGCAGAAGTCGGGGATGATCTCAGTGAAAAAATGAATATGGTTCTGTCCGCAATCGATCCGTTGAATTTAAAACTCCTGTGGGCAGGAACCCATCCGTTTTCGTCCTGGCGCGAACAAAATGTTACGGTGGACGACCGCTATTATCGTCTGGTGGAACTGATGCAGGATGTAGCGAGACGCCTTGTGACATTTGGGCTTCATATACACGTAGGAGTGGACACCGGGGACAAAGCAATCATGATCTGCGATCGAATGATGCGCCATTTGCCGTTGTTACTGGCGCTGTCCTCCAACTCACCGTTCTGGGAAGGACGCAGTACGGGCCTGCATTCCAATCGTTCCAAAATCATGGAAGGACTGCCGACAGCCGGATTGCCCCATCAGATGCGCAACTGGTCCGAGTACGTATGGCTTGTCAATCACCTGGTTGATACCGGATTCATCAACACCATCAGGGAAATCTGGTGGGACATTCGACCGCACCATCAGTTTGGCACAGTAGAGATTCGTGTCTGTGATATGCCTCCCAGCCTGGATCAGGTGAAGTCTATCACGGCGCTGGTGCAGTGCCTGGTTCACGCGATCTCTAACGAAATCGATCAGGGCACGTTCCAGTCCGAATACCACCCGATGATGGTACAGCAGAACAAATGGCGGGCAACCCGCTACGGCGCAGAAGCAAGACTCGTCAGCACACGGGATTTTAAACCGCGGTCTGTGCAGACGGTGGTTATGAATCTGGTTACTGAATTACTGCCGATTGCTGAGGACCTCAACTGTACGAATGAACTGATGGCTGTCCGGTCACTGCCGGGCAACACCGGTGCACTGCAGCAGTTGCGAATCTTCGAGGAAACCAACAGCCGTCGCGACGTAGTACGACAGATGCTCACCGAGTGAACCCGCAACTGTTTGGTGGGCCTGTTCAACAATCCTTCCGCGCGACAGAAGAACTTCGGCTTCGTAACAGCTCGGAGTAACTTATTCAGGCTGATATCGTCTTCGCAGGTGCAGAACAATTTCCGAAATCAAACAAGTAACAGTCATTGAAGTGAATGGACAACAGAAACGAAATCGAACGAGCCTTCATAACCGTCGAGTATTCGTTGTTTCTGACGTGGAGGATTGAACTTCGCATAAGGCACCAGTGGCTGCGTTCACCGGGTGACTAACGAAATGTACCGAACGCATGTGTGCGGTACTGGCTGTCCTGTTCGGCGATCCGTTTGAAATCGACAGTCAATCCTGTCCTAATGCGGCACAATCAAAACTGAACGAACGTCGGACAACACTTCCGATGGTCGCTTTGATCATCAGCGAAAAACACGAGAATTCCTCACAGAAAGACTCCGGCAAACCGGTTCCAATGTCTTTGGGACTCAGAGGAGAACTTCAAATGTCAGACAAGTACCGCGTCGGAATCATTGGCAGCACTGGTAAGGGCAACTACGGCCACGGAGTTGACGCTGCGTTTACGAAGCTGGGCAATGTTAACATAGCTGCGATCGCAGATCCCGATGACTCCGGTCGCGAGGAAGCTCAAAAACGGACAGATGCAACAACAGCGTACGCTGACTACCGAAAGATGCTGGATCGTGAAAAACTGGACCTGGTCGCGATTTGCCCTCGCTGGGTCGATCAGCACCATGCCATGTTGCTGGCTTCCGCTGAGGCAGGATGTCATGTCTACATGGAAAAGCCTTTCTGTCGAACTCTGGCGGAATCAGATGACGTTGTGCGCGCACTGGAAATGCGGCATCTGAAACTGGGAATCGCTCATGTCTCACAGTATTCACCGGTTTTGGAAACCGTTCTGTCCCTGATCAAAAACGGAGAAATCGGGGAACTGCTAGAGGTCCGAGGTCGCGGCAAAGAGGATCGCCGAGGTGGAGGTGAAGACCTGTGGGTATTGGGATCGCACGTTTTCGGCCTGATGCGAAGCATCGGTGGTGGTCACCCACTGTCATGTACAGCCACGGTGCGAAGTAAAGGGCATCCGGTTACACGTGCCGATGTCGCCGAGGGGGCCGAAGGTATCGGCCTGCTGGCTGGTGATCACGTACAGGCGCGCTACGAGTTTTCAAACGGTGTTTTCGGACATTTTGCTTCCAGGAAAGCTGCTGCCGGCAAACCAACACGATTCGGAATTCAGATTTTCGGATCCAAAGGCATTATCGAAATGTACAGCGGATATCTGGCTCCCGCTTACATTTTGCGTGACAGCAGCTGGTCTCCGGGCAGGACCGGCAGTCAGTGGGAAACGATCACGTCAGCCGGTGTCGGCAAGCCGGAGCCACGTACCGATGGTTCGTACCAGGGCGGCCACATTGCGGCGATCAAAGATCTGATCGCGAGTGTCGAAAACGAGCATGCGACTAAATGTTCGGCTGAAGACTGCAGGGGAATCGTAGAGATGACTGCAGGCGTCTACGAGTCGCATCGACTTGGCGGCCCCGTTAATTTTCCGTTGACCACTCGAGAAAACCCGCTGGCACTTCTCTGATATCGCCGAATCGTATTCATCCGGAAACGTGACACTGATCCATAAAATCGATAACCGTTTGGGTATTGCGTTTCGCGTGATTCAGATTGTGGCCTGCTTGAGTCTGCTGCTGCGGCCCTTTAGGATTTCTTCCTGCCAATCGTGAGTATCGGAGCCAGCGTATTCGCGACGATCCGGTTCGGATCTCTGCTCGGTCCCAGGTGGTCCGATATTTTTTACATGCTTCCCGCAAAGGACTTCGTTATGTCCCGAACACACTGCTTTTTCGTGAGCATCGTGGCTCTCAACGCACTGATGACCCTGTCAACACTACAAGGACAGGAATTAACCACCGTGTCGAAAGTCGATCGACAGCCACTGATGGCCTCAGTGCGCCGAGTCGAAGAAGCACTGAAGTTCGCGGGGGCACCGTTCAGCGAAAGCGTCACAAAGCGATTGAATGAAATTGATCGGATCGAGCAGGATCGTCGCGCGGTACGTGAACTGCAAAAACTGCTGGATCCGCTGTGCATTGTCGAGGTTCACATTAATCCGGAGAGCCGGGTGAAGGTCGCGCCCGGTCCGGTGAAAAAAGAGCTGATGCAGCATGGGTGGCGGTCATTTCTGGTCAAAGTACGCAACGAAGCGGGAATCAATCCGGAGCTGATCGCTGACAGTCCACAGGCTGCTCCGGTGTATATGAGAGGAAAGTCCCCACGACAGCGACCGGCAACAGTGGACAAGCTCGTCGATGCCAGTGAAATTCCGGATCGATTTCTGGATCTTTCAATGTTAAAGCGTCAGCCCATGACCGGAACACTATCGGGCCTGGAACTGGAATATCAGATCCTGATGATCTCCAGCCGCGATACCGGAAAACGCGAGGCAGCGCTGTCCTTCAACGTAGGGCAGGGGACCCAGGACATTGGATTCCGAAACGCAGTCCCGATTCTGTTCAGTTGTTTGCCGGCTGTTGCCGTCAAACTGCAGGTGCTGGATTTTGACGGCAGCCCGACCACAGCCTCCTTTGTTGTGAAAGACGACCAGGAGCGAGTCTATCCGAATGTCGCCAAACGACTGGCACCCGATTTTTTCTTTCACGAGCAGGTTTATCGTGCTGATGGCGAGACACTCCTGTTACCACCAGGCGAATACACGGTTAGCGCTGCTCGTGGCCCGGAGTATCTTCCCGTGACAGGAAATATTACCGTACCGGATGCACCAACTCACACCGAAGTGTTTCGGATGGAACGCTGGATTCATGCCGCGAAGCACAATTGGTATTCGGGCGATCATCATGTTCACGCCGCAGGATGTTCACACTACGACAGTCCGACAGAAGGAGTGGGCCCTGAAGATATGATTCGACATATTCTTGGGGAGGACCTGAATGTTGGCTGTGTTCTGAGCTGGGGGCCGTGCTGGTATACGCAAAAGGAGTTCTTTGAAGGACAAGTTCATTCCCTGTCGACGCCCGACAACCTCATGCGATACGACGTCGAGGTCAGTGGATTTCCTTCTTCGCATGCCGGACACCTGTGTTTGCTGAACCTTAACGATGACGACTATCCCGGGACAAAATCACTGGAAGAATGGCCCAGCTGGACGTATCCGGTGCTCAAATGGACAAAGGATCAGGGCGGAGTAGCCGGGTACAGTCATAGTGGGTGGGGACTGAGTCTGCCCGATATCATGCCCAATGGAGATCGTGAATTTTCCGGGCAAAAATACGGAGGCGCAGCGGCGGGCTGGAAAGGAAAATGCGCCAATCAGCTTCCTGACTATGCGATGCCGCGATTTAACGGGATTGGTGCAAACGAATACGTCGTGACCACAGCTCTGGGAGTGTGTGACTTTATTTCCGCAGTCGACACACCGGTCATTTGGGAACTCAATGTGTGGTACCACACACTCAACTGTGGCATGACCAGTCGAATCAGCGGTGAGACGGACTTCCCATGTATCTATGGCGAGCGTGTTGGGCTTGGACGGATCTACGTCAAGCTCGAAGATGAGGAATTGAGCTACGAAACCTGGGTGGACGGACTCCGAGACGGTCGCAGCTACTGCTGCGATGGACTGAGTCATCTCATGAATTTCAGAGTCAATGATCTGGGCGTGGGAGAACGGGGACCCGGCGGTGATGTCAGTCGTCTGGATATCGATGGTCCTCAAACGGTGCAGGTAACATTCGACGCAGCTGCGATGCTGCAGGAGTCCCCAACGAAGCAAACCGAAGCGATCCGTGGTCGACGACTGGACGAAAAACCTTACTGGCATCTGGAACGGGCACGCATTGGCCATACTCGAACGGTTCCGGTGGAGATTATCGTCAACGGTGAAGTCGCCTCGACGATCGAGCTGGTTGCGGATGGGCACATCGAGGCGATGTCCGTACCGGTCGAGCTTGAACAATCGTCGTGGGTTGCGGTCCGAATTCTGGCATCCTGCCACACAAATCCGGTGTTCGTACATATTGGCACGGAGCCGATTCGGGCCAACCGGCGAAGTGCCGAATGGTGTGTTGAGGCTGTCGAAACATGCTGGAATTCGAAGAAGGATCGAATTCGGGAAGAAGAGCGGCAGGACGCAAAGGATGCGTACAATCAGGCAACAGCCATTTATAAGCAGATTCTGGCGGAATCCTCACAGTAACCGTTCGCCACGATTTGTTGCGGCGATGCAGTGTATGTGTCGAATTTGCAACATCGAACCATGGGCATGGACACGTTGATATTTTGATTCGCCACCACTGAGTCAGAAGCACGGAAGCCGACCAGCCCATGGTCATTGCAGCACTAACAGTCTCAGCCGTGCGGACAACGCGGATCCGCAGTCGAAATATCAGGGATGACTCACTGCACGCCGCCCCTTTCAGATCTTTGGAACCTGAGTTGCACATGAATAACTAAACAAGTCATCTGTCCACTCAGGCTTCCAGAGTTCGATCGCGCACAATGCATCAATTCCTGCTCATTATTCAGTCTGCCGTTGCTGCAGGACTGGCGTCGCCGAATGTACCGACCGCGTCGTTAGAGGATATGTCGTCAAAGTGGACGGCAGCAGTCGTCGAGCAGTCTCAGGCATTTGACGCAGCGATGGAATATCGAAAGCATCAAAGAGTCGAGACAGAACGTCTTCACAAGCTGGGACGGGCGTCCCGCCAGGAACTGCAACACACCGTTGAACTGGCCACACAGGCAGCAGAATGGTCAGAGTTGCTGCGCCTGCAGCGCACACAATTCAACAACCCACCCCATTCTCCGGGTGATGGCATCACAAAACTTGTTCTATTGGTTCCTGAGGTCCCCCTGGCATTTCGGAACGATGTGTGTGCCAGTGTTGTGATTCCGTCAAATCATCGTGCGATGTCGATTGTTCAGAAAATCGAGACATTGACAGCGAGAAGAAAACCATTTTCCAGAACGACGGCGCATGATCAGAACCCGACCGAGCAGCAGGTGTGCCAGGAACAGACCAACGTTGCTGCGACCGCTCAACTCTTCAAACACGAAACAATCACAGACCTTTCGCATAAAATCACACCGGACCCGCACCGCCTGGACAGGATGCTGATGATTCCGTTGCAGTTTGAGTATGCTCATCGGATTAATGAAGGCATTGAGCAGCCTGAAGTCCACACCATGTTGCTGTCCGAAACGACCCGGCGATGGGTGGTGGGAAGCCGGCGATTGCGGATCACTCAGGCGGAACGCACTGTGACACGTCTTCAAAATTTCCGTCAGTTGGTGATGGAAAGCCATAAGGACGATTCGACTTATAATGAAGGCCAAGCAATCGATTTGGAAGTGAAACAGGTCCGGAGACTCATCCGTGGTTTGCAACGAGAGATCTATATTGCAAATGGTCTGAATTGCAGCGACAGCGAACAAACCGGCAGTGTCAGTCGAGTTCATAGAATGGGGCTGTTGATGAGGATCGCGAAGGAATCCTACGACGCCACTCGTCGGCAACTGGAGTTCGCTCACTACCAGGTTACCAGACACAGACAGATGCTGGTAAATCTGTCTGCTGGTGATCCGCAGTTCACGGGACAACACCTGATTTCGCGTGACGAGATGATGCTGGCAACCGCAACCCAGAAACGACTGACAGCAGAATTGAAACGACGAAAAGCCCTTGTCTGTTATGCCATGGCGCTCTACCGTTACGAGTCAGGTCGTGCCCCTGACACCTCCCGTGTGAACAGCCGACGATCCGTCTTGTTCAAATTGGCCATCGATCGGCAGCCTGAACTGGATCTTATCGCTGCTAAAATAAACGTCACTGAACGCCATCTGAAAAGCCTGGAGCGACTTCATAACGAGGGTTACGCAACAGGAGATGAAGTGGAGTTCGCGGCAGCGGAAGTTGATCGCCTGTGTGATGAACACGTCCGGACCCGACTCCGCGCAGATATTGCGATTCTCTGTGAACAGTTGCTGCAGTCTGCAGACACAAAGCACGCTGTGGCTCAGCGTTAGTACATCGTCAAAGTCTGGCTTTAGGTGCCGTCATAGCAGCTGAAGTCGTGAAACTGTGGATTCACAAAGGTTCTGAATACTCACGACATCAGCGACAGGCCAGATCACAGACCAGAGAAAGCTTAAGCCGGCTTCTTTGAGATGATGTCCTCGGACAATTCCGATCCGAGTCCGGTGATGTCGTGAGATCCTTCGTTCATCCGGAGACAGGGCTCGGAATCCTGTGATCATCGGCAATTGAAGCTGTTTGATCACACGAAGCGGTTCGGCCATTTGACCGCACCTCCGGAAAGTAGACAAAGTTTCGAATCAGCCAGGCGAGACGCTGATGTTGCAGAAAGCGAGGCCACATGTGGCCAACACCAATGAGTTGCTCCACGTCGTAGTCCTGAACTTTTCGTGACCAGACTTGCAGGTCACGTTTGTCTCCATTGGTAAAGCCGGTCGACCCCAGTGCATGCCCGGCGAACGCGTGCCGCAATGGATAGAGCAGAAGTGCGGGGTCATGTCTGTTTTTAAGATTAATCAGGCAGCCAGTCGCACAAAGGGCATTCCCGTATCGCTCACCAGGATTCAACCAGTCGTGCCGCATGGCAGATGCCGCAAACACTGTGCGAATCGGACGACCCTTGAAACGAGCCGAAGGATGAGTGACTCCCTGCACAGAGCCACCACCCATCAGATGCAGGGCAGAAGCTATCGCTCGGCAGCCATGGCTGTGTCCAATCAGACACACAGGACATTCCCGAGGAATATGACGAATAAGTTCTGCAAGATACCATCCGTTACGAGCGGCACGACGTCCAAGCAGATTCACGTCCAGGTTGACAGTTGGAATCACAATTGGCCGGGAACTCGGCCACATAAAGTTGATTATCTGCAGAGATTGACCACGGGACACCGATCTGAGCCAGCGATGGGTCTTTGCTGCCTGGTGTTCGGTCTCGCTCGAAGTCACGAAGCTGCCGTGAACATAGATGCAGACGGGGACATTCGGTAACAGTGATTGACACATATCCCCGAAACAGACATTTCGGGTACGGCATCCACTCGCAACGTGTCTAACGCAGGGACGAAATACCGGTGACTCCAGGCGAAAGGACTGGGGAGATTCGTATGTCGAAACGAGCCAGTAGCCACAATCTGCTGCTGAGCTCTTTACTGCAGACACGGACGCATTTTTACCTGGTATTTGTGCTCCGCAAACAGTGGTGGAAAGCACCAACACGAGACACCCGACTGACTGTCTCAATCGAGTTGTCGTATCGACTGTGGGTAAGTGCAAAGACATCGATGACCCCGGAAGCCTGCAATCGAAAAATGACCACGTTCGGCCACACGACCTGCTGTCTCCTTCCCTGGAGCCGATCGAAACGAAAAAAAGCCCGCATCCTTTATACAGACAAAACACTCCAATGTTTGCAGAAACGCACCACGCAAAGAGCTCATTGACCTATCGTCATTTCCGACAGATCACCTCTGCCACGCCTTGAGATCACCGACTTTGCCGAATACGACGATAGTCGGGCCGGAAACTCTCGACAGACGTGGTTCAGTTGCCAAACACATCGGTGTCCACATCACAGGCAGGCGACTGACCGGTCAGTGTGAACCATCGCCGGCTGATTTCATGTCCGGCGCTGCGTAGAACCATTGAATAACGGCCCGACGAAAGTTGGCTTCCAAGCAGTAAGGTAAACTGACCTCGCAACATCTCCCGTGTGATCACCTGACCAACCGAATTTATCTTGTGCTCGTCTGCATCTTCGAGGACACATTCGACCCACATATCTTCGTGGGGGGGATTAAGGTTGCATTCAGCGATGACAATATCACCGTATTTGAAGACTTCCCGCCGATTTGCCAACTGGCCGCCAAGAGCCGTACTTCCAATCTGGAATGAAAAGAATTTATCTTTTTCGCGCAGAGGAGTCGCACCGGCGATCAGAGAGACAGCTCGTTCACGATCCATCTCTTCGATCGGCATGAATCCGGATTCACCACGAACCCCATACAAATCGAACCGGTATTCAGCTTCGACGCTGCCAACTGCAAACAGCCCTGCAGCAATGGCCCAGGTGACTCCGGATGGTATGGCTGCTGGTATTCGCGGCCCAAACTTCCACAGTTCAGCCAGCCGCAGGCCTCGCGATTTCATCCAGCGGCGAACCCTGAATACGTCCTCTGACGTGACAAAACACAGATAACCCGACAGACAGACTGCCGGAAAAATGTACAGTCCAAGCAACAACCATGTGCCAAGGTGAAATACGGCACCCGTAGCCAGCATCGGGAGGCGCAGTCGACGGTTCCATACAAGAAATCCGAACAGAATTTCCCACACGACTGTCAGGTATGCACTAACCAGCAGCACGGGAGGCCACATGGCCAGAAACTCTCCAACCGGATTCTCATAATTCCAGTTACTGAGCATCCAGTACCGCATCTGTTCTCCACTGAAGAACGCATCGGTCTGAATCTTGGTGAGCGCAGCTCCAAAATAAACATACGCAAACAGTAACTGCATCAGACGAATGGACCAGACCGGAAAGGCTCGTGGAACAATCGACACATTCTGGTTACGCCGCTGTCTCAGCCACTCATCAACCGACCACATTCTCCCGCATGGCGACAGCGTCAGTAACATCAGCAAATGACTGGCGATGACACTGTACTTTGTCATGGTGCCGATTCCATCCATGAGATTGAAGTACACATACAGTGCTGTTCCGATCCCGAGGGAAAGCCGAGTTTTCCATCCCACAATTCCACACAGCAGACAAAACACCATTAGAGAATAGAGAATGACAGCTGCCCCAGGACCAGGGATCGGCAAAACTTCTCCATTGCCGAACAACTCAAACATCTGCACTGGCGTGCCGTCGGAAGAATACAGCTCCCGCACACGCGGAAACCGCATCAGCATGGGCAGTAGCGCCATCAGTGGCAGAAAAATTCGCGTGAGGGCGGCTCCCATCGGCACTTGTTCTTCAAAGAAGAAGTCCGATATCGTTTCTCGCAGGCTCGAGTCGTTCTGTCGTGAACGATTCATCCTTGAATCCTCACATGGTTTGTAGAGTAACAATCCGGGACAAAGAGCTTAGGACCGCTCAACGGAACCGGATCCTCGATTAAATTAGTTAGTTGACGGCGCTACAGCAGTCGATTGTCGTAGTCCGTGACGCGATGTATGGGCCGTTGGCACGTACCACATTCCGAAGCTGGAATGTGCCTGATTAACTTCATGACGAAGCCTCGGATTGTCCGCAATCGAATTGAGTACCTGCTGATTCATCCAGTCCGGGTTCAGATTGACAACGTTCCCGTCTCCGTTACAGGTCGCACGCAAATGGTAATACGAAATTTTGTCGCGTTTGGTGCCAAAATTCCGTTTCCATAATCGTTCGGGAAGGTTGTATTGCTTCGGCCATGCCTCCTCAACCACATACACGGAATCAATAGGTTCATGTTGCGTGTGAGTTAGGAGGTGATTGATGTGCTTTGAAACCATATGGCCAAAGACGTCGTACTGAATTCGCCCCAGACTCCCGTAGGGATGAAACTCACCCCAGGGCTCACGCAGATCGTAATATCGCCCGGATACAGATTCTGCGATCAGGTGAGTCCGTTGATCATACGCCTGCCATCCGCAGAACATGTCCCAGACAACGAAGTAGCTCAACGTATTTCCTGCCAAACCAAATTTCAGCGCGTGGCCTGCGATCCCGAAAGACAGCACGGCAAGATAACATCCGATAAACAAACCGGCGATCCATTTACCTGTCTGGCTCATCTCAGCACTCCATTGCTGAATTGTCCGGAATGCACCGGCAAAGGCCTGCCCCATGGGGTTATGTCAGGCCGAAACTTATCTTCACAGCAGGAATTTGGACCTTTAACAAAATCACGTCAAGATCGGAATCTTTCTCAGGATGGTAATCCGAGGCGTCTTCTCAGGCCGGCGCATCCAGCACAAATCTCAATGGCTGCCGTCCGAGACCCGCTGCGGCAGATCCTGCCGGTTTATGCTCAGCCTCGTTCAGTGACGGCGACGATGACCTGATACGGGTCCGGCTCTGTTTTACCTTAGAATTTGTCCACACATAAGACAGACGACATTACTGTGGGGTAAATATCCATTGATGCATTTTGTTTTTGGATCCGGCCGGTTGATTGTCCAGTGCATCGTCTTTGCAAACTACTCAGTCCACGGCTAACGAATCTTTTACCGGGACAACTTCGTCCGAATCGTCATCAATCGCCTGGCGGACGTCCGTTTCCCCAAGTCCAGATATACGTAATCTATGCAAAATAAGTCACAGGTATCAGACACTTCTTTGCACAGCGGTCAGGCGTCTCCGCAAAATTTTAGCCGGAGGTTTGACGAAGCACACTCATTTCGTATGCCCCCGATCCGGCATCTCAAAAAGATGCTGGATGAACTGGAAGTCAAACTCGATGCGAGGAAATGCCTGCAGGACAACGGACGCCATCGGTACGCACGCCGAATCCCGGTTGAACGTGGCTTCCTGAATTTTCTTAAGTCTCTTCAGAATTTGATTGACGACTATCTTTCGCCGGCATCATCTGCTTCAAAACCATTAGTGAATACAGTTGAGGCTGATTCGAAATCGCACGGTCCATCCGACCAGTCGACAGTTCGAATCCAGCTGAAACTGTCGCCGGCGTTGGTTCGAGTGCTTCAGACCGCCAAACAGGAACAGGTCAAAGCAAGCGACCTGGTGGAATCCGTAATGTGGAACTCACCACGAATTCAGGACACTGCTCAGTTGGCCGGCATCCGTCGGCCGCGACGTAAACCAGCGGCATAGCTCACACCCCAGTGCCACGCTGACGAACCAGAGAGTGGTGCATCCCTATTTTAACCATTCTTAAAATGCGGACTGCGTCAGACAATCGATTACACGGGTATCCGGGCTGAGAATCGTTAAACGCGTTGATGGATGAGTGAGCAATCCAAGGTTGCGTTCATGCGTATCTGTGGTGCGAGTCCGTGAAGCAGAACAAAAACCGGTACGCAGTCGTGATTTCTGCTGTTCAGAACAGCTGCGGTCGTACTGCACCCTGCATCAGTCGAGGCGACTACCAGGATGAAACAAAGCCACGGCTCGTGATGACCGAGGGCTGTTCGCACACGATTTTTCTGTTAAAGACCCAACGAACTGCTGGTTTCGGGCGTCTGTCAGGCACACGTCCGGTACACAAACCGGCGGCAGTTTCGTTCGGCCATGATTCGAGGAATGATGAATACGCACAGTTACGAAATCGTCGACGAATATGAATCGGGTCCATTCCAAACCAGTGTGCCGGCTGCACAGTGACAGCAACACCGTGCAGTCCCTGAATCCCTGCGTCCAGTTCATATGTCGCATCCACGATTTGTGACAGTGATTGTCGACACATCGGAAAAAGAACCGAGCGAAAGAAACGGTACCTCGGTAATGTAAGTCCCTGCACTGATTCAAGCGGAGGCCGGGTAACGACAATTCGACAGTCGGAATTCAAATCTCGCAGACGTCCGACTGCATCTGCCGCAGCCTGCGTCACAACTTTCGCCGAGTGCCCGTAGACAAGATCATTCCCGAGATCTGTGATCAGTGCCGCAGTCGGCTGTCGGCACCGAGTCAGCACGGGCCACAAATCGCTGTCCAGAATCCCGGGCAGCCTGCGCCAGCCAAAACAGCTTGGCCCTAAATAGGATCGTCCCATGCCATGCGCCGTCATGACATGCACCAAGCCAGTGCAGTGACTGAATACGATCCTCATCAGTACAGACCAGCTCAGAGCAAGGTTGCTGGCCCCGAGCAGCACAACGTTATTGTCGGCATCTGACCTTTGTGAGGACGTCAATGCAGTCTCCAGAATCCGGGGACGAACAGTACGATCACAGCGAACAGCTCCAGGCGTCCTAACAGCATCAGCAGAGTCAGCAATATCTTGCCAGGATCGGAAAAATGTGTGTAGTTACCATGCGGACCACAGACGCCCAGTCCCGGGCCAATATTATTCAGCGTGGCAGCCACAGCGCCTGCGCAATCCGTCAGAATAGACGCAGACGTTTGTCCGGATTCGTTCCACTGCTCCAATGACCGGGGTGAGAACGATTCCAGTCCAACCAGTGCCATCCAGCTCCCGGCAAAGATCGCGGCAATCAGGCACATATAGATCAACACATCTTTCCCAACCGAATCCGCCATCCGTTGTCCTGAAAGACGAACCGGGCGAATGAGGTTTGGTCGGAATGCCCGTTCTGCTTCGAGCAGCAGAACCTTAAAAAGCACGATGCAGCGAATCACTTTGACTCCGCCACCGGTTGATCCCGAACAGGCACCCACAAACATGAGAATCAGCAGCCATGCCTGCCCAAACCATGGCCAGACGGCATAGTCTTCTGTGCCA
Organism: Fuerstiella sp.; assembly: GCA_022447185.1. GTDB lineage: Bacteria > Planctomycetota > Planctomycetia > Planctomycetales > Planctomycetaceae > S139-18. Next base: position 56,512 of record JAKVAY010000044.1, on the reverse strand, counting down.
AATCCCGTTGTTGTGATCACTGCCGCGATATTGAACCATGCATGTCGTGATGCCGCTGAGGCCAGTTCATACGTACCGGAATTCAAAAGAACAACCGACAGCGTCGTTGCTGACACCACAATAATACCCAAATAAACCCGGAATTCCGGATCACGTGTTATCACCATCAACCGTTGCGGAATACCGATTCGGTCGGAACCTGACGGTTGTCGTAAAAACACGTAGTACAAATTGAAATTGACACCGGCGGCCAGCATGAAAACGATCAGAGTAAGTTCGATCCCGGCACTGTCGAACGCCCCCACGCTTCCGTTACGCGTACTGAATCCTCCTGTCGCCAGTGTCCCAAATGTGTGGCAGAGGGCCTCGAACACACTCATTCCCTGATACAGCAAAACAAGGGCAAGAATGCCCGACAATACCAGGTAAATCGTCCACATAATCATTGCCGTTTCGCGCACGCGCGGTCGGAGTGTATCTGCGACCGGACCGGGAACCTCGCGACGCATCAGAGCCTTGCCACCGACCCCCAACTGCCCAAGGAGAGCAACGAACAGCACAATAATGCCCATACCACCCAGCCAGTGCGTCAACGATCTCCAGAAGAGCACGCTGCGCGGCACGTAGGCTATGATTCCATTCTTTGCTGCAAGTTCGCAATCATCGATTTCGGCTGGAACTTCCAGCTGGGTCAGAACTGATGCACCAGTCGTGGAAAATCCGGAGATCGACTCAAACATTGCATCAGTCAGCGACATGGGGACGCCGGCCAGCCGATAGGTCGGTGACAACACATATGGCAGACTTCCCAGAAATCCGCAAAGCAGCCAGCCAAGTCCCACAACAGCCAGTGCTTCTTTCCGCAGAACGCTTCCTGAGGAGTTGCGACCGCTGACGATCAGTACAATTCCAAACAATGTACTGATACCGATCGCAAGCAGCATCCCTTTCAGTGCCCCGGATTCAAATACGGCTGTCTGCCCCAATTCGGGCCACGACCAGGGGAGACTCAACAGCATACAACACGCGATCAACAGGGACAGCAGTCCGAGTAGTCGTGCAACAAGTCGCCAATTCATTGCGTCACGCTTTGTTCGCCGATGATTTCGCGGTAATATCTGCAGAGCACCTGCCAGCACCAGGATTTCGAAGTACTCGACTCAAATACGGGATGAAGCCTGTTCTGCGGCCCGGTTGCCATGCTACCGGCTGCATTACCGGTGTACTACCCAGTGGACAGCGGTCGTTTGCCCTGCATCATTCCGTATTTTTTCATTTTGTTGTAGAGCGTAACCCGGCTGATTCCCAGTTGACGTGCTGTGCTTGTCCTGATGAAACTGTTTTCCAGCAATGCCTGTTCGATGATGTCTTTCTCAGTCAATTCTATCCGATTCTCCAGCGTTGCTTCCGGCGTTCCCCTGAAGAATCTGGCCACAGACGGATCATTAGCCGGACCGCTAGTCCCCTCAACAATGTCGGGAGGCAGTGAGCCTGCCGTCAACACACCGTTTTTACTGTAAATCACGGCACTTCGAATCGCATTTTCCATTTCACGCACATTTCCTGGCCATGGATAACTCAGCAGAGAACTCAGAAAATCCTGACTGATCTCCAGAGAACCAATTCCGTGTCGCAGCGCGTGAGAGTGAACAAAATGTCGAGCCAGCAACTCAATGTCCGGGAGTCTCTTGCGCAGTGGTGGGATACGAAAGGTCAGTGTGTTCAGACGATAGTAAAGGTCAGGCCGGAACCGTCCCTGCTCTACGAGTGGTTGAAGTTCAAGATTGCTGGCGGCGATGATCCGAGCCTCCACCTGCAGTGTTCGATTGGAACCAACGGCTTCGAATTGTCCTGTTTCAATCACACGCAGCAGCTTGACCTGTTGTTCCGGAGTAAGTACGTCAATTTCGTCCAGCAGGATCGTACCGCGTCCCGCGGCCATAAATCTTCCATCCTTGTCGGCGTGCGCGCTGGTGAATGCCCCTCTTACATGACCGAACAATTCACTTTCGATCAACTCCCCAGGCAGGGCCCCGCAGGCAACTGTCACGAACGGCCGGGATTCCCGCGACGAAACCGCATGAATCAGCCGGGCAAGATATGTCTTTCCGGAACCGGTTTCCCCAGTCAGCAGGATCGTAACATCGTGCTGAGCGGCCACCTGAAGACGTTCCAGCATATGTCGCAAGTTGTCTGTTTTCGTGCGGTATCGATCTGCAATCGACCCACCCGAATCGGATGTCGGATACGTCAGGTCCGCTGTCTCTGTGACGTTATGCGTGTTGCTGTCACCATGCTTCGTCAGATCTGCAACTGAATTGAATACTCCGGCTTGAAGGACACGGTCAGCGTTTATCGCATCCGAGATCGTGGAATCTTTCTTCCCTGCGATCGAGTCTGCCACCACCTGTGCCACATTTGTCAGGTCCGAATCGAGTGCCTCTTGTTCAACGACCTGAACACGACTTGAAAGTTCAGGGGGAACAGCGGACGGTACAACCTCTGCTGTGTGAACCACCGCAATACATCGGCAGTGTTGAGCATTCCACAACAACGCCCAGATTTGATCACATTGCATCCGACCGGCATTGCGCAAATCCACAACAATCAAATCCGGGTCATGCATCTGAATCATCTGAACTGCTTCAGAAATGGAACAGCATTCGAGCTGTCGGGATTTCCCTTTGAGAACGTTACCGATGCTTCGAATGAACCCAGGCCTAGCGCTGCAAATAACGGTCAATTCGAACGACAACATTGGAATACTCACATTTGAACGGCAGGACGGCGCAGCGTTAATCCAGAATTTTCAATGATCATTAACGGGTCTGCAGATCCCGCGACATTGATAGTGACAACGACAGTGAACAACCGGATTAACAAACGAAGTGCCGGAACGTTCAGTTTCATTAGCACGTGTAAAAACACTGGTGCTTCACTCATTGCCGGCAAAAAGAACGTTCTGAGAACGCATCAGATGTTGCCAACCTTCAACGTACTAACGGCTGATTCGATGCGTCCGGATCACGGATATCAGCCTAACGCCGCAACGAGATTCAGCACGTGGTCACGTCGCGGGTCCGATGCATGAGTCTGACAGAAGCCGGCAAGTCCGGGTTACAACAAATCTCTTACACAGCATCGTCAGCGCTGTCGGGAGAATCGAGTGAAGGCTGATCGACTGCCGGTGGCTCGCTCGGTGCGACTTTCGCATCTGCATCCGGAATGGACTCAGCTGACGGCGTCTCTCGCTCTATGGCCGCCTGCAGACGTTCCAGCATTAACACGACACGTCGTCGCTCAGGATTTGCCATATGATCCGCCTCGGAGAGCGTTGCAAAGGCGGCATCGTATCGGCCCTGTGCCATTTCTGACAGCGCCTGATTCATCAGTGAGGGATAGAACCATTTTCCGTCTGGATACTGACGTCGATAGTTTCTAAAGGCGGAAACCGCTGTGCCAGACTGTGATCGATCCATCTGACACAGGCCTGTCCAGTACAGTGAGTTCCCGGTCGCAGCGAGGTTAACTTTCTGCAGCGACTCAGGGATCGGAATCGATTTCTGTCCGGTATGATCAACGGACAGTGGTACGGTAAAACGAATGGCGTCATCGATACATGCGTTTCGTATCCTCTGTAACTGCTGAATTATCCTGCGATCGCTGCTTCCTTCCACCTGCTCCAGCCTAATCTTGAGCAAATAATCTGATGGACGTCCGAACAATTTTTTAAGGTCTCGTTCCTTCTCCAGTTCCCTGATTTTCGCGATCTCCATTTTCCATTTTTGCTGCCATAGTGCTTCTCGCTGCTCCGACGTCAGACTCGGATCACTCAGAATTTCGTTAAAGTCAGTTCCCAGGTCCAGCGGATCACGATTGTAGGGTGCTTCAAACGACTTCATCTGTTGGTCACGAGTCCGCTGCTGCGATTCGTCCAGTGCCATAGCGGCAGTGGCCTGCTGATCCGGCCAGTCCCACCACTCGAAACGATCAGCAAGAATTATCTCAGGCGCTGACGAAACAAGGCGTTCGATCAGAGGTCGAATATCGGAGGTACCACCTGAAATTTCTTCATAAAGGATGGCCGACAATTTAGCGGGCAGTTGTTCCTGCAAAACCAGCATGCGAGGACAGAGCGCAGATGTTTCCGCGACGATTCGGACCTGTGGCAGATTCCAGCGATCGTTTGTCGCCAAATAGTCTGCTCCGGCAGGATTGTTGATCTGCACCGAGTCATCATCGGCTGAAGGAATCGGCAGCCAGGTAAGAGGGTCAAACAGAACAAGCTTATCATTAACGCACGCAGCAATCAGAAATTCCGAGTCATCCTCCGGATCTTCCCTTGCGTCATTCGGCAGAAGAATGACGACATCGATTTGAAGCTGCCGCAACAACGCTGCCAAAAGCCACACACGTGACCGAACAGTCCCCTGACCAGTCAGCAGGGTGTCCAGAAAACCCATTGACGTTCCCGCTGCTGCTGTACCCTCCAGGCTGATATTATTTCCAACCCAGCGAAAGAGGCTCAGAACCTGCGAAAACTCCAGATCGTGCGGTGAATTGGAACGTTCGACAATCGCCTGAGCCAGACGAGACACAATCAGTGAGTCGCGCACGTAGATGACGTCACGAACGGAGAATCGAGGTGCTGAAACCGACCGCTGTGCTGCTGGATTGAGATATGCCAAATTGGCTTCACTGACTGACAGCGTCTTAAGCTCCTGCGCCGCACACTCAACCAGCCAAGCATTGAGTGCACCAACACTCGAAGTGAGATCATTGATAGCGGACAAAGAATCGGGACGAAACCGTCGAGCCACACCTTCCAGACGCATTCGGCAGGCATCCAGTGTGCTTTGATCCTGTGCGTCGGTCTGTACTGTTGATGATGCTGATGGCTCTTGCTCGGGACCGCAGCCAGTATTAACCGTCACACAGCACAATAACACAGCAACGACCGATGTGATTTGTATTTGAGTCGCAGACGATGAAGTTAATGACATGTCGAATTCCTGATTTCGTGGCTCAGAATCTCGTGGTTGTTTTCGTCGATCGAATGTATTCAAGAGGCATTCCATCGATCCAGCGGGTTCTGCACGACAGTTAGAGTCCGGATATCAGTTCGAACTCGAGAGATTCAGTGTGACATCACGGATCGCAGTCAATTGTCTGACCAGTGTCGCTGTCTGATCGAGACGCACCAGATTTGGGCCGTCGCTCATCGCTTTCTGTGGATTGGGATGGGTCTCAAAGAACACAGCATCGGCCCCCGCTGCCACAGCCGCTCTTGCCAGTGGAAACACCAATTCTGACTGTCCGCCAGTCGTTTCCCCACCGGGCAGCTGTACACTGTGAGTGGCGTCAAACACCACCGGCACGCCAAAACTGTGCATAATCGGTATACATCGAAAATCGTTGACCAGGCGACCATATCCGAATGTTGTTCCTCGTTCTGTCAGTAAGATCTTGTTCAGACCCTGAGCTTCACATTTACGTACGGCATGAACCGTGTCTTCGGGGGCAACAAACTGCGGTTTCTTGATATTCACACAGATGTTCCGGCGCACTGCCGCTTTCGCCGCAGCGACCAGCAGGTCTGTCTGCCTTGCCAGAAATGCCGGTATTTGCAGGATTGAACAGATTTCACTGCACGGTTCTGCCTGACAGGCCGCATGAATGTCTGTTGTGACAGGGAGACCAGATGCCTGGGAAACCTGCTCCAGCATGCGCAGACCTTCCTCCAACCCGGGACCGCGAAAACTGTGCACACTCGTTCGGTTTGCCTTGTCAAAGCTGGCCTTGAAGACAAAACGACACGCTTGTTTCTGTTCTGTTTCTGCCAAATGATCCGCGATGCGTTTCAAAAGGTCCTCGGACTCGATAACACACGGACCAGCAATAAATAACAGAGGTTGATTCGATCCGGTCCGATGACCTGCAATTGAAACCGGATTCTCTACGCACTGCTCCAGTGAATTAGCTCGATACACCATCACCCGGCTCCCCGTGCAACGTGAGAATCAGACGACGTTTTCCACCCCGATTCCGATGCTCACACAGATAAATTCCCTGCCACGCTCCGACAAGAAGTCGACCATCCCGAATCGGAACGCTGATCGAAGAGTCTGTGAGTGATGACTTTACATGGGCCGGCATGTCATCCGGCCCCTCAATGGTATGAGTCCATGGCCATGTTTCAGGCACCAGTCGATCGGATGCCATAGTCATATCCGTCAGGACATCCGGATCCGCATTCTCATTGAGTGTCAGCGAAGCAGACGTATGACATATAAAAACATGCAGCAGTCCCACCCGAACCTGACGAACTTCGGGACAAGCAGCAACAACGTGTTGCGTGATCAGGTGACAACCGCGATCAAATTCCGGAAGTGAGATTTCGTGTTGACACCACATGCCGTTGCTGACGAAGGAAAGTGTTTATTGGATCTCCCCCCAAACAACAGCACTTACAGACCTGGCGACTGCAACACTGGTTGGGAGGGTGACACCGGTACATGTTACCTCGAATCACAATTGTCCGCTAACGCAAGGACGCTCAACAATCGGTTGAGTTTGACGATCCGACTGGCCGGCGGTATCGACGTTACATCCTGCCGCCGTCCGCGAGCGGCTCATTTCCTAAAAAGTCCGTAATATTGGCCCTAAATTTCTGAAAATGCTGACCTGGGAAAAACCCTGCCAAGTCATACCACCAATGTTGTCCAATTCGTCAAAAATCCAGTGAGGTTGTCTCACCACCGGCAACAAGAAGTCATCGCTGCAGGTGACCTACATCACTGCCGCGCCAATATCCCAAGACGACGGATATTACAAATATTCATCCCGCATCATCAATCGGCAGGTCACACTCGTCCAGGCTCTGTTTCGCGGGTGCCGGAACATTGTTTCCCACCACGTTTCAGTTGTCGCCATGATTCCTGTACCCTCGATCGCCACGGGGTCAAGTGATACAAGCAACATTTGGCCACTGCCCGTGTCGGCTTCCTCAAGCGACCTCTCTCCGGAGAATGCAAGCAGATCCGGGTTCATAAGCATGGGCGCATCGAAAACACGGACGATTCACCGCCAATAATTACACCGTCATAAACAATGTCATTTACAGGCCTGTGATCCGGGAATGCCATAAGCAATGTAAAAACGTTGATTCTGCCGAGTGACCACCGCCTGGATCTGTCGTATTCGAAATATCGATACTTTCGCACAGTCAGGCTCGAAGACGTCGCATGCGGTCTGCACCTGACTCAGCCAGGTGCAGAACATAGCCGGATTTATTCTGCGAGATGTTGGTTGGATGCCTGCATCCGGTTCTCCGGAAACCAGTTGTTGTTAAAACACCACAGCCCTCATCATTGTCCCGATTTGCAGAATCGTCACGACCGGCAGACTTAACTCGACCTTGCCGATTTGGGATTTTTTACAGTCAGACTCGGAACATGGTCGAAACTCGAAGTGATCAGGTGGATCACCTGTTAATCGTGTTTTGATTAGTTCGATAACGTCGTGTAAACACCTGGTCCGCTTAATGACATATACAAATTGCTACAGATCCTCGTGCTGGCCCCCTGACAGAAAGCTTTAATCAAAGCACCTGCAGACCGAACAAAGATCTTGCATCTCACAACTCATCAACTAAGAATCTGGAATCAGTCGCGAATTGTAGACCTTCGTGGTGTCTGACAAATCTCGACCCTCACAATACAGGCAGATACGAGTTCCGTTATCCCACTGGACCCGTTCAATCTGTCCGCCCGATTTCTCGGGTAGATTGTCTGAGCATGGCAAAAAAATATCTGAAGCTTAAAGACGCGGCCAAACGACTCGGGATTACTTCCGAACAACTCGCTAAAGAACGTGAAGCTGGCGCGATCCGCGGGTTCGCAAACCGTGGCAGCTGGAAGTTTCGCGAAGAAGATATCGACGAATTTGCGCGCAGCCGCGAAACCGATTCGTCCCCGGAGATTCCACTTGAAGCCCTCGATCCGAACCAGGATACGGAAGAGGGAGTAATGGATCTCATGGACTCTTCAGACAGCGATGTCAAGCTCTACTCCAAGTCATCACTGTTTGACGGCGATGACACTGCGGATTTGAGTGGATCAGACAGTGATGTAAGACTTGCCGGCGATTCAGGACCAACACTGGAATCTGATGATTCATCTCCGTCCGGTGAAAAGGTAATTGAGTTCGACGACTCGGATAACTCGCTGACTGATTCCGACAGTGACGTGAAGATGGTCGGCGCCGGCACGGATCCGGATATCAGCCTTGCCGATGACAGCGATCTCAAGCTGCTGGATCCTCTTCAGGGAACTTCCGATGAAGGTCGTGACAGTGACGGCGGGCTGAATTCTTCTGATGACGACAGTGGAATCAGTCTTGACATTGATGACAGCGGGATTTCACTGGAAGCGGACGACAGCGGCATAAGTCTTGAAGGAGTCGACAGCAGCTTCGACGCTGACAGCGGAATCAGCCTCGATTCCGTTGACAGCGGCATAAGTCTTGACTCCGGTGACAGCGGCATCTCACTGGAAGCAGATCAGGACAGTGGAATTTCGATCGAGGTGGATGACGGCGGCATCGTGGCCGTGGATTCCGCTTCGGATGATGCCGGAGCGGAAACCCTGCAGATGGATTTACTGGGATCTGACAGTGAATTCGATTTAGGACTGCTGGAAGACGATGAACAGGACACTGGAACCGACACCAGTGTCCTGATGATGGATGACGACGGGGGGGCCACCGACACCGACTTCTCCGCTATGGATGGTGAAGAAGCCTTTCAGGACGATGAGTTTATAGACGACTTCGACGACGACATGGACGATGTCTTCGAAGCGGACGACGAAGAGGACTTTGCGTCGGGCCAGAGTAATGTCGGGCTCGCAACCCCAACTGGCCCTGCAGGCCGTGCCGTCGAGACGCCATGGGGAACCGGAGTGACGGTGGGCATCGTCGGTGGTTCTGTCTTTTCCGTCTTAGGAGCGTTTGCCGGTTTGGAACTTGTTCGAACCATGTGGATGTGGTTCCAGCCAGGCACTGGTGGTTCCGAGTTTCTGAATTTTCTCGGTGGACTGTTCGTTTAAACATCCATGCCAATTATTGCTGTGTCGGTACGCAACAACCTCGTGCACGATTGGATCGGCACGTCCTGATCATGAACCACGCGGCGAAGCTGAGCAGAACCAGCGTGCACGCCACCCACCCCTGGTGAAGTGGACTGATCACGTAGTGTGCTACCGATGACGGATCGGTTGCGCCATGGCCGGGATGCCCAACAACTGTGGCCGAATTCAGAAGCAAGATCAACAACACAGGCACAGCACGCATGATTAGTGTCTTCCTGGAATTTGATGGACGAATATCACGTTAGAGCTTCTTCAATTATAACCTGATCTGCAACTGAATCGGCTGACTGGATGTCGGATTCACCCTCATTACGATGCAGATAATTCGGATGGTTGGACGGATCACGACTGCTGTCATTTCCGAAAATGCTGCCCACAGTCTCTGAATAGAACCGCACACGCGAGATAAACGCTGAATTGGCGTTGAAATCTCCTCCGACAAATGTCACAAATTTTCGAGAGAACCATCCTCCTTGAAATGTCGTGACCATTTTCTGCACAGATGTGTAGCGACTGGCCAGATAAAATGCGTCCACCATCCGGTGCACGGATCTTTCATGCCGGCGCATATCCGCTTCGTACTGTTCAAACAGCGATGCCGGAACGGGAATGTCCGTGGGAGCATCAGACACAAGATCTGCAACCGCTTCACCGGATTTCATCGCAAGGTGGACACCGGAAGAGTAACACGGATCAATGAAAAAGGCCGCGTCCCCGACAGCGACCCACCCCTCGCCACATAATCGGCCGGATGTGCTTCCCATGTTGCCCGTAACCATCACGTCCGAAATCCTCTCGTGACCGTCTCCCATTCCGGTTGTCAGCAGTTCGTTTTCTGCCACCAGGTGTTCGAGCAACTCGGCAGGCGACCTCCCCGACTTTCGGAAGCGATCCACGGTGAGCACGGCTCCAACTGAGTAACGGTTCCGCGGCAGTTTCAGCAGCCAGGTCCATCCGTCATAAAACATTTGTCCGGTGAACCAACCGGCTTCGATATCTTCGCGTCCAGGCGAAGCGAGGTACTGAGCGTAAATGCCCATTCGCTGGGGCTGTGTGATTTTCCGTTTCCCCATGCTGGCAGAAACAAACGCACGCAATCCCGTAGCATCAATGACCAGTCGACCAAATATTTCAAACGGCTGACCTTCTTCGTCAGTACCCTGAACGCCCACGACGCGTCCGGCTCGAATGATCGTGTTCCGTACTTCAACCCCAAAGCGAACATCGGCTCCAACGTCCATTGACCGCCTGATCAGGATTTCGTCGAAGACAGAACGTTCTACCAGATACGAGTACGGGGTCCCCTTGAAACTGGCGTTGCGATCGGATTTCGAAAAATCTCCGGTGACCTCTTTGGAACCATATAGCCACTTACCACCAGGTTTATGAATGAATGCGTCACGGATTTGTTCGTGAATGCCCAAACGTTCAAATATTGCAACGGTTCCCGGCAGCAGCGACTCACCGATATGGAACCGAGGAAAATGGGCTTTTTCCAGGACCACCACATCCAGTCCGCGTGCTGCCAGCAACGTGGCCGCTGTACTGCCGGCCGGTCCACCGCCTAAAATCACCACATCATGCTGAATCATTGTACTGTCTGCCCCCTGATATCGCCGGCGTTTCGTATTTTCCATTGGCAACGAATCAACTGCCGCTTCTTCCTGACAAGGGCAATACCCTTGACCGATATTACGCAACCATGTCACGGCAAACCGCGACTTTCACTGGTCACTCTCCAACAATCGCACACCATGCGATTGTTTTTCATAAAACTCTAACCCAGTTGCAGTCCATATTCCGTCAGCGTGTTCCGTAACAATTCATTCTGATCCTCACTGAGCTGATACAGAGGCAGACGAACTCCCCCACAGTCTCGTCCCGTCAGCTTCATTGCGGCCTTCACGGGGATCGGATTGGTCGACAGACCAAGCATGTCCCGGCAAAGCGGAAACAACCTTTGATGCCATTCCTGAGCTTTCGACACGTCACCCCGATTCCAGCAACTGACCATCTCTTTGACGTCGACCGGCACCACATTGGCAGCCACTGACACAACGCCACTGGCCCCCAGCGCCAGAAGCGGAAGAGTCAGACTGTCATCACCCGACAGCAATGTCAGGTCTGATCCCGACAAAATTTGTGACGCCTGGTCCATGTTGCCGGTTGACTCCTTAACCGCCACAACGCGCGGACAAGCGTCGGCAATTCGGCATATCGTTTCCGCTTCAATGTTTTTCGCTGTACGACCTGGGATGTTGTATACAACCAACGGAAGATCAACAGCTTCAGCAATCGTTCGATAGTGTTCAAAAAAACCGTCCTGCGTGGGTTTATTGTAATATGGCGCGACCTGAAGGGACCCGTCCACACCGGCATCTTTGGCAGCACGTGTCAGTCGAACTGCCTCAGCCGTACTGTTGGATCCTGTCCCCGCCATGACGCGGATTCGACCCGCGGCCTGGTCACATACAACACGGATCACACGTTCGTGTTCGTCGTGCGACAACGTTGGACTTTCACCCGTAGTGCCCACCGGGGCAATACAGTCGGTACCTGCATCCACATGAAAGTCAACAAGGTCCCTCAGCATTGCTTCGTTCAGCGATCCGTCCGCATTCATTGGCGTCACAACGGCCACGGTCACACCTGAAAACCAATCACCTCGACGCGACATAACACACCTGAATCGTTTGTGAACACGGAATGCACAACTGTCGTAACTACTTCGTAACAACCTGACCTGACAATTCCCGAAATGAACAGAGACAGCTGCAAGTCAAATTCACAGCCGTCAACACCGCGAATCGGCAGTGATTGTTGACATGAACGCCACAAATCCCTGACCGCTGCAGCCTGTAATCACAGAAGCGAAGCCTATGAATTACCGTCAGCTCTGACAATTCAACGCTGCTTCCAGTCGATTCCCGACAATTGCCCCAGTGCCAGCGCGAGTGCATGCGTTCCCTCACGCCCATACCCCTGCGCCTTCACCGCCTGATACAACTGATGGCCCAGTGCCAGACCGGGCAGCGACAGACCCAACCGATGACATTCGTCCAGTGCGATTCCCATATCTTTGATGAAGTGCTCCACGAAAAATCCGGGGTCGAAGTTGTTTTCAATGATTCGCGGACCCAGGTTCGTCAGGGACCAACTGCCGGCCGCCCCACTGCCAACGGACTTAAGAACGGTCTCCAGGTCCAGGCCCGCGCGCCATCCGTACAACAACGCCTCGCAAACACCAATCATGTTTGTGGCAATCAAGATCTGGTTCACCATCTTGGTGTCCTGTCCGGCACCCGCAGGTCCCTGATGCACGATTGTTTTGCCCATCGCATCCCAGCACGGCTGAAGCGCGGCCACGACATCGTCGTCTCCGCCAATCATAATGGACAAAGTTCCGTTCCTGGCGCCAACATCTCCACCGGACACCGGAGCATCCACCGAAGTCACATTGCGTTCTTTCGCCGCCGCATAGATTTCACGGGCCAGCGACGGCTGACTCGTTGTCATATCCACGAGGATACTCCCGGAGACTGCCCCCGAGAGCGCTCCGTCGTCTCCAAGCAGAACCTGGCGTACATCAGACGGAAATCCGACAATAGAAAACACCACGTCTGATTTTTCTGCTACCTCACGAGGAGAGTTGGCCCATTCAGCACCTTGACTGAGCACGCCCTCCGCCTTCGATTTCGTGCGACTGGTAACTGTTGCACGAAATCCGGCTTTAATCAGATGTCCGCACATACTGGCTCCCATCACACCGGTTCCAATCCAGCCGATGCGTGTTGTTTCCGGACTGATTGTGGCCGTCATATGATTCTCCCTGTTCCTGTACTGGCTCTGCGACTGAACACGTTTTTCTCTACAACGAGGCCAGTGTAGCTATCCGACAGCGTCAGCAAAGCGTCCCCGGCACTCCAATTGCTCTACCACCGCCACCAGGAGGATCTTGCAGTCAGACCCACCAGTCGTGCAAAATGACCCAGACACAGGTCACCAGCCGTCAATCCGACGCGCCGGCGGTCGCTACACCGGGCAAACACTGCTGGTCTAGGATATCTCTGTTTCAGACGGCGAAACAAATCATTGACACAGAATGAAAACAGATCTCTGGCGAAAAGCGTCCCCCAAAGACCGGATAGAATCCTGAATTACAACCGTCAATGTTACTCTCAAACTCCCACTCCACCCAGATGTCCGAAGTCTGGTCAGAATGCAGGACAACGCCAATGAGGACTTACGTGCGTATTGGTTCAGCAATTCTGATGGCATGGGCGATAGTTGCGACGAATTGTCTGGCTGACAAGAAGACCGAACCAATCACCCCTCTGAACTTTGATTTGTCCGCTCTGGATGATTCTGTCTTTCAGTCACGGTCTCAGCACCGATTGCTCGCAGCAGCTCAAGAGTCGATTACCAACCATAATTACACCGCCGCATTCGACATTCTGCTCGAACTGTTCCGACCGCCGTACGACAGCAGCCATATCGTTTCAGACAGCAATTCCGTTATGGGAACACGTTCTGCAGCGCTACAAACGCTCTCGAGCCTTCCATTATCCGAACGGCGACGCTGGAACCAATTCTGTCAGGGGCATGGTAATATCGAACTGACAAAAGCGCTGCAGTCCGAAAGTCGAAGCGCTCTGTCCCGGGTCGCCACTAAATTTCCCAGCAGTTCCGTTGCGGCAGACGCACTGATCACCGAAATCATTCTGGCACTCAATACCCAGGAAATTGGTGCGGCACAACTGGCGATGAAGCAACTGCGAGAGTTACTGCCCTTATCAATTCTGAACGGGTCCCGGACGACATTCATTCACAGGCTCAATGCTGCCGTTGAACGTGAATCGAATTCATACCGAATTGCAACAAAACAACTACCAGCGAACATCCGGCGTTCGTTGCATTCCAAACCGGTTTGGTACTGGAATGACAACGCATGGAACCATCCTCAGGGGCCCGACTCGCTGCCCAAACGTCGAACCGGTAGTCAGTTTAATCACAGGACCGGCTGGCAACATCCGGTTTTAAACGGTGACACCGTGGTATTGCGTACTCCCGCCGGAATTGCCTGTTTGGATCGTTGTTCCGGAGAACAACAATGGTTTCTTCCATTTGCATCCGTTGTTGTACCACGCAGGACTGAAGACTCCACCACAGATTCGATATTCGAGATCACGGTTGAGCCTCTTCAGCGACTCGAGGTGACCGACGAATTCATCTACTTCGTTGACGGGCAACGATCGGCTCCCATTCCGTCCCCTCATGGAATTCGCTCTCCTCTCGTGCTGGAACCCGGGGCAACAAACATTGTGGCCGTCCGAACCGGCCCGTTCCCCGTTGTATTGTGGCAGCTGACAACGGAACCATCACAACTGACAATCTCCAAACGGCAAACTGCACAGCCTACCGAAAATTTTCAGTATGCCTTCGAAAATGTCCATGGTCGTTTACAGAGCGCTGATCTGCAGCCGGAAACTGATGTGTCTGTCTCCGCCGACTCCCGTCTGGCCGGACATCTCTTTCTGAGCGCACCACGAGCCTTCGCCGAACGCCTTTATGTGACCACTCGCTATGACGGAACCACGTGGCTGAACTGTCTGTCCGCCGCTCACGGAACGCTGAACTGGCAGCAGCCCTTGACGTGGCTGGGTGCAGGTTCTGATGATGACCAACAAACTTCTGCTGTCGTTGGGGGTATTACAAATGACAACGTCATTTGTCTGTTTGGCAACGGCCTGATCGCCGCGTGCAGTCCGATCGACGGTCGTATTGAATGGATTCAGAGTATCCTGTTCGAAGAAGATTCGAACACCGAAATGCAGGACTCCTGGCGCGCACCCCACCCAGACAATCGAATTGTCCCTCAGGCAGCAGCTGGAAGTGAATTTGGCGGCCTCTGGATGATATTGTCACCCGCCGGTATCATCTGCACCCGACGCGGCTCTCGCGGGATCTCCTGTCTCGATACCCGGACCGGACAAATTCAGTGGTCGACTTCACGGGGCGTCCAAACCGGAACTGCTGCCGGGCAACAGGATTTGACGTGTATCGGGTTGATCGATTCCCGGCTGATTACGGCAGGATACGGGCATTGCAGGGCAATCAATGTCGCGGATGGCTCACAGTCGTGGGTACGTCCTTTAGGAAATCATGATGGCCGGATCTGCAGTGATGAATGGGCTGTTTACGTAGCGCTGAACAGCGGCCGACTGTTGACAATTGACGGAACCGACGGGTCCGTCATCCGCACCCAGGAAGTGAGCATTTCTCAGAACGGTCCCGGATTTGTTAGTGACCTGACCGGAATCGTGGAAACGTCAGCGTGGAGCGCCCGTGCGTGGGAATGGCACCATGAACCAGTCGATTTAACACAACTCAGCGTCGAAAAGGCTCTTGACTGTCTGGCAACACATCGACTGAGTGACCTGCGTCTGCTTACGCCAAATCCGGACTGGTCAGCAGTTCACTCGGTGGATGCCAGCGCCGCCGTCGTCAGTTCCAGCGTACTCTCACACGATCAGTCGCTCAAGTATTCATTACTCATGCCAGATGTCCCCGGTAATGACACCATTCTGTCTGACCGACTGAGCAAAACACCGGATCAGCTTATCGAACTCATTCCCGGGTGGAAAATGCCACTCAAAACCGCTGTCCGGACACTGAAGACAGGCACAAAGGACACAGACACGGGTGCCAGCATGGATGATTTGATTCTCCGTCCGGAACAGTTGGGCCCACTGGATGCTCAGTTTGCGACTGCGGAGAACTTGATTCAGGACAGTCAACTCAACAGAGCTGAACTACTCTTACTCAATATGAAAGTCGTCTCAAGCTCTCCAGACGCCGTCCAGCGAGACAAATTGCTGAACACAGTGCGGGACTCGGCACTTGCTCCGGGGATGCGGCACACAACACCGGTGACAGCCGTTAAGTCCGAAGTTCATGTCGAGTCGTCAAATACAATTGGTTTTCGACTGGGTGACATTGCGGAGAGCTACCAGAAATTCCGGCTTCGAGCGCCGGCCGCTACGGTACCACCGTGGACTCAATCCTTGTTCATTACGTTCGTTCCGTCACAACTCCGCAGCAATGTCGGAGTCTCCCCTCATGTTGGATTCATTGATCTTGGCCGTGGTATTGAAACCGCCTGGGAATCTCTGTCGCGAGTCCGGTTTCCCGCCACGGTCAGTTATCAGGGAAACTGGAACAGTCCAGGACTCGTGATCGTGGCCCCCAAACGACGTATTGGTGTGATTTCTCTGCTGGACGATGCCCCACTCACGCCACTTTGGACCCGCCCACATGACAACGATGCCAAAGGGCTGGTGATCGCGATCACTTCTCGTCAGCTGATTGTATCGACAAACCACGGGGTACAGAGCCTGCATCCGTTGACAGGGAAGCTGCTCTGGTCGCATGACTGGAAACAGAGTCATGAACTTCATCATCTGGAGGGCCAGTTTCTGGGAGTCTACTGTTCCGACAAACATATCATTCTGCTGTCGTCTTTGGGCACAGGTTACGTGGTGCTGCGAGCTGCCGACGGAGCAGTTGTGAGAGAAGGTTCGCGTCGTACCGGACAGCTCTCGCGAGTCATTGACGAATACCTGCTCACAAAAACGGCAGCCGGTTATCTGGAAATCACTCATCTGGTCACTGGCAGTCAAGTCCCTGTCGATCTGAATGATCAACGGATCGCAGACTTCCATTCAGGTGAAGAGTTTGGACGAGGAAGAGCACTCGTGGTCACAGCTGACTCGGAATTCATTATTCTTGATCCGGCCTCCGGAAAAATTGAAACTCGCATCGACGTCTCCGACCATCTCAGCGCTGTGGAACATACTCTGACAGCACCCCGCGTTGTCCGACGAGCCGGCTTGATCTATGCCGCGCTGTCGGTCAGAAACTGGCGGTCTCCATATGTGCCGGATACGGTGTTCGGTGAGGCGATTGCCGGGCAGGGCGTTCTGATTTGCATCGACCCCAGCACCGGCGATGAACTTTGGCGGCAGAGTCGAAATTCGCTTGTCATTCCTCCGGTCTTTGGTGATCCCTGTCCATTCCTGGTTATTTGGTCAACAAATTACACAAATGCCCGAAGGCAGTTCATATTCCGGGATGGACGCCGGCACACATCACTGGACATCAAGGTTCTGGACGCATTCACAGGTAAAATTGTTGCTCGGAAGCAGCAACGGTATGCCGCACGTCCGTTGCAGGTTCTTCATGATTCAACACAGCGAGAACTGACCATCACCACAGATCAGTCAATAATCCGCGTGAATTACTCCGAATAAGTCGAGCCGCTGCAATCTGTGGCCAATTCTTCTGTTGGTCTGCGGTCGGTGACGGCTCAGGACGTTCCACGGCTGTTTATCAGCAACCGATCGCAGCCAATCCGCTACACTTTTCCGTCGTGACTCTGCCGTCCTTCTCTGTCCGGCCCCTTCTCGCGAAAATCTGGTCCATGTCCGCACCGACAACCACCGGTGAATCCACCATTCTTATCTTCGGAGCTTCCGGTGATCTCACCGCCCGCAAACTTGTCCCGGCACTGTTTCAGTTGTTTCGTCAGGGATACGTCCGTACCAGCCCGATCATCGGTGTGGCCCGTCGGAACAAAACGGATGCCCAGTTTCGTACGGAACTCAGAGCAACAGTTCTCGATGCGGCGGACCAACAGACATCAAAGGACTGGAGGCGTTTTGAACAGTTGCTGCATTACGTTCAGATCGACCTGTCCGACCAGACGGCCTACGAAGGACTTGTAGATTCTGTGGCTGAACTGGAATCACAACACAGAACACCACAGAATTCGGCGCGCGTCGTCTATCTTGCAACCACTCCTTCTTTGTTTGACGACGCCGTGTCCGGATTACATCACTCCGGACTGATTCCTCCACTGGAACACAAAGAGCGTCTCCGAGTCGTAGTGGAAAAGCCCTTCGGCCATGACCTGGCGTCTGCCAAAGAACTGAACCACACACTGACGCGTTGGCTTCACGAAGATCAGATTTATCGAATCGACCACTATCTGGGAAAGGAAACGGTCCAGAACATCTTACTGTTCCGTTTTGGCAATTCGATTTTTGAACCGCTTCTGAACCGCAACCATGTCGACAACATACAGATTACGGTTGCTGAAAGTATTGGAATGGAACGTGGACGCGGCGCATTTTACGACACCGCCGGAGCCGTACGCGACGTGCTGCAGAACCACCTGTTGCAACTACTGTGTCTGGTCACAATGGAACCTCCTGCTCTGTTTGAGGCCCGTCAGATTCGAGATGAAAAAATGAAAATCCTCCAGGCCCTGCGTCCGGGATCCCCTGCGTCCATCAATCACTGGGTGGTCCGAGGCCAGTATTCGGCCGGCCTCATTGATGGGGAGCCCGTACCGGCCTATCGCAGAGAAGATCGAGTCTCGCCAACGTCAAATCGCGAAACATATGTGGCAATGAACGTCGGGATTGACAATTGGCGATGGGAAGGTGTCCCATTCTTCCTGAGAACCGGCAAACGCCTGCCGGAACGCGTCACCGAAATTGTCGTCCAGTTCAAACAGCCACCATTAAATCTGTTCAGCACCGTCGAATGTGATGGTGACCTGTGCGATATCGTAGAGACGCAGCCCAATCAGCTCGTACTGAGAATTCAGCCTCAGGAATCCATCTTCCTTCGATTCTCAACAAAACGACCTGGAATGCAGTATCACGTCGAGCCGGTTGTAATGGACTTTGATTACGAAGACCACTTTTCAGCAAACCTGCCCGGAGCGTATGAGCGACTGCTGCTGGACGTCATGAGAGGCGATTCCACTTTGTTTACACGTAGTGACGAATTGCTGGCGGCGTGGAAGTTCGTAACTCCTGTGCTGCAGGCCTGGGAAGAGAGCCTCTCGTCACCGGAATTATACAGTGCCGGAACATGGGGCCCGCCCGCTGCCAGTCGACTCGTCTCAGAATACGGTCGTGCATGGCGAGAACCCCGTCTGGATGAATGAAACGGGAGGCCCGTCGCCCGCCGGCTTATGACTTTGCAATCAGCCACCAATGCTATGAAAATCATCGACCTCTCAAAACCGATCCAATTCAACGCCGGTGATCCATCGTTCATGAGGGTCAAGATCCGGCATAAACCGCATCGTAAAGCACGGTGGTTATTGAGAATGCTGGGGTTGCCGTTTCGCCTGTTCCCCAGTGGATTTATCGGCTGGGCTGATGACACCATCGAAAAGATGGGAGTCCATTCCACAACACACATCGATGCACCCTGGCACTACAGCCCCACCTGCAATGGGAATCCTGCAAAAACCATTGACCAGGTTCCGCTCGAATGGTGCTTTGGAGATGGCATTGTTGTCGACATGAAACACAAAGCCGACTGCGAAGCAATTACGTCAACCGACATTCAAAAGTATCTCACCGAACAAGAACTTCATCTGCAGCCCGGTATGATTGTTCTGATCAAAACCGGTCGAGACCAGTACATGGGAACACCCGATTTTTTTCAGAAGGGCACCGGGATGTCGGCGGAAGCCACAGGATGGCTGATCGATCAGGGCATCAGAGTCATGGGCATCGATCAATGGGGCTGGGATCTCCCGCTGCCCTATTTGATTCGCAAAGCCAGAGAAACAAATAATTCAGAGCTGTTTTGGGAGGCACACCTTATTGGTCGGCAGCGTGAATATTGTCACATGGAACAGCTTACCAATCTGGATGCCCTGCCATGTTCCGGATTTAAAGTCGCCGTATTTCCACTAAAAATCGTTGGTGCATCCGCAGCGCCGGCCCGGGTCGTCGCGATGATTGACGTCTGAAACATGGAGTCACTTGCGTAAAGATGTTCCGCACAGAGTTGGGACCCGCAGTAATAACGCCGTGCACCTTATTGAGCAACTTCGCACAGGTGAAACAACCGTTGGCTGTGTGCATGGAAATTTTCGATGTCACTTCAGGCTTTGTCCCGGTACAAATTTGACAACCTCGTAACCCGTTCAGCACCAAATCAAGTTCGAATACCTCTGCTTTTCGGCCACAAATCGGGGTGACGCTCTGAAAGGTGCAGGTATCTGATAGTTTACATTCTGATCAAACACCGCCTCGTCTCCGACCATAAGCCTGTTCGCACTCACTCCCTGTACTCCTTTGTGTACTGGAAGTGAGGATCACAATCTCCCTGGGAGACATCTGATGCCACATCTTGAAGTCCTTGACCACAGCACGATTTACCGCAACTCGTTACCCAGCACAGTGAGCGAATATGTTGCGTTTCCGTCGATCTGCACTCTGCCGGACGACACTCTTCTGTGCCTTTGTCGCCACGGTTCAGCGCGGGAAAGCGACGATGCACTGGCAACAGTCCATCGCTCAATTGATGGAGGCCGGACATGGAACTGCATCGGACCTCTGCCAAATCTGCCGAATCAGGACAGTGGATCACCGCGTTCCCCCGGAGGGTTTGGTGTCACTCAGGAGGGAGACGTTCTTGCGTGGGCTGCGTGCGAGAGCGGTGAAGATGAGCGAACGATCTTTTCGGTCCGCTCACGGGATGGAATTCAGTGGACAGACCCCACTCTCTTCGACATTGCTCCTTATCCGGTATTTTATCTTTGCATGAACCTGGCGAGACTGCCTGACGGCACCCTGATCCTCCCAGGCGAAGCGCCGGGGGGGAAATGTCCGGAAGTCCCCGATGACCATTGGGCTGGTCTTGTCAGTCGTTCGAATGACAGCGGACGTACATGGGAACCGGTCCAGGCAGCACATGTCTCCAGGAATCCCTTTTACATGGATCTTCGCGTCACGACACTCGCGGATGGTCGAATTCTTGGGGTTTACTGGACCCACGACATGGAGAACGATCGGGGCCTTAATGTCCACACGACGTTTTCCGCAGATGCAGGTCGTACATGGACAGAGCCACAGGATGCTGGATTTTGGGGACAGGTGACTGATGTGTGTGCATTGCAAAGTGGTCGTGTGATCGCAGTGACCAATCATCGTCGAGATCCCTTGGGAATCCGGGCTGTCCTCTCCGAAGACGGTGGCCGTTCATTTGACGAAACCAACCATCTGGAGTTGTGGGGCGTCGTCCCGGCGCAGGTGCGCAGTGCTCCGGTGCTCGCTCCAAAACGTGACGTCGTCGAGAACGTGATGCATTCGTATCATCATTTCACGTTCGGAACACCTTCAGTGACGCAGATGTCTGACGGTACGATCGTTGCCGCCTTTTATGTGACGGAAGAATCGGTGACGTATGTGCGCTGCTGTCGTCTGACTGAACGCGACTAACGTCATGGCCATCGAACAATCCCCGCGATTCCGGGTTTTGTTTGTTTACGCACTCAGTTTTTCGGCACTGAGCAGTGTTACGTCGCTGTTGTCGATTCGAAGCCCGGTTCCGGCCTCGGACGCGGTACTTTGTCGGCATCATGGGGAATCGACTGACTCTCGCACTCTGAGCACGACGACCAGGCACCCCCACAGATCGTCTGAGGCACTAGACGACAGCGTGTGTACGGAATCCGCCTCGTGATCTGTTTAGGCACCATTCGCGTGCAGGTGTATTCGACTTCACGTGGCACACACCGTGCGACTCGGCGAGTTGATGTGTACTGAACCTGTTTCTGAACACAGTACGGAACGCGTCGCGTACACTGTTTGGACTCCATTCGGCAGACCGTGTAAGGAATTCGGCGGGTTTTCTGCTCAGAAACCATGCGGCACACGCGGTAGGGGATTTGTTCCGTCTTCTGTTCACATTCCATGCGACACACACGGTACGGGATTCGTCTCACACATTCTTTCGGAACCATGCGAGTAACCTGCACTGGAATTTTCTTTACGATGGTTTCCGGAACGTACCGAGTCACCTGAACAGGACAACTCTGACGTACCACATGAGGCACCATCACAGTGTACGGAACCTGCTGCTCCACAACGCGAGGACACCAAACGGGGCGACACACAGTCAATAACGGTGACTGACGGAGGCACCAGGTCGGGCCGCGGGGCCCGCAAACCAGTTGTGGGCAAACGAGCCCTGGAATGCTGTGTCGCTTCGTGACCCACTGACCGGTCACCCGCCGGACGCAACGAGTTCGACATTCCGGCCGCATCACCGTGTAGCATCGTTCGCTCTGAATGGTTTCACAAACGGGTTTCATCACCGTGTATGAACATTCGCGTTCAATTGTTTCACAGACCGGCTGCCTGATGGTGTACCTGCATTCACGAACACGGTCTTCCCAGACGGGACGCTGAACAGTGTAGTTACGTTCGCAGTATTTAGTCTCCCAGACCGGACGCTGGACACAATACGTTTCTTCACGCACGCAGGCTTCGGTGACGGGCCGACACACGGTGTAGGTTTCATCGCGATACGCTGTTTCAGTGACTGTCCGATAACAGGTTTGAGGAACCTCTACGTGGCACGTTTCGTAGATTGTCCGTTTGGCTGTGTACTGCTCCGGTTCCATCACAGTCTCGCAAACGGTTCGATAACAGGTTTCCTGTTCGATTTTACAGGTGGTGTAGCAGCAGGTCGGTTCACAGGCCTCCGGGGGACAGCATGCATATGACGGAATCCCGCACAATTGACCGGATACCGAAGCGGGTAAAGCGAGACAGGTGGTGACGGTAAGCAGTCGGAAGACAGACATGACAGATCTCCGAAATCGAACCTGAACTGCGACTCCCTCGGCAGCAGAAACGTGAATGGCAAATTGTTCGGTGTGGACAAAATCAGACAAGGACTTTATGAGACTTTCCAAAAATCCAACCTACCCATGCATTACAATCGGTAACACACAAAGACTCGTTGGTCCGGAAAGTCTTCACGAATTGGTTCAACCACACGACCGGTTGCACAGACAGCATAGCCTGGGAAACGTTCGGAACACCGGGAACATACGCCGCTCACGTAAATTGCAGCGTTCAAAAAAACAACATAACGTCGACGTCGGAACAGTTCGTACGGTATATGGACAATTTGGCCCCCGAAGATTCCGTTTGTAGGGACATGGTGTCGAATGGCAACATAGGACGGAGCACCAAGGGTGATAATTCCGGCTGCGATCAGCAGGAACGGCAACGAAGAAAACGCGTACGGGAAGCGACTGCGATGATTAAAAATGTTGCGTTAGCGGTTGTGCCATGAGTCCGTAGCTACTGAGCCAGAAGCCAGGCAAGAATATCAGCCATTTGCTGGACCGAGATCGTCTTCTCAAGGTCGGAAGGCATGAGTGAGTGTCCCGTGTCCCGAAGCAGGTCAATATCCGTTCGCCGAATCTTCGACTCCTTTGCCTCCGCCCTCCGGAGAGTCAGAGACACCGGAGACTCCTGAGTAATAATCCCATTGGTAGTGCGTCCGTCTTTCAGGACGGCGGCGTAGTCGTGCCACGCAGGCAGAACCTCGCGATTGGGATCGAGTACATTCAGTAGAATGAATTCTTTCCCTCGATTGCGAGTGGTGAGCAGGTTTGGACCGACTTCACTTCCCAACTCGCCCACTTTGTGACAAACCGAGTTTGAATGTGCCTGGATTTGGATTTCGCTCGTCTGACCCAATCGAGCTGCCAACACATGGTCCGAGAACGTCTCGCTGAACGCGGCAAACCCGGAACAACTTTGTCAGGCCGCCTTTCGAGTGCGGCGTTTGCCGCGACGTGGCTTTTTCGCCGCCTTCCCCGTGGCGGACGTCTCAGGTCGTTCTGTCTGTTCAGGACCACCGACCACTGACAAATCCAGTGTATCCGTTTGGGTCGCCTGCTCATCACGTGCCGTCGTGGACGCGGATCGTTCAGGAGGGTCGTTCGAGATATAAAGAACAAATCGCGTGTGAAGCAACAATGAACAAACCATCAGGCCGGCGGAACTCAGGAGGATGCTGTCCAGCACGGGATCCGAATGTGTTCCCAGGCTCGTACTGTAGGACAGCAACAATCGTCCCACGGCGCTCAACACACCCAAACCAAACAGAGCCTGAGCATACCGATTGCGACCCATGTCGGGTATCACTCGACTCAGGATCCAGATGCTCACTCCGACAATCGGAACAACGACAAGGGTTCGTCGAGCTGCGCTGACTCCGCCAATCAGAGGCTTAGCCAATACCTGTGCAACTTGTGGCAATGCATCCTGGCAGTTCGTAATCCACAGGATCCCCAGCGCAACCAGGCTACCTGCGAGCCATTTCCAGCAACGATATTGTCCACTGAAATCCACAGAGCTGCGTGAACGAATCCACCCGATCATCAAAGAGAGTTGGCCGGCGAACACTAGAAATATTCCGGCCAGCCCCTTCCCAACGCGCGGCTGATTTGAGCTTGCCAGACTTTGAAGCGCATCTGGTTGTTCGATCTCACTCCAGACTGCAGTGATCGACACCAGGACTACCGCCAACAGTAACAGCATGTGTTTCCAGAGCTGGCCGGACACCATACGATACATGATCAGCCGATCCGGAACGGTGACCGCAAGGTTTGGAATAACAGCAGCAGTCGTTTGCGGAGCCAGTGCTTCGAATTCCGTCAGCAGATCTTCGGATTCCTGACTAGCCAGCAATCGTCGCCGACGGCCATCGGTACTGGATTGTGACCACGATGCATCCATGCTGGCTGACTTTGAAGAGCAGGGCACGTGCGAAACAGAATCGACGAGCTGAACCACAAGCTTTTCCGTCCGAGACCCCGTCAGGACCGCGGTTCGGAGAACCATCACACAATCAGATTAGCTATGGGACTGCACGGGACGAGACATCTGTCTCTTGCACGGGGAGTTGCCTCTTCAGAAGAATCGTCACAACGCCAGCATTATCGTGACCGGGACCAATTCGAACGGCACAACCGTTACAAATTCACCAATCCGAACGCTGCACGGCACAAAGACCTGCCGTAACCGCCGATTTCTTCATTTACTGAGAGTCTGTTTTTGAGTCACTGCTGAGCGCCCGTTTCACCGAATCCAGCAGTACTTCCATGGCAAAAGGTTTCCGCAGGTAGTCCACCACTCCCAACATTTCTGCATAAGCTTTGTGACGACTGCCTTCGTTGGCAGTCATCATGATCACAGCAGGTGGGTCCTCCAGCTGTCCAAGATATTCCAGTACCGGAAATCCGCCCATCCGAGGCATCATCATATCCGTCACAATGAGATCGGGATGATGTGAATCAATCAGTTCTTTTCCATCCTGACCATTCGTTGCAGTAAGCACCGAATAACCTGATGATTTCAGGACCGTCTGGACTGTATTGGATACCTCTCGGTCATCTTCGATTACAAGGATCGTTGCACCGGCCATGGACGGTTTCACAATAGGAAATTGGCGTTCAAGCTGACATGGTCAGCACCGAAAATGCATGAACGTCTGCAGGATAACAGTCCGGACTCGTGTTGCCACCGAAGAGTCCGATCCGGCAATCGACAGGACGTTGATTTAGAGCCAAATCACGATAGAATAGGGTTTCGTCCGTGCGTGTGGTCTCTTTCCTCTGGTGTTTCTACGACAAGGCTTTGTAACCGCTGCACTCCGGTTCGGAATCACCACAATTCCGGGAATTTGTCAGTGGATCCTTGCATAACACCGCTAAATTCGGCACTAATCGGCGAATGAAGTCAGCAGCAGGCGCGTGACGTTGAGGACACTTTGATTTGCTCTGGAACACTTTACTCTGCCCTGGAACTCAGTCATGAATGTTTCATCGCTGGTCGACTCCGTGTCCACTCTCGCGTTTTTTGGGCTCGGGGGACTGGAAGTCGTCATTGCTGCCCTCATCGTCCTGCTCTTATTTGGCAATCGCCTGCCAGGAGCCGCTAAGTCGCTCGGAATGAGCCTGAGTGCGTTCAAGAGAGGTATCAAAGACGGCGAAGAAGATCTCGACGACCAGGACCAGACAGCTCCTTCATAGACAGCGATGATTAAAGTGAGGCGACACCGGAAGAAGCCGCCAATATGTCTCTTGTTGGTCTGCTTCACTCCGGATAATCGAATGGTTCTTCAGCACCCGCGATTGTGATTAGTCCTATGATCAGCATCCTGAATCAATTGCAGATTCCTGATTTCACGACCCTTGGCATGCTCCCCGGAGGTCTTGGAAGCCAGGAATTGATTATTGTGGGGATCATTGCGTTGCTGCTGTTCGGAAAAAGGCTGCCGGAAGTTGCCCGCAATCTCGGCAAAGGATTTTCGGAATTCAAGAAAGGGGTAAGTGGTTTTGAGAACGAGGTTCGTTCGGGGTCTGCCGGAACAGGAAATATCGACTACTCAAGCACCACAACATCCACATCTGCGAATCGACCCACCTCAGCTCAAGACGACGCCGAAGACGACGAGTTCGCCGCTCCAAAATTCGAAGTCCCGACAAACGACGGTGCAGCCGCTCCTGACGCAGCGGAAGTCGACTCGAGTGAATCGGCAGACGAAGACGAAAACTCGATTGCGTCTTCCCGTGTGGAACTCCCACTGGACTGACTGAATCAATGACCAGGTCAGCTGATTTCGGCCTCGACAAGGCTCGGTGGCCACGTATTTTGCTCATTGACGCAGTCCGATAAACCCTCGCTCAGATACGCTCTGGCATGATTCGCCAAAAAACGCTCAGCCGCCGTTCCGTGGATTGGTCAAATCCGGGCTCGCATTGAGTCCTGTGTTTTGAATACGGTTCACCTGTAATCCGTTCGGATTTTCTCCCGTTAAGACACGAAGTCGATGCGTGTTCTCCTGTTTGAAGACAAGGCCTGTTCGACACTGGCACCGATTGCCCTGTTGAGACCGGCATTTGAACTGCTCTGTGGACGTTCATCCCTGAGGTCTCGCGTGCAGTCGGCCGTACCCACTGCGGAATGGGGCGTCTCGGTGCGCCCCTGGCTGGTGGATGTCTATGCCGAGGCACAGTCTGACTGCCATGTCAACGACGACGAATGGACCACGAAGGGTGTGACGCTGCTGATCAACGGCCGCTGGATACCGAAAGGGCGACTGACCGTCGAATCGTTCACTGACGGGCTGGTGGGAATCGCTGATTCGGAAGTCGCCTGGGCAGTACTCAACGGCAGTGAACTGTCCGAACTGAGTGGAAACTGGGATGCGTTGACTGAATTCGTATCTTCCAGGCCAACGGTCGACGTCGGAGGCTCAATGATTCGATATCCGTGGGATCTGGTGAACCGGAACCGGGATCAATTGCAGTATGATTTTGAAAATTCCGGAATGTCGCAGGTACCGGCGTCTGATCACGTGCAGTGCCTCGGCGACCCCGCGGACGTTTACGTGTCCGAACTGGCTGTCATAGATCCGTACGTTGTGATCGACACCAGAAGCGGTCCGGTCTCGATCGGATCTCGTGCACATGTACAGTCATTCACACGACTTGAGGGACCGTGCCATATTGGATCGGATTCGCAGCTGTTTCGGGCGCATGTTCGGCGAGGCACAACCATTGGTCCTATGTGTCGTGTCGGTGGAGAAATTGAAGAGTCAATTCTGCATGGCTACGTCACGAAATATCATGACGGGTTCCTTGGGCACAGCTACGTCTGCCCGTGGGTCAATATCGGAGCGATGACGACAACTTCAGACCTCAAAAACAACTACAGCAATGTAAAGGTGCCTCTTCACGGACGCGGGATTGATTCCGGGATGAATAAAGTTGGTACGTTTTTCGGCGACCATACAAAGACAGCGATCGGCAGTCTGTTCAACACCGGGAGTTCAATCGGTGTCATGAGTATGGTACTGCCGGCGGACGGATTGCTGCCGCGTCATGTCCCTTCATTCAGCGCCATCAGTTCCGGCAACCTGTCTCTGCAGTGGACGCTTGAAAGTGGTCTGGAAACAGCCCGAATTGCCATGCCTCGTCGAGGCAAAGAACTCACACCCGTCATGGAGGCACAGCTTCGCGCTGTTTACGACCTGACACAGGAAGAACGCGATCGGGCATTCCTGCGTGAGGAACGATGTTGAACCCGGACGACCAAATAAGAGATTCAGAAGTTCAGAACACCCGCTACAGAACTTCATGACTTCCCGGCACCGGAATCTGATAGGTCATGTCGTCGTTGGGCAGAACGGGCGGGGTATCACTGTAACTGTGGTAGCTTTCGACATCAGCCAGTGTGCGTTCGGAGCCAAACGCCTGATCCCAGGTAATTTCCTGTCCTGAATAACTGACCATACGGCCCAGAATCGATGTCATCGAGCTTTTGGCACCATACACGGCTTCGTTTGGTCGTTTGCCCGCACGCAGGTCAGCAAACAGATCATGGTGTTCCTGCTGATGGCCACCGCGACCACCACTGCCGTATTCCCACGTCTGTCTGCCTTTTGCATCAAATATCTTTGCTCCGCCGAAATCAACCGAACCCTCGGAACCTGCCGCGTATTCGTTGACATGATTCCAGCAGTCACGAATGTGTCTGCACTGACTGAGCAGCTTCACGCTGCTGCCCATCGGGTTGTCCTCGCCATAGGTGTATTCGACAAAGAAATGGTCATAGATTTCGCCGAATTCCCGACCTGTCCGCACCTGGCGTCCACCCTGTCCCTGGGCTTTGACCGGAAAATCATCCATCAGCCAGTTGATCACATCCAGGTTGTGAATATGCTGTTCTGTAATGTGGTCGCCACACAGCCAGTTGAAGTAGTACCAGTTTCGCATCTGGTACTCCATTTCTGTCTGATTATCTTTGCGGGGACGTACCCAGACGCCGGGACTGTTCCAGTACGCGCGGGCTGAGATAATCTGGCCAATCGAACCGTCTTTGACGCGCTGCATGGTTTCCATATAGGCGCGCTCGTGTCGCCTCTGAAGACCGACCTGTACAAGCAGATCACGTTGTTTCGATTCCTCCGCTGCCCGAAGAATCCGACGTACACCGGCCGCATCGACAGCAAGAGGTTTTTCAGCAAAGACGTGTTTTCCAGCTGCCACTGCGGCCTCAAAATGCAGAGGCCGAAATCCCGGTGGTGTTGCAATCAATACCAGATCAATATCCTGTTCCAGCACCCCCTTATAGCCATCAAACCCGGTAAATCGACGTTCCGCCGGGACGTCAACATTCTCTCCATAACTGCCCTTCAGATTGCGAACGCAACGTTCGAGGTTATTTTCGAAGGCGTCCGCGACTGCCATCAGTTTCACCGGTCCTTCGGTATTCATCGCTTGGCCGGCCGCACCGGTTCCACGACCCCCGCAGCCAATCAGCCCGATGCGGACCGTTTCGTCGTAACTGATGTGCGATGCCTGGACAGTACTCATATCATTCAGGAGCGATCCTCCTGCCAACGCTGCGGCAGACGTCGTCTTAAGAAAATTACGACGGCTGGAGTTGTTGTGATCTGTAGTCATTGAAAATTTTCCACGAGTCAGTGAGGCAGGGGCAAACGA
>JAKVAY010000044.1:0-26952 GCA_022447185.1 Fuerstiella sp. | reverse complement strand
AAACGAAGGTGTGTCAGCGAATTGAATTCGCCGACACCTCGATGAAGCATCTACTCACCAGCAGCCTGACGGGCAAGCTCTTCCTGGGCAGCAGAAACCTGAGGATTTGGAACTGAAGACCCTTCGCCACTGGTACGAATCCACTTAACGCCGGCTGCGATTGAATCCAGATAAGCTTCATTGGACCAGGTCTCCCTGTTGTGTCCAAGATTGTTGAAGTAGACGCGTCCTTCGCCATAGGACTTCACCCACGCCACCGGAACATGATACGGTTTTTTCTTCTCACATTTTTCCATATCGAGACTCATCAGAACACGCACTTTTTCCGGCTGCCAGTGGCGATATTCATAGATCTCATCGCGTATTTCGAGTTCCGCGCCAAATGGCTTCATCAATGGATGATCCGGTTCATGAATACTGATCGTAACGGTGTCACCTGAATTCCAGGGATGAGCTTTGAAGGTACCGCCGATCATGTCCCAGTACGGTTCGTAGTCCCCGAAGGTATCTGCTGCGGAGTGAAAACCCATCACTCCGTGTCCCTTTGTCTTCAGCCATACGTTGAAAAAATAATCGAGATCCGACTGTTCGATCGGGAGCGCACCGGTCGTGTAGAACATGACGACCTGATAGTTTTGAAGATTGGACTTGGTAAAATCGGCAGCAGCGTCCTGAGTGCAGTCCACAGTAAACAGATTAGACTGCTGACCAAGCTGTATCATAGCGACCTCGGCCGGAGCCAGTTGCTCTTCCTCCCGTGTGACGGAGGCGTGTCGATATCCCACGCTCTGAGTGACCATCAAAATACGGGTTTCTTCCGCATTGAGGCCATGCACTGAAACCAGAAGAATCATTAAGACAAGTCGTGTCACTCGAAAGCACATTGGGAACTCCGGGGCAATCCAGGGAAATACGAATCTCTTGAACCGCTGATTATTTACGCCGACCTGATTCTTTTCCAGCAATCATCTGTCCGGAATGGGTCAATGAGTTCAGCCAGTCCTGACTCGGCCAGTTCCTGACCATCTACAAACCGGCCTGGATTGTTCCATTTTTCCAGTGCCTCAGCAGAGATTGGAAACAGCTGAACCAGCAAATTATCCAGACGCGTCTCAAGATGACGAAAATGTCGAGCCCATTCGGCAGCCTCCTCAAGACGAACATCCTCTTCGGATTGCCAGCGCATGGGGTGAAACAGCAACGTGGACAATGGGGTCACAAACCGTTGACGGCATGCTGCAAATGGCATTAGAGCGGCTGAGGAACACTCTCCAAGAACGACTCCGGTTGCCATCAGCCCCCTGATACGAATGACGCTGGCCACTGCCAACCCGGCATACACGCTACCCCCGCATGAATCGATCCAGATAATCCCGCGACTTCCCGACGGAACCTCTGTCAGTCGTCCGATAAGTTCCGTCTGTTTTTCCGACAACTCACCCGTGATCGACACTTCCCACGGATTTCGATCACCGACTGGTAACGCGGCTCCCGGGTCCGGATAGGGTTTTAATCTTAAGGTATTTGAACGCGGCATCGAATCAAGATTTTCGAATCGTGCAAAATTTGTCCACCGTTCTGCAGCGACAGGATCGACTGGCGAACAGTACGTAACAGGATTACAACATGCCGACAGGTTCGTTGTCCAACCATTTGAATGGCTTTGTGGGCTTCTCGTCGAACCATTGACTCCCTCTATCATAAACCCGCGAAATCATGGCGAAATCACCAAGCTACTGGCTGTTCAAGTCCGAACCCAATGTCTACTCAATTGACGATCTGGCCAACGAAACAAAACAGATCACGTCCTGGGAAGGTGTTAGAAATTATCAGGTCCGCAACATGCTGCGGGACGATATCAAAACGGGTGACGGCGTCCTTTTTTACCACAGCCGCATCGAGCCCATGTGTATTGCAGGCACGGCACGCGTCGTTCGCGATGGCTATCCCGACCACTTCGCCTTTCAGACTGATCACAGATACTTCGATGCCAAGAGTGATATGAACAATCCACGGTGGTTCATGGTCGACATCAAACTGAAACAGCTCTTTAAGACTGTCGTCACCCGGGCGATGTTGAAAGAAAACAAGACAACTGCACAGATGAAGGTCATGGCCAGGGGTAACCGGCTGTCGATCACTCCCGTAACCGCCGCTGAATGGAAGGCGGTTCACAGGCTGGCTGGTGCGAAGGCAAAGTAGAAAACCACCTCACATGCAGGTTATTCGGGCTGCTATCGGATCATCTCGAGCAGCCGGGCAGCTTCGCCTTCACTCTCCGGCTGCTGGTCGGACTCCAGGTACCATGCCGGATTTTTTTGAAATCGCTTTCGATTTTCCATACTCGCAAAGAAGAACAATTCACCTTTGTAGAAGGCACCAAACTCGATGACCCCGGTTCGAGCGAGTTTGCGCATGTGAAGTTCCACCGGGTCACATCCGTGCAGGTGAGGAATGAACTGTTCCGGATTGGCTTCGAATCGAGTGACTTCATCCGCCGACTGCAGGAAGTATTCAACTTCCTGAAAACTGACAATGAATTCTTCTTTTCCGGCCTCCCACTTACGATTTTCGGAGACCGCCACCGGCGAAAATCCGCCAAGTCCAACCATCTTTCCATCGCGACGGACGATCAGGCATGAACGGTTCTTTTCAAGCCGGATGTTCTGTCTGCTGTTCGTCTGATCACCCACATTTCCAGCGTCCCTCCCCGAACTGGACGCCGTAATCTGATCGGCAATCATCTGCAGCCGGGGCAGATAAGTCTGCAGGGAGACGGCTCCTGCGTAACGATCAACTTCTGTACCGTCCGGTGAAATTACAATCTCTGTCGGCAAGGTCTTTACCCGATAACGGTCGATCAGATCCCGGTGTCGATCCGCGTCGACCCGCATTCCAATCAGGCGCTTCCCAAGGTACTTGCGGACGGCGGACTCATTAAGCACGTGGCGATCCATACTGCGACAGGCACCACACCATGAAGCTTCGAAATGCAGAATGATCGGAAGATTCCCGTCTTTCGACAGTTGCCGGGCTTCATCCAGTGATTTCGTCCAGTCTCCCTGATCAACGACTAAACTTGTCTCGGTATTTGTCGCGTTCTCAGCCGGCAGATGTTTTTCCGGATTGAGACCCGCGACAAGAAACGGCAGAGCAATGAGCGAAAGGGACGCTGACATGAGATATGGCTTTAGTTGAAAATCGGACAGAGGGGCCAGCACCTGTAGAGGAAACCCGACAGAGATGCCGATTGAAGAAATCAGTTGGAGGGCTGTGAGGAGAGCGTTCGAACGCGGGTGATAAGAGCAGTCTAAAACTGCCGGCCAGGGGGGGATTTGGCCTGCGCGGGAGCATATCAGTCGACTGTTTGAATCAGACGCTCAGGAATCCGCTGGCTTCCAGATATGTAATGACCTGATTGGCAAGCTCTTCGATGCCGTTGCTGTCAGAGTCAAGCTCCAGTTCTCCGGACTCAGGAGCTTCGTACGGGGCATCAATCCCTGTAAAGCCCTTGATTTCGCCCGCACGTGCTTTCTTGTAGAGCCCCTTGGGGTCACGACGTTCGCAGGTCTCCAGGCTTGCATTCACATAGATTTCAATAAATTGATTGTCTGCAAAAAGCGCACGCACAGCGTCCCGGTCTGCTCGATAAGGCGAAATAAACGCCGTCGTCACGATCGTTCCTGAGTCGGCAAACAGCTTTCCGACCTCACCAATCCGACGAATGTTTTCTGTGCGGTCTTCCGGAGAGAAACCAAGATTCTTGTTGAGCCCCATGCGGACGTTGTCGCCGTCCAGCACATACGTGTGCACGCCTCGATCATGCAGCAACCGGTCAACGGCATTTGCAACAGTACTCTTGCCACAACCGCTCAAGCCGGTAAACCAAAGAACAGCACCTTTGTGGCCGTTGAGCCGAGCGCGTTCCTCTGAACTGACAGTGTGGTCGTGCCAGGTAACGTTTGTTGCCTTCTGTTCGGCCATGAATTCAACTTTCGCCGCGTGCTGATAAACGGAGAGGGCTGGAAGTATAGATTCGTACTCCGGAGACGAGGGGACCCAGTCCTGTGTTCCGTTGGATCTAATGATAGAGGACTGAAGATGTTGGGCAAGTTAACGCCAAGGCCAATTCCGTGAGTTCTCATGGGCGAAAATCGCAGTCTGCCACTACGAGTCCGTACCAGAGGTGGGTAACCGCATAGACGTTGCAAACAGCTGTCTGAAGAGGTTTTGCAAAATCCGGAGGACGGGGCGTTTTAACGGGTGGTGACACTCTGTTGTCGGTGATACGCTTGGACTGCTTGACTAAACCAGAAGAGGGTGGTGAGCCATGAACCGTACGGACTGGCCGGATTTTTCAAAAAACGAACTCATTCCAACAATCGCTCAGGATGCCGAAACCGGTGACGTGCTGATGATGGCATGGATGAATGAAGAGGCACTTCGTGAGACCCTGGCAACCGGGCGAGTTGTCTACTTCAGCCGCAGTCGACAGAAACTTTGGCGAAAGGGCGAAGAAAGCGGCAACGTCCAGGAGTTGAAAGGCCTGTATTTCGACTGCGACGCAGATACGTTACTGGCTCGGGTCAACCAGGTTGGAGGTGCAGCCTGTCATACCGGGTACCGAAGTTGCTTCTTTCGACGAATTGACGTCGATTCCGGTACTGTTGTCGTTGAGGGTGAACGCGTCTTCGACCCGGAGCAGGTGTACGGTCAAAAATAACGAACTCCTTCATTCAGCTCGGGATGGTCAGGAGTCTGACTCAACCACCTTTCTCTCTTTTCCACTGGAAACACATCAACATGACCGAACGAGTTCTCAAACTGGGAATTCCTGCCGGCAGTCTGCAGGAGTCAACCGCCAAGTTGTTTCGACAGGCGGGATACAATATCACATTTGCCTCCCGGTCTTACTTCCCAAAGATTGATGACCCTGAAATCGAATGCATGCTCATTCGTGCTCAGGAAATGGCGAGATACGTGGCCAACGGAATTCTCGACGCCGGCATTACTGGCCATGACTGGATTACCGAGACACAGGCAGACGTCCAGGAAATTTGTGAACTTAAATTCTCCAAGGTCAGTCGCGGGCCGGTTCGCTGGGTGCTCTGCGTGCCCAATGATTCTCCGATTCAATCAGCGGCTGATCTGGAAGGCAAACGTATTGCAACCGAAGCCGTCGGCCTGACAAAAGCCTATCTCGATCGCCACGGTGTCAGTGCCGAAGTCGAGTTCTCGTGGGGAGCAACAGAGGTCAAACCTCCGCGACTGGCTGATGCGATCGTGGAAGTGACGGAGACAGGCAGTTCACTTCGCGCCAACAATTTACGTATTGTCGATGAAGTCCTGCAAAGCACAACCCGCTTCATCGCCAATCGAGAAAGCATCAAAGACGGTTGGGTCCGTGCCCGGATCGAAAATATTGCACTAATGTTGAAATCCTGCCTTCAGGCAGAAGGCCGAGTCGGACTGATGATGAATGTTCGTCGCGACAATCTCGAAGGTGTCGTGTCCATCCTGCCGGCGCTGCAGAACCCGACGATTTCACAGTTGTCTGATCCGGACTGGATCTCAGTCAACACAATTGTGGAAGAGCAGGTGGTACGCACAGCAATTCCAAAACTCAAACAGGCAGGAGCGCGTGGAATCGTTGAGTACTCTATCAACAAGATCATCGACTAGTGCTGCGTAAACGAAACTGCACTGTTGTGAAACTGGGAGGCAGTCTGCTGGATCTGAAAGATCTCACTGACCGCCTGATCGCCGTCGTTGCTGATTTTTACAATCCCGTCGTTGTGGTGGGTGGAGGTCCGGCAGCCGACCGCGTTCGGCAATGGCACGAACAGGGGGTGGTCGACAGCAGCGAGGCCCACCAGCTATCGATTGCCGCGATGTCGTTCAATGCGATCAATCTCGCATGTTCCGACCGTCGAATGTGTCTTGTTTCCTCTCAAGACGAAGCAACTGCGGCAGGACAGCGCGGAGAAGTTCCGTTAATTGATTGTCTTCGGGTGCTTCAGGCCGAACAGGAATCCAACCTGCAGCTTCCGGCGATTCCGGTCTCATGGGACGTCACGAGCGACTCCATCTCCGCCTGGCTCGCTCAGGCCTGGGGTGGAGAATTGTGTCTGCTGAAGTCTGTCGACGCGGGTCCAAATCCGGCAGAACACCTCGACGGATGGTTCCTGTCTGCTTTCAGCAATCGCGCGCAACTGACCTGGCTCAATCTGAGATCAAACGTCAGGACTCCGGAGATCGTTACAATGCCGGTGGCGGCTGACGAGAGTCACTAACCACCCGGGAGTACAGCCTTCCTGTTGCAACTGTAGTGTCGCTGCTTCGTTTGCCTTCGGTGTGGAACAATCGTTTTGAGTCGTGAACCCATCTTCTTGTTGTTCCACAGGCCGCTCACGTCTACACTTTGTGTAAAAATAATGCGACCGAGCGAATATCACTTTCCCTGTCCAGCGTCGAACCCCACCGGCTAGTCCCGTGTTAAACTCTGCAGAGGTCACGTGTCGATCAATTAAAATGCTATAGTACGATCATCTTTCCAGGAACATAGCAATGTTGAATCTCACCGGGAACGGGTCCTCGCAAACGTGCAGCGGAGTCAAGCGTCGTGATTTTCTGCAGGTCGGATCACTAGGTGCAGCCGGACTGTCCCTGCCAGCCTATTTGGAAGCTAAAGAACTGGGTGCCGTGGAACCCGGACACGACGAAAAATCATGCATTATGATTTTTAATCTGGGTGCTCCAAGTCAGCTTGATACATTCGACCCGAAACCCCAGGCACCGGCTGAAGTTCGAGGCCCGTTTCAGCCAATACAAACACGTGGAGACTTTGAGCTATCCGAGATTTTACCCAGGCACGCCCAACTGGCCGATCAGTTTTCGCTGGTAAGGTCGGTTCATCACGGCGGTGCTGCTGTACATGATGCCGGCTGGCAGATGATGCAGACCGGACGGCAGTTCACGGGAGGAGTGAATTCACCTCACGCCGGAGCCGTCTTGTCATGGCTGCGTGGACGTCGTTCTGATCTGCCACCGTTTGTGGTCCTGCCGGAAACGATGGGACGTGGTGGTGGCAATCTTCCGAACGGTCAGTCGGGTGGATTCCTCGGCAAAGCACACGACCCCTTCGCCCTGATGGCTGATCCGTCACAGGCAAACTTTCAGGTCCCCGACCTGTTGCCTCCGGACACCATCGGTGAAGTTCGCCTTCAACGACGTCGCAAACTCAGAGACCTCATTGACAGTACCGTCCAGGATTTTGAATCAGCCGAGAATGCGCAACTGCTGGATGAAAATTTCCAGGCGGCATGGCGAATGATGACCAGTACGCAGGCACGCGACGCCTTTGATCTCACAAAAGAACCTCAGTCGATCCGTGATCGTTACGGAATGAACCGGTTCGGACAATGCTGTCTGTTGGCACGTCGTCTGGTGGAATCCGGTGTCCGTTTTGTGACGGTTAATACATTTCTGACTGTGTTTAATGAAGTGACATGGGACATCCACGGATCCGCCCCGTTCACTTCCATCGCCGGGATGAAGGACATCGTGGCGCCGATGTATGACCAGGGCTATTCCGCCTTAATCGAAGACCTGAATCTCCGGGGATTGCTGGACTCGACGATGGTGTGCAATGTTGCGGAATTCGGTCGAACGCCGAAAGTGAATCCGGCCGGCGGGAGAGATCACTGGCCTCAGTGTTTTTCCGTCTATTTTGCAGGGGCAGGCGTGAAGGGCGGACAGGTTGTTGGGTCAAGTGATCCCATCGGAGGAGTTCCGGCCGACCGCCCTGTCGTCCCCGCGGATGTCATTGCGACGATCTTTCGTGGTCTTGGTCTTAAACTCGATGATCATCTGCCCGGTCCGGGTGGTCGTCCGTTTCCGCTGGTTGACTTTGGCCACCAGGAAATTCACGAATTGTTTTAACACTTGAGTCTGTGTAGCTTGATCGATGTGATCGTTCTGTGTTTGTCGGCGTCTTACTGGTTTCCAAATCAGTGGAACGAAGGCACAGAAGTGCGTTCGAGCAGATTGTTTGTGTGATCAGCGTGCTGATTTCTGGCGCCATGTGTCGCCGGAGAGTCGACAGTGCATATGCATTCCTGCAGGTCCAGTTCTGCTGAACATTTCCGAGTAATCCAATGAGTGATTGTCTTTATGGTGAGTTTCTGATCGCTGCGGATCATCTGCGTGATCAGAACTTCTATCGGACTGTGGTACTGATTCTGGAACACAACGCCGAAGGAGCAATGGGCCTTGTCGTCAATCGGCCTTCGTCCATTGCCGTCGGCGCCGCGTTGGGCAGCAAGTCATCTCTGTCACTCGACGCGCCCGTCTTTATTGGCGGCCCCATGGAAACGTCAGCCCTCTTCGTTCTGCACAACTATCTGCGGCCCGGGCTGCAGAATCGTGAAGTCGTACCCGGGTTATTCCTGGCCGACAGCGATGATTCACTGCAGGCGGTCGTCAGTCCTGATGAGGATTCAGACCAACATGGTCATTTCCGTGTTTACTGCGGATACGCCGGATGGGGACATCAACAGCTGGAAACTGAAATATCACGAGGCGACTGGCTGAGTGTCCCGGCAGACAGCGGCACGGTTCTCGAAGAAGATCCCTATGGTATCTGGGAAGTATGTACACGACGTTTTCGCAGAGCTCACCGTATTCTGCCACACAATGTACGCAACCCCGAGTGGAATTAGCATCGCCGTTTTCCGGGCAGTGGATGTTGCCACAATCGAACTTCACAGCAACGTCATCCATGATTCAGAACAACAGAGTTCACGGAACGACGTTGATGTGTGATTTCGGGTTTCTTCCGGTGTTCGACTTGGCTGGATCAACAGCGGGGACGTTCACGCACACCACTGACTCAGACAGTTACGTGCTTGGCAATGCTCGGAGCCCCTCTCCGATAAAGAGACACGAAATCGTATGTGACGATATCATGCGTCATTATGACAGAGGTGTCCGTTCGTTCTCACTGAAGTCGTTTAAAGAAGTTGACTCAAATGCTCCTTGGATCCAGGAGGCACTTCGCCTGGGGCGTATAAGACGTCCATCGTTCAGCGATTCGGCGTCGAGCGGGAAACTGTCACAGCGGGCCAACGAATCACAGCTGACTGATCCCGCAATACAGACTTTCGTGTCCTGGAACGACACCGGCGCACACGGCCTGGTGATCCTGAATCCGGCAAAAGCTGGTAAACTGGGAATTGGATCGTGACCACGTCGAGTGTTAAATCCTGTGACATTGTTGACACCGACCGGACTATATGCTGCCCTGACCAGTTCAATCGCCATTCCGTAGCCTGCCTGACCGGACTGTTGCGCATCATCATGTCCGTGACATCACTTCGACTGTTGTTCACAACAAATCATTTCTCATCAGAAAGTCAGGAATGAATGACGAACGGTCTTCCAACGTACCATTGGTACTGATGTTCTGTTTGACAGGAATGTGCGTCGTCGTGGGCCTGCTGTTCTTCATCATCGAACCGGCGGGCGGGCACGGTACAGCACATGCACGTTTCCCCGACACAATGAATCAGGGCAGTACCGGATTCGACCGTCTGGGTGACGTGCGCTGGATCGGGCTGGCATTTGCCCTGCTGCAGGCAGCATTCTTCGTCGTTGTCCTGTTCCTGGGCACAAAGGAACGAACGGCTTTAAGGGGCTGGTTTGCAGCTGTCGGCTTTCTGTACCTGTTGACGTTGACGGCGCTGGTTATTGCGGAGGCGGCCTACGCACAGGGAAGCGTTCGCGACATCGTGCTGGGGTTTCCGCTGCCGACCGCCATCATGGTCTATGGTGTCGGTGGTACACCCATCCTCTTCAGCATGTTCTATCTTCTGATGTTTGATCGCTGGATTCTTAAGCCGGAGGACCTGCAACTCATTCAGGAACTGGCCCAACAGGGGAATCAGGCAACCACAGGGAATTCGGACTGATGGAAGAATACCGACAGGGAATTGTCGTTGCCTGCGTATCGGTCTACATGATTGCCTGCATCGCTGTTGGCCTGTGGGCGATGAAACGCACCCGGGATTCCGGCGATTTCTTTATGGCGGGTCGTCACCTTGGAGCATTCGTCACCTCGATGGCCGTGTTCTCCAGCACGCTCAGTGGCTTTGGATTCGTCGGAGGTCCGGAACTCGTATACCGGATGGGGATGAGTTCGATCTGGATGGTCGTCTGCGTCACGATTGGATATACAATTTCGTTCTTTCTGCTTGGGAAACGTCTCCGTCTGTTCGCCG
This sequence comes from Fuerstiella sp., assembly GCA_022447185.1. Taxonomy (GTDB): domain Bacteria; phylum Planctomycetota; class Planctomycetia; order Planctomycetales; family Planctomycetaceae; genus S139-18. Next base: position 16,675 of record JAKVAY010000044.1, on the reverse strand, counting down.
AAGTTCATCAGCCATTGTCACTTCCGGACGTCATTGCTGCACGATACGGACGTCAGTCAACTCGACTGCTTGCGTCAATCGCTATTCTGGGAGGGGTCGTCGGATATCTCGCATCGCAGATGAAAGCAATGGCGATCGTCCTCAGGAGTCTCATCGAAGAAAATACAGTGTTAATGGGACTGATTCAGGATCATTCCCTGCTTCAGACACTGCTGCTCGATGCCAGCGGAACTTCCGTGACGATGGAAGCCACGATATCCATTGGATGTGTCGTCCTGGTGTTCTATTGCGTCACGGGAGGCATCATTGCTTCGGTCTACACGGACGTATTCCAGGGGCTCATCATGATCGTCGCTGCTGTTCTCGTCTTTCTGACCGCAGCGACCACCGTCGACGGTGGATTTACCGAGATGTCACAAACGATCATGGCAGACGATCCGGAAGCCATGGGTCCCTGGGGCACACTCGGTATGATCGGCTGTCTCTCCTGGTACTTTCTCTTCGCACTGGGAGGAGCCGGGCAGCCTCAGGTCGTCACGAAGATCATGATGAACCGTCGAGTGCGGGACGCCAGAACTATTCTTCCATTATCGATGGTGGGTTACACAGTATCGGCACTGTTATGGCTCAGCATTGGACTGGCGATGCGAACCCTTGTCTTGCAGGGGGCTCACCCTGAGCTCGAAAGTTCCGGGCACGCTGCAACCGCTTTCCTGCAGACCTATGCCCACCCGCTGTTGGCCGGTGTCGTGTTTGCCGGTCTGTTTGCTGCCATTATGTCGACCGCCGATGGATTCCTTAGTGTTGGCACGGCCGCCCTTGTCCACGACATCCCCAATTCCATTCTTGGACGACCTTTGAAGAATGAACTGTTGTGGGCCCGCATTGCCACTGTGGCCCTGGCGGTGGCGGCATCCGTCTTTGCTTTGAAATCCGGCATCTCACTGATCGCGCTGCTGGGCGCCTACGGCTGGGGCATCTTCGCGTCGACGCTTGTGCCGGCTGTTGCCATTGGGCTCAACTGGAAACGTGGAACACCTCTTGCTGCAAATTGTTCGATCATTGCCGCGTTATGTGTCAATCTCTCTGTGCTGTTGTGCGAACAAAACGGTATTCGATTGCCATGGGGACTCAACGGCGGCGCGGTTGCGCTGCTGGTTTCTCTGACCGTTTACATGACAATTTCATTTTTCTCTCAGCCCCATCCATTGCCCAAAGACGTCGAAATGGTCATGGATGTCTAGTGGCTACGTTCTGTCCGGTTGCCTGTCATCGGTCATACGCCGGATCAGATCGGAAGCGAGGCTCTTCCCGCAAGGCTGGCTATTGCCAGAACGAACTTCTTCTCTTTTCAGCAATGTTTTTAGCTCAGCGCAGATTTCGAAACTGGCGAAACAGGCCAATTGCCGAACCCATAACCAAAGGAATTGAAACAATTGGCGGCAGTCGCAGCCGGACCAACGCATACAGTGCCAATATCAGAACAGCGACTGTGGGAATCACAATGAAAACAGATCGTCGTCTTCCCAGTAATGAAACCAAAACAACAAACGAGCAGACAATCACGATGCAGGCGAAGATGACCCAGGTGAGAACGCTTCCCATGTTTTTCTCTGCTGATGAACTTTGACTGATCAGGAAACGGGACGGCAGACTCAACGCCATTGAATCACTGGAACTCTTTGGTTCTGGCACCTGCGATCACCCCGGCAGATGACTAATTACGACCTGTGTCCCCGCAGGGATGCGGACTTACAGATGGGACGTCGATTTTTCCACTTCGCGTGCCTGCGGATGAGAACATCAGATTTTAACGCCGGCCATCAGATTGTCCGCTGTCTGAAAAATTCGATGGCCATGTCTGGTGCCGAACGGGCTGCCGTCAGATCATTCTTAACCTGCAGGCATGAACGCTCAGTCGACATACAGAAACTCATTGGAACACAGAAGCATGTGAACGAAGTTTTCCATGGACCGTTTCGTCACATCCGCTGCGCTCAGACCGGTGGACTCATAGAGTTGATTCAGGTGCTGTAAGTGTTCTTCAGCCGCCGCGGCTTCACGCAAGGATGGTCTTCTGGCAAATGTAAGCTGGTAAGCAGCCTCGATCTTTGTCCTCCGCCGTTTGTCACTTCCGGCAAGTGCTTCCACTCGATCTGCCAGTCGGCTGGCGCTGGTCATGAGGAATCCACTGTTAATCATGGTCAACGACTGCAGTGGAGTTGCCGACGTTGACCGGCGCACACAATTCACATCAATAATTGGATAATCAAACACCCGCAGAAAGGTTAGTGGATTCGACCGGCGTGCCAAAAGATAAATACTGCGTCTGGAACTGGTGCTGCGGTTCTCCTGTTGACTGACCGTCAGCAGACCATCCGATGTCGACTTCAGCATGACGGGTGGCCCCCCCATCATAAAGTTCGCCTGTCCGCTCACAGACAGGACCGAATCACGCAGAGTTTCAGCATCAAGACGTTGCAGATTCATTCGCCAGAGCAGACGAGCCTCCGGGTCAACAGAATGGGGACCAGGGATCGACGAATACAGATTTGACTGATTTTCTTTTTGGACCGTGAACTCCATGTTCGGCATCTGCGCCGACGTTTGCCGATACACTGTCGATGTCATCATCATTTTGTGGAATCGTTTGGCGCTCCAGCCCTGACGCATGAATTCCACTGCCAGCCAGTCCAGAAGCGCTGGGTGAGTGGGACGTGAGCCAGTGGCCCCAAAATTTCCCGGTGTGTCGACGATGCCCTTCCCAAAATGGTGCTGCCATAGTCGGTTGACAATGACCCGTGCCGTTAAGGGATGGTCGGAACTGGTCAGCCATTCTGCAAAGGCCAGACGCAGGCCCGTCGTGTCACCGACGGCAGCAGCCGAACCCACCGCGTCAGATCTGCCTGTGGCGCTCAGAACTGTGAGAAACCCAGGATTCACTTCAGGACCGGCAAAATCCACGTCACCACGGTGCAGCAGCCGGATCACCGGAGCGGGTCCCACATCCCACAGCGCCTGAAGTTTGTCCATGCGCAACGTTGAGAGAACACTTCGGACAGTTTGAATTTTTGAACGCAGATCGCTGCTGGTTGTCTCCTCAATATCGTTCAACGCTGCATCAATTTCAGTATCGGTGACGGCAATTTTGTTTTCATATTTCTCGGCAATTTTCTGCTGAAGCTCTGTTCGTTCTTCTTCGGGCGTTTGCACAGCCACTTTCACATCGGCGCGCTCTGGCTCGGGAATCTGTTTTAGTTTGACATCCAGAATTTGGTTTCGATACGGCTCGCGAAGCGTCTTGAGACGCTGCTCAAGTTTGCTCAGAGTTTCGGTGCTTCTGGATTTCTGATGTTCGATCTCCGTTTCTCTGGACTTCGACACTCCGTACAGGTGCCGTTGTTTTGGCGGCAGCCAGTCAGACGGATTGTATGCTGCAGTAAACAACGACAGAAAACGGTAGTAATCTGTTTGAGGAATTGGATCGAACTTGTGACTGTGGCAACGTGCACACGCCAGAGTCATTCCCATCGTGCTTGTCGACACCCTGTCCATCAGCATGAACAGAGCTTCGTAACGATCAAACGGCAAATTGGAGATATCCTCATCGGTTGCATCCAGAACGTTTCGCAGGTATCCGGTCGCCGTGAGGAGCTCTATGATTTCGGGCGTGTATGTTTCTGCATTTCGCCAGTCAACCAGTTCGTCACCGGCGATCTGCTCAATCAAAAATCTGTCCCACGGAGTGTCCTGATTCGTGGCCGAGACAACATAGTCACGATACCTCCAGTAGCCTTCCGACAGCGCGGGATTGTTCGGATCAAAATCCTTGTCTGACGTATCCACATAACCAACCGCGTCCAGCCAGTGCCGCCCCCAGCGTTCACCATAGTGTGGAGACGCGAGCAAGCGGTCAATCAGTCGTTCGTATGCATCTGTCCGATCGTCATTCAAAAATAACTGAGCCTGTTCCGGCGTCGGCGGCAGACCAGTCAGATCGAAAGACGCGCGTCGGAGCAGCGTGTGTTTCGAGGCATCCGGTGAGAACGTCAAACCGTGCCGTTCCAGTTCTGCCAGAATAAAATGATCAACGGGCGTGCGAATTCTGTCTGTCGCTGCGACCTGTGGCGGCGCGGCGGCAACGGGTTGCTGAAACGCCCAGAACTGACGATCTGCGTCAGAAACCGCTGACGAATCAGACGCCTGATGGCTCAGCGGTTTCACGTCCACGAAGTCCGCAAAATTCCCTTGATCGATCCACCGAGTCATGGACAGAATTTCGACATCCGTCAGGTCGTCTTCCATCTCAGGTGGTGGCATCATTCGACTGGAGATTTTGCGAATCAGGACACTCTTGTCAGAAAAGCCTTCCACGATCACCGGGCCACTTTTACTGCCGCGGACCAGTGACTCCAGACTGCGCAGATCCAGTCCGGATTCGGGATCTTCGGCTCCGTGACACGCCACGCAGTGATCGGTCAGGATCGGTTGAATCTCTGTTTCAAAGCGTGTGAACTGCTCCTGGACATCGGGAGGCAGCTCAAGCGATTCGCCCGAAGGTGCGCCCGCTTCAATCCATCGGCGAATCGTTTCAATTTCAGCATCCGACAGTTTGAGCTCAAAAAGTTCCAGAGGCATCTCACGAGTCGACACCTTTTGCCACAGCAGACTCTTTTCCAAAGAGCCTTTGACAATCACCGGTCCATTCTGACTGCCACGCATCGTCAGGCGGGCTGTGCGCAGATCAAGACCCAGCTGTGGAGAACTTTTACCGTGACAATTGAAACAGTAGCGAGTGAAGATTGGCAGGATATCTGCTTCAAACACCGGTACCTCAGCCGCTATCAACGGCGCGATCGCAGCAACATTCAACACAGTCAGCATTCGCAGGTATTTGGTCATCCGTCCGGCTATCCGTCAACAACGCGATTGGTCAGCAGATCACCAGCGACTTTTGCACCGGTCACCGTCACATCCGAAGGAGTTTCAAGACGTCCACTGTGTGGATACTGCACCTGTCTGTGGTCCAGTCCCAGCTGGTGACAAACAGTGGCAATTACATCAGGGACACTGACTCGGTTCACCACACTCTTGTAACCAAACTCATCCGTTTCCCCGTAGATTAGCCCTGCTTTGAACCCTCCGCCGGCAAACCACACCGTAAAGGCATTACGGTTATGGTCCCGGCCGGCCCCGTTTTGTGTGGTCGGTAGTCGACCGAACTCACCGGCCCACATTACAATCGTGCTGTCAAGCAGGCCTCGAGCCTTGAGATCTCTGACTAATGCCGTCGATCCGATGTCCGTCTCGACGGCGATATCCGCCATTCCTGTACGGATATTACGGTGATGATCCCAGGGTTGCAGAGGCTTGGTCATGACCTGCACAAATCGCACCCCGGATTCCACCAGACGGCGAGCCATCAGGCAACGTTTACCGTATTTCGCGGTGGCCGGATTATCGAGCCCGTAGAGTTTCTTTGTCGCTTTTGTTTCACTGGACAGATCAAGGACTTTGGGTGCTTCAAGCTGCATCCGTGCGGCCAGTTCAAAATTCTCGATTCGAGCTTCGAGCTCGGACTCTCCTGGACGAACACGATGGTGCGCATGATTCAGTTTTGCCAGGAAGTCCAGGTTCGCCCGCTGAGCTCCCGGCGGCAGAGGAGTCGCGGGATTCAGATGATGAACCGGAACTCCGCGGGTACTGAACTCAACTCCTTGATACAAAGCGGGCAGAAAGGCATTCGCCCAAAGTTGCTTTCCCCCAACCGCGTAGCCATCCGGATCACGCAGAACAACATATGCCGGCAGATTTTTATTTTCGCTGCCCAATGCATAACTGATCCAGGCTCCCATCACCGGTCGCCCGGGAAAGATCTTACAGGTCAGCAGCATGTTGAGCCCTTCCAGATGATTGTTGTGCTCAGTATGCATCGATCGCACAAAACACAGATCATCCACGATGGTGCTCAAGTGAGGTAATGCTTCGGAAACGTCCATGCCGCATTCACCGTATTTCCGAAACTTCAGCGGTGATGGCAGCAGACTGTTAACATTATTCGGCTGATGAATCTCCACTCCATCCGGGTGTGGCTTTCCGGCCATTCGTGTCAGCTGGGGTTTCGGATCAAACAGGTCCATCTGGCTGGGACCTCCGCTTTGAACCAGCTGAATGACGGCTTTGACGTTGCTGGGAAAATGAGTTTTGCGAACCCGAAGATCATTGTGTATCGCGACTTCAGAATCTGAAAGCGCGTCCGCACCCAACAGATCGGCAACAGCAATCTGTCCAAGACCAAAACCTGAAAGCCCCAGAATATCCCGACGACTGAATTGCATCATGTCAATGTTATACCTGTCGCGCACATCAAAACTGAAGTGTCATTCCTGTCGCCTGCACCGGTTCATGAGCATAATCACTGTTGTCGTATGATCCACGAACAGAACAACATGATCAGCCTGCCACAGAAAAGCCACCACGCGGATTATACTCTGGTTTTGCCAAAGATCACGCCGTATCAGCAGAGGACCAGGTTTGCCGCACGTTTTGACGGCACCCTCGACGTCAACAATTTCTGTAGACGCTTCCAGACGGTGCTGTCAGTGATTGAAAAAAATAAGTCTTTCGCCATAATGAAACGTCTCCCGACGCCTACACCTGCCATGGTGTAGTCATCCCTGTGTCTCGCGGGCCAATTGAGACTCAGTTATGTGTGTAAAGCTTTGGCCAGTCGAAGGATTTTGTGATCCTCGTCTCACCGCGTGGCGTCGCAGGAACGTCGCAGGGAAAACTCTGTTCTGCCTGGGGGCTGCAATCGTGGCCCTTTCCGTGGGGCACCAGGTTGTCAGCGGAGCGATTTCGCCGACCTGCTCCAATCCAACCGGTGATGCATTCTGGGTACCAGTCAGCACAAACGGCCAGTACCAGGTTGCAACAAACGCAGAAGACTGGGTACAGGAAATCAGGGAGCGTCCCGCTGAAGACAACACAGAAGGAGTCGTTTCGAATCCTTCTGCCCCGATACCGACCGGTTTGCAAATGACTCCTGCAACGGCAACGTTCAGGGGCAGGGAGTCGAGTACGACACGCTCAGGTTCAGCACCACGACAGTATTGGTACCGGAACCTGTTCGCTGTTACGCGGGCATCGGATTCCTGGGTCTGCTGGGATTCACTGTTCGCAGGTCCCAACGTCATAAAAAAATCCGTCAGGAGAGGCTTCGCGACAAGGCAGGTTGAGTGCCTCTGACTCCTGAGTTCCTGAACTTTTGATCGAATTTTTAACGAGACGTACAATTCTGGGTGGGCCGGATATCGTGAAAGCGTCATCACATGATCTTTTCGTTCCCACCTCCGGTGAAGCCGGCAACGACTAACATTGAGAAGACTGCCCCTCAGAAGACACAGGGCATGCTGTCCTGGATGTTCGGCCGCTTTCGCCGCAACAAAGACGTGTCACTGACAGCTCTGCCAGGTGTTCTGAAACACGCTCGCACTTCCGATCGGCCCAATGACACTCAGGCACCGCTGCCGGTCCGGAAACGACAGCCACGCAGGGTCACCAGGAATTAAACGACCAGTCGCTTCCCGTCCCGCTTCTCATCCGAAACCTACTGACTCGATTCACCACGCTCCGTACCCGCGGTACAACTCATAGTGCAGAGAGTCCTGACGTCCGTGGAACTCCGAAGCATCAGCAAGGGATGTCAGCCGCATCGGCCCCGATTTCTGATCCGTCGTTTAGTAGATCAGACACAACTCCCGTGCCAGAATCTGGAGAGCTGCTTCTCCGACCTCTTCCTCAACTTCAGGACAGTAGTCCCTGAAACAGTGGACCATATTGTCCACTGCGTCTGCGCCGGCTGAGCATCCATCGACCTGGTACTGATCCTTGCAGGCCTGCTCGGCGGCATACCAGGCTTCGTACAATTCCTCAATCCTGTCAAAGGGATCGGTCACATCTACCCCCAAACCTCGCAAGGCACCTTTGAGTAATCTTGAAGTCCCCAGTGTGAAGATAGTCACGGTGGTGTCGATGGTCGCATTCCATCCTGCATCCAGCATGTCCTGCTGATGCTGTTCCAGCTGGGTGTTGTAACAGTGTTTGTAATCCTCCCAGGCTTGTTCCAGAGCTTCCTCATAGACATTGGTGGCCTGTTCGATGCACTCGGTCAAAAGGTCCACATCACAATCCTGACTCTGGAATTCAGAACGTGAGTTCCGTGATTGATTTGACCCGACGCCCAGAGCATCGGAATGCGTTGCAATGTCTTGTTCGGTGACACCGTTCCTGTCGCCTGGGCACACCGCGCACCGACTCGCAGGGGCCGCCCCTCCTTCAATGCCTGAATCATCCAGCACATCAAATGGATTGAAGCTGTCCAACCCACCTGAGAGGAACGCAAGATAATTGCTGATGAGTTCCTGATCCGTTCCCGGAAGAACCTGCGCCCCTGGCATGAAAACGACAACAGTGCTGGGGCCGTACTCAAATTCGACAGCATAGCCGAGGTGATCGACTCCTGACTGTTGATCGAAGGACTCCAGAGACTGGAAATTCGCTGAATAGACAAACACGCTGGTCAGTCCCTGACTGACCAGCGTGTCATAACGAATATCGCCGATTCCTGGTCCCCGTCCATTGTTCTGTGGCGGAGGTATCAGCCAAAGGTCCAGTCGTGAGATACTGGTCGTTCCACCCAATCCGGATCGAGCTTCCAGGTATTCATGCCTGTTACCACCACCCGTTCCTGCTCCGGAGACGGAAACGGCATAAGCCATGTTGTAAAGAGGCTTGTTCCCCTCAATAAAAAATGGCCCCCGAATTCGCGGAAGATTCTCTCGTTGGCAGCGAAAACCTTTTGCCGGTCGAAGTCCAGGTTTTCGGTGACCTGATCCAGGATGGAGTGAACCGCCAGGATTCTTTCCTTCTCGCGGAAGCCAGGTGCCAGGAATTCCCGGACCATTGCATCCACCTCAGTGGCATTGTTTCCGATGTCCCCCGATGAATCATCTCTGGCATCAGATGGTTGATTCTGAACGAAAACACTAAGGACAGTGACCAGAGCGATGGTCAACGATGCTGTGATAAAGCGTGTCATGCAGTTTCTCTCTGAAGTGCAGGTAGCAGAGGTTGCCAGGCATGAACCTGCGTTCCCCGTCAGCGAGTCACCGACTGTCTAAAACAATAACCGCATCGAACTCTTGCATCAAAACAACACACGACTCGCGTAAAATACCGCCGCCAAATCCCGCACAACACTCGAACCCACCGGCGTTGTCGACCGGGCTGATTTTGAAATCAACGTCGACGGCAGCACACGGATGATGGTGCTGTTTATGTCACAGATTAGCTGCCACAACTCCTACGGCACGAAACATCTGGCGTAAAAACCGATCCCCTGAACATAACTCTCGGAGAAAGGTCCCAAACAATTCTGGTCACCTGCCACGCGCGCCTGCACCAGCAGGTGCGCGTGACTGTATCTGCCCTTCTCGTGTCACGTTCTCACTGGTTACTGTCCACCGATGTGATGTCAGGTCGAACGGTTTTGCAAGTCCGGCATCTTCCAGCCGTTTGGCGTTCTTATGATACACCCGCACTTTTTGTTGTTTCGGAGCAACCAAGCCATCGCCCTGTTGACCATAATCCGGGTTTGGCACTGTGAAATATTCGTTGTAGTTCCAGTCATATCTGTCTTTCACCATTGCCTCATAAGAGACAAATGACACCGTCACGGTTTCGGAATTCGCGGGACGACTTCCTTTGACGGTCACCTCGGAACGCAATTGAAATCCTCGCAACCCGGTCAGTAAATCAAAATCCTCGGGACTTGCCATCCCTCCATAAGCCTGAACTTGTACAGACAAAGGGATTTCAACCAACGACTCGTAGTGCATCTGAATCTCCGAACGACCGTCCCAGCGGCCATCTTCGAGTCTGGGCATCAAACCCACGAGACGTTTCGTCGTTTGTTGTCCACCCAGTCTGGCCTTTTCCTCGGACAGAAACACAGAGCGGTGGTAGATCAGAGTGTCAGTTACATATCGGCTTTCCCGCAAATGCGTGGGCGCAGAAAATCTGTACGGATTGCGGTTGTCACTTTCAACATTCAGCCACATAAGCAGCAGATCAGCAGCGAGGCTGGTCTCCAGTTTGTCTTCCCGACCGCGAACAGCGGCAGCTTCACCCAGTCGTCGATAGAACGCGGCCACTTGCTCGTTAGTAAACGACGCCAGTACGTCATCAGACATTCCGATCCTCCGAATACAACACTATCCACGATCAAACGAGTCTCATGGCGCAGAGTCGTCGCCGCCGATAGCCCCTTAGAATTGACGGGCGTCTGAGAGCTTATATCCACCTCCAACTAACCACCCATCTTGATCCATCGCCATGTCGATCAGATCGAAGGCCTCGTCTTCGGTGTAGCCGGAATCCACGAATTCGAACCACAAAAGACGGCTGAACCCGTTTACCGCGATGTCCATCGCCATTTCAATCAGATCAAAGGCTTTGTCTTCGGTGTATCCGGAATCCACGAGTTCAAACCAGAGATCACGGTTGAATCCGCTTAACTCCTTGTCCGAACCATCTTTGGGGTCCGTGGCCATTTGCATCAGATCAAAGGCTTCGTCTTCGGTGTATCCGGCATCCACTAATTCAAACCACAGACCACGATCGAATCCTGTTAACACGATGTCGGGACCACCCTGAGGATCCATTCCCATTTGCATCAGATCAAAGGCTTCATCTTCGGTGTATCCGTCATTCACTAATTCATACCACAGATCGCGATTGAATCCGTGACCTTCGTTTGTGCCAAACAGCACCTGGCTCCTGCTGAAAGCAGAGGCCGCTGTTGCGGCAACCTGATTCTGAAGAGGCTGACGCATCTGACTGGCACCCTTCTCTGACGGAGCCTTGCCCACAACATTGTGGCGTACACCGTTCCATGTCGAATAATGCGGTGCAAAAAGCGTTTGCTGTTCGCAGACGATGACAGCCAGTGAAAAGATCATTGAAAGAGCAAACGTTTTCATCATCGACTCCGGGATGGATGTTTTCAGCCACAAAACACTGAGGGCGTTTCGGAAGCTCATCTCTAAAGCAAACTTGATGCCAAAACTAAATTGATCTGATGCCGAATGAAATTCAGGCTGCGACATCAGTCAACACCGCGTTCCCGAAACACCGACTGCAGTGGAACAACACAGCCTCACAAAACATTGCATCAAAATGCCGCAAAAAACAGTGACAACGGAAACGGAACAGTGAACATATCGTCCGACTTCATCGGCTAAGCCGCCATGCTAGTAGGTGGCCATATCTTCGCAGGATTGGACGTGAAGTCGTTCCGGCAACGGTTCGCCGATGTGTTCCCCCATCATCAATTCAATCATTTCAAAGGCTTCGTCTTCGGTGTAAACGCCGAATCACTATCCATCAGCAGTTCAATCGTTTCAAAGGCTTCGTCTTCGGTGTATCCGGCATCCACTAATTCAAACCACAGGTCCACGAGGTCCGGACAGTCTTGGGGGTCAACGATCTGCGGACAGTCCGCGGGGTCGATGACGCTCGGACAGTCCTCGGGGTCGACGACCTGCTCCAAAAAGGGCAGGTCGTCCATGACGCTCGGACAGTCCGCGGGGTCGATGACTCCGGTTTCTATGGCGGTTAAGGCGATGATGGCAATAAGTCCGTCGACAGTGTCAGACGAGTAAAAATTCGAACCGCCACCAGAATCTTCAATCTGCACATGGAGCATTCCTGTAATATCGTCCATGCCCGATTCAGCGGTGTTTACCATGCTCAAGGCCAGGAGAGGCGACTGATTCGCTTGCGCTGCAGGCGCTTTATCGGCAGACAAAGCAGCGGTCAAAGCCAAGGTCAACGTTGCTGTGATGAAGCGTTTCATGGGGTTTCTCTCTGAAGCGGAGGAAGTTGACGTTCTCAGGAATGAACCTGCCTGCCGCATCAGCGAGTCGCCGAATTTCGAAAACAATCACCGGATCGGCTGCTTTGCATTAAAACAACACGGCTCGCGCAAAATGTTGCAGCAAAATGCCGCAATAAAGAACAGGTCACCTGTTTCTTTTTTGACCTGGGCGTTTACGAACAACGGTACAAGGTCATGTCCTGCTGCAGCTGACCGAGTTTGCAAAACTTTCCTGGAATACAGTGATCCACCGGACGTGTACTGCGTTTATGTAAAGTCTTCTTCGCATGCGTACGACTCCATTCGGCAGCGTCGGTGACAACAACGGTTGGTGTGATTTCCGAAAATTGTTTCAGAAATCACGCAACCCGCTGGAATCGGATCAGATAACGGAATGAAGAGTTACCATTGACAGAAAACCTGTCGGAGGTTGCCTGAAGTGACTACGGAGATCACCGATTTGAAAACACTGAACGCAAAAATGTGCGTCTTCGTCAGCGGCACGCTTGTTGCAACAACGTTCGACAAATGGAGCAGGGAAATCCCTGTCAGATCCACGATAAGGACGAGTGGCTGAACGTCGACTCCGCAGAAACAGCAGCACAAGCCACAGAGCCCCGAACAGAAACTGTCGTTTCAACTGCTGCATGGTGCGCAGGTCACTGGACGACCACGATTGACTGAAGCTTTACAGTAGAGGATGCGGAACCATGCCGATCACACTCAACCTGCATACCCCCGATTTCGATTCAGAACTCGGTAACTCAGCAGATTCCGACAATGCCACTCCACTGACCGTGGTATTGAAAGTGGCCCTGATTCCGGAAAACCCACATGGAGGCGAACCGTCACGGCCTCCTTCATGCACCGATCGTCCGACCAACAACCGGATTAGTATTGGCACCGACTGGGCCAATGATCTCCATGGGCGCGTCTTCCGCATCAATCAGTGGGGCTCTTCAGCATTCCAGCACTTCAGAACGAGATTCAAACGCGAAGTGGAACAAGCCTGGAACAAAAGAATATTTATCCTCTTTCCGGATCAAACCAATCGCAATCAGGCGCTCAACCCGACCGACTACCGTTCCCTGCAAAACCTTTCACTAATCGGCCGCAAGCCCCCGTTTCTGCGTTGCAGGCTGCGGATCGATCTTGTTCCTCATACAACTCGTCATCACGCTCTGATGCATGTGCTGAACGTGGCATCAGGTCAATCTTGTCAGTTTCAGGCATTCGTTGGACGACGTGCCGGTGGAGTGGACGAGGGCTTTCTCACCAATCAGTGCAGTGCTCGCACCCTTGCCCACGAGACGGGCCACCTGTTGGGGCTGGATCACGTCAATGCCGATGATCCCAGATGCAGAAACAACCGTCACGCCTCTATTTGTTACGGGGAAACCGAACGAGAGCGTCGCGATGTCATGGGCACCGGTACAGTCGTACACGGTGGCCACGCCAGACGGTGGCTCGAGGCCATTCGTCAGCACACCCGCCACCAGCCGGGCTGGCAGGCCACGCACATCGATCCGCCGATGGACGAATTGTTGCGGAGAGCCACTCAATAGCTGCATGACAATACGGTTCAGGACATGACGGATTCATTTGCCGAACTTGATACGAACTCAAACACAACGGGGAGAAATCGTGCCAGCACAATGGCGTGAACTGAATTAACAAATCCTGTCGAACTGACCCTCACGGTGTAATTTCAACACCCGGTCAGGCTGGTCGTGAAGCAGACTTGAATCTCGAAACAATCTCTATAAACGCACACTGACTCACTCGGTCAGAATTCCTGCGAAGGAACTCATCCATGCCAAATCCGATTCCACCGTACTTTGTACACTTTCTCGCTGACCCGGTATCTTCAGCACAGATCGATCGGTCCCAGCTGGCACCTGGAGGGCATACTCACAGCGCTGGATACACATCAATCAATTTCCGCGGCCGAGGTGCACTAAGCTGGAGGCCCGAGACCGGAGCACCCAGACCCGACGGCATGGTGCCGTTCTTTTTCCAATCCGTAAATATTTACTTTCGACTCACAGATTACGTCGTCCAGATCACTTCGAGCTATCCCGTGGGTTCGTGCACCTATAACGCTACGCTTACGCACGAAATCGACGAACACATTTTGAATCCGACTCGAATCATGTACGGTTTCAGAGGCCCTCTTATTCTCGCGTTGAACGCGGTCCGGTTACCAACACAGACGGCGCCGCGATGGCTGCGCCCCGACCAGGTATCGCCAACAGAAACGGAATATATCCGACGGACGGGCCGCATCGTTCAGGATTTTCGAAGGCGTGTTTCCACCGCGATGCGACGAGCACGAGACGCCTCGGATTCTGCGGAAAGTTATCAACTCGTCTACCGCCAGTGCCCGCAAGAGGAATGGAATCGTTGAACGGTGGGTTCTCACAACATCTCAGTCCCTGGTGACTACGGACAGTCGAAATGTCGCAACCGTCACAGCGACCGCGCGTCACCGGTTCCGATGGCGGGGCCGGCACACGAACCCCCGGTACGACTCTTCCTGCAGAGACGTTACCCATTTGGTTTTATTGATCGGTCAATTTCGGGCACTACGAAGTGTTTTGTGTAAGTCCCACAGCGCATTGAAATGAACCTGAGGCGACGAATCTTATCCCGAAGCCTGCAAATTGATCCAACAATTAAGCAACCCGGATTGCAGTAAAACGAAGTGTGTGTGTGTGTGTGTGTGTGTGTTCGCATCTGTCCATACAAACTTTTCTGGAGGTTCCACATGGAAATCACCGTAATTGACAACAGTGACTGGGTAGGGATGGTGGTGGCTGCATCACGAATTGGTGAAGTCACCATGACCAATGTTGCGAGTATGGTCAGAAATGTGTTGAACAGGGCCAATGGAAGAAGCATCAGTCGGCTGAACATTGTGGATCACGGCAACAGTCAGTCGTTTCAGATCGGTAATGATCGAATCAGTCAGCAGACACTGGGCCGTTTCCGACCGACACTTGCCAGGCTCAACAGCCACTTCACGGCCACCGGATTCGTGCATCTGCAACACTGCAGAATCGGCAACAATCAATCGTTGCTGCTGGAACTGTCCCGCATCTGGGGCGTACCTGTCTACGCGGGTACGGGCGATCACAACTCCCTCTATCGCTTCAACTTTGGCGAATACGTCCGCTGCGAACCTCAGGCGGTGGCCTGCCAGACAAACGTCCGTCGCCCTGGCCTTCCCGCGCCGACCACAGTCGAACCCCGTTACATGGGGCGCGGTGCGTTTATGGGCCGCGACGGGATTATTCGGCAGGGAGCCGGTCCCAAACTGTGACTACAGCGATGTAAAATTCCGGGTCCCTCGTGCTTGAGGGTACATCACACCTGTTTCATCCAGACAGTGTTCGGACTGACGCTGTCCGGTAACAACATTGTTGAACGATTCATCGAACTGGCCGAACAGTATCCTGAAGTCTCGCTACGGGGCTCACTGTCGCTGGTGTCCCGACTCGTGAATCTTCAGGCGGAACACCGCCTGATCGCGGCATCGGAAACGACGAGCAGAAGCCAATTGAGGTGAATCGGTAACGCGAGGAACGTGTAGCAGTGAGTCACTTCAATTCACCGCAGGCACATTTTCAGCCATGAGGACTGCAAAAAACGTCCCTTCCTGGCCTCACTGAATTACCAAAGGACTCACACGAGTTCCTGCATGACTCCGTAACGGTCGTTGTCGATGAGATACTGCGGTCGACCCTGAAGGTCGTTGAGTGCCAAATGACGAACGTCGATGCCCATGTTGTGATACATCGTGGCAAAGACGTCCTGAAAGTGAACCGGTCGTTGCGTAGCATATTCTCCCAGCCGGTTGGTCGCACCGATCACCTGCCCGGTTCGCATACCGCCACCCGCCAAAAGAGCACAACTGACGCGGGGCCAGTGGTCCCGTCCCGCTCTTTCGTTGATCTTCGGCGTTCGACCAAATTCACCCCACACCACTACCGTCACGTCATCAAGCATGTCGCGACGTTCGAGATCCTCGATCAATGCGGTGACGCCCTGATCGAGCATTGGAAAATCCTGGCGAGCCCGGGTGAAATTGCCGCCGTGCCAGTCCCAGCGGCTGAACGCCAGTGTCACGCAGCGCACGCCGGACTGAATCAGGCGACGCGCCACCAGAAAATGGTCAAGCAGCTTCTGGGCGCCATCTTTCTGTTTGGCAGGCGTGCCGCGACCGTAGCGGTCGCGGAGCTTCGTGTCCTCACGTTCCACATCCAGTGCTTCGGCAAGCTTGCTTGAAGTCAGGATTCCCAGAGCCTGTTCATTGAAAGCATCGATCCCTTCCATCTTACGGCTGGCGTCAGCCTCCCGACGAAAGCGGTCGAGTGACGTCAAAACACTTTGGCGGTCTCGCAGACGGTCAAGCGTGACACCGTTTAGTGTCATATTCTCTCGCGATTCAGCATTCGGTTTGAACGGCGCGTGTGCCACACCCAGGAATCCTGGATGTCCGGGATCACCCCACCTTTTGAAATTCGTCGGAGCGCAAAGACCGACGAATGGTGGCACAGACGGGAGTACCGGACCTTGTGTCTTCGACAACACGCTGCCGATTGCCGGCCACCCTCCTGACGGTTGCTGGGGACCGCGGTTACTGCGACCCGTCTGACACTGAAATGCCGCATGCCCCACCGCAGCACCCACGATGGAACGAATGAACACGAATTTGTCGGCGATGCCGGCAAGCAG
>JAKVAY010000043.1 GCA_022447185.1 Fuerstiella sp. | reverse complement strand
ACCCGTTGATCGAGTCCAGCCCAACTTCCGTGTCAGAGTGAAGGAGTCAAATTCACACGTTGAGTGCCGAGCAACCGCTATGGTGAGGCACCGGCAGCTGAGTTTCGCCCCGCGTGACTTTGCGAGCCTTAATCTTGTCCTGAATTCGCATCAGACCTTCGAGCAGTGCTTCAGGTCGCGGAGGACACCCCGGAACATATACGTCCACCGGCACCACCAGGTCGACACCCTTGACAACGTGATAACCATGCTTGAAATATGGACCTCCACCTACGGTGCAGGCTCCCATCGCGATCACATACTTCGGATCCGGCATCTGTTCGTAAAGTCGACGAACCCGGCTGGCCATCTTGAAGGTGACTGTTCCGGCCACGATCATCAGATCCGCCTGTCGCGGTGTGGCCCGAAACGCACCTGCCCCGAAACGATCAATATCGTATTTACTCGCACCCGCAGCCATCATCTCGATGGCGCAACACGCCAGTCCGAATGTCATCGGCCAGATACTGGACTGTTGACCCCAGTTCATCGCCTGTTCGACACTCGTTGTGATGACGTTTTCTTCGAATCGCCCTTCGATCCAGGTCATCGACTTCAGATCCTTAATCACGGTATATTTTTGGCGTTATTTTCACCGACAACTGCAGGCACAAACGTCCACAAACTTTATCAATGGCGCCTGTTGAATCAATCGCGACCAAAGCCTTCCAGGAATTGAGGAATGTCCAGCCTGTCGAAATCTTTTTTTCCTGACTGCTCAGGATTTCACTTCAAACTCACAACAATGGTAGCCGTCACGACACCGGTTCACGAACTCAACGTTAGTTCCTAATACCTGTTCCAGAACTTCCTTCTCGACTTGGCAAATTGATTCATCCACATCTGCCAGCATGGGAAACGGGCAGTTGGTTTCCCGAAGAATTGGTAACGCTGCGGAGTGGTCTGATTCGATGTTGAAGCCGCTGGATTTCATTTGATCAGCCAATTCGTCCAGCCGCTCTCTGACAGTTCCAGCTGCCGACGGTTGACGCAGAAAACGCTCTGCCAGGCGATTGCGAATCCGTGCCAGCAAGGAGTTTCGAAGGGTTTCATCTTCGATTTCTGAAATCACCTGCCAAAAGACGACCGCTAATTGACGGTAGTCTTCACCCAGTGCGTGCAATCCGTTGGCATTGATTTGGTAAATCTGTCGAGGCCGACCGCGGCCAGCCGACTGCGTCTCCATTGCCAGCATCCCGGTTGAGCGCAACCGTTCGATTCTTGCTCGCACCGCCGTCCGGGTAATCTTCAGAACATCACACAATGTCTGAACATCCGCACCGCCGACACGGTGCAGATGTTCCAGCAATTCGCGATCACGTTCGTCGATTGCAGCCATGATTCCTGTTGGGTGATTTGTTCCCTAAATTCCTTGAGGAACTGACGGCAGCATCGGACTGTGTTTGTCAGGCTGACTGCTGCATTTTCCGACTGTTACTCATATTGTTAACAATGATCGACATTATGACAATTGTTGCTGTCAATATTTTCTAAAATGAGAGTGCGTCTCAACAAAAAACGTTTAGCCGAGTTCTGCAGATCGTTCTGCCGCCGCACGCACGGCATTCATCAATGCTGCGCGAAGTCCGCCGACTTCCAAAGCATGTACTCCAGCAATCGTTGTACCTCCCGGGCTGGTGACTGCGTCTTTGAGCTGTCCGGGATGTTCTCCGGTCTTCAGCACCATTTGAGCTGAACCCAGTAACGTTTGAGATGCCAGACGAGTTGCTGTCGTCCGAGGCAGGCCCATCTGGACTCCCCCGTCGCTCAGAGCTTCGATGATCTGAAATGCGTAGGCCGGGCCACTGCCGGATAATCCAGTCAGCGCATCCATAAATTTCTCCGGGATGACTTCGACGATGCCAACCGATTCGAGCAATGCGTGCACGATTTCAAGGTCTTTGGATGTCGCGCAGTTCCCCGCACTGACTCCACACGCCCCCGATCCAACCAGACAGGGTGTGTTGGGCATTACTCGAATCACTCGGGACCCAGTCGGAAGTGAGTCTTCGATTGTCGAAAGATTAATTCCGGCAGCGATGGAGATAATCAGCTGTGATGTCGAAATTTGTTTTTCCAGTCCGGCCAGTACCTGAGGCATAATTTGCGGTTTCACTGCCAGAATGAGCACGTCTGTCTGAAGTGATTCAGAACACGGATTGTTGTGAATGGTGATACCCTGCCCAACTGAGTCAAGAAACGCATGTCGGGCCTGGGAGTCCGGGTCGACGGCCGTTATTCGGTCTGCTGCCAGACCATTCCTGCAGAATCCCTGCGCGAGTGCTGTTGCCATCCGTCCGGCACCGATAAATCCAACTGATAGGGTACTAATGTCCATTGCTACTCCTGATTTCGAGGCCATTGGATTCCATTGTTCCGTCAGTTACTGCGATTGATCTCTGAATTGTCGCTGGAATGAGCGATTTTCAGAGATTTTCATCACAGAGACCTGTAATGACGGCACCGGATCCGGCGATTCCCAAATTGGACCGGATCGACAGCGATTCACCGAATCATTCCGGTCGTATGTCGGACTGGGACGTGATTCACCAGATTGTGGTTGGTACAGGTAAGATCTGTTTTGCGGGTGACTTCAATGATGTCAGAGGTTCGTGGATTGCTGCTCGATTGGAACAATTGAGATCACCAAATTGTTTGATCGTTGTAAGAAATTCTTTTTTCATCAGCAGCGATGAAAACACCAGATCAACTTCCTCCTGTATTCAGAATCGAGATCAGAGGCGTATTCATAGCCACGCTGATCGCAGTTCTTACAGAGCCGTTGTTCGTACAGCTACAAAGGGTTTTCGCAGTCACTGACACTTTCACGACAAGAGTCGGAGTAACATTCCGGCAGGCTGCGTCCGTCAGTACGAATAATGGTAATCAGGTGGATGGTCGGAGAATCGGCTGGCGGAAACAAGAAGGGTGATGCCCAAGCCACTGAAGTGGAAGAAAAAGGTGAAGAAACTAATCCCGGATGCACACCAGCTGTGAAACGAAAAACGGCGATTGAGCCTGCAAATCACATTAACGAGGACGAAGTAGCAGGTGCCAATGCTCATACAGGGTGGAGATGACTCTGGAAGAGTATTTTGGCTTAGACAGAGACCAGCAATGTCGGGTCTTCTGTTACTACTATTAAGTTAAGACCTTGGCAGCAGGGGCAAAAAAGTGAACCGATAGAGCCTGTCAGAACCTCCCAATCCGCAATTCATTGATGATGATATACGTACGATTGTGTTGAGAGATGCAGAATCCGTCAGCGGCAGATCATTGAAGGATTCATCCGGATCTGCGATGTACCTTTACAGGCCGACACTTGGCTCTCGCGAGTGCAACGACCTTTGGATTCAGGAATGTCAAAGTGGAAATCGTTGTCCAGGTGACCAAAAACGTCTTAGGAGATTTATTGAGTTCCAGCGACGAGACTCCCAAAAAGTCTTTGGAAGTTAGGGTTCAGCAGCCCGATTTCAGTGTTGACGTGAATCTGATTCAGAACCGTCCCTGTAAAATTCGGGGGCCTGTTGCCGACTGGAAGAAGCAGTCAAAAAACGCACCGCAAAATCAAAATCTTCAGGGCTGGCAGGGACCACCTGGACAGGAACCCATTGTCGCGGAATAATGGGGTATGATGCGATTACAGTGTGAACGCAACAACATTCATGCGCCCGCCCGCAACTCGGATCGTCAGCATTACTCCGTTAAATCTGACACAACAAATCCGGACCCACTGCCTAACATCAGTAATATGCCGATGAATCGACGAGACATTTTGGCGTCTGCAGGTCACGGTTTTTCCGGACTCGCTGCGTCCATCATGCTGTCCGAAGAATCAAATGCCATCAGCACAGGTGGCATTGTCGAAGTCGTGCACCATCCTGCTCGCGCGAAGCGTGTGATCCAGCTGTTCATGGGTGGTGCTGCCAGCCATCTGGATCTGTGGGACTATAAGCCATTCCTGGAAGAACATCATGGTGAGCCGTCCGATTTTGGTGAACACATCGAAGCGTTCCAGAATGGGCTTGGCCCGTGGATGAAGTCGCCGTTTCGGTTTGCACCATACGGCGAATGTGGAAAATTGCTCAGTAACGTCGTGGCACCACTCGGTGAGTGCGTCGATGATATGGCGTTCGTCCATAATGTTGCGGGAAAAACAGGAGTCCACAGTCAGGCAACTTACCTGCAGGCTACTGGATTTCAGCGACCCGGATTTCCCGGCGTGGGGTCCTGGGTCAGTTATGCCCTTGGAACGCTCAATGAAAACCTGCCAACATTCGTTGTGTTGCCCGATCATCGAGGTTACGCCAGCAATGGTCCGAAAAACTGGGGATCTGCGTTTTTGCCGGCGAGTAGTCAGGGAACTGTCATTTTTCCTCAACGATCAAACCCGATCGCAGACCTGAATGCGGAGTCTTCCTTTCTGACGCCTGCCAGTGAAGCGGATGGTCGACAGCTGCTCCGATCCCTGAATCAACGCTACAACAATGAACGTCCAGGTGATTCGCGTCTTCAGGCCCGGCTGCGTTCCTACGAACTGGCGGCGGCAATGCAGTTGACGGCTCCGGAAGTATTTGACCTCTCCTCGGAAACCGAACGTACGCTGCATATGTATGGCCTGGATCGTGTGGGTACCCAGTGGCCATCCACGATCAACGCTCCGGAAGAAATGGAGTATTTCGGTCGCAAGTGTCTGATTGCTCGCCGTTTGCTGGAGCGGGGAGTTCGCTTCATTCAGATCTGGTCCGGCAATGACAATCGTCATCCCCGGCGAAACTGGGACAGCCACGAGAATATCGAACGGGATCATGGTCCCCTGGCAATGGGGATGGCTGTTGGCACTGCTGCACTGCTGAAGGATCTGAAGCAGCGAGGATTGCTGGAAGACACGGTTGTTCTATGGACGACAGAGTTTGGACGGCTTCCATCCAGTCAGGGAGGGGTTGGTCGAGACCACAATCCTTTCGTTTTCACGAACTGGTTATGCGGTGGAGGCGTTCGACCCGGAATTTCGTACGGCCCGTCGGACGAATGGGGTTACAAACCACTGGACCGCGAAAATCCGACACAGGTGTACGACATACACGCGACAATTCTGCATTTGCTGGGCATCGATCACAAGCGGCTGACGGTTCGTCACGACGGAATTGATCGGCGACTAACTGACGTTCACGGACACGTGATCGACGAATTGCTTGCCTGACGAGATGTTTCGTTCGCAGTCCCTTCATCCGGTCAACATTCCTGATGTCATGAGGTTTCTGTGTTAGATGGTGCATGACAATCGTTTGGCGACGCCACCCGGTTCCCGGTGGCGTCGGGGAAGCTGTCGAGATGAATGACACAGTTAACGACCACAGTGATGCCCCGTCGGGGACCCGTCTCGCAGAGCAGTCGTCAACGGAAAACGATATCTCAGCGTCGGGGCAGCACCGTTTTCTGACCGGTTGTGTCTTTGCTGCATTACTGTATTTGACTGGTCAGTGGTGTTGGCTCAGCGTGCAGCGTCCGGATCCGTTTCCATGGCAGCACGGAATATCATTCAGGGAATTCTTTCGAGTTGATATCAACAAAGCGACATGGGTCGAATGGATCCAGCTCAGGGGAATCGGTGAGACGATGGCTCACCGAATCGTTGCAGATCGGGAGTTCAACGGACCGTATGGTTCGATTGAAGATCTGCTGCGCGTCGATGGTATCGGACCCTTGACGCTCGATCGGATCCGACCCTGGCTTGAAATCGGTCATGACAAACTCACAGAACAGCAATCCGAAACCAGCGAATCATCGAAACAGCAGCCGAGTTCGCTTTGACGAATACCGTGATCGTGTCAGGTCGAGAGAACGGACGGGGGGCAAGGTGCACTCGTCCGGTTCGGCACGCGGTCGCCGGGAACGAATTCGTACAGGCAGGGAACTGGTCCGGAGATTCTTTGGACTGCTGGCCCCATTTCGCTGGCAGGTTGTCGGGATCCTTCTTTCATTAACTGTTGCTACGGTGCTGGCGTTGATTCCTCCGGCCGGCACGAAGTTCGTTGTCGACTATGTTTTGACGGATCACGCGGTGCCATCTCTGATTGCGTCTGAATTTCCTGGGTTCACCGACCGCAGAACGTTGCTGACGGTTACTGTGATCGCCGTCATTGTTGTGTCGCTTTGCAGGATTGGATTTCACATTTGGGGGCGGTGGTATGCCACGCGAATTACCAAGCGGATTCAGCTGGATGTTCGGCGGCGTGTGTTTGAGCATGCGGTGCGTTTGCCGCTGCACCGAGTGCAGGAAATTCGATCCGGTGGCGTGGCATCCATCCTGCGGGAAGACGGAGGAAGCGTTGGCGAATTAGTCTTCGGACTGCTTTACAATCCGTGGCGGGCAGTCATTCAGCTCGTTGGCAGCCTGCTCATTTTGGCATGGGTGGACTGGACGTTGTTGCTGGGGGCGATTGTCCTGCTGCCACTGGTGTACTTCACTCACCATACGTGGATTGCCCGCATCCGTCCTCAGTTTCGCGCGATCCGAAAACAACGTGAATTCATTGACGCTGGTGCAGCCGAAGCATTTGCCGGGATGCGAATTGTACGCGCATTCAGTCGGCAGCGCCGTGAGGCCGGACGGTTCATTCTTGAAAACAACCTTATGGCGCGCAAGGAGCTGTTTGCGTGGTGGTGGATGCGGAGTGTCGAAATGGTCTGGGAGTCCATGATTCCGCTCACAAGCGCTGTGCTGATGTTTTACGGTGGTTGGCGCGTCATTGACGGTGCACTTACCGTTGGTGACCTCATGATGTTCCTGGTCTACCTGTTGATGCTTCTGCAGCCACTGGCAATTCTTGCTCAGAGTGCAACTCAGTTTCAAAACAGTCTCAGTGGTCTCGATCGCATCCTCGACCTGCTGGATGAACCACAGGAAATGCAGCCGGCACCCGACTCAGTTCGCGTGCGTCCCCACGATGTGGACGGAAGAATTGTATTTGACAATGTGACGTTTCAGTATTCGGGTACTGACGAACCAGCACTGAAGAACATTGACCTGGACGTTGCTCCCGGGCAGGTAGTCGCTCTGGTGGGTCCCAGCGGGTCCGGGAAAACGACACTCTGCAATCTGGTTGCCCGGTTCTACGATCCCCAGTCGGGAACAGTGAAGCTCGATGGCCGGGACCTGCGCGACTACGACGTGGAATCATTCCGAAGTCTGCTGGGCGTGGTGGAGCAGGATGTCTTTCTTTTCGACGGGACAATCGCGGAAAATATCAACTATGCCAACCGTAACGCATCTGTGGAACAGGTGCGGGCAGCAGCCGACGCGGCACACGCCAGCGAGTTCATCGATCGGCAAAAGGACGGACTCAACACGTTGATCGGGGAACGCGGCGTGAGATTGAGTGGCGGGCAGCGTCAGCGACTGGCCATAGCGAGAGCTATTCTTGCGAATCCACGTCTGCTGATCCTCGATGAAGCGACAAGCAATCTCGACACCGAAAGTGAGCGTTTCATTCAAACCAGTCTGGCGGAGTTAATGCGGGATCGTACGAGCTTTGTGATCGCACATCGACTCAGCACTGTTGCTGGTGCCGACGTCATTTGTGTTGTGGAACACGGACGCATCGTTCAGACCGGAACACACGATGAACTGATGGCAGGGGGTGGTCGGTACCGTCTGATGGTGGAAGAACAGGTTCGCATGGCAACACCGGCAGGATCTGAACCAGTAATCGTTCGGGAAATCTGAGTGATCCACAGCGGGATGATCAGACATGGTGGATTTTTCTCATGTTGTCGCGGACGTTGGATTGATTCGGTTCCGTTTCGTGACCAGGGAGCAGTTTTGCACAGGATACTTGGATCCCGCTGTCTGACAGCTGCAGCCGATTGTCACGTCGGACGACTTGCCGAACAGGGCTGCACCGACAAATGCGTGAGCCAGAAGACCGGGAAGATTGGATGTCGCAACGGAGACCAAATAGACGAATTTGCAGCAGTCACGCGGATTACCGCTGCAGACCAGCCATTTCCAGTGCCAGATGATAAATCTCTTCTGTTCCGAATTTCCTGTCATTTGTCTGGAACAGTTGTCGAACCGCCTGCTTATGGACCTGCATCTTGCCAGCGCCGACGCCTAGCGCACCATAGCAAAGAACTCCGTTGCGATCGACGGCTTTGTCCGTTGCCTCGATCTCTGAAACACCTGTCGGCGGAACAGCATTCAGGTCCACAGCGACTTTGAGACTGTCAATCGATGCCAGGCATCCGTCTGACAGGAAACAAACTCCTGCGGCACCAGCGGCGAACAGTAGGTCCACATCTTTTGCTGCCGCGAGGCTTTCCTTTGTCGTGGACGCAGCGACCGGTTCCGGACGTTCAACCTTGTGTCCTTCAACGATCCGGTTGCATGCGGCGGCAGCGCGCTCTTTTGACCGTGATGCGAGCCGCACTTTGCAGCATTCCCCGGCCAGTAGTTGCGCGACTCGCTGGCCCACAGGGCCGGTTCCACCAAGAACAAGCGCCGTCGTACCCCGTAATTCCAGATGCTTCTTTGCGGCAACCACAGCAGCTGCGGCGGTTGTATTGCACCCGTTGG
This sequence comes from Fuerstiella sp., assembly GCA_022447185.1. Taxonomy (GTDB): domain Bacteria; phylum Planctomycetota; class Planctomycetia; order Planctomycetales; family Planctomycetaceae; genus S139-18. The sequence continues at coordinate 107,645 of JAKVAY010000043.1, read as the reverse complement.
AGTCCATCATCAACGAGACACGCATCGGACCAAAAAAAGTCTGCGCAACTCTTTGTGCAAGCTGCTCACCCGCGGCAACATTACTCCCACCGACGAAGATGGCGGTATTGTTCAGATCGGCGGGTCCCCTCGTAAAGATTGCGCCATGGACCAGCGCTTCGACATTGTTTTCGTTAATACCTCCATAACTCAGTATTCGGTCAGCACCGGCATCGACGGCCACTACTTGATCGAATGCGGCGGGCTGGTCATCAGTGTCCAATTGGATAAGTATCTTCTGCATGAATTCATCGTCCAACGGTGGCGTGTAGAAAATCCAAAGCACATCCCGACGCTCGGAAAAGTTCCCGATGGCTGCTCTGGACATGCACGCAAAATGGTAAGAATCCGAACCAAAAGACTCCAGCGAGGTTCGGCTCTTGACCTGTTTTGAGCTGCCGCTTCCCGGGTTAACGGGACTTGCGCTGGTTGCTCTCCAGAATGTACACATCACCCTCATATGCGACGTCACAGGACTTTAACGGGACGTCAACCGAAATCATCTGCTTCGGACGCTGAATTCCAGTGCGGAGAAATACGGTGAATACGGTTGTTTTGACCCGGAGTGCCATTGCAGCATCGACTGAGTATGATTTAGTACAGCCAAAAAAGGTCTGACGATTTCGGCAATGCCACAGTGTCGGCTTCCGGTTCAGCGACCTGTCACACCGAACTGAATAGCTCGTGTTCGGCCATGGCCCCACCTGCCTCACTGGATTCACGATGAGCGATGGAGTGCCCTGTCCGTTAGCAGGCTGGAGATTGAGAATGCAGAGGGTTTTTGTTTCCGGAATTGGAATGACGACGTGTCTTGGCAACGATCGAAGGACGAACTGGAATCATTTGATCAATGGCCGTTGCGGTCTGGATACTCTGAAACTCCACGATACAACCGATCTCGATGTCACCATCGGCGGTGAAGTTCGTGACATGGACCTGACACGGGTCAACGTAAACGATCTGGTCAACAGCAAGCGAATGGACCGGGCAACGCAGTTCTCTGTATTTGCCACCCATGAAGCACTGGAAGACGCCGGTCTGCCAACGTCCGACCTCGGTGAGAACGCGTCGGTGATCCTGGGTGCCGGACTGGCGGGTCTGGAGACGTACGAATTTCAACATGAGCGGATGTTGTCACGCGGCCCTTCTCGCGTCAGTCCCTTTACGATTCCGATGCTGATGCCCAATGCACCACCGGCATGTGTGAGTCTTGCGTTCGGAGTTCACGGCTCCTGCCATACGTGCAGCAGTGCATGTTCATCTTCCGGCCACGCGATGATTGATGCCCTCGAATTTCTGAGACAGGGCAATGCGGATTTCGTCATCACCGGTGGAACAGAAGCCTCACTCACACGTCTTGGAATTGCTTCGTTTGTACGCATGAAAGCGATGTGTCGTGACAGTAACGACAGTCCGAAAACTTCGATGAGGCCGTTTGATGACAGTCGTGCTGGATTTGTGATGGCCGAGGGTGCATCCATTCTGATATTCGAAAATGAAGACCATCTCAGAAAACGTGGCGGTCGGGCATGGGCGGAAGTCCTCAGTGGAAAAGCGACCAGTGATGCATTTCATCTGGTCCAGCCGGACCCGGAAGGCAGGAAGGCGATACGTGCGATTGATACTGCGATCGAGGCGGCAGCACTCAATTCAGCGGACATAGCAGGCTGTACTTACGTTAATGCACATGGCACAAGCACGAAATACAATGATGCAATGGAAACCGTGGCACTGAACCATGTCTTTGGTCACGACGCTGCCAAACTGCGGGTCAGTTCAACGAAAAGTATGACCGGGCACATGATCGGCGCTGCCTGCGCGGTGGAAATGTCTGTGTCTGCACTTGCACTGACATCCGGTATTCTGCCACCCACAATTAACTATTGTACACCGGACCCGGACTGCAACCTGAACTATATTGCCAATGAAGCGGTCGAAGCCGATGTCCGATATGCAGTTAACAACAGTTTCGGATTTGGAGGTCATAACGTCTCGCTGGTGATCGGCCGAGTCGACGATCCGGAATTGAAGCGTACCGAGGACGTTTAGTGCCGTTTGACAGAATCGGAAATTGATTGATCGACAAACACAATGTTTGTTTTGTATCGAGAATCCGGTCAGAATAATCGGCGAAGTTGACGTTGCTGTTTCGGTTTGGCACTTCGAACAATCCAGATTACTGTGACCAGTTCGGTGCTGTCAGGGTGTGCTGTAAAAGCGGGAGAATCATGTGAACAAACACTTCGCCGTCATACTGGGTCTGAATCTGCTTTTCATGTTTGAGTCTTCGGCAGGCGAAGAATCCACGGTGTCTAAACTGATTCCTGACGGGGCTCGGATTGAAGCCCTGTGGGAAGAAGGTGGATTTACTGAGGGTGTTGCGGCAGGACCGGACGGTCTGATGTACTTCAGTGATTTTGCTCAGCCTTTTGATGCTCGGCCCGCAAGAATCATGAAGTTTAACCCGGAGACCGGCGATATCGTTATTCACTCACAGGACAGCAAAATGGCCAACGGTCTCATGTTTGACCGCGGTGGTCGGTTGCTTGCCTGTTGTGCCTCACCGCTGGGAGGCAAGCGAGCGCTGGTCGAGGTTCTTTCGGACGGATCGCTCAAAACGATTGTCGACCGGTTCGAAGGCAGGCGTTTTAATTCGCCCAATGACATCGTCATTGACCGTCATGGTCGAATTTACTTCAGTGATCCAAAGTATGTCGGACCTGAGAAGATGGAATTGCGGTCGATGGATGTCTATCGGCTGGATCCTGATGGTTCACTGTGGCGAGCGACATCAGAGATTACAAAACCGAATGGAGTCATGCTTTCACCCGACGGCAGGAAGCTGTATGTCGCGGAAACAGACAACGGGACTGACCAGGCAGAAACCGTGACCGATGCTCAGCCCGGTCGAATGACGCTCAATGTGTTTTCCGTGGCATCTGACGGCTCGCTCGGAAACAAACAAGTCCTCGTGGATTTCGGCAGTGAAACCGGTATTGACGGCATGACGGTCGACACCGCAGGACGACTCTACGCTGCGGTCCGATCGGCGGAGAGGTTTGGCATCGTCATCTTTAGTCCTGATGGCAGGGAACTGGCAAGGATCAGGACACCGACGCTTCCGACAAATTGTTGTTTTGGCAATGGGAAAGAATTGCAAACACTCTACATCACGGCGGGGGGTGGCTTGTACAGGATTCATGTCAACGCCACCGGTCATCATTCTGCACATGCCGATGTGGGTGGTTGATCAGCGCGTTGTTTGGCAGATCAGTTGTTGTGATAGGTGTGTGTTCTATTGGGGTCAGACCTGGCGGCGACAGAAGGAGACTTGAATAGCGGCAGAATCTGCCACTATTCAAATGTCAGCAGGCCCGGTTGTTGTTGCAACAAGATCCGAGATCAGGATTACGACGATCCACTTATCCGTTACGGACCAATTAACCAGAATTGTTGATCCAGGCCTCACGATGTGTCCGATGATAACTGCGTATCTGTCCGTTGCGCTCACTTTGGTACAAAGCCACGGCGTTGGTGGTGCCTGTAAAGGCATTTCTGACGATGAACACACGAACTGATACGGCGAGTGGGAATTCATCAGGAACGGCAGCCAAAACAACGGTTTCCGTTCTCTCAGATCAGATCCGCTCCGCTCCTGGAAAGTCCAGCAACCACTGGTAATCCGCCCCAAACAGCTGCTATGCAGTTTCAAGCGGCCTGGAACGGAAGGCATCTCAGGAGGAGAGCTTTCATGCGAAAGTATGGTAAATTGTTATTGATGTTGGCTGTCCTTGCAGCGGTTCCCGCTGTTGCCAGCGCGGACGGATTGCCAGGCGGTCGTCAACAATTGACTACGGCGGGTAATCCAGCTCAGAAGACCTTCAATCAGCATCAGGTAGAGCAGGTCCACGCAGCTCTGCAAAAGGCTCAGATTGACGGCTACGGTATTAGTATCGAAGTCACTGGTGGAGTCGTGAAGCTGAACGGCAAGGTTCGACAGCCTGGACATGCGGCGCGTGCTGCAGAAGTATGTCAGCAACTGCCGGGGATCACTCGCGTGATCAACGAGTTGGAATATGTCCGGACACGTCCAGGACTCAATACGCTTTTGAGTCGTCTGACAGGACGACAGAGGCAACAGGCACCTGAACAACCTGTCCAGGTGGCGCAACGCCAGAAGCAGGCTCCACCCGTTCGACGGGCGATCCAGCAGGTCAAAGCTGAAGTAACACGCCGTCCCAGCAATCAGCAGATGGCGGAACAAATTGGCAGTTCATTGAGTCAGGCGGGTCTCGCCGGTCAGAACATTGGGATTCAATACCAGCAGGGTGTCGTTACGCTCAACGGTGGTGTTGATTCTGTGGCACGTCGCAGTGCCGCAGAGCAGGCAGCACGCAGAGTGCCGGGTGTTGAGTCCGTAAACAACCAATTGAATGTGACTCAACCCCAAACTCAATCCGCATACCCGCCACAGTATTCTCAGCCGGCCAGAACTGTGTCGCATGAACAGCAACTCGCCAGTGCAGGCCACCTTCAGTCATCGCCGATTCCAACAACCATGGAAATGACTCAGGTTTCAGCAGGACCGGCTGCAATCGGTGGTGCAGGTGTGTTCTCGCATCCACAGCTTCCCAGCCATGCGTGGCCAGCGTACGCTCAGTACCCGAACTCCGCTGCTGTGACCTATCCAACGCAGTACAGTGCGAGTGCATTCCCGTACATTGGTCCATTTTATCCCTATCCTCAGGTCCCGCTGGGCTGGCGTGATGCAAGGCTGCAGTGGGACGATGGCTTCTGGAATCTGAATTTCAACAAACCAAAGAGTGTTTGGGAGATCCTCTACGATCCCAGCGGAAAATAAGCTTCCAGCCACACGGTAGTTCAGCTGAACAATCCAGATTGTGGAACTGATTCTCAGGGTGTTTTCGTCACTGACGGAAACACCTTTTTTTTTGGAGCCGTAGTCTTTGACTCCGAGCTGCAGCCTGGGATGTGTGTGAAGTGTATTGAATTGGATCCCACGTGATTCGGGCAAACCTTCCAATCGGCCACGATTCTTCACCTGTAATGCGAATGTGATCGCCTCGAGCACAATTGCACAAACCGGTGGATACCGCCGAGCGGGTCTGCCTTTCAGCATTGGGACCGAGACAGCATGGTCGCTGGTACAAACCGTCAGATTAACTTCCAAATTGGCAATATAGTCACAAGTTGAATAACCGGAACGATCGATACAAGGCAAAGACATCCACCAGGATGGGTTGCGGAATGCGTCCACCACTGCAGTGGCTCGATGATGCAACGGAGGCAAAATTTGTTGCCTTCACTGGACCGATCAGGGCATTTGCCCACAATTCTCTGGCAGGGAAATGGAACAATGCAGACGTTTGGCAGGCAACTTCGACGTTGGGCCGTGCTGACCGCGATCTGCCTGATGACCTTCGTCAACAGCGGTTGCACGTTGACTGGCGGGGTTGTTTCGGTGCTTTATGAGTACGTGACTTTTTGGGAAGTACCCTTTCCAATTCCGGTCAGTGCCTATCAGTCGCAGCGGGTCGAAGACCAACTGGACGACAATGAGCGGTTCCGGGTGCCGATTCTCGATCCCATCGAAGGTGAGAATGCGCCTAATTTCTGTATGGATCCACCCAGTGACGACGAAGTCATGAAGGCGCTCCCTGAGAGTCCTGCCGGAGGCTTCGCGTTTCTGAACGAAACTCACCGTAACAATGTTCGAATTGTCAAAGAGCTCATCGTGGATCGAATGGACGACTGCAAGGTTTATCCACTTGTGGGACCAGCACGACTGCATCATTGCCACTACAAATGTACAGTGTATTACGAAAAAGTCCTTCGAAGTTACTGGCCGATACCGTTTACGCACAACGACCATACACAGGAAGTTGTATACGTCGATAAGGACCATCTGATTCGTTGTACCGGTCCGGCAACCTATTAAATCGACGATCTCGCAGACAAATCGAAAAGGGTCGACATGTAACATGTCGACCCTTTTTTGTGTTGAAATCTGCGGTATGCAGTGCTCGTCGGGTACCGTCTTCAAACGTCTGCCCCTGAACTGCCGAAAATGGTCGCGTCGAATCAAAGGCGAGACCGGCTGTCGAGCCTGATTCGCTCCATCAGTTGTCACTGGCATTGGGCTGTTCAAAGTTGGCACCTGGCAGGTTGACAGAATTGAGTGCGACGATGGCAGTCTGGCTGTCAACTTTGCCGTCGAAGGTCACAACGACCCGGCGATCATTGATAACGCCTTCTTGTTCCTGTTCCACCAGTTCCACTCCCGCAACGCCATCAATATTTGCCAGAGCATCCTCGGCTTTCGGGAAACAGCCAAACGGGCATTTCATTTCCGGAATCGCCAGTGTTGCTGAATCCCCCGCATTGAAGGAAGTTGCCATCGGTAAAGAATCAATCGACGGTGCAGCAGTTTTCTGTTTCGTCTGCTCCATGTGCTGTGTTTCGACCGCATTGAAAGCGTCGTCGGCACAGCCGATCAGAAATGCCGTGGACGCAAGCAGAGCGACATGTTTCATTGTCTTCATTCCTTTGTTGAGTGGGAGGAATCGGATCGGATCCATCAGGTGTTATGACTATAGTCAGTAGCCGCGGGAGGCTCTGCGACTATATCGCTTAACTTCCCAAAGACAATTTCTCAACCGGGGACAGACCTGCCTGATGTCAAATTACGGCGATTCACATGTTCAGGCGTAACGTGAGTCACATTTTCTTCCACCAATCGGGTTGAGTAAACAATTCTGCGACAGTCAACTCAAACCCAGGCAGCTGATCACCGCCATCGAGAGTTTGATGGTCACCCAGCACAAGGGTATGCGCACCTCGTTCAAGAATCTGGACTTCCCGTTTGAATGGATCTGTAATCCATACGCATTCGACCCCGTGGTTCAGAAACATCAGAGTCCGCTCTCTGACCAACTGCCGTCGGTCGTTCGACGAAGCAATTTCCACAACGAGCTTCGGCACCAGTGTGGCAATCAGCAGATCGGACTGCCCAAAACGGTTTCCCTTGTCGAAATAGCTGACAGGTGGCATTAGCACTGTATCGGGGGCTGTTTCCACATGTATGCCCACGTCGTGCGCAGCGTAGCCGGAAAATTCCGCGGTTTGACTGCTGAACCACCGAGCCATGGCCCGGGAAAGGTTCAGGACGACCGTTCCATGTTCGTCATTGGGAGACTCCAGTAAAACCGGTCGGCCTGAGTGCAGTTCATGCCAGCGACCACCTTCCGGAAATGTATGCCTCGTTTCAACAAACTCCTGGGCTGTCATGAGTCCCGTGATCATTGTTTTTCATCCACGCAATTTGAAATACGGTTCCATTGTCTTTCGAAGTGCCTGTCTGTCTAGTCATCGATCTATGACTCGGTGTTCAGTAGTCCCAAAATTCCTAAACCATAAAACGTGTACTCCGCATCCGCCTGCTGATCCCAGCTGGCACCCATGAACCCACCTTCTTCCCGTTCCAGTGCACAAGTCAGGAATTCATGAATCCGATCCGACGGTATCATATCGCCTCGTCCCAGATCCTGTGCTGTCAACAGCCCGGTAAACGTTGAAAGGCCGTCTGCAAACGGAATACGAGCATTTGCCTGAAAACCACCTTCGCCGCTCACGACATCGGTCAGGAAGCCGAGCACATCCGATCTAATGTCGTCATCCATACCATTCAGGTCGCTCAGAAGGGCAACTGCGGCAGCTGTCGGATTGGTACCGCTTCGTTTCATCGGATCAATTTCCACGAACCCGCCATCCTCTCGCTGTCGATCGTACAGGAACTGAATTAGCGCATTCGGTCGCGGAACAGCCCTGCCCAGCATCTGCCATGTCAACGCAACCAGAAATGAGTGGTAGGTACTTCCGGCTGTTCCATCGCGACTTTTTGCGTAACCGCCATCACTGGTCCGCAGTGATTCCAGTCGGATTGCGACGCGGTTAATGAACTCCGGTGGCTGATTGTCCAGCAAATTGGGACCGTTTGACGCCTGGATCACCAGTGCACTGTAAAACCAACTCAGCAAATCAATAACATTCAGCTCCAGAGGGTCCTGTTCAGAAAGGAATGCTGCTGTCGAGTCCCGGATTGAAGAAGTCAGTCCACCGGTCACTGCCAGGCCGCGAACGGCAAACCCGGTATAGTAAAGATCCGAGTCGCCTTCGCGACCTCGAAATCCTCCGTCGGACAGTTGTTGAGTCAGCAGGAACCTCCGGTGGTGTTCAATTCGTACGAGATCGACCTGACGCAGTCCCCGGGCAATCCGATCAGCCAGTGTAAACAGATACATGAAATTGCCTGAATGAAGAGAAGCCCGACCTGTCGATACAGCCTGGCTTCCACAGCATTGTTCACATGAGTGTTCAGTCGATCCCGCGGAAAGTAAACCAGTTACCGTCCACACGAGTCCGATATGCGCGCAACCGAGCGACAGTCGCTCTATTGTGGCCCTTTTTCCGACTGACTGCGATGATGAATTAGTGCACCCGCTGTCCTGGTACGGAACCGTCATCCGGACTCAGGAGAAAGACTTCTTTTCCGCCGGTTCCACTGGCGCACACCATTCCTTCGCTGAGACCAAACTTCATCTTTCGTGGCTTGAGATTCGCCACGCAGATTACGAGTCGTCCAACGAGCGATTCCGGATCATAAGCGGCTTTGATTCCGGCAAAAACACTGCGAGTCTTGCCACCACCCAGCGAAAGTGTCAGATGCAGCAGCTTATCAGCTCCTTCCACGTGACCGGCTTCAATGATTCGGGCAACTCGGAGATCCACTTTCACAAAATCATCAATGGTGCATTCGCTGCTCATCGGTTCATTCACCAGTGCGTCACCAGAATCCTTCCAGGTATCAGCCGGATGATACGCGGGTACAGAGGTGTTGGCTTGTTCTTCTGCAAACGTCTCTTTACTTTCTTCAATCATTGCACTGACCTGTTTCTCTTCGATTCGTTTCATAAGGTGTTGGAACCTGCTGACAGCTGTTCCTGTCAGCGGAACCTGGGAGTCATCCCAGTGTCTGATCGGAACATTCAGCAGCCTGTTGGTTTGTTGAGCCAGTTCGGGAAGCACGGGTGACAGGTAGACTACCAGTTGTCGAAACAGGTTGAGAGCCACCGTACAGACGTCCCGCAGTTCGTCCGCACGCCCCGGATCCTTACGCAGGATCCACGGCGCACAATCTTCGACGTATTTGTTGGCGCGATCACCCAATTGCATAATTTCACGCATTGCTTCGCTGTAGCGGCGTGTTTCAAACAATTCGGCCAGTCGATCGGCCCGTTCGGCGGCATGAGCGAACAGTCCTCCGTCGTCCGGATAGACCTCAGCCAGTTTTCCGCCCTGGACGAATTTCGCCGCCCTTGAAGCCAGGTTGACGATATTGCCAATCAGGTCTGAATTCACTCGGGCAACCAGTTCCCCAGGATTCAAATCAATGTCGTCCAGACCACTGCCTACTTTAGCGGCGTAGTAGTACCTCAGCACCTGTGCCGGCAGGTGATTCAGGTAAGTGGACGCCATCACAAACGTGCCCTGAGACTTGGACATTTTTTCGCCACCCACCGTGAGGAATCCATGAATGTGAATCCTGTGGGGCAGGTTGAATCCGGCCGTCTTCAGCATCCCAGGCCAAAACAGCGTGTGGAAATAAGTGATGTCTTTGCCGATGAAATGATGAATTTCTGCGCGATCGTTCTTCCACCAGTCATCCAGTTGGCCACCGTGGGTCGTGCACCACTGTTCTGTAGAAGCCATATATCCAATCGGAGCATCGAACCAGACGTACCACGAATTGCCGGGGCTGTCAGGAATATCAAATCCGAAATACGGATTTGGACGCGAAATGTCCCAATCTCTCAATTCGTTGCTCAGAAAATGACCCTTGAGGTACCTGGCGACTTCCGGTTGCAGACATTTGCCGGATTGAGTCCATTCGTTGAGAAACTCGTGCAGTTGCTCCAGCTGAATGAACAGATGTGTTGCTGTCCGCATTTCCGGGGCGGCATCTGACAGTGTACTCGTCGGATCGATCAGATCCGCAGGAGAATAAGTCGATCCACATTTACTGCAGTTGTCTCCTGGCTGATTAGCAGCCTGACATTTTGGACAGGTGCCGCGTACAAATCGATCGGCCAGGAATGTTTGAGCCACAGGATCGAACAGTTGCGAGACTTCTTTTTCACGAACCAGTCCCGCATCAACGAGCGACTGCCAGATTGTTTTGCACAATTCACGGTTTTCCGGACTGTGAGTACTGCCATAATTGTCAAATTCGATCTGGAACTGCGTAAAGTCACGGAGATGAGCTTCTCGCATTTCGGCAATGACGTCTTCTTCGCTGCGATTCTCTCTGCGAGCTCGCAGCATGATGGCCGTTCCATGTGTGTCGTCCGCACACACAAACAGAACGCGGTGGCCACGCAGTTTCTGGAATCGCACCCAGATGTCAGCCTGAATGTACTCGACCAGATGCCCGATATGAATGTGTCCGTTGGCATAGGGTAATGCCGCTGTGACAAGTAGCTGCCGCTGAGTCATAACAGGCCTGAACCGAATTGAATCTGAAAAATAGAGTTATTGCCGGAGAGCGTACGAATTCATCAATGCTGCCGGCTACTGCGTCAGAGTGCCCTTGGACGAAGGAACACCGGTTTGTCGAGGATCCACGGCAACGGCTTTCCGCAGTGCGCGGGCCGTTGCCTTGAAACAGCCCTCCGCGATGTGATGACTGTTCGAACCATGGTGCAATATGAGGTGCAGATTCATGCGGGCATTGGATGCAGCGGCATTCCAGAATTCCTGAATCAGTTGAGTGTCAAATTCTCCGATTTTCTCAGTAGGGAACTCCACGTCGTATACGAAAGCGAATCGACCGCTGAGATCAAGGGCTGACGTCACCAGCGTTTCTTCCATCGGCAGCGTGACATCGCCATACCGCAGGATTCCGGCTTTGTCGCCAATCGCTTCCGCAATTGCCTGACCGAGACAAATTCCAACATCTTCTACCGTATGATGTTGATCGACGTGCAGGTCACCCTCGGCCTTCACGCTCAGATCCAGCAGGCCGTGTCGCGCCAGCAATGTGAGCATGTGATCAAAGAAACCGATGTTGGTCTGAATATCGCATTTGCCGGAGCCATCAATGTCAAGCGACAGTCGAATCGATGTTTCGGCAGTCTCGCGTGTGATTTCGGCTGTCCGCGTCATCTGGAGTACCTCATTGAGTCCATCTGGTTCTGCTGTTCCCGCTTCTGACTCGCCTGGGGCATATAATATGCCTGCTGCCGGCTGGCGCGAACACATGCACACATTTAAGAATTTCACAGCGGATGGTTGAGCATGTAACGGATTCTACTTCATCTGTTCGGCGATCAGGAACGCAATCTCCATAGCCTGTTCGTAATTCAGTCGAGGATCCACCTGGCTGCGATAATCGCGCTGCAGATCCAGCTCAGTAAGATTAGCCGGCCCGCCCAGACACTCCGTAACATCCTCGCCCGTCAGTTCCAGATGGATGCCACTCAATCGCGTCCCTGCTTCATTGTGGATCCGAAATGCGGAAATGATTTCCAGCGTAATATCGTCAAAGGCTCGTGTCTTGATTCCGTTTCTGGTTGTCTGGATATTTCCATGCATTGGATCGCAGCTCCACAGTACGTTGAGTCGAGCGCGTCGGACGCTTTCGGCAAGCTGAGGCAGGTGAGACGCAATTCTTTCCGCACCAAATCGATGAATCAGAGTCAGACGCCCCGGTTCATTTTCGGGGTTTAGAATACGGATCAGATCGACCAGTTCATCCGCTGCCATTGAATTTCCAATCTTAACACCAATGGGATTACGAATTCCTCGAAAGTATTCCACATGGGCGCCGTCGATAGCCCGCGTTCGATCGCCAATCCACGGCAGGTGAGTACTTAGGTTGTATGACCCGCGATTGCGTTGATCGGTTCGCGTGACAGCCTGTTCGAACAATAAATGCAGTCCTTCATGCGATGTGAAAAAGTCGACCCGAGTGAGCTGCTCGAGTTCCGTTCCGGACACGACTTCCATAAAGCGAATCGCGTCGCTGAGTGATTCCAGCAGTTCCTGGTATCGACGTGATCCTGGTGTATTCCGAACGAATTCCAGATCCCAGTTTTCCGGATGGTGCAGATCGGCAAATCCACCCTCACTAAGCGCCCGTATAAAATTGATTGTCAAAGCAGAGCGTTCATACGCCCGCAGCAACAGATCCGGATTCGGTCGACGGTCCGCTTCCGTGAACCCGCTGCGGTTGACAATGTCCCCGCGGTAACTTGGCAATTCGACCCCATCGCGGCTTTCAACACTGGCCGAACGAGGTTTGGCGTACTGACCGGCAATGCGGCCAATTCGGATGACCTTCTGGTGAGAGCGACAGATGAGCACGAGGCTCATCTGAATCAGTACCTTCAATTTCCTTAAAATTGAGACAGCATTGCAGTCAGCGAAACTTTCGGAGCAGTCGCCACCCTGCAGTACAAATGCGTTTCCGGTTGCAGCGTCGGCCAGTTGCTGCCGCAGTCGATCGACTTCCCATGCGGTGACCAGTGGCGGAAGCTGCCCAAGCGTTCGCAGAATTTCGCTGACCTGTTGCTGATCGTCGTAAACAGGCTGCTGCTGTGCAAGTCGAGACTGCCACGACTCCGGGGTCCATTCAATACTCATGGGCGAAATTGTTTCCGTGTGACGTCCGTTTTGCACCCAATTTACGGATAAATTCCCTCAGACTGCGATGGATTCTCGCGCCGTTGGTCCGACGAAAGGCATCCTTAGTGCTAAAGTCGATCCTGTTTAATCTCGGATCGCTGACATCGGTGCCCAGGGTTGCTATACCACACTTTCCGCCGGAAGTGACACGTCCGTGATTCTGCAGCGTGATGTAACGATGCAGATGACTGGCCCTTTATCGTGCCCGGTTTCAATCATCAGCGTTCCTGCGCCTCGACCTGCAGTAGTAAATCATGGTTCAGATCAACGAGAATTTCCTGAAGCTTAAAGCTGGCTATCTGTTTCCTGAGATCGCACGCCGCGTATCAGAATTTTCTAAGGGCAATCCCGATGCTGACATTATTCGGCTGGGGATTGGTGACGTTACAGAGCCCCTGCCACTGGCCATCGTGAACGCTATGCATGAAGCCGTTGACGAAATGGCCAGTCGTGAGTCATTTCATGGATATGGTCCGGAACAGGGTTATTCGTTTTTGCGGGACTGCATCGCGAAGTATGACTACCAGGATCGTGGTGTGAGCGTAGCGGCCGATGAAATCTTTGTTTCAGACGGCTCCAAGTGTGACAGTGGCAACATTCTGGATATTTTCGGACCAGGAAACCGCATTGCGATTACAGATCCCGTGTACCCGGTTTACGTGGATACCAACGTCATGGCAGGACACACCGGACCGGCGGATGACGACGGTCGCTATGGAGGACTCGTCTATCTGCCGGTAACCGAAGAGAACGGATTCATTCCGCAGTTGCCATCGGAGCCTGTGGATTTGATCTATCTGTGCTATCCCAATAATCCCACGGGAACGGTTGCAACTCGTGAAACTCTTCAGCAATGGGTGGATTACGCGAAAGAATACGGCTCCATAATTCTGTTCGATGCTGCATATGAAGCCTACATTGCTGATGATGACATTCCCCATTCGATTTATGAAATCAGCGGCGCCCGTGAGGTTGCTGTTGAATTTCGCAGTTTCAGCAAGAACGCCGGATTCACAGGGACACGATGTGCATTTACGGTTGTTCCCCGAGACGTCACCATCCCGGTCGGTGACGAACATGTGTCCCTGCGTGAACTTTGGAATCGTCGGCAGTGTACCAAATTCAACGGTGCGTCGTTTGTGGTTCAGAAAGGAGCAGCAGCGGCGTATTCGGAAGAGGGCCGCGGGCAGATCCGTGACCTTGTTAATTTCTATATGACGAATGCTCGACTTTTGCGAGAAGGACTGCAGGAACTTGGGATCACGGTCTACGGTGGAGAAAACGCGCCCTACGTGTGGCTCAAAACACCAAATGGTCTCAACAGCTGGGACTTCTTCGATGTGTTGCTGTCAAAGGGACATCTGGTGGGAACTCCAGGCAGCGGATTCGGAGCCGCCGGAGAAGGCTACTTTCGGCTGAGTGCCTTTAACAGTCGGGAAAACGTCGAAGCAGCGCTGGAACGATTCAAGCTGGCAGTCGCCGGTCCATAATGTCAGATGGATCGAATCCGAGACTTTTCAAGGTCTCGGCGCAAACGACGTTAGACTAAATCAACTCGTTCCGAACCGTTCCCGTACCGGCTATCGGTAATGGTCGGCCGAGTCCGTCATGGATGATTGTTTTGGCGTCGATTCCAAGCAAATGGTAAATTGTGGCCAGAATGTCCTTGGGCGAAACGGGGTTGTCGTGAACATCACCGCCCAAATGGTCGCTCGATCCAATGACCTGACCACGTGGAATACCTGCGCCGGCTAAGGCGATCGAGTAGACTCGCGACCAGTGATCACGGCCACCCTCGGCGTTGAAGCGAGGAGTTCGTCCGTGTTCACTCATCCAGATCACCAGTGTTTCATCGAGCGTGCCACGCCGTTCGAGGTCGAGGATCAGTCCGGAAAATGCAGCATCAAATCCCGGCCACAACCAGCCTTTAAGTCTTGGCGTCTGGTTCCAGTGAGTGTCCCAGTCCGTATTGAGATACGCGTATTCGTCCCAGAAAACAGTGACAAACCGACTTCCTGCGTCGACGAGTCGACGGGCCAGTAGACAGGACTGACCGAAGAGTGTCATTCCATAACTGTCACGTAAATTGCTGGATTCCGCCTGAATATTAAGAGCGTCACGAATCCTGGGTGATGACAACAGCGACCATGCCATTTGTCGATAGCGGTTAAGATTGACCACCGATCGCTTGTTTTCCATATCCTTTGTCGCATCAGACAACTGATCCAGGAGGTTGCGTCGTCTGTTGAGTCGGTCCAGAGTTATGTTGTTGCTTTCTCCGATTCCTGCGATTTCAAACTGCGCGGCAGGATCAATTCCAGCATACGGATCCCTGACTTTGTGTTCGACGCCGAACGGTCGCTGCTTGATGATTTCACGAGTTCCCTTGGCTGAAAAATTCGTCAACACCGGGTCATAGGCGGAACCCAGAAATGTCGCATAGGGACCTGCCTGCACAGACGCGGCTTCGCCACCACGCGAATTCATTTTCCACGGAATCGCGATATTTCGTGGAACGTTGGGTGCCTTCCCTGTCGTTCGTTCGTCGACATAATCGACGACAGATCCGATATACGGCCAGAGCTGGGGATCGCGCGGCCGGGTTTCCAGAGCGGGAGAATAGTCCGGGATCCCGCTTGTCACATATGCAGTGCAGTGCAGCGGATAGGGATGTGTCATCGATCGAATGACGGAAACTCTGTCCATCACTCGCGAGATTTTTGGCAGTCCTTCGCAAATCTGGAGTCCCGGGACGCTGGTCGCAACGGGATTGAATTCACCGCGAGTTTCTACAGGAGCATTTGGTTTGGGATCAAAGGTTTCGTGCTGCGGTGGTGACCCGTATGGCAGAAGTAGAATGCATGATTTTGCCCTGCCAAAACCCGACGAGGGATCGGCCAGAGCTGGCGTGTCCTGGGCCTTAAGTAAATCGCTTAGTCCCAAGCCCAGCGTTGCCAACCCTCCAACGTGCAGAGAGTCTCTGCGGGTGAGTCCACCGCACAGCGCGCGTCTCGATCCGAGTATTCGCAGCATGTGGCTTTTCCGATGATTGTTTTGACAGCGCCTCTGAATTCGAATGCCTTTGATTCAGTTGTCAAAGGCAGCCGTTGGATATGTTTTGGTGACGAACTCAGTCAGTGTCCGAAAAATTTTCTCGGGAGACTTTCCGTGGTCGTTTCCGAACACCTCAAAATCATTCTGTGACGTGTTTTCTGACTATAGCTTCTGAATGCGATAAAGATGTGATTCACTGCGAAGCAGAATTGAACTCTCCAGAAACGCGAATGATGCAAACGTACGTTCTTTGCCGTCACCAAGTTTGTTCTTCGCAAGTTCATCGTATTCCCGGCCGGGTTTGACAACGGTGGTGACCCCGGTCTCATTCTGAAAGTAAATCATACCATCGGCAAACGATGGAGAAGCAGAATACTCCCCTGGAAGTCTGTGCTGCCAGTGAACTTTTCCGGAAACTGCATCCACACAGCTGGCAATACCCCCATCATCCACCATATAGACATCGTCACCAATCACCAGAAGAGACGAACAGCGAGGTACGGACTTTTTTCTCTTCCATTTTACGTGGGAGTCTGTGACTTCGCCGTGGCCGGTTGGGTCAATGGCAAACAACTGCCGGTCGCCATACCCGCTGCACACATACACCAGGCCATGGCCCACAACAGGTCGGGGAACAACGGAATAGCCTTCGCCGTATGCAACTTGCCATAATTGTTCGCCGGTTTTCGGATCGTAGGACCAGACACCTCCACTACCGGGACAAATTGCCTGCGATCGCCCCGCAGCCTCCAGAATTGTCGGTGTGGAAAAACTGAACCCACTTGCTGGTTCGAGCTCTCGATTGGTTCTCCAGACTTCCTTTCCCGTTAGTTTGTCCAGTCCAACAACAAATCGCTTATCTCGTCCATCACAGCACATGATTAACATGTCGTCGGCAAGAGCCGGAGACCCGCCATTGCCATGCACGGACGCATAGAGCAGATTCTGATTTGTCCAGATCACAGAGCCATCAACGTTCAGGCACGCAGTGCCGTGTGGTCCAAAGTGAACATAAAGCCGGTCTCCGTCCAGAACAGGAGTGGCGCTTGCGTGGCTGTTCTTATCGTGAATTTCCACTTCGCCACCCTGCTCGCCAAATGCTTCGTTGTTCCAGATGATCGCTCCGCTTTCGGCATTCAGGCAAAGAACACGCAGCGACCGGACGGCGGTTTCATCAAGACCGTCAATGACAGCGGTTGTCATATAAACTCGGCCGTCAGCAATGACGGGTGACGACCAGCCAGCTCCTGGCAGCCCAACTTTCCACGCGATATTCTCGCTTTCACTCCAGGTCACAGGCAGGTCGGTCTGTTCCGCATGGCCCTGCCCATTCGGGCCACGGAATTCGGTCCAGTCAGCAGATTCAGCGGAACCGGCAGCCAGCAGAATTGCAGCCGTAAGTAATCGGATATGGCAGGGAAAGCTCAGCATGTCAGGGTCATTGAAATTGAAGAAATGAAGCAAAAATATCGAAGTCAGCATAGTCTATCGTTCGGCCAGGAAAGTTGCACTCTTGTCTTTGCCGGGTTGAGACCCGTTTCCGCTTACAATTGGGCGTTGACTCGATTTGTGGAAGATTCCTGCAGATGCGTTATCTCTCGGGTGCTCTGTTCAGAAGGGGCACCGACTCGTTTTGTTCACAGACCGACTGAACTATACACAAGACCGACTGATGTTTCTGTGGCTGAACGGTGCCCGCTTATTTTGGAGATCTTGGTCACCCCTGAGCGTTCCCCTGAAAAAGGTGTTGTCGACGCTCAACTAATATTTCAGTTCAACTGGTAAACAGAATACGTTTGCAGAACTGTCCACTCGACGAAAACGCGCAACACACTAAAAAAGCAAGTGGGCTGCGTTTTTGACAATCTGCTAAAATGCCGTCGCTGCACTCCTCGGTTACCGTTTGGTTCAGGACAAAAACATGACCCGAACATTCCTGATCGTCTTAGCACTACTCCCCACAAGTATCTGCAATGCGACACTGGCTCACTTTATCTGGCTGATCCCCAGGATGGAGCCAGATGGACAGTCCGTTATTTACATCCGTTTTGGTGAGGCCGCTGACGACGACAGTACCGAGTTTTTATCGCGGCTGAGTGATTTACGCCTGAAAAACGTGTCCGGTAATGCGGCAGCATGCGACGTGCCAATCGCACTCATGGACGAAACTTTGAAGGGGACTACAAAATTCACGGGGAACAACCTCGTGATTGCTTCCTATGACTTTGGAGTGATCGATCGAGGTGACCAGGTCTTTCGACTGAAATACTACGCTAAAGGCGGGGCTGACGTCACCGATTCTGCGTGGGAAACCGTGGTTACTGCTGACGACCTGAGTCTGGACATTCATCCTGCACTTGCCGACGGTTCGGTGACACTAAGAGTGCTGTTTGACGAAAAACCGGCTGCCGGTGCGAGGGTGACTGTTATGCGTCCCGGTATGGATGAATTTGCAGGTGAAACCAATCTAAAAGGTGAAGTCATTTTTGCGGTGACGGAATCCGGAATCCACTCGGTCCTGGTGCGGCATGTCGAGAAAAACGCAGGCGAAATCAGTGGAAAGAAATATTCGGAAACCCGGCACTACTGCACGATTGCTCTTTCAATACCGGAGTCTGGTTCATCGACTGTGGTGACCGGGTTCCAAAACCTACTGCGACCGGTGACCAGCTTTGGTGCAGCCGTTGTGAGCAACGGAATTTACATGTACGGTGGTCATACCGGGAACGCTCACTCTTATTCTACTGAAGAACAATCCAATGAACTGACACGACTGGACCTGAAGACCGGTGAATGGTCTACCATTGCGACAGGACCTCATCTGCAGGGTCTTGCTCTGGTGACTCATAATGGAACGCTCTACCGCATTGGTGGCTTTACCGCACTCAATTCCAAAGGCGAAGAACACGATCTGCATTCACAGGACAGTGTCGCCGGTTTTGATCCCACCCTCGGTACGTGGGAACAACTGCCACCTCTGCCGGAACGTCGTTCTTCCCACGACGCGGCCGTCGTTGGCGACTGCATTTATGTGGTCGGTGGCTGGGTGATGGGTGACGGTAATACGCAATGGCACACTACGGCATGGAAGCTCGATCTGAGTGCGGTAAACCTGAAGTGGGAAGCGATTACCGACCCCCCATTTCAGAGACGAGCTCTTGCGCTGGCGGCTCATAACGGCCGGCTGTATGTCATTGGCGGGATGCAAAAAAATGGTCCCACGACAGCTGTGGCGGTGTACGATCCGGCGGTGGGAGAATGGTCGCAAGGACCTTCACTGATTGTTCAACAGCCAGACTCAGCAGGTCAGGGACAAAAGCAGGATCAAGAGTTGTCATCCGGCCGAATGACCGGATTTGGAGCATCCGCTTTTGAAACCGGTGGGTCACTGTACGTGACGACAGTCACAGGCCACCTGCAGCGATTGTCATCTGACGGTTCCCGATGGAATGTCATTGCAACCGGACTGACACCACGATTCTTTCACAGGCTGCTGCCGTTGGATGACAACCATCTGATCGCGGTGGGTGGATCGAATATGAGTATCGGTAAGTTTGAAGAAGTGGATGTGATTGATGTGCGTCACAAGTAAATCTCAGGACGCAGTCGTGAAGCCGCCGGAAATTGTGCAATCTCCTTCAGGATGTATGTGTATAACATCAGCGAACCCAATGCTGCGCTGCTACGTCCAATTCACGTTATTTCGGTGCAGCTCTCCGAAGTTATCTGACAAATATGTTGAGGGATGCCATGCGAACTGGTGACCGATCAGAACGGTGTGGATTTACTCTGATTGAGCTTCTTGTCGTCATTGGCATCATTGCAGTTCTTTTGTCGCTGCTTTTGCCCGCGGTGCAGCAGGCTCGGGAAGCTGCGAGGAGAACGGCATGCAAAAATAATCTGAAACAGATTGCTCTGGCCATTCACAACTATATGGACGTGGCTTTGGTGCTGCCGCCGAGTGCCTGTATCAATCCTGAAATCACGGTGACCGGAAACAACGGCTCGTGGGGAGTACACGGTCGCATCCTGCCGTTTCTTGACCAAAGCAATCTTTATAATTCCGTGGATTTGACTGAAGCCTGGGACTTCCAGTCGGCAATCGATGGACTGAAGATTTCTGTCTACGCCTGTCCTACTGATCCCCGAAGCCACGAAGCACGGGATCCAGGCAGTGGTAAAGTTACGTTGTATCCCACCAACTACGGATTCAACTTTGGAACCTGGTTTGTCTATGATCCGGTAACAGGAGACGGGGGAGACGGCGTCTTCTTTCCGAATGCTCGGCTAAGCCCGACAGCAATCTCCGATGGGTTGAGCAACACACTGCTGGTCAGTGAAGTTAAGGCATGGCAACCCTATCGACGCAACGGTGGACCACCGACGAAATCTGTACCTGCCAGCGTTGAAGAGGCTGAAGCTTCAGCGGCAAGTGGCCTGCAGTTTAAAAACACGGGACATACAGAATGGCCCGACGGACGTGTCCATCATCATGGTTTCACTACTGTAATGACTCCCAATTCCGTCGTTCAATGTACCGACGGAGCAAAGACATTTGACTGTGACTACAACTCATGGCAGGAAGGCAAACAGGGTGTCAGTGGCAACGCCAGTTATGCCATGATTACGTCTCGCAGTTACCACCCCGGTATCGTTCAGGCAGCTCTTGTCGACGGCTCGGCACGTTCCATTTCGGAACACATTGACCTGAGCATCTGGCGTGCCATCGGAACACGTGCCGGAGGCGAAATCACCGGGGAATTCTGATGTCATTTGTTCCGCGATGGTTCGTCAGACTTGACCTGCACTGAAAATCGATCAGCACGTTGGATCGCTGAAGAATGCCACGGGGTGCCCCGGCCACGTTCCTGTGTCAGAGATCAACACCACAGTTGACAATCCCGGTTGCCTGGCAGGTTGTTAAGTGCTGATCGTCTAAGTCAGAATATCGTGGACGATGCGCGGCTTGAACGTATCAGTTAACTTTTCCTTCAGTCCGTTTCGTTCGAAGAACAGATTTTCATGGTGTAGTCCGAGTTGATGAAGGATCGTGGCATGCCAGTCAGCAATACTGACCGGATTCTCGACTGCTGCGAAGCCAAGATCGTCGGTGTTGCCGTAGCTGACTCCTGGTTTGATTCCTCCACCAGCCATCCAAAGTGAAAACCCACGTGGACCGTGGTCACGGCCGGCCACTTTCATTTTTGTTTTGTCGCTCACCTGGGCGATTGGAAGTCGACCGAATTCACCCCCCCAAACGACAAGGACGTCGTCCAGAAGCCCACGTTGCTGAAGGTCCTCAAGCAGTTGGGCAACGGGTTGGTCCGTGCGATTACAGGCGGAAGGAAGCGCATTGCTGATATCCGAATGGTTATCCCAGATCTGGCCATTGATGTAGAGTTGCACGAACCTCACACCGCGTTCCACCATACGGCGAGCCATAATGCACCGTCGAGCGTAGGAGTCCGTCGTCTTGTTACCAACGCCATATGCTTTCAGTGTTGCCTGTGACTCCTGGCTGATATCAAGAACGTCTGCTGCTTCAAGCTGCATTCGTGCAGCGAGTTCGTAGCTGCTGATTCGTGCATCCAGTTCCAGGTTATTGGGACGCTGCTTTCGATGAATATTGTCAATTCGGCGCAACAGGTCACGCTGCATCCGGGCAATGGGTTCCGGATCCGCATTCTGTGCGTGGAGATTCAGAATGGGGGATCCCTGCGAGCGAATGCGAGTACCCTGGTAGACCGGCGGAAGAAAGCCGTTCTGCCAGCTTTGCACCGTATTTACGGGCAATCCGAGTGGGTCATCCAGTACAACGTATGCAGGAAGATTCTGATTGACACTTCCCAGACCATAGGCAATCCATGCACCGACGGACGGTCGTCCAGGCAGTAGACGACCGGAGTGGATCTTGAACAGTGCGGGTTCATGGTTCGAGTGCGAATTATACATTGACCGGATAATCGCGATTTTGTCGACATGCTTTTGAAGGTGTGGCATCACACTGGAAACCCAGGCGCCACTCTCTCCGTACCGATCAAACTGAAATGGACTTCGCAGCAGTCCACCTGCCGCCTCCGGTGATGACACATCCTGAGCGATCTCATTGAAATACGGTTCGCCGTGACGTCTGTCCAGTTCCGGTTTTGGATCAAACAGGTCGACCTGGCTCGGACCACCATTCATGAACAGGTGGATTACTGCCCTGGCCTTTGCCGGAATGTGCGTTTGTCGCGGCTGGAAGTCATAGATATTCCGAGGGCCGTCCGTCGCGGGTTGAATGCCACCGACACCGGATATCGTATCGCGACCGGTGGCGTCCCGATTGGCAAGGTACGCCAATGCGGCTCCCATCGTACCATGAGCGGCTCGATGAAAGAACCGTCGCCGTGTTTGAGTTACGTGGTGATTTTGAAACGGCACGTCAGGTTTCCCAGGATTTTTAGAACTGCTCGGAGATGATGCTTCAGGCAAATCAAAAACCTCAATCTCGAATAACCACGGAGCTGTTAGTCAATGTACAGGAACCCTGCTGAATTAAGAATCGCGTGACAGTAAACACGAAATGCTTCCAGTGCAGGGTCTTTTTTCTCGTCTTCGGATTGTTCAGAATAGTATTCAGCCCACTGTCCTTCGAGTTCAGCGAGAGTACGACGTCCGGACACGAGTTCCTCCTCAGTCGGCTGGCGGGACAGAGCCGAGAGATAGAGGTGCTGAATTCTCGAATCCGAATCGGTTGCAGCTGCACTGAGACCTGCAGCAAAACGGCTAACGAGATCCCGGACCATCCTGTTGTTCAGCAGGTACAAAGCCTGTTGAGCCACATTTGAATTGGCGCGATTCTGGCAGGTCGGGTTCATTTGCGGCAGATCAAACGTTTCCAGAAACGTTGGCATCTCTTTTCGGCGCTGACGGAGATAAATACTGCGGCGGTATTTGTCGTTTCGAGGGACAGCGGTGACCAGGCCGTCGTTCGCGACATTGACCGCGTCGGGCTTGCCAAACGGTGTTTCATCGAGTGCATCGGCTATGAAAATCAGTGTATCGCGAACTTCTTCCGCTTCCATCCGGCGCAGCGACATCCGCGAGATCCATTTGTTGTCAGGATCGACGGTGAGGTGATCATCGGAGACCGCCGACGACTGTCGCCACGTTCGCGACGTCAGGATCAGGCGATGCATGTGTTTGACGCTCCAGCCATTCGTGACAAATTCCCGAGCAAGCCAGTCAAGGAGTTCCGGATGAGTCGGTCGGTCGCCCAGCTGTCCGAAATTGTCCAGGGAAGCGACGATACCGCGCCCGAAGTGGTGTTTCCAGATACGGTTCACCATGACCCGTGCTGTGAGGGGATGGTCGTGTTCAACCAGCCATCTGGCGAACGCGAGTCGTCGTCCTGTTTTTCCCGATCCGGACCAGGGCTCGACCGGGTGAAACGGCGTCCGGCCATCCGTCAGTACGGCCGGAACTCCCGGACCAACGAGTCTTCCCGGCTGTCGATGGTCACCGCGCCGAAAAATATAGGTTGGGGAAGGTTCACCACGATCCCACAAAGCACGAATCTGAGGCACTTCCTGCATGTCAGCCTTGAGCGACTTGATCGCTGCTTCTACTTCGTCGAGAACCTTTTTATACGCAGGTGTGTTTCTGAGCTCGTCATCCGTAAGAGTCAGCCGCGATTCGTACTCTGCAAAAAGAAGCTTCTGGGCGTCATTCCTGTCCATTTCCGCGGTGTTTACCACGGTTCGAACTTCATCCCGGAGTTTCTCCGGCAGGCGTGCCAGTTCTTTGTCAAATTTCTCTTTCTGAGCGGCTGCCTTTGCGGATTTCAGACGTTCGTTTTCACGATCAATTTGGGGCTGAAAATTTTTGTTGTGTTCGGCAACGGCCTGCCGCTGCCATGGAAAGGCAACGTCCAGGGAACGTGCCTCGAAGTGGCCATCCGACTGACCCGCAGCACTTGTGGGCTTGAGCCAGTCATGGATATCGAACGCTCCCTGAAAAACAGCGACAAGACGGTAGTAGTCGCGGTGAGGAATGGGGTCATATTTATGGCTGTGGCAACGTGCACATTTGAGTGTGAGTCCCAGGACAGTGGAACCAAGAATGTCGATTTCGTCGGCCACAACTTCCATCCGTTCGGGGACGAAGTTGACGACGTCTGAACCGGTCCCGTCGGGCGCCATTCGTAAGAATCCGGTGGCAACGAGGTTGTCGATCACTTCAGGTGTCAGCTGGTTCGGATCGGAATAATCGGCTAACTCGTCACCTGCAATTTGTTCCAAAAGAAATCTGGAATAGGGCTTGTCTTCATTAAATGCGCGGATGACGTAGTCGCGGTAGCGGTACGCATATTTTCTGACAGGATCGGAACTTCTTTTTCCCTCTGAGTCAGCGTAGCCGGCAGCATCCAGCCAGAACCGTCCCCATCGTTCTCCATAACGGGGCGAATCAAGTAACCGGTCGATCATTCTCTCGTAATCTTTCGCGTCACTGCTTTCAATAAACGAATCGGCCATTTCCACCGTCGGTGGCAGTCCGGTCAGGTCAAAGCAGACTCTTCGCAGCAACGTTGTGCTGTCAGCCTCGGGATTAAACCGCAGATTGTTTCTTCGGAGTTCTTTCGACACGAATGCATCGATCGGATGATTCCCTGCTCGGTTTGGCTTTGGGATATCAATGCTGGCTGGCAGCGGTTGAAAGGACCAGTGCTGACGATCGTCATCTGTGACCATGCGGTCCGGTTCAGTCGTCGCAACATCCGGCTCGATATCAACAGTTGGGGCGCCAAGACTGATCCAGCGCGCAATACGGTCGACTTCGGAAGATGTGATCGGCAGGACGCCTGCAATGATCAGTTGATCACGCGGAGGCATTTCCCCGGCATGAATACGTTGCAAAAGCAAACTTTCCTCAGGCTTGCCGAGTACGATAGCAGGACCTGATTTTCCACCCTTCAACATCGATTCGCGGGTTCTTAAATCGAGTTCACCTTTCCGAACACGCCGGCCATGGCAGGACGTACAGCGGATCAGCATGATGGGCTCAATATCGTGTTGGTTGACCTGCACGCGATCGAGAAAATCTCCAGGTCGGGTCCCGTCATCGAAGGGTGATCCCGCTTTGATCCACCGTTCAATGGTGTGGAGTTCGTCCTTCGTGAGTGCGGTGCCTTCTCCTTCCGGCGGCATCAGGCCCTCATGAAGCATTTCAAAAAGGATGCTCTCCTCCGGCTTTCCGATCTCGACAACCTGGCCGGATTCACCACCATTGAACAGTCCCTGACCGGTTGTCAGATCCAGTTCGGCCTTAAGGTCATTTGGGTTGTGGCACCGGACGCATTTGTCTTTCAGGACCGGCAACACGTCGGATTCGAATCCCAAGGACGACTCACCGATCTGTGGATCTGCGGCAAACAATGAACCGCAGATCAATCCGGTAATCACCGGTGTTGCAAGAAACGAACTAACTTGTTTGAGACTCATTGTTGACCATGAAAACCAGCTGACATTCTGAACCGCAGTTGCCACCCTGCTGTCAGGACAGGATGCCGTCGATGATATGTGCCTCAAATACGTGAGTCAGCTTTTCCTCCAGACCAAGCCGCTCCAGAAGAAGTTTCTCGTGGTCCAGTCCCAGCAGGTGCAGGATGGTGGCATGCCAGTCCTGCACGCTTACTTTGTTTTCCTCGGCGGCGAAACCGAGTTCATCGGTGGTGCCGTACTGTGTACCGCCTTTGATCCCGGCACCGGCAAACCAGGTTACCATGGCATTCTTATTGTGGTCACGTCCGGATGTTTTTTCGCTGTTACTGCCTGCGAGCTGCGCGATTGGAAGTCGCCCGAATTCGCCACCCCAGACCACTAACGTACTGTCGATAAGACCGCGTTGTCTGAGGTCTTTCAGGAGAGCCGCCACCGGCTTGTCAGTGAACTCACACGCCGATCGAAGGCCGCTGGCAAGGTTCCGATGGCTGTCCCAGATTTGGCTTCTGATATAGAGCTGTACGAAGCGTACGCCGCTCTCCACGAGGCGTCGAGCGATCAGACAACGACGACCGTAGGACTCAGTCTTTGGGTCGTTGATGCCATACATTTCCAGCGTTTCTTCACTTTCCTGAGAAAGATCCAGTGTGTCATTGGCCTCAAGCTGCATTCGTGCGGCCAGTTCGTAGTTTGCGATCCTTGCATCCAGGACCGGTTGTCCTGGTCGTTGTTTACGGTGAAAATTGTCCAGTCTGTTCAGCAGGTCTCGCTGGAGCTTGACGACTTTCTCCGGTTTTTCTGTACCAGGTTCCAGATCGAGGACTGGTGAACCGGTCGATCGAAAACGAGTGCCCTGGTAAACAGGAGGCAGGAAACCGGCCTGCCAGTTTTCAACTCCATTGACGGGCAACCCCCCCGGATCATCAAGAACCACATAGGCTGGCAGGTTCTGATTTTCCGAACCCAGTCCATATGTCACCCAGGAACCAAGCGATGGGTAAGCGGACAACATACGGCCGGAGTGGATCTTATAGAGAGCGTGTTCGTGGGCAAATGTTGTGGTGTGCATCGACCGAATCAACGCAATGTCGTCCACCTGTTGTGCCAGGTGAGGCATGACTTCGGAAACCGACATGCCACATTCGCCATGCTGACGGAATTTGTAGGGGCTGCGTTTCAGTGCTCCGACGGAGTCGATAAATTCAACTTCTCCAGCGATTTTTTTGAAGTAGGGTTCACCGTGTCGCTTCGTAAGTTCCGGTTTGGGATCAAACAAATCCATTTGGCTGGGTCCACCGTTCATAAACAGGTGGATCATTGCCTTGGCTTTTGGTTCGTGGACTGGTTGCTGTGGAAGAAGGTTATGGACGGGCCGATTGTGGCTTGATTCGCTGGCAATCAGATCTCCGCCAAGCAATTGTGCCAGTGCGGCCCCGTACAAACCGCTTCCAACATGATCGAAGAAGCTGCGACGGTCTAAATGGTGATGGTGTTGGACTGTCATTGTTTTGCCATGTCAGGGAGAAACCCAGTCAGCGTTAGTCGATGTAAATGAATTCAGCGGAATTGATCAAAATATGACACAGGTCCGCCACGGCCCGTAGATTCGGATCAGATTTTCCTTTGCTCCGCGCTTCCCGCAGTTGACTAAGTGTCTCTGTTGCGAACTGGTTCTCTTCGGCTATTGGTGGTCGGCCAAGAGCGAGGGAATAACAGGCTCTGATCTGTTCCTCGGAATTGGCACCGGCTTTATTGATCACGCGGTCGGCAAACGAGAGCATCAACTGGTCGATAATTTCATTGTTCAGGAGGTGTAATGCCTGAGGTGCAACGGTTGATTGTTTTCGTTCCAGGCAGTTTGGAGTCGGGCGTGGCAGATCGAAGCACTCGAGGATCGTCATGTTTTGTTTGCGGTTGTGCTCGACATAAATGCTGCGCCGCCAGCCTTTGTCGGTGCCAATCGCCGTCACCAGACCGTCGGCCCTTACGTTGACTCCGTTGGCGGATCCGAACGGGGTCTCGTCCAGACGACCGGAAATGTACAGCAGGGTATCCCACAGTGCCTCAGCCTCCATGCGTTTCATCGGAAACCGAGACAGCAGGTCGTTATCCAGGTCGTGTTGTTCGTGTTCCGATTTCACCAGAGATGACTGCCGGTATGTACCGGAGTTCATGATCAATCGGTGCATGTCCTTGATGCTCCAGTTGCATCGAACAAACTCTCTTGCCAGCCAGTCCAAAAGTTCGGGATGAGTAGGAAGGCTGCCGGTGAGTCCAAAATTATCCAGTGATTTTACGAGACCATGTCGGAAGTGATGCTTCCAGATCGTGTTCACCATCACACGTGCCGTCAGCGGGTGATCGGGCTGCACCAGCCACTTTGCCAGCGCCAGGCGGCGCCCCGTTTTTTTCGACCCCGGCCACGGTGGTTTAATATCGAGTTTGCTCGTCGACAGTACGGAAAGGGCCGCAGGTTCGATGAGTTGATCCGGCTGGAGATAGCTTCCACGGTTCAGCAGATACGTTGGTGAGGGTTCACCACGATCCCAGAGAGCACGGATCATCGGTCTTGGACGACGTTGTTTTTTGAGTGAGGCAGTTTTTTTGTTGGCCTCTTCGACTGCTTTCTTAAATTCTTCACTAAACGTTTTGAGCTGTTCATCATCCGGAAACAGTGTTGATTCAAACTTTGCGATTAACTCCTTCTGATGCTCATTGCGTTCATCGGCCGCGGTGTCCACTGCTCGCCGTACGTCGCTCCGGATGGTTTCCGACAGTTCGGCAATCTGCTTGTCCAAATACTGCTGCCGGATTGGTGCCGTTCCCACGCTCAAGGCTTCCTTCACGGCACTGATCTCAGCCTGCAATTCCTCGTCACGTTCTTTCCATTGACGAAGCTCTTCCGCCGGCACATGAGGCAGATTCCGGAACGAGTGTCTTCCCTTATTGATGGATTTGAGCAGGTCGTCTGCATTCGGTTTCAACCAGTCGTGCTCATCATACGCTCCTTTAAAGATGGCAGTCAGAGAATAGTAATCCTCCTGAGGAATCGGATCGAACATGTGTTCATGGCAGCGGGCGCACTTGATGGTCAAACCCATCACGGCCGATCCAAGGACGTCAACCGCATCGGCAACGACATCCAGTCGGTTGGGCACAAACCCGGTGACGTTGAACCATGTCGGATCCGGCACCATTCTGAGAAATCCCGTTGCCACGAGATTGTCATAGATCTCAGGTGTGATTTCTTCGGCGTTTTCGTAGTCGGCGAGTTCGTCACCCGCGAGTTGTTCAAGAAGGAAACGGTCATATGGTTTGTCCGAGTTGAATGCGCGGATCACATAGTCGCGATAACGGTATGCATATGGTCTGAGGATGTCTTGTTCCCGCTCGCCCTCGGTGTCCGCATAACCTGCTCGATCAAGCCAGTAGCCTCCCCAGCGCTCTCCGTATCGGCGCGAGGAAAGAAGTGTGTCAATTAATCGTTCCCACGCATCTGGACGACTGTCCTCCAAAAATGTTTCGAGCAGATCCGGTTCCGGCGGCAGTCCGGTCAGATCAAACGCGGCCCTTCGGACCAACGTTCTTCGATCGGTTGCCGGAGAAAGGCTCAGTCCTTTGGCTTCCAGTTTCTCGAGAACAAATGCATCAACAGCATTACGGACGAGGTTGGCGTGCCGGACATCCGGCGCTGCGAATTCACCTGGTGGCTGAAACGCCCAAAATTCTCGATCTTCATCGGTGACCAGAGACTCCCCGTCAGACTCCCGCGAAGGGTTTTCGCCATCCGGTGCTCCAGCCCTGATCCAGGCCGTTAACAGCTGAATCTCGCCTGGTTCCATGGGCTTGACACTGGCATCAATCAGGCGTTTGCGAGGCGGCATTTCCTCGGCATGGATTCTTTTCAGTATCAGACTGTTTTCTGGTTCTCCGAGAACGACAGCCGGACCGGACTGGCCTCCTTTCAGAATCGTGGCCTTCGTACGCAGGTCCAGTCCCCCATCTTGATGCTGACGTCCGTGACAGGCTGCGCATCGCAACAGCAAAACCGGAATCACATCATGCGTCGTGACCGTTTGTTGGGTGTCCGTATCGTTGGCTCCAATTGCCCTGGTGAATGCCAGGACAGCAACAGCAACTGTCACAGAGACAGTGCTTGAGAGAGATACCGTCATAGTCACAAGTTCAACCTCACACCTCTGCCGGATGTTCGACCAGATTCTAACAAGGCAGTGTCTCAGACCATGAGAGCGACCACTTTCCACCGCGCTGGAACTCCCGCTGGTTGCTCTGAAAACCTGACTCAATGTGAATAAGTCTACCGAAACAACAAGTCTAACTCGACTCGGCCTGCGACGAAACATCTGGCTGAAAATTGCAGGCCGGACACCACCATAACGTCTTTCTGCCGGGTGTTCGCACCCATATCTCACTGGAAGTCGACGTATTTCGGCTGAAAAGCGTCCAGCGAGGTGACAGCAATTAGATTTAAACTGAATTCGACAGATCGCGTCGGGATCGTCGGTTACGAACGCTGGTGAGTCCGGGTCATGTTCCTTATGGGAGCCTATGGGATGAGCAGGACTGATCCTGTGAAGTCTTTTTGCATTAGAAAATCGGACAGAGGTCCGTCTGTTTGCTTCAGTCAGTCTGTACCAACTCAACCGTTCTGATCCGGGCCAGTGCCCTTTTTTCCTGCCCTCGAAAGAAGTGCGGATCGGACGAATCGGGAACTTCGTTCGGTACGTTGGATTGTGTTCAACAGCAGACGCATGGTGAAGCCGCTTGCGAATCAATACGATTCTGTCTCAAATACACCCTCGCATTCGCCAACAGAAATCGACGCATTTATCATCAGTGGCGAGCGTTTTGCAGGCCAGACCCGTTGTGTCCGGCAACGAACCGAGTTGACCATATTTAATGCGCGACGGGTGCGGATTGGGTTTCAAAAGCAGAATTGGACCACGGGGAGCGTTCCATGCCAGGTATTAAAGGTCCGGCGATTTTTCTTGCTCAGTTTCTAAGAGACGAAGAACCCTACAATAACTTGGAGAATATCGGAAAATGGGTGGCTGAACTCGGCTACAGGGGTGTACAGATTCCGGCGTGGGATGCTCGCGTCTTTGACCGTGACACCGCGGCTGAATCCAAAACTTATTGCGATGACTATCGAGGTCAACTCAGCGAGATGGGACTCGTGCCAACCGAACTGGGCGCTTATCTCTCTGGTCAGGTGATGGCGATCCATCCTGCCTACGAAATCATGTTCGAGGGTTTCCATCCCGATGGTCTTCGCGGTAATGAGAGAACTGAGTGGGCCTCCGAACAACTACGTAAATGTGTTGATGCATCAGTACACATGGGTATCGATCTGATCCCCACGTTGTCTGGTGGTTTAGCCTGGCATATGGCGTATCCGTGGCCTCAGCGTCCCGAAGGCATCATTGACGAAGCTTTCAAAGAACTGGCTCGTCGCTGGAGACCGCTGCTCGACTATGCACATGAGCGAGGCAAAGCGTTTGGCTACGAACTGCACCCGGGCTCAGATCTGTACGATGGTGCTACCTTTGAGATGTTTCTCGAACATACAGATGATCATCCTGCCGCCTGCATCAACTATGACCCCAGCCATTTCCTGTTGCAGCAACTTGACTATCTTGAATTCATTCGGATCTTCAAAGATCGTATTCGAGGTTTCCATGTGAAAGACGCTGAGTTTCGACCCAGCGGACGTGTCGGTGTTTATGGGGGATATCAGTCCTGGGCCGGTCGAGCCGGACGGTTCCGTTCTCTGGGTGACGGTCAGGTGGATTTCACCAGCGTTTTCACATTGCTTACCGAGGCTGGTTACTCCGGTTGGGCCGTGCTGGAGTGGGAATGTGCCGTCAAAAGTCCGGAGCAGGGTGCTGCTGAAGGTGCGCCGTTTATTTCCAGGCATATCATCGAAACATCGGATGTCGCATTTGACGACTTTGCTGCGAGTGGTGTCGATGTCGAAGCCAACCGCCGGATTCTTGGATTTGGCTGATTGATCTGACAGGGAGTGTGGACTCCAGGCGTTCGGCTTGAGTGTCCGTTGGAATGGCGTGTTTTTGCCCGAGATTTGGTGTGCCACGTTCAGGACATGCTGTCCAAATCGATAGACAGAGAACAATCAACACAGAGGAGACAGAACATGGATTCCTGGAAACGCAAACTGCGAATGGGCATGGTTGGCGGAGGTCAGGGGGCCTTCATCGGTGGTGTCCACCGTTTGGTCGCCGCTCTTGACGGGCAGATTGAACTTGTGGCAGGAAGTTTCTCTCAGGATCCGGAGAACACGAAGACGACCGGAAAGCAACTCTACCTGGACCCGGATCGCTGTTACGACACTTACCAGCAGATGGCAACCGCTGAGGCGCAGCGGTCCGGTGACGACCGTATCGACTTCGTGAGTATTGTGACGCCGAATTCGTCACACTTTTCGATTGCAAAGGCGTTTCTTGACGCCGGCTTTCACGTGGTGTGTGACAAGCCGATGACACATACGCTCGATGAGGCAAAGGAACTTGTCGAACTGGTGGAAAAGTCGGGACTGGTCTTCGCGCTGACTCACAATTACACCGGACATCCTCTGATTCGACATGCCCGGCACATGGTTCGGTCTGGTGAGATCGGTACTGTGCGCAAAGCCATC
This sequence comes from Fuerstiella sp., assembly GCA_022447185.1. Taxonomy (GTDB): domain Bacteria; phylum Planctomycetota; class Planctomycetia; order Planctomycetales; family Planctomycetaceae; genus S139-18. The sequence continues at coordinate 75,632 of JAKVAY010000043.1, read as the reverse complement.
GTTGAGTATCTGCAGGATTTTCTCATGGTACCGCACGAGAAGCTCGGCCAGAAGCAGGCTGAGTGGCGCGTGGATCCCAAGCGATCAGGAATCGGAGGAACGCTGGGAGACGTGGGGACGCATTGCGTCAATCTATTGGAATATGTCACGGAAGATCCGGTTTCCGAGTTATGTGCAGACAAGAGTACGTTTCTGCCCGATCGTGTGCTCGACGAAGACGTAAACGCGCTCCTCCGCTTCAGCGGAGGTGGTAAGGGTGTCCTTTGCATTAGTCAGGTCGCCACTGGTGAGGAAAATGGATTGACTCTTCGCGTCTATGGTTCTGAAGGTGCGATTAAATGGGCGCAGGAAAATCCAAATTACCTTGAGGTTTACAAATACGGGGAACCACGACAAACGTTGACACGTGGACAGGGCTATCTGTCCGATGTGGCAGCGGCGGCAACTCGTGTTCCAACCGGACATCCGGAAGGTTATCTGGAAGCCTTTGCTAATATCTATGTTGGAGTGGCAGATGCGGTCAGACGGCATATTGACGGCAACCCGATGAAGACGGAAGAGTACGATTTTCCAACCGTGAACGATGGTCTTCGCGGGATGCAGTTCATCTACTCTGCCGTGGAGTCAGCCAGCAACAACTCAAGCTGGGTTTCGATGTAAGGTCGTTGCCAACAAATTTCGGACCATCAGTTTCTCATCTGCAGACGCAGAGATGAGATTGAGATGATGGGTCAGCAAACGGATATTTCTTTCAACGTCGTACGCCAAAGGAGAGTCAATGAGCGCGCAGACGAGAAACGCCCTCGTGACAGGTGCCAGCAAGGGTGTCGGACGTGGAATCGCTGTCGACCTTGCTAAAGACGGCTGGAACGTTGGAGTCAATTATTGCCGGGATGAATCCGGTGCGGAAGAAACGGTAAAATCAATCCGCGATGTCGGTTGTGACGCGTGGCTGCTGCAGGCGGATATTGGCTTCAGCGATCAGGTTTCGTCAATGTTTCAGCGATTTATCGAACAGACTGGAACAATCGATCTGTTGGTGAACAATGCTGGTGTCCAGACGTGGAAAGCGATGCTCGATCTAAAAGAAGAAGATTGGGACCGCACGATCCGTACCAATCTGAAAGGTACGTTTCTGTGTACTCAACAGGCTGGTCGGTTTATGCAAAAGCGGGGTGGGCGCATCATCAACATTGGTTCGGCGGCCAACAAAGCCCCCTTCCCCATGTTGAGCGACTATTGTGCTTCCAAGGGTGGAATTGAAACATTTACGACTGTCAGTGCTGTTGAGCTTGGCCGTTACGGGATCACTGTCAACTGCGTGGCACCGGGTGCCATTGAAATCGAGAGAACCAGTCTGGAAGACCCGGACTATGCCGGAGAGTGGGGTTCTCGTACCCCCATGGGACGTGTGGGAAACGTCAGCGATGTGGCTCATGCGGTCGTGTTCCTGGCCGGAGAGAAATCGAATTTCGTCACCGGACAAACTCTCTACGTCGATGGCGGCATGTTCTCGCAGGTTCCGTGGTTCTATGAATATGAGAAAGACAACTGAATGAACGTTAATACGACAAAACGAAAACTGGAGGCCGGAGAGCTCGTGATCGGCAGTTTCGTGTATGTGCCGTCCGCAAGGTTAACCGAGATCGTTGGTCTGCTCGGCTTTGATTTCGTCGTCATCGATATGGAACACGGGCCGGTCGATATTGGTATGGCTGAAGACATGGTGCGCGCGGCCGAGTATGCTGAAGTGACACCCATTATCCGCGTGTCTCACAATACCGGTCATTTGATCCTTCGAGCTCTGGACGTTGGTGCACTGGGCATTCACGTGCCGGAAATCAGCGAGGTGGATGAAGCCCGGGGGATGGTGGCCAGTGCGAAATACGGACCGCAGGGACATCGGGGACTGGCAGGTGTGAGAGCATCTCAGTACGGGCTCAAAGGTTCAATGTCGGAGTACACCGCGGCTGCAAATCGTGAAACGATGGTAATTGCTCATATTGAACACATCGATGCAGCCAATAATCTGGATCAACTTTTGGAAGTCGATGGTATTGACGTGTACTACGTCGGTCCGGTTGATCTGTCCAACAGCCTGGGGGTTCCAGGAAAGGCCAAAGATCCCAAAGTCGTCACCTGTGTTGAAGACTGCATCAAACGCATTGTGGCCGCCGGGAAGATCGCCGGCTGTATTGCAGCGGACGTGGACGCGGCTCGACGATATACCGACCTGGGCGTGCGTTACCTGGCGACACACGCCATTGCTCATATGGCGAAGAATTCAAGACAGTTTATTGAGGATGTCAGAGGATGAGTGATCAAACGGTGGACAGGACTGATCTTAACGGCCGGATTGCTGTCGTGACCGGAGCGGCTCAGGGGCTCGGACTCGCGATGGGTGAACGACTGGCCCGCGATGGTGCAACTGTGGTGATGGCGGATTTGCAGCAGGACAAAGTGCAGACCGAAGCTGATCGTCTTCAGCAGGACGGACTTAACGTTCATCCGGCAGCACTCGATGTTGCCGACAGCGCCGGCGTGACGGCATTTTTCGACAATGTTGTCGAAAAACATGGAAGTCTTGACATCCTTGTCAACAATGCGGGAGTCGGACAGACCGTGACGCCGACAGTCGATCTGAGCGATGAAGAGTGGCACCGTGTCATGAACATTACTCTGAACGGGACATTTTACTGTTGCCGCGCCGGTGGGGCGATCATGGAGCGGCAGGAATCCGGTTCCATCGTCAATATTTCATCGATCAACGGGCAGAATCCTGCAGCACTGGTCGCGGCGTACAACGTTGCCAAGGCTGCAGTTATCATGCTAACACGTACACTGTCGCTGGAACTGGCGGCCTATGGTGTCCGTGTCAATGCGGTTTGTCCCGGCCCTGTGTATACGGACTTCAATAAGTCTGTCATGGATCAGCGTCGCCAAAGCCTGAACATTTCCATGGATGAAATGGTCAATCGGATAGAGAAAGCTGTTCCACTGGGACGCTGGGGAGACGCTGCAGATATCGCGAACGGAGTCGCGTTTCTGTGCAGCCCGGCGTCGGCATGGGTCACCGGGGAAGTGTTGCGTGTGAGCGGTGGCCTGGAAGGTGTCGCCGCCGCTCCCCCGAAAAGACAGAAGACCTGATTCACGTTGAAGAAGACGGGACTGTTGGATCACGCACGCAGGTGAGCTCAGGAAGTATTGCTGCTTTGCGGTTGCCGCGATGAGTGATTTCACGTCCGGAATCTGTGACAACTTTGACACCAATCCAGCGAGTCTTTAGCTTCATCGGTTGGGAAGTCGACCAGGTCGTTTACAGACTTCGAATCGCGTCGTGAACAAATCAATGGTCTCATGAAACCTGTGCTGCCATTCGTTCTGCGACCAAAGCTGCCAGCGTCACCTCAGTTCCGGCAAGTCCCAGTGAATAGAACAAGGTGATTTCTTCCGAGGTTCGGTCGACAGAGTCGTTCCCTGCCACGACCGGTGCAAGTTCCTGCAGCCTTTTGTGCAGTGGGGTTTCTGCCGTGATAAACTCATCACCGTAATCATCAACCTGGGCCAGAGTATCTGTTACCAGTTGGGCTGCCCGTTCGGCCACGTCGAGACCAAATTCGTGGTTGTTTTTGAACTTTGGCCCGATGTTGTTGATATGGACTCCCGGTTTGAGCCAGTCGGCCCGAATCACCGGAGTTGAGCTCACCGTCGCGCTAATCAGCACGTCCGCGTCTTCGACTGCTTCTTGCGCCGAGGTTGCTGCCAGTACCGGTTGATTTAGTTCGCTGCTCATTTGCGCAGCAAATTCACTACAACGTTGCGGATTGCGACTGAAGACACTGATCTTTTCAAACTGTCGAACAGCTGCAGCGGCCTGCAACTGAGTTCGTCCCTGGGGGCCGGTTCCGATGAGTCCCAACACTTTGGAATCGGGACGTGATAAATATTTGATGGCCACACCGCCGATGGCGCCGGTTCGAATCGGACCCAGTTGCGTTCCTGTGACGATCGCCTTGATTGAACCGGTGCTGCCGCAGAAAACTGCTACCAATTCGTCTCGTTCGCTCGATTTGAAATGTTTCATGTCATAGGCTCGAAATCCGACCAACGATTGTTCGCCGGTGAAGCCCCCGACAGTAAACACGAGTTTGCCGGCTTCCGCCAAATCGGACACAGAGCGTGCCGGCGCTATCAATGCATTGGCCGCGTGCAGTCGAAAAGTCTCTTCCATGCAGGTCACCGCCTGCGGCATGCTCAGGTATCTGGAAATGTCATCGTCAGTGATTAACAAACAGCTCATTTAATCGCCCTTTTTGATGATCCAAAATCCGGACACTGAGGCAATCGCAGCCCCTGTCTGTTTCCTGTGGTGTGTTCAACCGGGATGTCCTGCAAAGGCGAGCCTTGTACACCCTGCTCACCCGGACTGCCACTATCGACTAAGTCTCTTTATGACGTTTAGTGATCGTGTCGGCCATGGAATAACATGTGTTTCCGGTCGCCGGCTGAAATGACGTAAGCGAACAGGTCGAAGATGTCTTCCTGCGTCAGTCGATTCAGCAGACTCTTTGGCATCAGTGATGTACTGGATTTGATCCGTTCGTCTATCTCAATCTGTTTGAGCACGGTTGGCTTGTTCTTTGCCAGAGGGTCAATCACCACATGCACTTCGTCGTCTGTTTCTTTCATGATCATGCCGGTGACTGTCTTTCCGGAAGTCATGACGAATATCCAGGAACGAAACCGGTCATCGATCTGCTTTGATGGATCGATCATTGATTCCAGTAGATGTTCCGCCGTCCGTTTTTTTGGTTCCAGCTTCGCCAGATCGGGGCCAAACACACGACCTTCATTGTTGAGTTGATGGCATGCTGCGCAACTGGCGACTTTGAAGAGTTGTTTTCCAACTTCAAACGATCTGCCATTCTTCAACGATTTGATATCGGACACCAGTTCAGCCACCGTCCATTCGTGGTTTCGGTTGGCCATTTCAAGCAGGTTGTCTTTGATTGGTAACGGATTTTCTGTGAGGTACGTTTCCGGTGCGGCCTGATATTCCTCCAGGCTGGCAAGAACATACAGAGCACCGAACATGCGTCTCCAGTGTCCAGGGTAGGTACAGACATAGGGATAGACGCCTGGAGTCTCAGGAACGTCGAAACTAAGTGCCTGAGTTTCCCCGGGCTGCAGGAGTCGGCTGGCCAGCATGACCTTGTCGGAGTTTGGGATGTAGTGCCTCTGGATAGCGTCAGCATCACGTGCTGTTGCTTCGGCCTGTTCGCCAATTTCCTGCATTGTCCCTGGCTGTACGATCGCGAGATTGTGGGGCATGTGGTCAGAGTTGGAAAAACGAAATTCAACCGGCTTGCCTGCTTCCACCACCAGGATTTCTTTGTCGTAGATCATTCGTGCGGGAACAGTGCCGATCGCAATCACTCGTACGTCGAGATTTTTCAGACGCTCGAGCAGCGCTTTGCCGTCACTTTTGGCCAGACGCGGCACCAGTGACTTCGCCAGACGCACTGCCTTCATCGCCTGTTCACCGGTGCGCCGCGAGGTCGGCATCGAAGTCAGGTAGCCAGCGAGGTTGTCGGCCATTGGTCGCACTGCAGATTGTGGCCATTCCTCGACTGGAATCTGAAGCAGCGTCTGAACGACGTGGGCACGACTGCGACCAGCCTTCATCAGGGCAGCGAGTTCACTGACACGTGCTTTATCATGCCCTGGGACAGCAGCCAGCGCTTGTACAGCCACGTCGGTCAGCGAGTCCGATTGAGCGTCTGACACCGAATGCAGTTGCGACTGCACGATTGTGAATACCGATCCTCGCAGCTTGTCGTCTGTGATGTCCGGAACGGCATTCAGAAAATCTTTAATGGAGTTCACGTTTTTACTTGTTGCCAGCCAGACGTCGTCAGCGGAGCCATCAGCAAGAATCCAGGCTGCGAGTGCCGCCTGTCGAGTGACGGAAGTTCGTCCGTTGGCGGCCAGTGCCTCCAGTCGTTTGCGCATCGCTCCAAGATCTGCGGGTGGTACCTGTACAAGTAGTCGCTTTAACGATCTCAGGTCACCGTTTGCCGCATCGTGCTGTTCGATTAAGTCGAGCAGCAAAGGCAGGTGGTCTCTCCTGTGAATGTCTGCAAGTCCGACCAGTGCATTACGCAGCGCTTTGGTCGATGCATCCGGCCGGCTGAGGACGGCATTGTAGAGGTCAGCATCCGGACTCAGTGTGAGCAAATCGGTTGTGGAGGCGTGTCGCAGGGCGTACGCTCGGGCGACGTCGGACAACGGTTGCCGTGATGCGATTGCATCACGGATGATATTGTCCAGTTTGAGTTTTTCTCGGGCGTATTTTAGTACCGTATCGAGTTCCGGATCGGTTGGCCCTGTGAACACGGTTAAAACGGCTTCGGCGGCATCGAGGCCGCCGAACGATACTGCGGCCTTGACGGCTTCAGCCCGGACCAGTGCCGATTTGTCCACCGCAGCCTGACTGAGCAGCTGCTTCCAGTCACTGATCTTTGTAGCCCAGTTACCCAGGGTGCGAATTGCAGCAGCTCGCACACGAGGTTCCTTCGCTTGATATACGGTTTCCAGCAGACCTGGGTTGGGGATGCGGTGTTCTTCAAACACCCACAGACATTCAAGAAGTGCCTGTGCATCTTCCGGATCCTGGGAGTCAAGCTTTGCCGCATAATGGCCGACCTGGTTGGAAATTGCTTCGGAATTCCGACCACTGAGTTCCAGCCTGGCCCGGTAACGTACGTTGTTTTCTTTGGCATAGAATGCCTGACACACTTCGACGATCGATTTTCCTTTCAGTTTGGGCGTCTCAACCAGCGGTCGACCTTTTGCGGTCAGCCGATAGATGCGTCCGTGTTCGTCATCACGGTTAGGGTCTCTCATGTTGTGCTGCATGTGACCGATGAGAGCATTGCTCCAGTCAGACACGTAGAGTGCCCCGTCACCACCGATTTCGACATCTGTGGGTCGAAAATTGGGATCATCAGCCAACAGGATGGGTTCAACTTCCTTTGCTGTTATGTCTGCTCCGTTGTAATGCACTTCGTGCTGCAGAACCCCCAATACGCCAATGCAGTTGCAGATTAAAAAATTTCCCTGCATATCATCGGGAAAGTGACTGCTGGAAAGAATGCCGGTTGCGGCGACCGGACGTACACGTTTTTTGAACCACTGTTTGTTGCTCTCGCCATTTCCAATATTGATGTAACTACCGGTTCCGCTGGTACCATCGTTGGCAAAGTGGTAGCCCCACTGATCCATGACATGACCGTGAGGATTTGGACCGATTGGAAACACAAAACTCATTTCGAAGGTACGAGGATCAAATCGATGTACACCGCTGCGACCTGAGCGATAAGTGCCGGTTGGTGTTTCCATGCTGGCCACATTGAAGATTCCTCTCGACCAGTAGAGGCCTCCGTCTGTACCGATCAACATCGCATTGGCAGAATGGTGTGTATCTGCACTGGAGACTCCCTGGAGCATGCGGATCCTGACGTCGGCAGTATCATCGCCATCCGTGTCTTTCAGGAACCAGATTTCAGGAGGAGCGGCGACCAGTAAGCCACCACCCCAGAATTCAATCCCGGTGACGCTGTTCAGCTTGTCCGCAAAGACACGGCACTCATCAGCAACTCCGTCGCCATCTTCATCAGGCAGACACAGAATCCGGTCGCGACGCGCTTTCGTGGGGTTCCAGTGCGGATACGACGGCCAAACGGAAACGAACAGACGCCCGTCTGTGTCGACTGCCATCTGCACGGGGTTGATCATTTCCGGAAACATTTCCTCGGAGGCAAAGACGTTAACCTCCAGACCCTCAGCGAGTTTCATTGTTTCTGCAGTGCCCTGAGGGCTTAGATATTCGAATTTGTCTCCCTCCAGAGGTCCAGGTTTGTTGGTCTTCACAACCAGCGTTTCCGGAAGATTGTCATCAGTGATTGTGAGACCGCTGCCCTGAGCGATCGCCCATATGCGCTGGTCGCGGGTAGCCGTCATGATGTCAAAAATTTCCATTTCCCGCATCATCACGTCACCGTTGGACTGACCGAACCATGCCAGTCTGGAGCGGCCGCCAAACACGTTGTATTCGTCGACGACCCGATAACGACTGAACCAGTGGAGGTTTTTGTCGAGGACTGCGTTACGTAACTTCAGCCATTCCGCACTCGATTTTCGAATTCGCGCCGCTTCACCGAACAATACGCCGACGATATGTTCGGCAATTTTTTTGTTGCCGTGTTCGAGTAAATGAATCCCGTTAAGGGTCAAAGGTTCGTCAACAGTTGAATACATCTCCAGTGTCGGATGAAACAAATCCACGAATGCAATGTTCCTGTCGGCACATACCGTCTGCATCGCATCTGTGTACAATTGCAGGTTGTGATTATTTGCTGAACCATCGGGCAGATGGGGACTCTTTAGATCCTCGTGAGCAATTGGCGAGAACATCACAATTCGAGGAGCTGACCGACCGTTGTATTGATGTTGCAGCATGCCATCCAGAATCTCGGCGAGGTTTTCTCGGAAGGATGTGAGACCACCTTCGCCACGAAACGCTTCGTTGTATCCAAAGAATCCGAAAATTACGTCAGCTTTGACCTTGGTCAGCCATTGATCCGGTGAGCCGAAATTGTCAGCTCGGCTCCGTTGCTTCAGTTCATCGCCAGGATATCCAAGGTTGCGAAAGACCAGGTCGTAGGTGGGAAAAACCGCCTGAATGTGTGTCTCAAGCCAGCCGTCGTGCTGCATGCGGTCGGCCAGTGTGTTTCCGATGAAAGCAACATGATCGTCCGGCTTTAACTCCAGAATCGGTTGGTCTGACCGGGCAACCGAAGCGACGGTTGTTATGGTCGTCAGGATTGCCGAGAAACAAAGAGCGGTGCCTGATCTCATGGAATGTTTCCGGGTACATGGGCAGGTGAAATGGCGGAACACATGATGCGCCGGACACAATAGAATGTCGGAAGGTGAATTGCCTGTGCTGACGCTGTTTTTTTTGCCATCGATCCATCACGGAGGTGTGTTGACATCAGGCCGACGAAACGAACGGATGAGTTTTCCATTCGAGGGCGGGCCGTAGAGTCAGAGTCTGCGGCTGCAGAATGCGACAAGCAGCCATTGGTGCTGATATGGCCGGCATCGTTGACAGGGCAGGAGCACTTGCCGTTGCCCGAGGCGCCAGTGGTGAATCCTGAACAGAATATTTCACTGTAACTATCCATCCAGTGATCCTGTCTCGTCCCAATTCTGCAGTTCACAGTCCACACGGTCTGTCCGGCCTTCCGTGAACCGGTCGCTCCTGGCTATTGTCCCGTCAGCAGTCGTCGCCGATCCAATAGCGGCGACGAGAATATCGCAGTCAATGCTGGAAGAGACCGAATGTCCGATCAGGAAACAGTTGAATCGCGTGATTTCGTGCGTCAGATCATCGAAGAAGATATGCGCATCGGGAAATGGGACGGACGCGTCCACACTCGCTTCCCGCCGGAACCCAACGGCTATCTGCACATTGGTCACGCCAAGAGCATCTGTCTGAACTTCGGTGTTGCTGAAGAGTTTGGCGGCAAGACGAACCTGCGCTTCGACGATACCAATCCCGAAAAAGAGGATACGGAGTACGTTGACGCCATTCAGGAGGACATTCGGTGGCTCGGGTTCGACTGGGAAGATCGTCTGTATTTTGCTTCGGACTATTTTGGTCGGCTTTATGAGTTCGCGGAACAATTGATTCAGAATGACAGGGCTTACGTGTGCAGTCTGTCGCTGGATGAAATCCGGTCCGGCCGTGGAACCCCGTCTGAGGCCGGGACGGACAGTCCGTGGCGTGACCGCAGCGTTGAAGAGAATCTGGATCTTTTGCGGAGGATGAAGGCCGGAGAGTTCGAAGACGGGGAACATGTTCTGCGGGCAAAAATAAATATGGCTCATCCTCATATGCTGATGCGAGATCCCATCATGTACCGAATTCGGCACGTAGAGCATCACCGAACCGGTCGCGACTGGTGCATTTACCCAACGTACGACTTCACACACGGTCAGTCGGATTCACTGGAAAGGGTGACTCACAGCATTTGCACACTGGAATTTGAGAACAATCGTCCGCTCTACGACTGGTATCTTGAATCGCTCAATATCCATCATCCGCAGCAGATTGAATTCAATCGTTTGAACCTCACGTATACTGTGATGAGTAAACGTCGTTTGCTGGAACTGGTGAACGATGGGCACGTCACTGGCTGGGATGATCCTCGGATGCCGACACTCTGCGGTTTACGACGGCGAGGTTATACGCCGGCGTCCATTCGAAACCTGTGTACTCACGTTGGAGTTACCAAACACAATGCCACAGCAGACATGGTATTGCTGGAAAACAGTGTGCGTGAAGATCTGAACAGGACAGCCGAACGTCGAATGGCAGTCCTGAATCCTATCAGGGTCGTCATCACTAATTATCCGGACGGGAGTGAGGAAGAAATTCAGGCAGTCAACAATCCGGAAGATGATACTGCTGGAACACGAGCGGTCCCGTTCAGTCGCGAATTATGGCTGGAACGAGATGACTTCATGGAAGATCCGCCGAAAAAGTTCTTCCGATTGGCGCCGGGGCGGGAGGTCCGTCTAAGGTATGCCTATTTCATCCGTTGTCATGAGGTCATCAGAGACGCGAATGGAAACATTATCGAATTGCACTGTACGTACGATCCGGAGACTCAGGGAGGAAATGCGCCAGACGGTCGCAAAGTAAAAGCTACGTTGCACTGGGTGAGTGCTCCGCACGCGGTTGAAGCCGAAGTACGGATTTATGATCATCTCTTCGCGACGGAAGATCCGAATAATGTCGATGAGTCCGAAGACTGGAAGAGCAACCTCAATCCCGACTCACGGCACGTGATCCCTAATGCGAAACTCGAACCATCCCTGGGTAAGGCGCGGGTCGGTGATCGCTATCAGTTCGAGCGTCTTGGCTACTTCTGTGTCGATCCCGACAGTACCGACGAACAACTCGTCTACAACCGTACGGTCACACTGCGAGACTCCTGGGCGCGCCGGAAAAAGAAGTGAACGTTCTGACAGATCAGTCGCGACAGAACGCATCATCTCGATCACAGCCTGCCGTCAGGATGACACTCCCTGTCAATTGACGTGGACACATGGTTGTTTTTTCGCCGGTGCGCATTCCGTCTGGTCGTATACAGCTTCGCGCCAAATCCGCACAACCAGCCGTTCCTGCCGGATAATGTTACTGCTGCAGGCTTTGGCACGCTATGTGCAAATTGACTGTTCGGTCTCGCAATTGTCTCCTGACCGGATTCGGGAGCGGGGACCGTCACCGGTGGCCTGACGACCACCCGGTTTCAGAACACCTTCTTCTGTAAGAGACACTCAAATGTCGAAACCAGCCCTCCTTTTGATGGCAGGAACAGTCCTGTCCGCATCCGCATTTGCTCAGCACTTCGGGAGTTCGGACCCGCCTCAGTCAGTAAGCAGCGACCGATTCGGGCACCCGCCTGTGTCCAGGTACCCGGATCCGCTTTGTGAAGACGGACAGTGTGACATTAACTTTGGAAATTCGCGTAATTCCTGCGACGACGGAACCTGTGAAATCGGCCTGCGCCACGAAGACCATGGCTCAAATTCATTCCCTTACGTTTCCGAACGTCAGGCCGCAGCAGGCCGCATCCGAGAGCTCAGTGAACGACTGAAACCTGAGTATCAGACGAGCCCCCGGAATTCGAATGAAACACGGCGTCCCGCAGTGCAAACCATCTCATGGAATACCGACATTCGTCGAGCAGCCAACCTGGCGAGTCGGGAGAATCGACTGATTCTGATTCAGATATCTGCTCCCTGGTGTTCGCACTGTGAACGTATGAAAAACGAAACTTACACTGATCCGAACCTGATCCATCTGATCGGTCGGCGATTTGTGGCAATCGAAGTCAACGCCGACGATCAGAAAGACTTTGTAGAACAGATGGGAATCCGGTCTCTGCCAACCACACTGATCGTCGCTCCGGATCTGCGTATCCTGAATCGTTCGCAGGGATTTCAGACATCCGAGCAGTTGATGCAGACGCTTTCCCGATAAGGATCTCTGAATCCGTTCGTTCTGATCAATACCTGCCAGGACAGCAGGTGCCTTCCGGAGTGCTTCTGGAAATTAGTCCTGGGGCATTCTTGCCTGGCGACAATTCGCCACATTCAAAGCGGTCGTTATGCGGGCAAACCAGAACAGGAAATGCACCAGTCACTCAGTTCCAGCCCTCGCTGTTAAATAACGATTTTGTACCGAGGGGTCACACCGCCACCGGGTCACATCCGATCACGAATCACACCAACTGATAAGCACATGCAGCGGTAATTCGGCGCAGTATTGATCAGTTCCTGTGGTACGAACGATGGCATCTCGGAACAATTTCTGAACCTGAATGAGTGAAACATCCGACCTGATCATGTCAGTCGCAAAATGCTGTCGGGAGGATTTCACCCGGAACTTTGTTCAGCTAGAGTTGGTGATCGGATACCAATTCTATGAGAACAAATCGACAAGTCAGAAATGTCTTCACATCGGCGCTCGTGTTTCAGGTTAAATTTGCAGTACGGACTACGTTCGCCGGTCTGCTGTTGTTTACGTGGTCTGATTCCAGGGCACAGATGCCGTTTCGTCCGGCAGCCGGGGAACGACAATTGTTTCTCGATGATATCGGTGTACAGAAGATTGAAAATTTGAAACGGACGATGCATCGGCCCGTCAAAAAAGGTGCGGTGATCCGACCGAACTGGCAGCTGGGCGTATCAAGTGTCCAGGTTCGCACAGCTCCGGTCTGGGACACTGAGGAACAGATTTTTAAGTTCTGGGACTGTGCTGCGACTCCGACCGATCTGATCGCGACAGGGAAAAATTATACCGGCTATTACGAAAGTTCTGACGGACTTCACTGGTCTCAGCCGGAGCTTGGCCAGGTGACTTATGAGAGATGGCCGCGCAACAATTATATCGCACTCATGGCGGGAGAACACCACGTTCGAACGGATTACGTCATTTATGATCCGACAGATCCCGATCCCTCGCGGCGTTATAAGTGCGCACTGCCGCCGATCGGGTTCGCCGTTTCACCCGACGGACGCCGCTGGAAAATGCTTCCGGATGTGCCCGGTGTACCCAGCGGCGATGAAGCGAATTTTTCCTTTGACCGAAAGGCCGGGCTGCTGATTCTCACCGTCAAACGCAACGGGCCCAACGGTCGCTCCGTTCACCTGGAAACCAGCAGAGATTTCAAAACATGGACCAATCACGGACTGATTTTTCATGCCGATGATCTTGATCAGAAGATGGGACTTGAAAAAATCAGCACGCGACTTGCCGACGATTCGTTGCAGCCAATGATGTCAATCGAACCGGCACGCTACAACGTGGACGTCTACAATATGGGCGTGTTCCGATATGAGTCGCTGTATGTGGGTATGCCAACGATGTACTACTCTACCGGACCGTCTGTCGACGGCACCAACACCGACGGTTTTCATCTGGTGCAGCTCACGTGCAGCCGGGATTTAAAAACCTGGCAGCGACTTGGCGATCGCCGGCCGTTTATCGACAGTTCGCGACCCGGGGATGGTGCTTATGATCTGACAGGAATAATCGGACCATCAAACGCCGTGCTGCGTGGTGATGAGTTGTGGTTTTATTACACAAGTGCCAAGTATCGGACTCGACCTCCTCGTCCAGATCCCGACGCTTGTGCGATCTCGCTGGCTGTGCTGCGGCGGGACGGCTTCGTCTCGCTGGATGCCGGTGAAATTGCAGGGGCGATTCTCACGAAACCCTTCCGCATGCGTGGAACGAAATTGTTTCTCAATGCCGATGCACCAAGTGGTGAAATTTGGGTTGAGGTGCTGGATGGCAACGGGAGCGTTTTGACACGGTCGAGGCCAGTCATGGGGAATGTTTTGCACGAACAGGTCCATTGGCAACAACGTGACATCGTCAAATTCGAGGATCAGACAGTTCAGCTGCGTTTTGTGGTCCGCAACGGCCGGTTCTACTCGTATTGGACAGAGTGAGGAGACGTTGCGGGACAATTCCATTCAGCGGGCCAACAATCGTGCATCCTGGAAAATGGGGTGCATGACAGCAACGACTTGATGGGATTACGCCAGTGCCTGCTGAACAACGTGGTAACGTTCTTCATCCGGTCCGGTGAGCCGCCTGTCCAGTCCATTGTAGAAATAAGTCAGATGCCGATGGTCGAGTCCCATCAGATGCAGGATGGTGGCGTGCAAGTCGGAAACGTGCACTCTGTCTTCCACGGCCGCAAAACCAAGTTCGTCTGTAGCACCAATCACCTGGCCGCCCCTGATACCCGCGCCAGCCAGCCACATCGAGAAACCAAGCCAGTTGTGATCGCGTCCCGGTTTTCCAACACCTTCACTGGTTGGCGTACGTCCGAATTCACCACCCCACACGATGAGCGTCTCATCCCACAAACCACGTTGTTTTAGATCGGTAATCAGAGCGCTAATGGGCTGGTCTGTTTCACCAGCGTGCAGCTTATGGTTGCTGATACAGTCCGTGTGGCCATCCCAGGTATCCTCGAGATGTCCGCCACCGGAGTACAACTGTACGAACCGCACTCCTCGCTCGATTAACCGCCGCGCTGTAAGACATTTGTTCCCGAAGTCTGACGTGAGTTTGTTGTTCAACCCGTACATTTCTCTGGTTCGGGCATCTTCCGACTCGAGATCCACCGCCTCGGTCGCACTCGACTGCATTCGATAAGCCAGTTCATACGATATGATTCTGGCCACCAGCTCCGATTCACCAGGATGCCGTGCCAGGTGTTCTCTGTTCAATCTTTCCAACAGATCGAGGGAATGACGCTGTGTCCTGTCCCCGACGCCTTGCGGCGTGGCAAGGTCAAGAAGCGGGGTACCGCCGTTGCGGAACAAGGTTCCCTGATAGGCAGCGGGCATGTAGCCCGACGACCAGTTCGACGCGCTGCTGATCGGTCCTCCGCGAGGATCCGTCATGACAACAAAGCCGGGCAGGTTCCGACTTTCTGTACCCAGACCGTAACTCATCCACGAACCAAGGCTCGGTGACCCGATTTGTACATCGCCGGTATTCATTTGCAGACAGCCTGAGGCATGTGCTGCTGTATCGGCGTACATTGAACGAATCACGCACAATTCGTCTGCGTATCTGGCGGTATGTGGAAAAATTTCACTGATCGGAAGCCCACTCTCCCCATGCTGGTGAAACCTGAAGGTGGATTGAGCGAGGTAGCCAATTGCTCGACCGCCACTACCAAATTTCGCTTTGCCCTTGTACGGAGTACCGTCGAATTTCGTAAGTGTGGGTTTGGGGTCAAAGGTATCCACCTGGCTGGGCGCACCATTCATGAAGAGAAAGATGCAGTGTTTCGCTTTTCCCGGAAATTGCGGTGGCTTCAGTGTCGAAGGGGTCTTCAGTGCATTTGCTGCAACACCGCGATTTGTAAAAAAACCATCACGTGACAGCAGATCGATCAAACCCAGGCCTGCAAAGCCACCACCAACCTCCCAGAGGAATTCCCGCCGCGTTCGGTGGCAGGGAGTGTCGTTTGGTCTGAAGCGTTGGCCACCGTTCATCAGGAGTGTCTCACTTTTGACGTGCCGCAACGGGCGATGACTTCTGCACGAAGAGCGATTTGGAATTTAATTTGGATATGAAAACTCGTTAAGGTTGTAAATAACCCGGCACACCTGAACCAACGCACGACGATGAGCCCGATCCGCTGTCAGTACTTCACCTTCATTCAACTCACTTATTGATCGCTGTGTTTCCGTTTCCAGAAAATCAGCCATTGCCCGATGCTCTTCGTCATTCGGCAGTCGGCACAAAGCCAGTTGCCATGCATGCGCGACCTGTGCCGTCGGGTCGTCTCCGACTTCCCGGATGACCCGTTCGGCCAGGTACTTCGCCTGTTGGGTGACGAAATCACCGTTGAACAATGTCAGCGCCTGCGGTGACACGCTGGTGATGTTGCGTTTTTCAGCGGAACGCGTTGTGTCGCAAAAATCGAGTACTTCGAGCATCGGCACGACGATCGAGCGTTTAACAAACGCATAAACGGTACGTCGTGACTGTTCCTCGCGACCTGACGCTTCCCAAATATTCCGGTCTGCGTGACTTTCAATCACAACCTCTGGGATGTCCAGTTTCACGCCGGGTCCGTACATCTTGCGGTTCAGTCTGCCGCTTGAAGCCAGGATTGAATCACGGATGGCCTCAACCTGGAGTCGTTGATAAGGAAATCGCCATAACAGTCGATTGGCGGGATCCGCCTGGGCGTATTCTGAGTTCGAGGCTTTGCTCATTCGGTAGGTATTGCTGCACGCAATCAGCCGATGCAGTTTTTTCAGTGACCAGTTCGCGTCGTTAACGAACCAGTATGCCAGCCAGTCGAGCAACTCGGGATGCGTCGGTGAATCACCCATCACGCCGAAGTCACTGGGCGTGCGGACGATGCCCTCCCCAAAGTGGTACTGCCACACCCGGTTCACGATGACACGAGCGGTGAGCGGATTTTTTGCGTGGGCAATCCACTTAGCAAACACCAGTCGTCGACCTGTGGATCTTTCATGCTCGTGAAATGATGGTTGCTCACGTACGAGTACCGTCGGAAGTCCGGGTTGAACTTCCGGTCCGGGGGAGGCCGCCCGACCACGAAGCAGCAGATAACTTCGAGGCGGCTTGTTCCTCTCTTCAAGCAGAAAATATCCTTTTGGCAGGTCTGGTGTCTGTTCCTGCAGTTGAGTGATCCGGCGCTGGAAATCATCAAAGCGATGCTTCGTATGCGGCGGAAAAGCGGCCTCAAGCTGCTGATCTAATTCGGCCTGGTGAGTCGTAACCAGTTGCTTTTGTTGGGAGTTGCGTTCGGCAACAGGAATCATGAATGCCGACAGCACTTTTTGTTCCAGCGTACTGAGACCGGAGGTCAGAAATTCATCGCGAAAACTGGCCCGCAGTTTTTGCTGTTGGTTTCGCAGGCCTTCGATCACCCGATCGCGTTCCGCAATCTGTTCAAGTTGTTCGATGGATCCGGCGGGTATGTCGGCATCCCGGGCGGGTCGTTTCATCGGCGCCATGATCGCGGACATGCGGTAATAGTCGAGCATCGTTAACGCGTCGAACTTGTGATCGTGACAACGCGCACATCCCATTGACAAACCCAGGAATACCTGTGACGTGGTGCGGATGATGTCGTCGATTTGATCGTGACGATACTGCGCGAAATCTGCTGGTTCATCGTCCCACGATCCAAGACGGTAAAAGCTGGTGGCCAGCACTGTTTCCGTGCTGCGGTCGGTCAGTTCATCGCCTGCCAGTTGCTCCAGTATGAAGCGATCGTATGGCTTGTCCTCGTTTAAGGCATCGATGACATAGTCGCGATAACGCCAGACATGTCGTTTTTCGGCATCACGTTCGTAGCCATTCGATTCGGCATATCGCGCAAGATCCAGCCAGTGCCGCGCCCAGCGTTCGCCGTATCCTTTTTGTCGCAGGAGTTGGTCCACCTGTTCATCGAACTGTTCAGCGGTCGGATTCGCGAGGAACCGGCCCTGTTGGGCAATCGTTGGCGGCAGCCCAATCAGATCGAGATACAACCTCCTTAACAGATCGTATGGCTGCGCCGCTGGAGCGGGCCGCCACCCCTGCTGTTCCAGTTTGACAAGGATGAAGTTGTCAATCGGTGTTCGGATCCATTCGGGGTCGTCCACAGCAGGCACCTGTGGCCGCCGAACCGGCATGTACGCCCAGTGCTCTCGATCGCTTTGCACGATGCTCGCATCGTACGCTGCTAACTGATCCTCGGATTCGTCCGCAATCAGTCTGCCGCCGAGCAGCACGAGTGCGGGAATGGCAATGTGAAGAACGCGACTTCCAGGAAATCGCTCGATGTGTTTTGGTGAAAGCATCCCGGCGGTTCTACCACGGGAGAACCCGTACGGTCAAACAATTCTGCCAAGAGATAACATCTGTCCAGACCTGATTTTGCATCTCCAGCGCACTGTTGTAGAAAATTCATCAGAGCTGGTTTTGTTCAGAGCCGCAGGTCAGTGGTACTCAATTTCACCAAATCCCCGTACAATGGAAGGTGACAGGTTGCCAGGAGACGACCATACGTTGATTTCACGTCGACCTGTTATTTGCTGCTCAACGATGTCCAAACCGTTCGAAACGCTGTGCGCAGAATTTTTTTTTGCCAGTATGGTCCACCGTCATCTGAGTGCCTCCAGTTGTGCCGGCAGCCAACCACCGTGGTGATTTCATGGCTGATTTTGATTGTGACCTTCTTATCCGGGCGGGGCGTGTCGTTTGTACAACGACCGGTCTGGACGGTCCAGGTGCAGTGGCAATTCGTGGCGATCGCATTATGGCGTCTGGCGCATCGTTTGACGGCAATTCGCGGCAGACTCTCGAATTTCCAAACGGACTTTTGTTACCCGGACTCATCGATCTTCATGCTCATCCCGCAAACAGCGGGTCCAAATACGGGGTCGATCCGGATGTTGAATTTCTGCTTCGGGGTGTGACAACGGTGCTTTCTCAGGGAGATGCCGGGGCCCAACACTGGCGGAAATATCGTCGCGACACGATTGAAGCCAGCCGTACACGTATTCGGCTTGCGATCAATTTGTCGAAAAACGGAGAAAGACCAGACGGACCATGTTTTCAGGACAGCAAGTGGATCGACATTGATGCATGTGCGGAGGCCATTGCTGAAGGCGGTGATTTCATTTGGGGCATTGCAGTCAACGTTAGCCGAAATTCATGCGCACTGAATCCTCGAGACGTTGTACGAAGTGCGCTGGACGTCGCTGAACGAACGGGCAAGCCGCTGCTATACGGCATGCGAAATCCAACCGAATGGTCGATCGCAGAACAGCTCGCATTGATCCGGCCGGGCGACGTTGTGACGTACATTTTCCGTGATGAAGAATGGAGTATCATCGGCGATGACGGCAAGGTCTTGCCGGAAGTCTGCGATGCGCGCGATCGCGGTGTATTGTTCGATGGTTGCCATGGCTTTACCAGCTTTTCGTTTCGCGTGGCAGAAACAGCGTTTACCGAAGGCTGGTACCCGGACACCATTTCCACCGACCAATATGCTGCTCATCTTGGTGTACAACCGTTGCATGACCTGCCCAGGATGATGAGTAAATGCATTGCTGCGGGAATGCCTGAACACGAAGTGTTCGTTCGTGTTGGTTCCCGTCCCGCCGAAATTCTGCAACTCGCCGGTGAAATCGGAACACTTGGTGCCGGCAGCAGCGGTGATGTGACGGTGCTGGAAAGGAACGACTCCGCAGGGCCTCTGACGGATTGTTATAATCAGATTCGTCCGGGCGGTTGCTGGGAAGCGAAACTGGTCGTTCGCGCCGGCGATGTTGTGAATCAATCAACGCCCTGCAAAAGTTCGAGTTCTCCACGATAATTCGCAGTTGACGATCTGTTTTGAACCGGGTTAACGACAGGGACAACATCCTTCGCCAATGTGGCGAGAACGCGCATAAAACTCCGAAATACGGCGGTAAACAGCATTACCAACAACATTATGAGATCCCAGGGAACTCTTCTCTAACCGGAAATACCGTTAATTCCGGGATAACTAGATCATCCGGAAAAGTCGTTTGTCGACACTAAATCCTAGTGTCACTGTTCCATCCTATTCCGGAGAGCTTGATCTATGGGCAAGCTGCCTGACATGGGCCCATTCTGTTTCTGGTTCTGCCTTCTCACTGCTGCGTGGGGCCAGGCACAGACTTCGTCTGAAATAATTGCTCAGGTCAGATATTCGACCGACTCGTCGTCGTCCGGCAGCCGATCGGGGAACACTGTACATGATCCTTATTGGGAGCAGGCGAAAACCCACCGGAACTACACCCAGTATCTGCACACCGACACAGCTTATTTCACGGACATTTTCAATTTTCAGAACCGTCAGTCGGACAAGGAAATCAAGGTCCTCACCAATGGCACCAAATGGGGTGATGAAACTCATGTTCTGTTTGGAATGCAGGGTCGAATTTCAGTCTTGGCGGCGCACACCAATCGCACCGACAAGTTCAGCTACCTGACTCGGTTTCCCACGGACTTCGAGGGACGACACGCGACCGACGCACGGCTTCTGCACGGGAATGCAGGTGTGACAGGACACATTGGTGACTACATCCACATTCACAGCGAGTTACTCTTCTCTGACGTTTTTTCTTTCCGAGATTTCAAACAGGGAAGTCTCCAGATGCGGCAGGCCTATGCGGTCTTTGGTGATCTCGACCAGACGCCCTGGTATGCTTTTCTCGGCAAGAAGAATTTGAATTTTGGAGACATGGGCACGCTCAGCCCGTTCTCACAATCAGTTGTCTGGCATTACTTCGGAGCGTTACACGAAGCCATCGGCGTCGGCTATGAAGACGGTACTTCGAACGTGACTGTCTCTGCGATCAATGGAGGCCGAGGAATCCGTGTGGCCGATTCGAATGAGAAAGGTGATCTGAATAACTTTGCTGCCAACGCCCGTTGCCGGCTGCAGTACAGTGAGCAATGCCTTCTGCAGCTGGGAGCCGGATTTCTTTACGGAACCATTTATGATTCTTCGACGGCCGAGCACCTTGAACCAAACGTATTCGGTGCATGCAACCCCGCGTGGGACGTGAATTCTCTGCTGCAACTCGGCAATCTGACTTTGGCCGCTGAACTTGCCAGCACTCTCCATGACTGGCCGGTGACGGAGCATCCCATCATCGCCTATCGCACGGAAGCGGCCTACAGCTCGTTTATCTCTGATATTCCGACACGCTATTCAGTCAGCTGGAGTGAAGGACGCCAGGGCAGATCGGATACACAGTTCGAATTTAACCGCCAACTGGTGGTTGGTGTGGGGATGAAACTCAATCCGAATGCTTTGTTTACTCTGGAGTATGTCCGCAGTCTCGGCTTCGCCCCACTGATGAATATTACGACGGTTAGCGACAAGAGTGTTAAACAGGACAGCCTGGTTGCCGGCCTGACGATTGTCCTGTAATCATGGACAGACTCCGCAACAGTTCGGACAGCAGGTACAGCTGTCCGAACTGTCCTCGCTGGTTCATGAATTTCACGACTGTCGAGCAGAAGCGACACTGTCGATGAATTTCAAACGCAGTGGACTGCTGGAAGTCTGCGCTGGCGTTATCTGGATCTGTCGTGGCGCCGGGTGCGTGATCGGCGCGGCACCAGTCGGGACGCGGTCACTGACGGGCAACACTACATTTCTGGCCCGTTCCGGATTATATTGATGGTTCAGTTTGAGTTTTGTCTCTGTGGTCGTGGTGCCGACGATTCGTCCGAGAGAATCTATGATCCTTGCCGCCACTGAGTCTGTGCCGTTGATTGTCGACTCGACAGCATTGTTCGTATTCTTTTCGGGTTTCGTTGCGTGCATTTTTTTGGCGGCGCGGACGCCACGAATGTCCGTTTTGTTTCGCTATATTCCACCGATTGTGTGGATCTATTTGCTCCCGGTTTTCGGTACAACATGGGGGATCACTCCTGCGGAATCCCCGTTGTACGACTGGTGCAGCCTGCATCTGCTGCCGGCAGCACTGTTGATGTTGACGATGTCGACCGATGTCAAGGCGATTGCCCGGCTCGGACCGCTGGCGATCGGCATGCTGCTTGCCGGGACTGCGGGGATTGTGGTTGGCGGTCCGATTGCGTTGGCGATTTTTCAGTCGCAGCTGGATCCGCAAACCTGGAAAGCAATGGGTGCGCTGGCTGGTGCATGGATCGGTGGCGGCTCAAACATGCTGGCAATCAAGGAGGGTGTTCACTGTCCGGATGACATCTTCAGTCCCATTATTATCGTTGATTCCGTAGTCGGCTACGGATGGATGACGATCATGATCGCCTTCAGCGGGTATCAGGATAAAGTTGACAAATGGAATTGCGCCGATCGGCGTATTCTCGACGAATTGAATGCACGTCTGGCTGAATACAAAGCTTCGAATGCCCGACCGATTACGTTGCCGGGCTTTGCGTTGATGTTGGGTACAGGGTTCGTTGGAGGCTGGGTGTGTATGTGGGGTGGTAATCAGATTCCGGAGGTCGGGTCGGTGCTGTCACACTATACTTGGGGGATATTATTTGTCGTCATCGTCGGACTCGTGTGTTCTTTCACACCGGTCCGTCGCATCGAAAATGAAGGTGCGTCGTCTGTTGCCTACGGAGGTCTTTATCTGCTGGTGGCGACCATGGGCGCCACTGGTAACCTGCGAGCCATTGCTGAAGCACCACTGCTGTTACTGACGGGAGCCGTTTGGATTGGAATCCACATTCTTTGCCTGGCTGTTGCGGCCCGAATGCTGCGTGCTCCCTGTTTTCTGTTTGCCACCGGCAGCATGGGAAATGTCGGTGGAGTTATTTCGACTCCCGTTGTCGCCGGCGTCTACCATCCGGCCTTGGCACCGGTCGGCATCCTGATGGGTGTACTTGGAAACCTTGTGGGAACTCCAGCCGGTTTGCTCTGTGCTCAGTTGATGTCCTGGGTCGCAGCTGCACATTTTGGTGAAGCAGTGATCACCGGACGTCCCTGACCGACATCCGCGGATGGCAGCAACAGAATTATTTCGCAGACCGGGTACGAAGCAAACTTTGGTAACAGGACTACGCCCACGATGAATAGAGTGATGACATGGTCTTTGACTGTTCTGCTTGCGACTGTGGCTGAGACATTTGGTGCCATCATTCCCCCCGTCCACATTGGTGAGACGAATCCCGAGACCGAAGGATTTACCGGTGATGGTGTGCCGATCACCGGAGCTGCAGCCGGTGGTTTTCGGCGCATTGTGTTCAAAGGCGTGCAGCGTTACAGAGTGAATCTGGACGCGATGCCCGGTGTCTGGACGATGACTGTGCGGGGATCAGTCGATTATGTCGAGACCCATGGGCTGGGTGTTGCCGTGTCTATCGGCAGGGGGATGGCGGTCTGTATTCAATGGCCCGACACCAAGCAGGTGACGGATCTTGAGACCTCTGTGACGCTCGACGCAACGCAGCTCCATACATATCAAATTGTTTATGACGGAGTTGCAGCCAGCTTGTGGATCGACGGTGTCCGGTCAATCGAACGCATGACAGTACGTCGCGCCGACAGTATTGGCGTGGACACGCTGTCTGGATTCTGGATCGGCAGTTTTTCGAGTAGAGGCGCAAGTCAGTCCGCATGGAATTTGTGGAAGCTTGACGAGGGGATTCGCATCGTCAGTAAAACGGCCGAACCGACTGCGTCACAGAGCGAGGCGATTTCCATTGGTTCGCGGCTGGAACTGTTCGTCGATGATTTTTTGATCGAAAAGATGACGGGCGGTATCACACTGAAGCTTCACGAGCCGGTTCCTCGTGAAACAGTACTTCGCTTTGACAAACCGTGGGAAGGCCGCTGGTCCGGTTACGTAACTGTACTGCCGGATGACGATCGTTTTCGGATGTACTATCGAGCCGGGCTGGACGAAAAACCCAGGATCGACGATCCAGAGTCAGTTTGCTACGCCGAAAGTACTGACGGGATTCACTGGACCAAACCGGAACTTGGTCTCTATGAGTTTGATGGAACAGACAGAACGAACATTGTCTGGAGAGGAAATGGTTCGCACTGCGGCCTGGGTGTCTTCAAAGATACGAATCCGAATGCGAAGCCGGACGAACGCTACAAGGCGCTTTCCGGCAATGGTTATCAGAAGCCGGTGTGGGCTTTTGGTTCACCTGATGGTATTCGCTGGCACCTTATTCAGGAGGACCCAGTGCTCACGGAATATCGCGGAGTCGCAGCTGCTTACGACAGCCATTTCTGTACGCGCTGGGACCCGACAGCGAAACGTTATGTGACGTATCACCGGATCTGGTACCGGCCGTTCGGACCGAAAGTACGGTCGGTTGCACTGCGTACATCCGACGATTTCATTCAGTGGACGCCTCTTCGGCGACTGGATTTTGGTTCGACTGCACCCGAGCACATTTATACGAACGGGATCACTCCATATGCCAGGGCACCACATATTCTGCTGGGCTTTCCACGGAGATTTCTGCCCGGACGGAAGAGGTATGTGGATGAGAAACTGTTGCCGGGCGTTTCGGATACCTGCTTCATTTCCAGTCGTGACGGTATCCACTTCAGTCGTCGTTTCATGGAGTCCTATCTGCGTCCGGGACGCGACCGACTCGGCTGGCTAAGCCGGAGCAATACGGTGGCTCCGGGGATGATCGAGACGGCTTCGGACGAAATTTCACTCTATGTTTCTCACGGCTGGGCGGACCCGGCACAGCATATTCGACGTTACGTGATACGGAAGGATGGATTCGTCTCGGCGCACGCTAAATATGAGTCGGGCGAACTGTTGACGAAACCGATTACGTTTACGGGCAACGAACTGGTGATCAATTATGCGACTTCGGCAGCGGGCCGTCTCCGTGTGGAGATTCAGGATGTTGTCGGCAATGCCATACCTGGATTTGCGTTGGAGGATTGCCCGGTCATCTTCGGTGACGATATCGAGCGAACTGTGTCGTGGCAGCATACAACCAACATCGGCGCACTCGCTGAAATACCGGTTCGGTTACGGTTCGTCATGAAAGATGCAGATCTTTTTTCGATCCGCTTTGTAAGGTGAAATTACTCAGAATTGGTGGGTGTTGAAATCCCGCGGTCGCCTGCTGGATCAGGTTACCAGTTTCGCTATACCAGATTTCCCTGGGACTGTGCCTGCAAATCATGAACTGAACTTCAGAGAGAACAGGTCTGCTTCCTGCATCATGAATCGAAGTCTCACAGGTGTTCCGGCCAACCGGCTGAGGTCACCGCCTGTCCACGTGACGGGCTGCTCGATCGCATCTCCGACGAGAATCTGACAATCGGCAAGGTCGAATCCTGGCAGGGGCTGACCGTGGATTGTCTGTAGTTCAACTTTGAGGTGTCCGCCACCGCTGGTTGAGTAATTCAGGACCAGTGAACGGCCATCGAAGTGGATCGGATGCGTTATCATTTCGCTGCGGTCTGCGCCTGCATGAACTGAGGCAAACCCATCTGTTCGCAGTGTGAAACGTCGGAAGGGCGTCGTGTAGATCGACATCTCGGTCGAACCGGTGGGGACCACATTCAGCGCGGCGTAATTCGCACGGTTGCCCCAGCGGTCGATGTCCAGTCCGGGTCGAATGAAGGCTTCTCGAAAGGTGCGGTCATACGGGCGATTACCGCGGGCGGTCATAAACACGATGTCCGTGCTGTCGCCTCGCCGGGGATGAAATCGAGTCGGCAGTGCCACATAGATATGAGGCGCCCGAAAGTATGGGTGAGTCTGATTCGTGTACAGATGCTCACCAGGGAAATTGGGTTCCAGCACGACCGGCTCACTCCATGACAGAAAATCCTTTGATGTAGTGCGACTGATCGATCGCAGTTTTCCGTGGGTTGTCTTCCACGTGCGGAAATAGCAGACGTAGCACTGTTCGGTTTCAGACCAGAATGAAACATTTTGCGAGTCAAACGCGATGTCATCGTTGGAGGTAATTACGGATTTGTCGCTCAGCTTCGTCCAGTTAATCCCGTCATCCGATGAAAACGCAAACAGGCCGCCGTTCGGCCCGACACCAATTCCCCCCAGTGCCTTGAATCGACGGTCAACGGCAAGATGGTCGTTGGGAACTTCCGGCCGGCCGGGGATCCAGAGTCCCGGTCTTGTATCGAGAAACGGTGAAAAATTATGGCAGGCCCCGACTTCGCGCAGAATCACATTGTTCTTTCGACTGCCGTCGACTTCGTGCAGCCCCAGAACCGGTTTTGTCCAGTGAATCCCGTCTTTGCTCTCGCAATATCGAGTGACCTCTGTGACGTCGCCGCTCTTTGTGGCACCACGTGCATCACGAGTATAAAGCCGGAACAAATCGCCATCTTTGATGACAGTTGCATATTCCAGTTTGTCAGCCGGTTCGGTCATGGGTGGAGCCAGTTGAGGCTCATGGAGTTTGAGATGTGTTCCGTTCAGTCGATCAATAAGAAAATGATCCACAAACAGCTCACGTCGTGCCCCGATATCAACAACATTTGCCGATACCGACTCACCCGTCCGGGGAGCACCGACAGCCTGCTTCACCAAGGTCGTGGCACCGATCGCCGTTGTCGTTGTCAGCCAGTCACGTCGTGTCAGAATTTGTTTGTCGATATTTTTCATGTTGATTCAGTCTGTGATGCCCGCTTCGCTGTTACCAAACGTATCCGGCGCTGTTGTTGCCGGCGATCAGTCGAATTCTGATTCCAATTCACAACTATGGGGACCGATCCTCTTTTATCTTGGTGACTGAGGATTTGCCAGTACTCCGATCGCAGCATGTCCACCAACGGTCAGATAGCCCAGCTGTTTTGCATTCGCATCCAGTGCCTGATGGTCCGGCCAGAAAGTATTATATTTTTCACTAAGGAATCGCTGTTTCATCACGTGGAGCATTTCGGTACGCCGAGGCGAAAATTTTGCTGCAAACGCCCACGATTCCGGATTTTCCGAACCGCCGAACCAGCTGCGAACACGGAAGCGATGCATGATGTGGTCTGCATTCCTGTTCGGAGGATCGAGCAGAAAATCGGCCATCTTCGCGAAAAATCGTTCCACCCGCCGGTCTCCGGTTAATTCCCAGTAGTGCATCAGGGCAGGGTTCATGTCATATCGCGCGCCGACTCTGGCCTGGCGACTGGCTGCAAAATACCAGGCGGTTTCCACGAAACCATCCTCAGGGTCCTGCAGACGCAATCCGTAATCCGCCAGACGATGGGCTGTCTGAAGATATTTGTCCTTCCCTGTAATCTCATACGCTGTACAGACAGTCTGCAGCGGCAGTCCGAATTCCCTTACCCCATCGTATGCCCCAAACGGTGGATGGTTCTCACCCCATCGACTCAGCACGACCTGCGAATAGGAACCATGCGGCGGCATA
The DNA here is from genome assembly GCA_022447185.1 of Fuerstiella sp. GTDB lineage: Bacteria > Planctomycetota > Planctomycetia > Planctomycetales > Planctomycetaceae > S139-18. The sequence goes on along the minus strand of JAKVAY010000043.1, from coordinate 48,598 downwards.
TTATCCAGCACAAAGTCTGCCATCTCCACCGCGGTATCTTTAAGTCGCTGATGACCGGTCAGCAGATATGTCCACAGCAGGGCATCCGCGCCATGAATATGTGCGAAATTCGGCGGTTCGATCTGATGCCCTTCGCGGATGTCACCCGAATGAGGGTGTGAGCCGCCGGTCCATCCCTTTCGTGTGGAGTAATGACACACATCAATGTCTGCATAGTGCGCCGACGCGGCCTCAAGTACAGCGAGCTCGGACAAACCTGCAGTGCGGGCAAAGTGCCACACTTTGGCCGGTAACTGACCGTATTCCTGATTGCCCCACATCCGTGGTGTTCCACGAACGTAGCCGGATCCCTGAAAAACGTCTCCCCAGTGTTCATGGCCGTAACTCATCGCCTGCATCAGGGCCCTTTGATTCATTGCTTCGATGCTTTTCTCATACGGCAAAAATTCCTGGACAGGTGCAGGGACCAGGGCAGCGTGAAAAACCGAAGCATTACAGTAGTGAGCAGGGGGCAGGACAGCCCGCAGCGGATTCAAAATGGCGGCCAACGCGGCTTCACGTTGATTCCGATCAGTTCCTTCGTGAAGATAAATTCCCAGGTCGACCGTCAGTCTTGTTCCCTGAGACCAGCGGAATGTTGCGGCGTCCGCCGGCCAGATTCCGACCTGGACAGCGAGTAGTCCGTCTGAGGCTTCCACAGCCAGAGATTTTGGATATTTCTCTATAAACTCACGAACGGCGATCCCTACGCCTGTACGACTGCCACAGATGTCCGTCCAGCCCTCCGTGTGACTGCCGGATGTCCGCTGTTGTCCATCGACTTCAAGACTCCATCGTCCGGCAAAGGTCTCCAGATTGGGTCCGCTGCCGTCCTGTCTGAGAACCTGTCGTCCTTCAGCCGGAAGGCTTCCGGAAGGCCAGATCATTTCCTGTGGACGGACCTCGATGTTATCAATGATCAGCTGCAGATCCCGGAGTCCCATTGCCGGCGAACAACCTGCCTCCGTTTGGAACTGTTCGTCTGATATGTTGACCACACTGAACGTGAGGCCCAACACACCAGGCGCCCGTTCTGCCAGCCATGCTTCGAACGCAACCGGGCCAGTCACACCGTCACGACCGAGATATCCATGAGAATGCAGGGTAGGGTGTGGTCCATTATTGTGAATCGTCACTTTTGTGGTGATAAGTTCATCAAGCACCATACCGGTCTCTGTTTCACACCGGATGCCTGGCCCTCCGCTGATCATCGGCTTTCCCCGGAACAGGATTGTGTCCCATACGTTGTGTTCCGCACGGAGTTCCACATCGCCAAGATCCAATATCACCCCATCACCGACAGATCGGCCCTGCTTAGTTGGGAATGTCCCGTGTGATGTGTCCGCTCTCTTCTGCAATTGCAGAACACATTCCCTGTCAGAAATATCGTCGGCCTGGAATTCAACACCCAGCCACTTCACGCTTCCGTCGCGCCAGGAAAGCAGCGGTCTGGCAGTAAGATTCTTTGCAGCATCGCAGGAAACCCCGTCGCTTGGTCTGAATTGTCCGGGCGAAAAAGGAATCCCGCACCAGACCCATTCATCCTTTCGCCGACTGATCTGCTGACCGACCAGACTTACCTTTAAGTCCTGCACCGACAAAGGAGACTGAATCGTCGGCGGTTCCTGCGGCTTCTCTATGCCGTTCTCCGGTACATACACGGGCATAAAACGAACGTAATCCACGTAGATGGGGCCGGGATTAACGGAAGTCGGATGACGGTGATCGATCCAGAGTCTGAATCCGTCTTCACCCACGTCCACGAGTCCGAGGTTCAGTTCGCCCTTTCCTCCCCGCACTATTCTCCAGTGATGACCATCTAAAGAAACAGCTGCGTCTCGGCACGTGTCAGACAGAAAAACCTCATACCGACCGTGGTAAAGACTTGTGCAGTGCAGCTGCAGGATTCCAGTGGTCCCTCCCTGTTCTCGAGGCGACGAGTCGGATTTCAAAACTGAATATTCACTAAACAGCCACGGATTTTTGACTGGAAACATTTTTGGATGTTCCGGTTGAGGCAGTCGAAGCAATGACCACCGTCCATCTCCATCCACATCTTCTGAAGCAAGCATCTGCGAGTCCGTTATAACGGACTCTGCCTCGAAGAGTCTGCCGGTACGGAAGAATGTATCTCCGAACCACCGATGGTTTCTGATGCCGATTCCGGTTTCGAATGTTGAGACTGGTGACAGATTTCGGCAGACCGCTACTTCCTCGACCAGGGTCTCAATACCACCGCTGCTTGCAACCTCGATAAAGACCTCAGTTGTCCGGTCAGGAGCAAAGAACACGATGCTCAGATCGACAAACTCCTGGTGGGACGATGGCATTGTGAACAACTGAGCAATCGACCGCGCTCGTTCACCAGCCAGACCAACGCGCATGGACGGTGAATGGGTCGGATTGAACCGATACGCCCGCGACGGCCTGTCTGTGTCGGCGGCATCAACCAGATCCACCCGTATTTCTCCGTAATAGCCCTGCATGCGCAGACGAGCTGTGAGTGTGTACTGTGTCCGGGGTGACAGCGAGAATGTCTGCCGACCTTTAAGTTTGAGGCTGGCCCCCTGGCGATTATCAAAATACAGCCGATTCACACCGGCGGGACTGTCTTCAGATCTGAGAACGGGGTGCTGAGTACCTCCACTGACTTCCACATCCCAGTTTTCTTTCCAGTGCGGATCCTCATCGAATCGGTAGCGATACACTTCCTGCAGGGAATTTTCATGTTGAGGATCGCAGAATGCAGGTACGGCGGACAGCAGCCCGATAAGGGTACCGATGACCAAAGACGCAACAGGGCGTCCGAGGAGTAAAATTACGTGTCGTCCAGATGTGTTCATGATGATCCTCACTCAAACACTCCGTCTTCCGGCAACCGGAATCGTGAAACCGACGCACACACCCAACGATACCAGCCAGGACAGATGCCGTTCCCGGGACTGACACAGACGGCTTCTTTTTGTCGCCGTGTTAACATTTGTTCTGTACCAGTGCCTCAAGGTTTGGGAGATTTTTAGTCGTATCTGAGGTACACAGATCCAGCTGCTTCTGCCGCATTACAACGACTCAGAGGTTTTCTTTACGCACTCAGAATGCGGTGGAAATGAAACATTCGTCATTCTCCATGGTGACATACAATTCAGTCGTGATTTTTTGCGGTCCACTCAAGAACGTCTACCATTCGCATTGCTTCAGGAATGCATCACAATAGCCATGCTAACGTGACGTTTGCAGCACAACTAATAATCCCGTTCCCAAAGATCAGGACCCACCAACGGCTCAGATCGAATCCGTGAACCGGCAGACTGATGAACGTAGTGGACTTGTCAGAGGAAACATGTCAATGACCGGTTTGTTGAAATTTCTGTCGTTCTGGAGAGTCATTTTTCTGCTGGGCGTTGTGCTGCCGTCCGTGGGTTCGGCTTCCGAGGCGCCCGGCAAACTTTCATTGACGCTGCAGCACTCACCAGACTCAGATAGGGTGGTCGAGTTTGCTGTTTCGGAATTGCAGCACTATCTGAAACGCGTCTATCCCGTGAGCATTACGATTCAGGAACGGGAGAGTCTGCAGCCCTGTGAGTTATGCCTTCACATTTCCGATCTGAAGGAACTGAACGTTCAAGTCCCGAAACTGACGCCACATCTGCAGCCGATCAAGCCGTGTCATCTTGGGGTTCCGGGGATTGACGCGTTCATGTGGAAGGCGGGCAACGGTGTTCTGACTCTTGTCGCCACCCGAGGCCGGTCGTTGCTCTACGGAGTGTATGACGTACTGGAAAAGGCCGCTGACTGCGGTTTTTACACCCTGGATCCCGGCGACGAAGTTGTGCCCGTCCGACCTGCAGAGGAACTCAAGGTCTGGCTGACCACCAGGAAACAGAGTTTTGAACAGGCGGCCTTTTCGTTTCGCGGTCGATGGTATACGAATGAAGGAGCCGGTGAAGGACGAAACGAAAAGGTCAGTATCGAACGTTTAGAACGCGAAGTCGACTGGTTTGCAAAGTGCCGTGACAACGTTTTCATCTTCGACAACTGGTCCTATGTGCGCCATGAACAACTCTGGAAAGAAATTCGGCGGCAGGTTGTTCCGGAACTGTTGAAGCGGGGAATCATGATCGGAGTCGGCGGGCATGAAACCTATCGGATGTTTCTCCCGCCGGATCGATACGGCATTGAGCACCCGGAATGGTACGCCCTGAAAAACGGAAAACGGCTGGCGGGATTCCGTAATCCACAGACCGACACGGGCTACCAGTCCTTTTGTACGACAAATCCCCAGGCAATGTCTGCCTTCCTGAACAACTTCGAGATTTTCCTGAACGAGAATCCTGAAGTTCAGGTCTTCAATCCAATGCCGCGGGATGGTCTGGAAGGGTGGTGTGACTGTCCGGAATGCGGGACACATACAGTCGCCAAACGTTACCTCGATCTCAATTCCGCTCTTGCTGAAAGAGCCCGACGCGTGCGGCCAGGAATGAGAATCATGCACATCGCCTACGCAACCACAGTCGATCCGGATCCGATCGCCCGACCAACCACCGCCATCGATGTGGATTTCGCACCATGGGGGCGCAACTTTGCGTATCCGTTTCGGGATCCACAGACAAACAGATACAAGTTCGGAAAGTACACTTATCAGGAGGCCTGCGACAAATGGCTTGAGATCTGCAGGGACACCGGGGCGGGCATGGTGTTCCATGAAAAGTACATGCGTTTTCGATACTTCGGACTTCGATTGATGCCGCTTCCAAATCTGGTGCAGGACGTGCAATACCTGCGCAAACTGGGTGTGGACGGTTTCGAGCAGCACCAGGAAATGGAGGGCTGGTGGACTAAAAGTTACAACAAATTTGTGGTTCCACGTGTTACCTGGAACCCCGACGTTTCTGTGGAACAGCTGGAACGTGACTACTTCCGTCGCTACTGGGGAAAAACTGCACCTGAGATTCGGGACATCTACAAACGTGTCACTGCTGCGCTTCCGGAACTGCTTTACGGAAGTGGTGGTGGTTCGGCAACCCAGGCGGCCTGGACACCGGATGAACCGCTCAGCCCGGAACGCAGGATGAAGTACCTGAGAGACAAAGATCACGCAATCAGCGAGCTTCGAGAGTGTCTTCAGGAATTGAACGAACTGAAAGCCAAAGTCACCGGTGATCACCAGATTCTGCGGCGCATTGGCTATCTGCAAACCACGCTTGATGGATCCGTTCTGACTCTTCAACTGACCCGGACACTGGTTGCGTTGGATGAACAACGATCCCGGGCAACTGCCCAAAACGGTGTTTTACGAAAAACGACGATCCAGCAGGCTCGACGGCTTCTCGCCGAAGCCGCAGTCGTGCGCCAACGTTTCTATGCTGCATGTCAGGAGGAGGAAAGAACACGAGGAGGTCTGCTCTGGTGTGGTTATACTGCCTGGCGAATCATTATTGACGAAGCCTTAGCGGAGTGGCATGCCGAAGTAAAGAAGCTTGACGAGGCCGCCGAAGGCGGATGATTGATCATCTGAGGCGAATGAAGACGGACTGGTTGTTATAAATGTGACATTGACAAAACAGTCATCTGTGGCGGTACTGTGCCTGCTCCGTTTTTTCGATCCGCGTTTTTGACGGACTAACACGGTGCATTTTGAAATAAACGACAGGCATTCGTACTGCGGACGTCAATCCGCAATTGTGAATCAGGCATCGGTGGAAAGGTTCGATATTGGCAACCAGTCGAGACTACGATGCAATTGTTGCGGGAGGCGGCCATAACGGGCTGGTTTGCGCCGGGTATCTTGCTAAAGCCGGCCTGAAGGTCCTTCTGCTGGAACGCCGTTCTTTCGTTGGTGGTGCGGTTGCCACTGAAGAACTCTTCAGTGGGTATCGCCTGTCTTCCTGTTCGTACATTTGTCACCTGCTTCAGCCGAAGATCATCGATGACTTCAACCTGCGTCAGCACGGATTTGAGGTGTATCAGCTTGAGCCGGCGCGATTCCAGCCGTATCCGGATGGTCGCAGTCTGATGTTGTGGGATTCTGTCGAACGGAGCCGGGAATCAATCGCCAAATTTTCCATGCACGATTCCGACGCGTATCCGAAGTGGCAGGCATTCTGGCATCGGGCGGCGGAGCTGATCTATCCTTATTTCCTCAGATCACCACCAACTCTGTCCGAACTTGCCGCGAAGGTCCGGGGGACAGCCAACGAGCAACTTTTGGATCGGCTGCTGACGACCAGCATGAAAGACCTGGTCACGGAATTCTTTGATTCTGATGCTGTGCGTGGCGCATTCATTCAGGCTCAGGATGTTGGTGACCCGGCAGTGTCAGGGAGTGCTTGGTGCTACACCTACATCAAATGTGACATGTTCAGTCGTCCCGCAGATGTTGGAATCGTGAAAGGAGGCATGGGATCTATCACCCAGGCGCTGGCCGATTCAATCCACACACTCGGTGTCACGATTCAAACGGATGCCACCGTCGAACAGGTTCTCATTGAGCAGGGCCAGGCGATCGGCGTTCGTCTGCAGGATGGGACGGACATCACGAGCCGAATTGTCGTGAGTAACGCCGATCCGAAACAGACTCTGCTGAAAATGGTCGGCGATAAACATTTACCATCAGAATTTTTTCGCCGGACGACCAGGTTGAAAACCAACACCGGCTATCTGAAATTCCACGCCGCACTGAGTCGCCTTCCGGACTTTTCACAGTCTGTTGCTGGAGACATCGACCCGCGCTGCCTGGCAAACATCAAGATCTGTCCGTCGATCGAATACTATGAAAGGAGCTGGAACGACGCTCGTCAGGGGCGGCCCGCAGATGAACCCGTCATGGAAATCCAGATTCCGTCGGTTTACGATCCTACGCTCACTGCAGAGGGTCAACACGTGATGTCAATCTGGGCTCTTTACGCTCCTGTCCGGCTGTCCGAAGGGACCTGGGACAGCCGCCGCGAGGAAGTTGCTGAAAAACTGGTCGACGTTGTGAGCCGGTATGCGCCCGATATTCGCGACTGTATTGTCGATCGGTCACTGTTCACGCCAATTGATATTCAGCGCAGAGTTGCAATGACGGACGGTAACATCCGGCACCTGGACATGGTTCCTGATCAGTTTCTTGCCAGCCGACCGTTGCAGGGATGGTCCGATTATGGCACGCCTGTTCCAGGTCTGTATCTGTGCGGCGCGGGGACTCATCCCGGCGGTGAGGTCAGCGGCGCCCCCGGTCACAATGCGGCGCACAGCATTCTGTCACAATGGCAGCAACTGGACAGTAACAGTCGTTTGTGATCGTCCGTGCGAATTATGCACCGAGTTTGACGTCATCGGGATATGTAGTGAACCACTCTTTTGCGTTGTGGACAACGTTTGCGATGCGCCCCATAATGACTGTCCAGTCGTCTAAATGCCGCCCAACAGGCTATCTTCGGAGGAAGTCAAAACGTCATGTGCAACAGCACTTTTAATCAACGTCGTTGCAGGAGTTTTATCTTACTTCGTGAACGAGTGTTTCTCACTCTTCTTTTGGTGGTCAGTGTTATCGGGCTGGTATCCGGTCGGACGTCACTTGTCGCGGCACCACCGGAGGTGTCGGAAACGGAACAACCAGCGGACTACTTTCCGCCACCTGAATCTGAAGGCGGCTGGCGCAGTCTGCTCCCGTCTGACGGTGTCCCCACCGCGACACAGAAGCAGACAATTCGAGACAAAGCCGGTATCGACTGGGACGCGCTGCAGTCAGTCTGGGAGTACACAAGACTGGCGGGTGGCAACTCCGGTTTCCTCGTGATTCGACGCGGTTACATCGTCGGTGAGTGGTATCACGGCTGCGACCGCTCGGCGACATACAACCTGTATTCAAGTTCAAAATCCTACACCACTGCAGCATTCGGCATTCTGCTGGGTGATGTTCGGGCCGGCCGCCGTTCCGGGTATGAGGACCTCAATCTGGAAACAAAGGTATTCAACAGCAGGTACCTGCCCGAAGCACTGCCGCTGACCGACCCGCGTAAAGCTGACATCACTCTGCGACATCTGCTTAGCATGACGGCCGGTTTTGCAGCTCAGTCGCCGCCGAAGACGATGCCGTTTGAGTGGACGTTCGGCGGAGTGGATGAATCACCGATGGCACAACTGGCTGCGGATCCCGGTACAAAGTTCTATTACAGCAACGGTGGCGCTGCCCATCTTCTGCCTCTGTTTCACAGAATCGCCGGACAAGACCTGTTCCCGTTCCTCAACGAACGCATGTTTGTCCCCATCGGACTTCGGAACATCCGCTGGCTGCAACTCGGTGGAAACCAGGATATTGGCCCTTATAGCCAAGGATACAGTGGCGTACTCACCACAGCACGTGAACACGCTCGCTTCTGCCACCTTGCCCTCCATCGAGGCAGGTGGGACGGCGAGGAAATCGTCCCCAAAGAATACTATGACTTCGCATGGCAGCCTACCGATCCCTACCCCGAGTATGGCGGTATGTGGTGGATCTATCATGTGCCTGAGCGGGTCGTCTGGACGCGCGGTGCCCGTAAGAACAACGGTTTTGTCGTGCCGGACCAGGATCTGATCTTTGTTCGTGTCGGTGATGCAACGTCCGACAAATTTCCCGAAGATTTTGGACGACATTTGGCCACCAAAGTGGTCGCCACAATCACAGATTAGCGTCCCGCGACAAACAATCTTCAACTCGACACAAAATCATACAATGTAGCTGCAGGAGTCAGGATGAGAATCAATCATCTGGTCCGCTGGAAATCCGCCACTCTGTTTGTCGCTGCCGTACTGCTCAACGCAATTGCGGCCGGCGATGAACCGTCCGCTGCAGACCGCTTGTGCGTTAAATTCAGCGACGAGGGTGCGGAGATTTCAGAGGGAACATCGCGGATTCTGTTCTATCAGAAAAAGCCGAAGTCACTCAACGGTGAACATACGCGAGCCGGTTATGTTCACCCACTGTACGACCTCGACGGAAACGTACTGACTCAGGACTTTCCGGAAGATCACCTGCATCACCGAGGAATCTTCTGGGCATGGACACAGCTGTATGTCGGCAAGACCCGCGTGGGTAATCCATGGTGGTGTCGGGACTTTCTTGCCGACGTCCAACGAATGGAGTGCCTGAAGGACCATCAAAATTCTGTTGCCGTCCGCGCAACCGTCTACTGGACGTCCCCGCAATGGACCGATCCGAACGGCCAGCCCAAACCGATTGTACGTGAGGTCACCACGATCCGTGCTTACCGCCGTCAGGCCGACACGCGTGCTATCGATTTTGAAATTCAGCTGCTGGCTCTCGAAAAAGACGTACGCATCGGAGGATCCGAAAACGCAAAAGGCTACGGAGGCTTTTCCCCGCGGATTCGTCTGCCCGACGGCATCCGTTTCACCGCTGCCTACGGTGAGGTGGAACCACAACGGCTGTCGGTCGCACCAAGCCCGTCGATGGAGATCACTGCAAAATTTGGAACGACGGACAAGCTGAGCGGAATTACGATGCTAGCTCATCCGTCGCTGCCGGACTTTCCGCCGCGATGGATTTTACGCCGCAGCGGCAGTATGCAGAATGCTGTGTACCCCGGCCGCGACGCCGTTCCCCTTTCCGATGAAACCCCGTTAGTACTCAGGTACAGGTTTGTCCTGCACCGTGGAACAGCAGATCCGGCTGCCGTCGCAGGATGGACGGCTGACTATGCCAGTAATGACAAATTGAAAGTGAGATCCGGAAAGCCTGTAGTGGTGGACCGGTATGACGGACCTTCAGCGGATGCAAACAGTCAGGCGTTTCACTTTGTTCGACTGCACCGGGCGGGCAACGGTAATCTTGTTGCGCTCTATCGTCTCCGTCCCGACGAATGGATCCCCGAGGGTGCGAACCTCGAAGAGTACCACACCGACGATGTCGGATACCGTGTCTCGACCGACGACGGACAAACATGGGGGCCCCGGCGATATCATTCCTGGGGAGGGATTGACGGCTGCACATTGCCGGATGGCAGCCTGCTGTTGGCGCACTTTCGCACGTTTTGGGTTAATGAACACGAGTGTCGCACGGTTTTTCATCGCAGCTGCGATGGAGGAATCTCTTGGAAACAGGACGATGACGTCCGAGTGCGATTTCCATCCGACCGTGTGCTGACTCGCCGCGGGCGCAATGAATGTTCGATGCGGTTCTGGTGTGCCACCATTCTGGCCTGTGATCGTGACAGCAGGCACCTGCTGGCATCGATTCACGGAACATTTCATGACAGGGACCGCAGTCACGCTGTGCTGATCGAAAGCACGGATGGCGGCCACACGTGGGATTTCGTTTCCTGCATTGCCGGAGACACAACACCGGTCCACGAAGGCTATTTTGGTACTGCTATGGTTCGGCTTGAAGACGAATCAATGCTGGCCGTCGTGCAGACCGAAGCCGCAAATCCTCGCATCCTTGTTCAGTGCCGCTCAAACGATGATGGCAGAACATGGACGGACCCGGTTGTTTGTCCCAACATCCCTGGCCTGGACCCCGCCACGTTTCGCTATACGGCGCCGGACGGCCGGCCAGGCTCGTTCTCAGGTGCCTACCAGCATCCACAACTTCTGCAAATGGGCAATGGTGTGCTGGCGCTCAATTACGGTCGGCCCGGAGTGCATGTTTCGCTCAGCAGTGATGGTGCGGGACGGAATTGGGATACCAAACTGACAGTGGTGCCGCATGCCGCACCGTATTCTTACGCAACCATCGGCGCCAGCAGTCACAAGCAGGGAATGGTTTCACTTGGGCCGAATCGACTGCTGTTACTCCACGACGTATATCGATACGCCCAAGACAGTAATGACACGCCGCGGAATACCGTTTTTGTCCGTGAAATCACAGTGCAAAAGCAATAAGCAGGAGAACTCAGTTCTAAAAAACAATCTGATTGCTGTCCGGGATGTTCGATTAACATAAGTCCCGTACTCCGGAATCTCCGAATCCGGGTCAACACATTGAACGCGAGACAGATGACGCGAATACTGAAATCGGATCGTTGAATAAATCAAGGTGCGTTCACTCATATTCTGCGAGTGACCGCCGGATGGATCGTCTGTGCAATGGTAGTTGCACGTGTGTGGGTGGACGATAAGTCCGGCTGATCACATACCGACTCTTTCGGACATCATCATGGTCCGAGGTTCTGCGGGAGTGTGAGGCAGCCCGTACTGATCTGACACTGTGACAATGTTGAATCCTGATCGGGGTTCCAATTGAACAAATGGGAGTTGCGGGATGAATTGTTCGAACTTGGATCGGACCGGATCTGAAAAACGGTTGACCAGATCCAGTCCGATACGGTTGAACGGCTGCCAGGTAACGCCTAGCGGGTCAGGACAAATTCAGCCCGGATCCCCAGTCGATTGACCAGGTAGCCGTCAATGGTATTCCCGTCGCGGGGTGTCAGTTTGCCATGTCCGCTATCTTGAAAACTGCCGCGCTGCTGGTATGTGAAGTTGTAAGATCCGTTACCGTTGGGCGTTACGACCAGGTCCGACGGACCCACCCAGGGTACATTCGATTCCGCATGGATCTGGTTTGGGTTACCGCCGTGAAAATGCACGGTTCCTCCTCCGCTGGACTGCCAGATACCGGTCAGCTCCGCATTTGGACCGTTTCCACCAGGATTCTCGGGCGGACCAACCGATCCAAACTCAAGGGTTATCCAGATCCACTTTTGTCTGTTTTGATCATAAACTCTAAACCAGGTTCGACCGGTTGCGCCATTGACTGCGTTGTCGAAACTGCGTTGGCTTCTCACCCGTCTCGTTCCTACTTTGGAAATCCAGTCGCCCACTTGTAGTCCGGCTTGCCTGGCGGGTGACTCTGGATTGACACCTGTAACCTTGAGATAGCTGCCCCCATCACTGAGCTCTCTGACGACGTACTCCACCCCAACCTGAGGTTGTCGATACATAATTGCGGGAACGCGCTGCTGGGCCGGAACTTGAGTTACTGCTGTAACTGTTAACAGTACTGTGAATGAAGTGGTTGCGATTCGTGTTAGAAAAGTTGTCATGATCGTTGCCTTTTTGGTTTCTGGAGTGTTCTGACATGGTCAGTCGCTCATTCCGATTACCCTGAAAAGCAGCTTGCATGCCAAAGACCTCAAGAAAGTGAACTGGGGCAGTTCGGGCATGTTTTATGGGGATTTTTAGACAGTCGCTGCGGAATGTGGGACCAGACGGGAAGAGAAACCGGGTTCAATTTGACTTCCGGAGAATCAAATTGATTGCGCCTGGATCACTGTTCGCGTGTCACCCCTCCCTAAACCATGCGGACTGCGCTGACAACTACTGAAACGCTAACGTAATGAGCACAAACAACACCAGGTAAGTCAATGAAATGACCGTGCCGAATTTAAGTAATAAGGGCAGTCGTTCAGGATCTCCTGACGACTTCACTTCTTCAAATACCGGATTTGATTCCGTGCTGAATTCGGCTTCTTCCAGCAACAGCTCCCCTCACAGATGGCGAAGACCGGGCCCTCGTATTCCTCTACGGATCTTTGTTATCGTCTTCCATCACAACTCGGCGATTGCATCGATCTCTACGTGAACATTGGTCAGGGGAAATCCGGCACTGATAATTGTGTTGACGGGATAATCGTCACCGAAGAACTCATGGAAGATCTCAACCTGCTCGCCTTCGAAAGGAAACCAATCTTCAAAATCGGCAACGAACGTCGTCAACTTAACGATGTCAGTGGCCACGCCACCCTCAGCCACGACCATCCGGGTGATTCGATCCAGTACGACACGCAGCTGTTGCATGGCTGTGCCATTTTCCGCATCGGAACCGTTGGCCGTGCATCCGGAAAGATACAGAGTGTTGTCCGCCCGCACGCCACGACTGTAGTGTGGTCCTGATGCGTAGATATCTTCGAATGCGATTCGTCGTTTCTGCATGGGATTCTCCGTGTTTTGTGCACTTGTGTGTGGGGATGTCGCGCTGGATTCAGTAGTGTCGAGAGAAGTTCGGTCTAACTCGGCAGCAAGAGTCGTCCCTCGATTGGAACGTAACGGGTTGCGGCCTGAATCAGAGAGCTTGCTGTGAACTCTCTTGCGCCGTAGATCTCGACGTCCACACCGTGGGTGTCCCGAAGTTTTCTGACGACGAGGTCGAAGTCTCCATCGCCGGACGCCAGCACGGCCACGTCAACCTCCCTGGCGAACTCGATCATGTCGAGGGTAATGCCGACGTCCCAGTCACCCTTCGCCGAGCCATCGCGTCTCTGAATAAAAGGCTTGAGTTTCACTTCGAAACCGATCGACGTGAGGATCTGCTGAAACTTGATCTGCTTCGCGTCTCCGCGATCGATCGCGTACGCGAAGGCCAGGACGACTTCTCTTCCTGCGGTGATCGAATTCCAGAACGCCTTATAGTTGAAATGACATCCGTGGCTCTGCTTTACCGTGTAGTAGACGTTCTGAACATCTACGAAGATCGCGACTCTATCCACGGTGTGACCTTTCTGTTTCCTCGACAGCACGAGTTAAAACGTGTCATCGGTATAATCGCGCAACGTTTGAGTGTCCGACACACCCAGCGGTTTCGATCAAGGTATGGCAATCCGAGACCATAATCCTGTCACGTCAAAATTCAAAATCAGTCGGTTTTCCGGGGTCTGTACGTTGAGCATTTGCCAGGCGATTACGAATCTCTTATTTCACCAGCTTCGCCAGTGAAAATTCGACGTCAGGAGACCGGTACAGATCGTCCCGATTACTGATGACCGTGGCGTGTTCTCCGCAATACTCATAGCAGCCAAGCGGAGTTCGTATTCGCGTTCAACAACCGATATTACTTGTCTCCTGAAAGATCTGACCCATTGCAGGACAGTTTCCCACAGGCCTGATTCAGCACAGAACAGGAATTTATCACAAAGGGTCTGACGAAGCTTCACCTGAGTACAACGTACTGAGACGGAAAGCAAAGTTGATTTCCATAGTCGTACCCGCCGAGAACTGGAATTAACGCAGAATCGGCCTGCAGGAACCGGACCAGTATCCAGGTTTCCTGTCAGATACATCTTGTTTGATGAGCTGGACCGGAAGTTCGTTCATCTTGTTCATGAGGTGGCCTGGAACGAGCGACGCGGTATACTCGATACGCATCACTTGTCGGAAAACGGCAGAACTGTATTCATTGAGCCTCACGAACGACCAGATTTGACACACAGGGACGGTGCCATACTGATTTCTGCGAAGTGAGCGCGAGCGATGGTCGACACGATTGTCTATGCCGACAAGCCCCCGATGATTTTTGGCGTGTCTGCAAAAACGTCTACTTGGACGGTGGATCATGTGCTTCCACATGTGTGGCTCAATGTGGTGCGCGGACGGGAGCCGGACACGAATTCTTGTGATCATCGCCTCAGTTAATTGAAGCGTCGTGGTCACCCACCACGAAAACGCTGCGTCAATTCATTTCTTTCAGGAACCAGTTTCCATGCCGCTGCTTGGTGTCAATATCGATCACGTTGCAACCGTTCGACAGGCACGAATGACAAATGAACCGGATCCGGTCCATGCCGCTGTGCTCGCAGAAATGGGCGGAGCCGATGGCATTACAGTGCACCTGCGGGAAGACCGCCGCCACATTCAGGATCGGGATCTGGAACTGCTGAGACAAACAATCAGGGTTGGTCTGAATCTTGAGATGGCAGTCACGGACGAAATGACCGGCATTGCGCTGAAGACCGTTCCCGAACAAGTGACTCTCGTGCCTGAAAAGAGAGCGGAACTCACCACTGAGGGAGGTTTGGATGTCATCCGTCAGCGGGATCGCGTGGCCGTCTGTGCGAATCGATTACAGGACGTCGGCATTCGCGTCAGCCTGTTCATCGATCCGGATGAATCGCAGATTGAAGCCTCCGCATCGCTCGGTGTCGACGCCATCGAAATTCACACAGGAAACTTTGCGGATGCCACGACTGCGAAAGCTCAGGCGATCGAATTTGAAAGGGTCGTTACGTCCGGTCACCAGGCTGTTAAGAATGGTCTTCGTCTGAACATGGGACACGGGCTCACCTACCGCAATGTCCAAAAAATTTCTCAGATCCCTGATCTCCAGGAACTGAACATCGGCCACAGCATTGTGAGTCATGCACTGCTGGTCGGGTTCGAACGAGCTGTTCGGGAGATGAAAGACCTCATTACGCCGTCATCCTGATTCGACACAGAACCGACAGACGGGGTGCCGGTTCCACCCTCTGGTTTTTGTCACGCAGCAACAGTCTCTCCCGCCAGTCACTGCAGACTTAGACAAAACGCACGCGCTATCTGACTCGAACGAGTTTCATGATGCGGCCGGAAATATTCCAGTCCTGGACGTAAAGATTGCCATCGTTGTCCCAGTAAGACCCGTGTGTTCCGCTGAAGACGCCTTCAATCCACTCTTCCTGAGGTATTCTGTAGCTTCGTCCTTTTTCTCGGTCAAGGTTGTGGCCCAGTACGGCAACAATCGTGTTGGTTCCGTCCAGAATCGCGACCCGACCATGCAAGTCCGGAACGGAAACGAATTCTCCCTGAACGGCCACAGAAGTCGGCATCCCCAGTCCTGTAATGACTTCGTCGATGAAGTGACCATCCAGGTCGTAATGCAGAAGCCGACCTTTGGGCTCATGATTGCGGTCACAAATTAACAGACGTGGTGGATCATACCGTGTGTCGAGTGTCATTCCGTGAGCCGTGTTGAACTCCTTGAGTCCATTGCCTTTTTTACCGAAATGCATCAGGTATCTGCCATCGTTGTCAAACTTGAAAATGTGATTACTGGCGTAGCCGTCGGACAAAATGATGTCCCCATTGGGAGCGACTGTGATTGCGGTTGGACTAAATTTCTGCAGATCCAGTCCGGATTCTTCCGGGAACGGAAGTTTGAGAACGATGTCTCCGGTTTCAGAGTCAAATTTTATTCCTTCGGCATTACTGTTTCGGGCTCCGTAAATGAACTCACGATCACCTTCTTTTCGTATCTCGATGTCATGAATATTGGAATATTCTTCTCCGATAAATCGTCGAATGAGTTTGCCGTCCGGTGAAAAGACGAAGACGCCAATATTGGCGCTCGTGTAGATGCTGCCATCGCTGTCAACAACGACTCCGCCATGAGTTGGCCCGATAATCGATTTGCCGTCTTCATCGAGTCCCCAGCCAGGGACTGTGTCAAAAGTCATCGCTCCACTGCCCATCCGCACCGGAGCAACGTTGTCCGCTGCGGAGGCCTGGAACGAGACGCTCATCAACAGTACGAGCACAAACGAGAATGCTGTGTTCTTCATAATCCACTGTCCTGAAAATATTTCGATAGAAGACCAAGTGTCTCCGGTGAAGTGTCCGGATTTGTAATTGCGACCAGCGTCACCACTTAGTGGTCACATGGTCTGGTGGGGCAGAATTTGATGCGACGACGTGCCAGGGGAATTCTGCTTTCAGTTCGACGTTGCGGTGGCCGTGTTTCTTTTATTCGGAGTCTTTCGCTGCAATCGCAGTATCAGCTCGTCCGACACTGGTTGCAACCAATTCGATTGTGGAAGACAGCAGGGTATCAGTGAACAAGATGTGTCATTTCGTTCTGACGGCAGTTCGGCAATATTTCGACGGTCCGGTTATTCTCGCAGAAATCGGACAGTCTGAATTTCCAATCCCAGAATTCTGAACGGATCGAAAAACCGATTTGTAACAGCGGTTTCCGGAAAATATGATATGGATGTCAGCTGAACAACCGGACAACACTTCACCTGGACTCGAGCGTTCAAAGAACATGAAGGGCGGTGCGGCAGGCACGATCGGCACGACTGCGGTGTGCTGTGACCAATTAAACGAGATCACAGCTTTTTTTTCGTTTGCAGCGTTTCAATGCTGCCGAATAGAAAATTGAGCCTGAAATTCGGGGTTCTCTTTCCGTTTGGCCGGAATTCCAGGATACTATTTGTTCAGTTTTTTGGTCATTCGATTTGCGGAGTTCGTAACCGTTCCATCATGTTGACTATTCCTGGCTCAAAAACTCGATATTGCGATGGAGTTGATCGCCGCAGCTTCCTGCAGATTGGTGGTCTGGCAATGGGCGGAGCCACCCTGTCAGATGTTTTGCGCGCCGAACAGCAGCAGGGGCATTCTCAGTCGAACAAGTCGATCATCATGATCATTTTGCCAGGTGGACCACCCCACCTGGACATGTTCGATATGAAACCAAACGCGCCGACCGAAATTCGCGGTGAGTTTGAGCCGATTGATACCTGCGTACCGGGTATCCAAATTACCGAACTGATGCCTCGTACCGCGGCGTTAATGGACAAGCTGACGATCATTCGATCGCTTCACGGTGGAATCGATGACCACAATGTCCACATTAATCTGACTGGGTGGGAATCCCATCCACAGCAGGGTGATTCGCCCCTCCGACAGGGGTATCCGACGGGTGGCTGGCCTTCGATTGGTTCTGTCATTTCGCATCTGAAAGGTCCGGCCGTTCCGGGGATGCCTCCGTTTGTGAGCCTTGCACCGCCGAATGCCGAATCAACGACCCGTGCTTCACTCAATCAGCCAGGTTTTTTGGGTATCGGTAAGGCAGGGTTTGAGCCGAATCGGAAAAAACGTGACGACATAATTTACAAATCCGGAGTGACAAGAGAACAGGTTGCGCGTGACGGCGAAAAGGAAGCAGAGATCACACTGCGGGGTATGTCACTGGAACGATTTGGGGATCGTCGAGCATTGCTGAATTCTTTTGATCGCCTGAGACGGGACATGGACGGCTCAGGGGTCATGGAAGGTCTGGATGACATTAATCGTCAGGCGTTCAGTATTCTGACTTCCGGTCAGCTTGGTGATGCACTCAATTTTGAACTGGAATCACATCAACTTCGCAGGGAATATGGAATCAGTGATGCAGAAGTCCCTGCACACGGCGGACCGGAGCTACTGAAGCAGTTTTTGGTTGCCAGAAGGCTGGTTCAGGCTGGGTGTCGCTGTGTGACTTTGGCCTTCAGTGCCTGGCCGATGGATCGAGAGAGTCGTGGCGGATTCAACTGGGATTTTCATTCCGATAACTTCAATAAGGCTCGTCACTTCGTTCCAATGCTGGATACGGGCCTGACGGCTTTGATTCGGGACCTGGACAACCACGATTTACTTGAAGATACGTCCGTTGTCGTGTGGGGGGAGTTCGGTCGTACGCCTCGAATCAATCAACAGGCCGGACGCGATCACTGGCCAAATGCCGCTTCGGTGCTGCTCGCAGGCGGAGGCATGAAAACCGGCCAGACAATCGGCTCCACAAATCGGTATGGAGAAGAACCGAAAGATCGTCCGATTCATTATCGTGATGTTTTTGCTTCGCTTTATCGTAATATTGGCATCAACGCAGCACACACCCATGTGACTGACTTACGTGGTCGACCTCATCCACTTGTCGACGGGCGGATGCCGATACACGAGCTGTATTCGTGATTGATTCGGGAGCGGACGTTTCCGTCAGGCAGTTCGCATCGCATGTAGCTCATTGACGTGGCGACTGATGAGTGTAAGGTGCGTTCGCAGATTGCAGATTTTTTCCATGCAGGAAAATGGAACATCGATCGTACGCAGCTGGGTTTCGATGTGCCTCCGTTCAACTCGATAAACGAGTACCGAACGCTCCGGATTTTCGTCCGAAAGTGACTGATTAATTCTGCGCAGAATTTCATGTCAGCGGCAGATTTTCGATCCAATTTGGCAGTGGTAAACGGTTGCCGTCAGCCGGACGAGAGGGATCAACAGCGTCAGTACGGGCACAAGAAAAATTCTGGTTCACGAAATGAGTGATGTGACCTGGCACGGCAGTTAACGGTCAAACAGCGAAGGGCCATGTTTAAAATATTCTGCCGCTGCTTCATTGCTCAGGGCGCATTCGGATTCTTCAAAAAGGGACCACATACTGCCGGGTCGCGTGCAGATTCCGCCCGAATTACCTGCTTTCAATCCGGAGTGTGGCGACGTGGACAGGAATGAATTCGTAAACGTTGAAAGCCAGTGATTGAGTCGCTAATAATTCGGCTCCATTCATAAACATTATTCCGAACGCCAGGGCCAGGACAGTAGCGGAACCAGTAATGCAGACCGAACTTCAGCAAGTCAAAGACCGTGTGGCGGAAAAGGCCGAACAGATTCACCAACTCAACGGGGAACTGCGCAAGGCCATTGTCGGCCAGGAGCAAATGATGTCGCGCCTCCTCACAGGATTGCTGTCGGGAGGCCATGTGCTGCTGGAAGGCGTGCCGGGTCTGGCGAAAACCACTGCCATTACGGCACTGGCTCAGGCGCTGTCTGTTGGATTCAAGCGAATTCAATTTACTCCGGATCTTCTGCCTGCCGATCTGCTGGGCACTATGATCTACATGCCTGCCCAGGGCACGTTTGCAACCCGCAAAGGTCCCGTGTTTTCCAATCTGATACTGGCCGACGAAATCAACCGCGCTCCGTCGAAGGTCCAGTCGGCCCTTCTGGAAGCTATGCAGGAGCGTCAGGTCACCATTGGTGACGAAACGTTTATGCTGGACAGGCCGTTCCTGGTCCTCGCCACGCAAAATCCTATAGAACAGGAGGGGACTTACCCTCTTCCGGAAGCCCAGGTCGACCGTTTCATGCTCAAGGTCAAGATCACATATCCAGAGCCGGACGAAGAACGCCGGGTTCTCGATATGACACTCGAAGAGAACTCACCACCAATTCGTGCTGTGCTGCAGCCGCAGGACATTCTGGAAATGCAGGAAGTGGTGCGTATGATTTACATCGATGAACAGGTGCGGAACTACATTATCTCGGTTGTCCGAGCGACACGGCACCCCGACCAATTCAAGCTCAGGGACGTGGCTCCGCTCATTGAATTTGGAGCGTCCCCGCGAGCGTCGATATTCCTCGGAGTGGGAGCGCGAGCCAATGCCTTTTTGAACGGTCGCGCGTATGTGACTCCGCAGGATGTCAAAGACATTGCCATGGACGTACTGCGCCACAGGATCATACTGACGTATGAGGCAGAAGCCGAAGAAAAAACATCGGATGATGTCATCCGTGAGTTGCTGACCGCTGTGCCTGTACCGTAACGGGCAGGATCGAAGTTTCGTGTTGCTCCCAGTTTCATTTGCCTGGTCGCCATTGAATGATTGGTCCATTCCGTTATGCCTGAAGTCGCCGAAATCCTGCGCCGGGTGCAGCGTATTCAGATTGTCGCAAATCGCTCTGTTGACGATCTGCTCGCTGGTCAGTATCGAAGTGTGTTTCGCGGTCGCGGCATGGAGTTTGATGAGGTCCGGGAGTATCAGCCAGGAGACGACATCCGCACAATCGACTGGAACGTGACGGCCCGCGCTGGTGTGCCATTCATCAAACGATTTTGTGAAGAACGCGAACTGACAATCCTGTTCCTTGTCGACGTGTCGGCATCGGGTGTATTCGGGTCCGGCGACCAGTCAAAACTTGAGATGATGGTTGAAATTGCGGCCTTGTTAATGTTCTCGGCGCTCAGGAACAATGACAAAGTTGGCCTGCATCTGTTCGCTGACGACGTTGTGGCCTGTTACCCGCCGCGTAAGAGCAAAGGGAATGTGCTGCGACTGCTGCGAGAAATGATTGCGACGAAACCAGTCGCCGCTGAGACCAATCTTGAAGCGGCTCTCGAATATCTGAGCCGCGTTCAAAAACGTCGAGCTGTTGTCTTTGTCATCAGCGATTTTCAATCTGATGTGTCTCGCAAAGCACTGTCCATGTCGAACGGGCGTCATGATCTTGTCGCCATCACTGTTTCTGATCCCCGTGAAGAATCCCTTCCGGACGTTGGATTCATCCGACTACAGGATGCGGAAACCGGACAAATCGTCGAAGTGGACACCAGGAATGAGCATGTCCGGCAACTCTTTCAGCAGCGGGCTGACCAGAACGCAGAGGCCCTGTCTGCGAATCTGCGACGTGCCGGGGTCGATCAGTTGTCAGTGAGTACACGAGAACCGTATACAACCAGCCTGCGAAAGTTCTTCGCAGCCCGAGAAAAACGAAGTCGGTAGGAAAGGATGCTGTCGCTGTCCATCAGACCGGTCCTTTATGTGAATCCGGTAAGGTGGTCTGACGATTTCTGAAAATGAGCTCTCGTTGCCTGTACATCCTGCTTTCGCTGACAATCCTCGCCGGATGCGGGGCGGGAGAGGATAAAGTATCGAATCAGGACAACGATGCTGCTGATCCGGTAAGAACGGAGACTGTTCGCGGTCCAGTGAGTTTGAGCGTTGAAGTCGCGCCAGGTGTGGTCCGTTTGTCGGATGAACCCACTCTCACACTCACAATCAAAGCCAGTCCAGGGGTCCAGATCACGAAACCGCCGTTTGGCGCATCCGTTGGGGAATTCCTGATTCGGGATTACCACGAACCACCACCTGCAGTGGAAGTGAAGGACGAAGTCACCCGACTGATTTATAAGCTGGAACCCACGCGCGCCGGTACACTCACGATTGCTCCGATTGCGGTCCGATTTAAGGATAATCGTCCAAACGGGGACGGTGAGGAATATGTTGTTGAATCTGAAGTGCTGCAAGTCGAGGTCAATACGATTGTGGGCGAGGCGGCTCCTTCGCTGGAAGACCTCAAGCCATCCCTGGGTCCGGTTGAGTTGCCATCAACGGGACCATCTGCCTGGGTCTGGGGCATAACGGCACTTGTGTCAGGTGCGATTGCAGGCCTTGTGTGGTGGCTGCGGCGACGTCGTCGGCGGGCTCAGCTTGAGCCGCCGCTGACGGCCCAACAACTCGCTCGCATCGAACTCGATCAGATTATCCGCCAGCGTCTGAGTGAGGCAGATGTCAAAGAGTTCTACGTGGAAGTCACGGGCGTGGTTCGGCGCTATATCGAGCGTTCAACCGGAATTCGTGCGCCCGAGCAGACAACGGAAGAATTTCTCCATGAGATTCTGTCGAAAACTGTTTTCTCAGATGATGAACAGCGACGTTTGCAGCAGTTTCTTGAATCGGCCGATCTGGTCAAATTTGCAGGCTACCAGCCGGCCAGGGAGGATATGGATTCCAGTATCGAACGCGCTCGTGAATTCACTCAGCGGGATTCCAGCCAGACCGAGGAGACGGTTGAGTGAACGCGTTTCGTTTCCATGAACCTCTTTTACTGCTGTTGCTGCTCCCGGTCCTTGCGGCGGGTCTGTGGTCACTCCGTCGTGACCGCAGATTGGCGGTGACTTTTTCCAGTGTGGCGCTGGTCCGATTGCTCCCTGTCACCATCGCTCAGCGGATTCGACGTTTGCTGCCATGGCTGCGCATTGCGGGAATGGTATTGATTGTGATTGCTGTGGCCCGTCCGCAATTCGGTCGTGAGGAATTTCGAGTTCGTACGGAAGGCATTGCCATTGAAATGTGCATCGATCGTTCGGGATCAATGCAGGCGCTGGATTTTCCGGTGGAAGGAGAGCGTGTCAGCCGTTTGGAGGCCGTGAAGCACGTCTTCCGACAATTTGTGGCCGGCGAGGGCGTATTTGACGGTCGACCGGATGATGTGATCGGGCTCGTGGCGTTCGGAGGATTTGCGGACGCGAAATGTCCGCCAACACTGGATCATGGCACATTGCTGGAGATGCTGGACACGGTGAAGATTCCGGAACCCATTTATGACAGCCAGGGTCGAATGATTAATGAGCGTCTGCTCCAGGAAGAGCAGGCAACTGCCATCGGAGATGCGATCGCTGTGGCCGTTGACCGACTCCGGGACCTGAAAGCAAAAAGCAAAGTCATCGTGGTGTTGTCGGATGGTGAAAATACCGCAGGGGTAAACACACCACAGGATGCAGCAGACGCGGCCAAGGCATTCAACATTCGTATTTATGCGATTGGTGTCGGCTCGAATGGAACGGCACCATTTCCTTCTGTGGACTTGTTCGGACGTCAGGTGCTGAGACCTCAGCAGGTCCGCCTCGATGAAGCAGCGCTGAAAGAGTTGGCCCAAAAGACAGGTGGCCGTTATTTCAATGCAAAAGACACCGAATCGCTCGCAGCTGTCTACGAGGAAATTGACAAACTTGAGAAAACCGAAACCGAAGGACAGATCTATACCGACTACCGCGAATACTTCCAGATTCTGCTGCTGCCCGGAATTGCGTGTGTCCTGCTGGAACTGGTGCTGAGTGCGACTCGATTCAGGAGTCTGCCGTAGAGATGGGCAGAGGCAAACGGATGAGTTTGTACCAATGTAGAGCAATTGTTCCACATAGTTCGGGATTCGTTGCCACATCTGCTTTACAGTCTGCACGTAGATTCCTTCCTGTCGTATGCTGATACTGTCCGTGTGTTCCCCGAATGGTGCCGTGGTTGCGGGTATCGTTGAGTCGGTGCCGACAGTCTCAGTATGATCAAGACACCCGCGATTACGTGAACCTTGGAATGTCGCACCAGTGATGTTCATGGTGCTGTCTGCTTGTTTCGTATACTCGGGAGGGGAGCATTTCCCGGTTCGTACAGAGATGCATCGAATATGCTGTGGGACCCGATTGTCCACGGACTGGAACCCGGCTGAATAACGTCTCGTTGCCTGTTTGTGTCAATCCATGTCCAGCCAGCCACCACTCTTCCCCGATTTTACTTCCGAGTCAGCGGCGACATCCGCATTTCCACTCGCAGTGATCGAGCTTGGAACATCCGCAATTCGGATGGCAATTGGTGTCACGGACGGGACCAACGGCGTTCAAAGTGTCGAACAGCTGGTACAGGGGGTCAGTCTTGGGAAGGACACATTCACAGGAGGTGAGATTCGACGGGAGACTCAGCAGCAGTGTGTTGATGTCCTGATGACGTATCGTCGAAAACTGGAAGAGTATCAGTGTACGAATCCACAGCACATCCGAGTGGTTGCGACCAGTGCTGTTCGCGAAGCTCAAAATCGAATGGCTTTTCTGGATCGGATCTATACTGCTACCAGATTCAATGTCGAACCCATCGATGATGCAGAAATTGCCCGCGTCACCTATCTGGCCATGAGACCGGTCCTGCAGTCCCATCCCGGGCTGCGGGACGCAACGACCATGTTAATGGAAGTCGGAGGTGGCAACACCGACGTGTTGATTCTTCAGGGGAATGATATTCTGCACTCACAGTCCTGGCGCCTGGGTGCTCTCCGACTGCAGGAGATGCTGAAGACATACAAAACGGCACAGACACAGTCCATCGCCATCATGACCGGGCAGATCGAACGAGTTCTGGAACAGATCCATGAAATTGTACCAAAGAGCGGCCTTGTCGAGCTTATGGCATTGGGAGGTGATATGCGATTTGCCGCTCGCGAACTACAGTGCGATCTCAACGAATCAGCAATTGTGCGTCTGCCGCTCAGGGAACTCATCCGTCTGACACACGAGATGAGGAACCTGAGTATCGATCAGATTGTTTTGAAGTACCATGTTGAGTTGTCTCAGGCTGAAACCCTGGTGCCTGCTCTGATGACGAATGTTCTGGCGGCGCAAATGCTGGGAGTAAAAGATGTTCTGGTGACTCAGTTTAACCTGCGTGACGCACTGCTCCACAGTCTGCTGAGTTCTTCAGAATGGACAGAAGAATTCGGTGAGCAGGTGATTCATTCCGCGCGTGAATTTGCCCGGAGGTTTCATGTGGATCTGACGCACGCAGAACATGTCGCACAGCTTTCGCGCCAGCTCTTTCGAGGACTTCAGGAGATTCATCAGCTGGATTTGCGCTGCGAAACAATCCTTTATACAGCAGCTTTGCTGCATGAAACGGGGCTTTATGTCAGCCAGAATGCGTATCACAAGCATTCGTATTATCTGATCAGTAACGGGGAATTGTTCGGACTAAGCGACCTCGATCAGCAGTTGGTGGCGCTGATTTCACGTTATCATCGTCGGGCTCTTCCCAAGCCGTCACACGAACCCTACGCCAAGTTGTCTCGGAACAGCCGAGTCACCATGTCGAGACTGGCAGCAATACTGCGACTGGCAGTGAGTCTTGATCACGGTCGGGGTCAGAGGATCAACGACATCGAATGTCAACCGGAACGACAGCGTCTGGTAATCACCGCTCAGGCATCTTTGGGAGACCTGTCACTCGAACATCAGGCACTGCGACAGGAAAGTGGACTCTTTCGTGATGTATTTGGAATGAGTGTCCTGTTGCGACAAGCCGCTCAGGCGTCCTGAGTCGGCGACAGAACAATGACTTTGCCTGCGGTGCAATCCAGCGTGGCATCGAAGGAAAATCTTTCGGTTATGTCGAAAACGTTCGTAAATCGAGAACTCAGCTGGCTGGAATTTAACCAGCGCGTACTGGACGAAGGTCGTGATACCAGCGTGCCTTTGCTGGAACGGTTACGTTTTCTTGCGATTGCTGCATCGAATCTCGATGAATTCTTTATGGTTCGGATCGGGAGTCTAAAAACGGAAATTCGTCGCGATCGGGATCTGATCGATCCGGCCGGCATGACACCCACGGAACAACTGACCGCAGCAGCTACTCGGGTCGATTCCATGATGGCCGACCTGTACGAATGCTTTCTCAACGAACTGGACCCGCAGCTAACAGAGGTTGGCATCCGCTGCCGACATTCCACTGAGCTGACCGAAGATCAAACGGCCTATGTCGAAGGAGTTTTTGACGAGCAGATCTCATCAATCCTGACACCTGTCGCGGTCCATGATCCGTCTGCTTTTCCGTTGCTGCAGGGCCGCACGGTCAACGTCGCTGTTCAGCTTGCGCCCGAAGAAGGACAGGACGAATTTCGATTTGCTGTCATTCCGTTTGGGAAATCTGAGTTGAGGTTCATTACGCTGCCTTCGGATGGAGGATTCGAATTCATTCTTGTGGAGGATTTGATTGAGTTATTCATCCAGCGATTCTTTCCGGGTGAAGAGGTCATCTCGACAGTAGCGTTTCGGATCACTCGCAATGCTGATTTGAGCGTCCGTGAAGATGATGGATCGGATCTGCTGGCTGAAATGGAAGACATTCTTGATGAGCGCAAGGATAGTTTTTGCGTGCGACTGGAAATTTCAGATCAGGTGACAACAGCCTTGCAGTCGTTTCTGAAATCTTTGCTGCGGATTTCTGACAGTGACGTTTATGTCGTGCCAGGGCCAACAGGGTTCAGTGACTTCATGCGGCTGGCAGATCTGAACGGATTCAGTGACTACCGTTATCCTCACTGGAGTCCGAAAGACTCGCCACGCATGGAACCCGGAGCATCCATCTTCGATGTCATTCGCGCCGGGGATATATTGCTGGTGCATCCTTACGAATCGTTTGATCCTGTGGTGCGTCTGGTCAACGAATCGGCAGAGGACCCGGACGTGCTGGCGATCAAACAAACGCTGTATCGTACCAGTCACAACAGTCTCATAGTGGAGGGACTGATGCGAGCTGCTGAAAACGGCAAGAACGTAACGGCAATCGTCGAATTGAAGGCCCGATTTGACGAAGCGCGTAACATAGAATGGGCCAGGAGAATGGAATACGCCGGCATTCAGGTGATTTATGGTGTTCGGGGACTCAAGACTCATGCCAAGGCGTGCATCGTTGTACGCCGAGAACCCCAGGGCTTTGTTCGATACGTACATTTCGGCACTGGCAATTACAACGAAATCACGGCTGGCCTGTATACAGATCTCAGCTACATGACGTGTCAAGAAGACCTGGGCAGCGACGCTGTTTCCTGGTTCAATGCCGTGACCGGTTATTCACAACTGCAGGAACTGCGAAGACTCGTCTCTGCACCTGTGGGATTGCGGGAAAAGCTCCTGGAGATGATTTCACTGGAAACGGAACACGCTCGGAATGGAGGTGAAGCCAGAATTGCCGCAAAATGTAACTCACTTACTGACCCGGAGATTATTCAGGCGCTCTATGGCGCTGCGCAGGCCGGAGTCAACATCCAGATGAACGTTAGAGGAATTTGTTGTCTGACGCCGCAGGTCTCCGGTCTCAGTGAACGCATACGCGTGACGAGTATTATCGATCGATTTCTTGAACATTCGCGGATCTTTTATTTCTATCATGGCGGTGACAGGCTGGTCTTTATGTCCAGTGCTGATCTGATGCCGCGCAATCTTGATCGTCGAGTGGAATTGTTAATTCCGATTCTGGACGAAGACTGCAAGCAACGTGTTATCGAATTGCTGGAACTTTGCCTGGATGACAATGTAAAGGCACGCCGTATTTTGCCGAACGGCAGCTATGAGACCGTTTCGGCAACGTTTCCGGCAGTGCGAAGCCAGGAAGAGTCCCAGCGGCTGGCAGCGGAAGCAGCGGAACGCGCTGTGGTACGAAAACGTATGATGTTTACACCTCAGTCACCACAGTAGCCAGCAGGACCTGGCATGAGTCACAGCTTACGTTGCAGGTGCACTATTTCCATCCATACGATGACCCACCGACTCGGTACGGACCCTCCGGTCCGAAAAACAGCGGTGGGACCTGCTCAGCACGACTCTTTCCAGCCAACTCGAGAACAATCCCCATCGGCGCAGGACCAAAATCTCGTTCATTCAGACGACCATTGTAGGCATTTCCGCCCCATCGTGATGACAGAGCGATCAGAGTGAATGAAACGAACCTCTCCTTCTTCAGATCGTAAACTGCCTGGCCCTCAAGTTTGGCGTCGACCCCCCGTGTTTGAAGTTTCGGAATTCCCGGCCCCGGTGCGTTCCATTTTCCTTCAATATGGACACCGTTGTGAACTTCCGACGTCCGTGTACGGCCCATGAAATGCAACGAGAGGAGCTCTCCTTTCACATCGATCACTTCGGCCGATAACTCCGCACGCTCAACTGCGTCTTTTGGATAGGATGACGTGTGACCTCGGACAAGATCGACAAAGTGGAAGCAGGCCAGTCGTTCCACGAGGTTGCGCGGAACGATGTGTCTGGAGCCTTTGACCGTTTGCGTTGGCACGAAAGCACGCGCCTCGTCTTTGCGAAACCATGCATAATCAAGATTGTACGCGTTTCTGTCAGGCGAAGTGTCCGGTGTGGTACTCCGAGGCAGGTCTCGGCAGATCGAACTCAATACGAGACCGTCGTGAGGATACTGACTTTTTTCTTCAGCAATTCCCAATTCGACAGCGGCTTCGGCAAATTCGTCCCTGCTCAGAAATTTTTCGACTGCTGAAAGTTTTGGCCATTTCTTCAGCCCCTGACGCATGTGTTCTTCAACTTTCCGAGGGTCATGGATTGCTTCATGAGACCCCGACAACAATAACCCATTGGGCGTTGCCACAAAGACGCCCTGCAGGGATACTGAATCGTGACTCTGTTTCTTGATCTTTTGGACGAGGCGGCTCTCAAAGCTTGTTCCGACTCCCAGATACTTCCCTGGACGTTCGATCTGGTCGGCTGCGGGGATCAGCAGCGTAGACAATTCCTGCAACGTGGGGTCGGTCCAGACTAACTGCCTGGAGCTAACACCGTTGCCTCATGTGCAGCCAAGCGGATGACCGTTCATCAGGACGATCATCACTGGCTTGTCGTTATTCTGAGCATCCACGATGCCCTGCAGGATGGATGTGCGCCACGCAATCCTGCAAAACGACTGCTCACTCGAACTGGGAAGAACCTGGGCCCGACACTGCGCGTGCTCGGTGGATAACAGCGGCAGTGAGTTGCTGTCAGCACACTGGACGATACCCGTCCCACACAGCAGTGTGATTGCGATGATTCCGGACACGAATTTCTTCATAACAGATGTCTCCATCTTGCACTTTGAATGGCAGTTATGCCTCGTGAAGTCACTGTATTGTACCATCGAGATACAGGTTTCAGTAATGGAGATACAGATTGATTATGGTTGAACCAGGACTCCAGACTGGATGTTAACGCTGTCGTGTTTTTGACTGGACTGCGGTTCCTGACTCCACGGACCCGAGAAATATCCAGCCCACCTTCGATCCTCCGTTTGCACAGGACGACTCTGTTGCCCATACTGACTCTGTACGACGATGTAACGAACACCATTCGGCAGAAACAGAAGACGGCGGCAAAGCGAAGGAATAGGTGATGAAAAGGCGAGGTTTTCTAAAAACGAGTGCGGTAGGGGCTGCAGTAGCTGTTGGGGCTGCGAGTGACGGGCGGGCTGCAGCATCGGCCAGTAATAAAGTGACTTTGGCGGTCATGGGAGTCCGCGGCAGAGGCAGGAACCTGATAAATTACTTTGGGCAGATGCCGGATGTCGACCTCGCTTACCTTTGCGACGTCGACCAGAGTGTGGTCGAACCGGCAATGAAAATCGCGGAGGAAGGACAGGGGAAACGACCCCGACTGGAAGAAGATATACGGCGTGTTCTGGACGATCCCGGTGTTGATGCCATCGTCGTCTCGACTCCGATTCACTGGCATGCACCGGCGACCATTCTCGCTTGCGAGGCGGGAAAGGACGTCTATGTCGAAAAGCCGATCTCGCACAATGTGCGCGAGGGTCGCCTGATGGTGGACGCGGCAAAAAAACATAATCGGATCGTTCAGGTGGGAACCCAGGCACGTAGCCGTCCGAACACAATCCAGTTCGTCGATGACATCCGTTCGGGCAGGATTGGAAAGGTTCATATGGCCAAAGTATGGAACTGTCAGATGCGGAGAAATATCGGGTTCAAACAGGATGAGCCGGTACCGGCTGGAATCAACTATGACCTCTGGACCGGTCCCGTACCCAAGCTGCCCTTCAATCGAAATCGCTATAACGCAACAGTCAACTGGCAATGGCACTATGGTGCAGGAGACCTTGGGAATGACGGCATTCACTGGGTCGACGTCGCCCGCTGGATTTTGGGTGTTGATTACC
Organism: Fuerstiella sp.; assembly: GCA_022447185.1. GTDB lineage: Bacteria > Planctomycetota > Planctomycetia > Planctomycetales > Planctomycetaceae > S139-18. The sequence goes on along the minus strand of JAKVAY010000043.1, from coordinate 18,743 downwards.
CAACCGAGGTCAGTGGAATGGGCCGTAAACTCTACTTCGATGACGATCAACAGACGCCCGACACGCAGGTGCTGACCTTCAACTACGAAGACAAGGTGCTGATGTACGAGCAGCGACTCTGGAACACATATCGGATGAATGGGGGCCAGAACGGCGTTGAGGTCTACGGAACCGAAGGTAAGGCGTTTGTTCAGTTTTTCGATGATCTTTATCAATACGGATACAAGATCTTCGACAAAAAGGGGCATGAAATTCAGAGTGAGCTGGCAGGTAACCGCGACGATAATCCGCACTACGGCAACTTCATTGACTGCGTCCGGACCCGAAAGACACCGAATGCGGACATCGAGACAGGACACATTTCAACGGCGCTGTGTCATCTGGGCAATACCGCCTCTCGCCTGAATCGCACGCTTCGTTTCGATCCTGCGTCCGAGAGTTTTGTGGATGATCTGGAAGCCAACGGCTATCTGACGCGAGACTACCGACAACATTGGTCGAGCCGGCCTTTCGTATAGAGAAAACGCACCGAGCCGAGCGTAACTGAAGTTTGACCAGTCCGTCGCGCAAGTAGTGCCGTCGGACATAGCGGCGGATTCGCCAGTTCCAACTGAAGCGATCAGGCTCTTCTCGACGAGCACGACGTTTTTCATTCCGCGTCGAAGCAGATTAAAGGCGATTGTGTGGCGGTTTATTCCGGCACCGATGACCATCGCGGCCGCTGTTTTCATTTGTCTTTATAAATCTCTCTGGCTCGAGACCGGGAAATCAATCCTTCAGCAACGTCATAGCGGACCTGATCCCGGTCGCGAAGTGCCGGATCGTCCCAGCCGCCACCGCCAGGTGTTTCAATTCGTAATCGGTCGCCCTTTTTCAGATAGGTAAAAAATTTAGTCGGCAGCAGTTCACGTGTTCCATCTGACCTGATCAGATAACAGTGCTGTCCACGCGCGTGATGATCTGTTTTGACCCCCCATGGCAGAAACCGACGTCGATCGGCCCCGATTGTCACGGCCGTACGGTCTGCCAGACACACCAGTTCACGAACCACGCCGCAACCGCCTCGCATGCGTCCGGGCCCTTCGCTGTTGGGAATGAGTCCATAAGCGGTGACATGCAGTGGGTAGGTCTTTTCGATGACCTCAACGGGCGTGTTGCGGGTATTGGTCAGGTGCGTGTGAATTCCGTCACTCCCGTCCAGATCGTGATGGGCGCCCTGTCCTCCTGCATAGGTCTCCACATAATTGAAATATTTTCCTTCTGGATCAATGCCGCCGACGTTAATCAGATTCATTTCGCCACTGCACGCAGCGCACACTCTTTCGGGCACCGCCTTCAGCAGCGCTCCCAGCAGGACATCGACTACTCGCTGGTCGGTCAGAATGTTGGCGTTGCCAATGGCAGAGGGAAAGTGTGCGTTGAGTACCGAACCCTCACGTGCAATGACGGTCAGCGGTCGATAAGCGCCGGCGCAGGTCGGAAGGTCCGGATCGACGACCGCTTTAACAACATAGTAGGTACACGCTCGACAGGCGGAAATACGGCAGTTCATCGGCCCCGAAACCTGATCACCGCTGTCGCTAAAATCGGCGGTGAATTCACTTCCGCTGATTGTGACCCGAACGGCAATTCTGATCGGCTCGTCATTGGAACCATCGTCATCGAGATAATCTTCAAACGTGTACTCACCGTCAGGGAGTGATTCTATCCCGGAGCGCATACAGCGTTCGGCATGATCAAGAATGTGCCCCATGTAGTCAAGCACCTGTTTTGTGTCCGCAGCGTCGAACATTTCAACGACTCGCGTTTCAGCCGTCCGTGACGCAGCAATTTGCGCCATAAGGTCGCCACGGAGCTCGATGCGCGTCCGTGCATTCTGCTCGATTAGTTCAATCAGCTCTTCCTGAATTTCACCGGCACGAATGAGTCGCACCGGGGGAATCTGCAGTCCTTCCTGGTAAATCTCTGTCACATCAAACGGCATGCTGCCTGGTGAATATCCACCAACGTCAACGTGGTGCGACGTCGTTGCAGCCAGTGCCACCGGCTGACCTTCATAAAATACGGGTGAAACCAGGGAGACATCCGGCAGATGACCAGGTCCCTCCGGGTACGGCAGGTTTGTCACAACGGCGTCTCCCGGCTGCATTGCATCAATCGGGAAGCGACGTAATACCGACCGAATTACCGCCGGCATAATGCCAAGATGAAGTGGTGTCCCGATCTCCGCCTGGGCCAGAATTTGACCGTCAGGCAGTGCAATTGCGGCCGAACAGTCGAAACGTGTCTTAATGTTCGGCGAATAGCTCGTACGAACCATCACAGCACAAATTTCTTCAGCCATTCCCCGCCAGCGATTTCGCATGATTTCCAGCAGAACCGGATCAGGTTTTTCCATCATGATTGATCCTCCGAGGTCACAAGATCAGAATCTGCCGATCGGATCGACATGGATTTCTTCAGTGTCTGGCGCACATCGTCAAGCAACTGTCGCTCATAGAGCGCAGTGGGGCCGATCGGCAGCAGGTCCATATCGACTGAGAACACGATTATCTCCGCCACGTTAAAACCTGTCAGTGAGCTATCGGTGAAAGATGAAGAAAATTCTTCTCGTGCCTGATCAACTTTGATTCGACATTCAATAAATCACATCAGGTCATTGCGTCCAGAAGAATCTGTCCGTAGTCATCGACGGCAGCTCTTTGTCCGGGCCAGATTACAGTCGTGCTGTCGGTTTGTTCGATGATGGCAGGGCCAACAACCTGGCAACCGATACCAATGTCGGTTCGATCATATATTGGTGTAGTGTGAGGTTCACCGTGAAAGATGACGGACCGCGTGGCAATCGGCTCGGGGTGTCCAGTGCTTGTCCTACCGCGGGGCAGCACCAGTGGCTGAATGTCGAGCTCAATCGTGACCCACATGCTGACCAGTTCCAGTGGCTGGTCCGGTCGTGAAAAACCGTACATGCGTTCATGGGACTGGTGAAAATCCTCAGCAATTTGTCTAAGGTCGGGTGTTCCGGATGTAATCGGAACCGGAACATCGTGACTTTGCCCAAGATACCGAATTGCCATTGTTCGTTTGCGGCAGCTGAGATTCGTACCGTCTGATACAGTCTGCAATCGTGATACCGTTTCTGATTCAACTTCTGCGAGCAGAGTTTCCAGATGGTTCGCATCGAGATTCTCAAGTAGTTCGATGTGAGTCACGACACGGTCTTCCCGCAGGTTGGACATCAGCAGACCGACAGCGGATGTCACACCAGGAGCCGACGGGACAAGTGTCTGACCGATACCGCATTCTTGTGCCAGTTCGGCACCGTGCAGTGGCCCCGCACCACCGAACGGAATCAGCACGAAGTCACCTGGATCAAGGCCACGTTCCACAGTCAGCTTGCGAATGGCTGCGACCATGTTGGCATTAACAACTCGCACAATTCCTTCGGCAGCGGACTCCACAGCGAGTCCCAGTGGTTGCGCCAGTTTTTCCTGAATTGCACGACGTGCAGCATCGATGTCCAATTGCATACCACCGGCGAGCCTGGAATCTGTGGCGAGTCGTCCCAGGACAAGATTTGCGTCGGTCACTGTGGGGTCGTCACCTCCTTTGCCGTAGCAGGCCGGTCCGGGAAGTGCCCCAGCGGACCGCGGACCAACGCGGAGGGCATTGCCGGCGTCAATCCAGCCAATACTGCCGCCACCGGCACCGATTGTGTGCAGATCCAACATGGGTGCTTTCAGGGCGATTCCATCAATTTCAGCGTCGCGTGCGAAACCTGCGTTACCGTTCGCGATGACGGCCACATCGAAACTGGTACCACCGATATCAGCAGTGATGACATTTGAATTGTTGTGATGTTGTGCGATGGCCATGCCGGCCACAATACCACCTGCAGGTCCGGACAGGATTGTCTGCACGCATTCCCGGGCAGCTGTGGACGCCGGAATCACACCTCCGTTCGATTTCATGACGAACAGTGGTGCCCGTAGGCCGTCCTGTCTAAGTGTCGTGTCCAGTCGGCCAAGGTATCGTTCCATGACTGGCTGAACAAATGCATTCACTGAGCAGGTGCTGAAGCGTTCGTACTCACCAATCTGCGGGGACAGTTCATGAGACGTACAGACAGTTACATCCGGCAGTCGTTCACGGACCAAGCGTGCGACCTTGATTTCGTGTGCCGGGTTCTCATAGCTGTGCAGCAGAGCCACGGCAACAGCACCGACGTTTGCCTCACGCAGCTGATCGATGATCGTATGAAGCTGTACGATATCGACTGGAGTCTGTATATCTCCGTCGGGACCGATACGTTCATTTAATTCGAATCGGAGCTGCCTGGGAATAAGGGGTTCAGCACGCCGACTGCGCAGGTCATACAGCCGGGGCCGGCATTGTCGCTGAATGTGCAGAATATCACGAAATCCGACAGTAGTGATCAGTGCCGCCTTTGATCCTCGCCGTTGCAGCAGAGCATTGGTCGCAACCGTAGTGCCATGCACAAGTAGTTCAATATCGTCATATTCGGATTCTGTATGCCGGAGCGCCAGGCGAAGCCCTTCGATCACAGCGCGATCAGGTTCCTCACGTGTACTATGGACCTTGTGAATCGAGAGTTCATTGCCTTCATCCGTCTGGATCACGACATCGGTAAATGTTCCACCCGTGTCTATTCCAATTCGAAAAGCCATTCTCTGCCTCAGGTGCGACACACCGTTTGCGATTGCCGGAATGCTGTGTCGTGAGTCGCCGCATACAATCACACAGCGCCCTGAAATTTCTGTGTCTGTGCAATTATCTGTGGCCGTACACAGCAGAAAGCTTCTGTCCACAGCGTCGGAAAAACAGCCGGGTTGGTATCAGAATAATACTGCACCCCGATTATCCGCATACACTGCATGTCGTCAACCGCGAGTGTTTGATGACCGATTTGTCTTCCTGGCCCGCTGCAGAGATCCGTAACAGAAGCTGAAAGATCGACCCCGAATCGATTCCGGGTGATTGCCTCAGCCTTCGTAACATGTATGACGTTCAGATCGGGTTTAGACAGAGCGAATGTCGTCGTCAGCGTGAAATATCGGCAGACAGCAGTACAACGGTTCAATTACCGCTGAAGGGCTCGAGGTTTCTTGAGAATTTCATTCAACAGGATTGCCTGTCGTACGCCGCTTTGACTTCGCAGCAGCTTGCGGAATTCGTCTGCAGCTGTTGGCAGTGGTGTTTCGGTCCGAGTCAGTTCGGACAGTTCTTCCGACCGATTGCCCAGATGACTTTCCACGGAATTAACAATGTCGATTTCAACAAAGTTGTCAACGTTGCTTTCCACATGTTCGGCAACGTGCTGTGAGATGTAAGTCTCAACATGCTCATTGACACCGGTGCCAAGTGAGCGTGTCCTGACCGGCGTTGCTTTCGTGTGGCGCTGCTCCGAACGCTGTGGGTCGCGGCGGTGTGACTGCTGCTTGCGTGGATGGCTTTGTTTTGAAACTTGTTGACCGGACTGCTCTTGGCGCGGCTTCTTTTCCGTTGCTGCTCTGACTTCGGAAAGAAAGGCCTCGATGTCGCTTTGAGATTTCTGCGGTCGGTTCGGGGCTTCCGCGTCAGCTCGCTGGTCGTTCAGTTGCGCCATGGCATTTCGCCGGAGGTGATTGATCAGTGCAATAGCCCCAAACACGAGGAAGATGAGGATCCTTAGATCGTTCATTTGTGTGATCTCCCCGGCAATTGCAGTTCACGACCGTGCAAAAAACTATCCTCTGTCAGATTCTGCGCCGCGACTTCCGCTATCAGCAATCGCTGTACGCATGGCCGTATCAGCCTGAACATTTTTCAATTCATAAAAGTCCAGCAGTCCCAGATTTCCGTCTGAAAAGCCTTCAGCAACGGCGCGAGGCACCTCTGCTTCCGCAAGAACAACTTTTGCCCGATTCTCCTGAGCCTTCGCCACCATTTCCTGCTCACGTGCGCGTGCGGACGCGCGAAGCTGCTCGGCGTTTGCCTGAGCAACTCGCATATCAGCTTCTGCCTGATCTGCTGACAAACGGGCTCCAATGTTTTCTCCCACATCAATATCGGCAATATCGATTGACACAATTTCGTAGGCCGTGTTTCCTTCCAAACCCTGATCCAGTACGAGTCTGGAGATGTTGTCGGGGTTTTCAAGTACAGTTTTGTACGATTCGGTGGAACCGATTGCCTGGACAATTCCCTGGCCAACACGGGCAATTACTGTTTCTTCGGTCGCACCGCCAATCAACTGTTGGATATTCGTGCGAACGGTCACACGAGCTCTGGCTTTAAGCTGAACTCCGTCTCCAGCAACGGCATCGAGTGTAGAATTTGTTTTGTCGGAGTCGGGACAATCGATGACCTTCGGGTACACACTGGTCCGAACGGCTTCCAGAATGTCTCTTCCGGCGAGGTCGATGGCTTGCGCTGTTTGCCAGTCCAGATCAATATCGGCTCGCTGCGACGCGATGAGTGCCCGAATCACATTCGGGACATTGCCACCAGCAAGGTAGTGCGCTTCGAGCTTGTCCCGTGTAATTGGGTAAGTCCGTGTGAGTCCTGACTGGACGGCCATGATCATACATCGAACGACGACCACCGGGTTAACTTTTCGCAGCCGCATCATGATCAGATGCAGCAATGAAACTCGAACTCGCGTCATTTTGCACTGCAACCAGAGACTGGCGTATTGTACAAAGACGGCCAGCAGGATGATTGCTGCTAACAGAACGAAGACGATGATTAACCACTGCCACGGTCCGATAGTTGGCACGGGGAGCCCCTTTCGTCATTTGCTGCCTGATTCCGGAAACACGAAATTCATCACGTTTGAAAACAGTGTTGTTCGGTAACAACCGCTTAATGGCCGAGTTTAATTCACAGACACAACGGCCGTCGAGAAGCCCGGCTTCTGTCTGCGAATCGTGCCTGTTCATCTAGCTGTCGGTGTAGTTGTCCGGAACATCAAAGTCAAGTTCACCGGATGTCGTTGAGACACTCCCGGAGTCTGCCAAGCCATTCGAATTCGATCTGGAATCTCCTGGTGTATCAGCGTCCGACGGCCCAGTGGATCTTCGGACGACGAGGCGCGTTCCGCGCGTTCCGGTGACTTCGATCGGCAGTCCGGAATCGACAATGGGACCAGCGCATTCTGCATGATGACGTTCGCCCTGGACCTCGACCATCCCACCGGGTGTTAACGGTGAAACGGTCTTTCCAGACTTTCCGATCAGTTCATGTAAGTGAGATTGCATTTTCGGACTGGGGCCGTCCTCTCTGTTATTTTGGGCTCGCAGGATGACGAAACTTCCAAGTGTCGTGTGCTGAATCAGATACAATGAGCCGAAAAATGACACTGGAATTCCAGCGAGCAGAACAGTCAGATATGTCCAGAAGAATGTCGGTTGTCTGGTCCACCACGCCTGATAGGCACTCCACGCCGAAATCACCAAACAAAGGGCCGCTGACGTGCCGATCAGCCCAAAACTGGGCACCATCAACTCTACGGCCACCAGGAACAGTCCTACAACCAATAGAATGGTTGCCAATACAGCAGCATCAGGCATTATGTGACCTCAGGTCCCCGCAATTTTTCCACGACCCTGTAATATCAGGTAACGGTCGACGATTCCGGCCGGATTCGGAAAATCTGTGGATGCTATTTTTTTCGTCCGAAGCAGCTTTGTCTATGCTGGAATTCGGCAGAACCCCCAACTCTTCGGTTGATTTCAGCTACAATCAATTTCGATAAGCTGGAAATGATCCAATTCTGACGTGCAAACGCCGGTTACCACACGCTTGATTCGTGACGTTCTGGATGCCTCCGGGCGACTTAAGTCCGGGCAGCTGGTCGCATTTCCGACAGAAACAGTTTACGGCCTGGGCGCCAGTGCACTCAACACTCAAGCGATTGCCCGGATCTTCGAAGCAAAACAGCGTCCTCGATTTGACCCGTTAATCGTCCACATTGCTGACGTCCGTCAACTGTCGGACGTGGTTTGTGAGATTCCCGCTGTCGCACACCAACTGGCGAGAAGATTCTGGCCAGGACCTCTCACACTGGTGCTTCCAAAACGTGACAGGATCCCCGATCTGGTAACGTCAGGATTACCTGGTGTCGGAGTTCGTATACCAGATCATCCGCTGGCTCTCCGGCTGTTAAAGGCAGTCGAATGTCCGATCGCCGCACCCAGCGCCAATCCGTTTGGTGGTGTCAGTCCCACGGAAGCACAGCACGTTCTGCAGGGACTCAGCGGCCGTATTGATGCCGTCATCGATGGTGGATCATGCGGTATCGGACTTGAGAGCACTGTGGTGTCATTGATGCGGCAGGAACCAGTCGTGTTGAGACTGGGTGGGTTACCGCTGGAGTCGATCGAGGAAGTGACCGGACCGATCCAAGTTGCTGTCAGTGATTCGAAACTGAGTGACAAGGCACAACCTGCTCCAGGGATGCTGAGTCGACACTACGCCCCGGAGACATTAATCGTCACTGTCGATTCCGATACCGTGATCACGCCGACGCATCCGAGGTCGGCATTGCTTACCTGGGGACCGACTGTGGCAGGCTGCGAGCGTTTTACAGCCGTAGAGAACCTTAGCAATACCGGCGACTTGGCCCGATGTGCAGCAAATTTCTTTGCCGCGATCAGAAGGCTCGACGCAGCAAGTCCTGATGTTATTATCGCTCGAAAGTTTCCTGATCAGGGACTGGGTCGAGCTCTCAACGATCGGCTAAAGCGTGCCTCTGGTTAAGGTATCGGGATATGACATATGGGAATGCCAGGATGAAGACCAACAACAAACGGCTGATTGTTCTGATTGCGGCGTGCTTTGTAACCGTGTTTCTGAGAATCCAGGACACGCCGATGCCACTGGACTCAATGATCGCACTGACATTGTTTTGTGGAGTATTGGTCCGCCACCCTGCCATCATTATTGTGCCACTGGCCATCCGCCTGCTGACCGATTCGCTGTTGTGGTACAATACGGGATACGGGTTCTATCCCAGTATGCTTTTCGACTATTCGGCCTATTTGCTGATTGCGTTGATCGCCAAATACCTGCCGATGTCGCAATACCTCAAAGTTGTAGCAGGTGGGCTTATCGGACCGTGTCTGTTTTTTGTCGTAAGCAACCTGGGCGTGTGGGCGCTTTGGCCCGATACGTATGCGTCCACGCTGGCAGGGCTCATGAACTGTTATGCACAGGGATTGCCGTTCCTGCGGGGCTCGGTCATAGGAAATTTCGTGTTTGCCCTCATTTTCCTTGGGGCATGGCACGTTGCGGTTGCGGTTGAAACAAAAGAGACACTCGCTGCTGTAAAAACCGACAGCGGCAGTGAATTGTGAATTTGTCGCGGTCAGCGTTTCTGCAAAAGAACATTCACGCCCTTTTTGTTTGACAGGATAATGTCCGGGCGGTCGTCGGCATTCATGTCTCGAATCATGAACTGAGTACCAACTCCTGTGTCACGACCGGCCACGATTTCATGTGCCAGAAACTTTGGCGCGCGGTGATTTTCGGCTTTGAATTCGTACCAGTACATGACGACCGCACCCTTGCTGCCCGGATCGCCGCCGTTGTGCGCGTAGAATCGTTTTCCGGTGACGTAATCCAGCTGACCATCTCCGTTAATGTCCACTTCTTCCATGGCGTGCGTTTGTGAATAAGAGTCGTCAATAGTGTGCAGCTGCCATGCACCATCACCTGGATTCTCTGCCCACCAGATACCGTATTTGTGCGCCGAACTGAGAATCAGATCTGCGTCGCCATCCAGATCGAAATCAGCGGCATAAATATTGCCGCTGTCAGGAAGTGGCTGTTCGCCATCCGGCGTGGCAATTCGAATCGGGTGGAATTCCCACAGGGCCGGTTCGTCAGTATTTCCTGGTGATTTCCACCAGCCGGATCTGACGACGACGTCCTTGTGACCGTCCATGTCGACATCGGTAACTCCCAGACCGTGGGAATAACGGAATGACCCGTTGTCAGAGCCTCGATTTCCGGCCTCTTGGGGCATGGCTGATGGTGTGCTGATTGGTTGAAACACCTGAGTTTCGGATGCTGCTGCTGAACCAGGAAGGCGCACAAATCCCATCTGTGCTTCCGGCTGCGAGCCCAGTACCAGTTCCGGAATACCATCGCTGTCAAGGTCTTCAAATTCCGGGGATTCGTTGCAGGCACTCGTCCAGATTTGATGTTCAATCCAGTTGCTGCCCGAATGTCCGGGATTGCGATACCAATGGAATGGTTCGCCGGGGAAACCAATCAAAATGACGTCATTCCAGCCGTCACCATTCACATCATAGGTGAAATTACAAAAGCTGTTGCTGTAGCCCTTGCCGGCAACGAACTCACCTGGTTCCCGGACTTCGCGCTGAATCCACTTCGAAGCATCGAGGTAGTCATGTGTGTTGTCTTTTGGAGCCTGGTACCAAACATCTCCGGCAACGACATCGATTACACCGTCATTGTTGAGATCCGCAGCAGCTGCTCCTTCTGAACGAAAGCGAGCGTCCAGCTGAATGCGGATCCAGTTTTCGTCTTCATCGGCCGTGCACAATGCAGTTGCCGAACAAACAAGCGCGGCAGTCATCACTTGGAGCAGTCGATGCATTTCAGTGGATTCCTGTTGCAGAATGAAGGTGTGTGCGCCACTGAGCCTGAGGCACGATTCCGACGGTTGTCAGATTTTTCCAGAGAGGCTGAAGATCCAGTCGCAAAATGCGTCGACACTGTGGCTATGGTTTTGTGCGGTTCATCGCGTTTGAGGCCTTCAATCGTCTGATCTGTACAGCACCCAGCACCATGAGTCCGGCTGCCAGATAATATGGAGTCGCAGTTGACACACCGAGCAGCTGCACTCCCGTGTAGGGTCCAAGTATCCGCGCCAATGACGACAGGCTTTGACCGGTTCCCAGTACAGCACCCTGCTCGTCACCAGATGCGGCAAGCGACAACAGGGATTGCAGCGACGGTGTCACCGCTGAAAATCCAATCGTGATCACCGGCAGGATGTACCAAAGTACAGAACCAGGCAGATAGCCATCACTCGTCAGGCCAATGACGACAAATCCAAGTACCATCAGCGAGACCCCCATGATCGCCATAAAATGTTCGCCAAATCTAGGAAGCATTCGACGTACCAGGACTCCCTGTCCGATCATCAGTACGAACCCGATGTAAGCAAAGAACACAAAGTTACTCGTATCTCCGTAACCAAACTCACGCGTCAGTAGCGAAAGAGTGCTTTCAAACTGCGCAAAGGCAAACGTTGTCATAAAAATGGAGATAAGAATTGAGGCAAACACAGGTGTTCGCAGGTGCTGCTTCAGCGATCCCAGATTCAAACCACGTTGAGATTTCAGCTCTGTATTTGCGATCCGTCGCGATTCAGGCAGCCGCGCGAATGCAAACAGGAACGCTATAAACGACAGACCGGCAGCAATGAATCCAGGTAGCTGCGACGGGCCTTCCCGCAGAGCAGCTTTCGTTTCAGATCTGGAACGTGGCAGGTTGAAGTAGCGGGTCAATGCTGCCGAATCTCGCTCCGAGAGTTGTCCCAATTCCTCAATAACCGTCTCTACTGCTAACGAGTCAGTGGAATCAGGCCAGGCCTTGACAACTGCCAACTGAGAATCTGTCAGAGCCAGACTCGGTACGTCCGAAGTATTGGCAGCTCCGATCAGCGGGCCAAATGTGAAGCCGATTCCAAATGCCACTCCAATCAACGCCATCCCTTTGCCGCGACCTTCTACGCCTGTGCTGTCGGCGATTACTGCCTGGGCTGTCGCAATTGTGGCACCGGCAATGCCCGCACCGATTCGGGTGATGAACAACCAGGGGATCGCTCCCAGTCCAAACAATAACTGTCCGCGTTCGAATCCAGACACATAGCCAAACAACAAATACGAACAGGTTGAACCCAGCAATCCCACAAGCAGGACGGGCCGTCGTCCCATGCGATCGGAGAGGCTGCCCCACATCGGTGCAAAAAAGAACTGCATTGCCGAAAAAGACGCCATTAACAGTCCAAGCGTCGAAAGCGACGCCTGGAAATGGAGACCGTAGCGAGGCAGCAGCGGCAGAACGATTCCGAACCCAAGCAGATCAATGAAAACAACAACGAACACAATCAGGAGCGTCGTTCGGCGGGATTTCAACTCGCCTATGTCTGTTGGTTCCGTTGCGGTCATTGGGCTTCTGTACAGGGCTGCTGAAAACAATGGTCACTGCAATCGACGAACGGGCAGTGTCGCAGATTCGAACGTCGTTCGCAAAAGTACAGAAAACTGGGGCATCCTACCGGCCAATTCAGGCTCCGCCTTACCTGCCGATCACGACCGTTCCTGGACAGCAGACAGCTGCGCGACATAGGCATGTAAAAAGTCTCTGACGAACTGAAAACCATCTCTGCACAACGCAATGTATGCAGATTCGCACACAGTTTTTCGCAAGCCGGAAGACCGTCACAGGTCACGATCCGCATCGGCACTTTTTTCTTTTGATTGTGTGTCATTCACAGGTGTCGCCGGATCAATTCTGTGGCGTGGTCGTTGAGGAACACCTGCTGTCCATACGCTTCTTCGGTATCGTCTTGACTCTATGGTTGACCTCCAAGGACTGTTCTTACTTCAACAGGGACAACACTCACCAACGTCGAGGGCGTCCCCTGGCACGGTCTGTGGTTTGTCTGCACATAAAGTCGGGCCCCGCAGCAATATGTCTTTGTTATGGTATTCGGATATTGATCGCAAAGGTTGATCTCGGCATGCTTTACATCATCGATTCACCCAGGCAGATTCCGGTACCGGCTACTGATCTTGTTTGGAATCGAGTTCTGCGTTGGTGAATCTTCTTGCTTGATATGCGCGAAGAATGCCCAACACAAAGATCACTCCGATCACAAACAGTGACCCAAAGGGCAGCATGACGCTTGAAAAATGTCTTGCTGATTGAACTTGCTGAGTCCTGAGCATCGTGTCTCTGAATCGGTTCACGTATTTGAGGCCCACCAACACAAGATTCAGCTGACAGTGGCCTGGAGGCAATGTGTCCTGTCTCTTTGTTAAAGTTCTAAGTAATTGCCTTGAACCTTCCCTAACCCCTATCTAAAATGAGATAGAGTCTCAATCTCATGTGCGATCTGTGGATTGACTTGCCGTCCAGGGTGTCGGAATCAAAGCCGAAACATTGGAGCAACAGCGTTGTGAGGATGAAGTTTGTCCGGCTGTTCCGGGAAGTTTGTGGATTGTACGGAGTTCGTCCAACGGTGTTTGGATAGAGATTCGGATGACCGTCCAGCCCGGGCTGTGTGGATTGATCTACTGTTTGGGGAAACGTTTTCATGAGTCGGTTAATGCATTGGAATATACAGCGCTTCTTGATCCCTTCCGCACCATGAGCCGATTTTGAGAGGGGCACACCTACGCCAGACAAACAGGTTATTACTTGCCCGAGATCTGCTGCCAGAGCCCTTAAAAAAACGGACATCGCTGCGCCACTGACACTTCAGGTCACAGCCACATTAGGGTCCGTTGGTCGTCCGGATCTGGCAATCCTGACCTCCCAACTTGTAGTGGAACGTATTCGCATGCTGTTTCGGGCGCACCACAGCCTCGATGTTTACGGTGGGATGCTGGAGTCAGTTCTTCCTGGGTTGAGTCTTCCATTCGCGGCAGATCAGTCAGTGCCTATTTCCTGCTTGAGGATTTGCTGCAGCACCAAACGAAAATCAACTGTCGGTCAACGGCCTGACAGATATTTTTTATTACAGGAGAAATTTATGTTGCGATCGGTATTGGGATGTCTCGTTATTTTGCTGGTCTCCTCGTCGAGCCCGGCCGCCGAAGTGGTCAATGTCTATTCGGCGCGTCATTACGACACTGATGATGAGATTTATTCTGTCTTCGAGAAACAGACAGGTATTCAAGTCAAGCTCATCGAGGGCAACTCAGACGCATTGCTTGCCCGACTCAAACGCGAGGGCAAACGCAGTCCGGCAGATGTTTTTATCACTGTTGATGCCGGGCGACTCTTCCAGGCAGAACGTCAGGGTGTGTTTCAGCCGGTTTCCACAAGCCTGTTGATGAAACGCGTACCTGCAAACCTCCGACACCCGAAGGGACTCTGGTTTGGTCTCACCAAGCGAGCCCGAATCATTTTGCGGTCGAAGACTCGAGTCAAGGATGGGGAGATCATCAGCTATGAGGATCTCGCCACGCCAAAATGGAAAGGGCGAATTCTGATTCGCAGCAGCAGTAATATCTACAATCAATCACTTGTCGGATCGATGATCCAGGCGCATGGAGTAAAAGGGGCGGAGACGTGGTGCCGCGGACTTGTTGCCAACATGGCCCGTAAACCACAGGGGGGAGACCGCGATCAGATCAAAGGGGTTGCTGCCGGGGAGGCTGATGTGGCTGTTGCCAACTCGTATTATTTTGCTCGAATGCTGGGTGGGACACCGGAAGAAAAGGCTGCCGCGGCCAAGGTCGCCGTTGTATTTCCGAATCAGAAAGATCGTGGTACACACGTTAATGTGTCAGGCGTCGGTGTCTGTACACACGCTCCCAACAAATCTAATGCAATCAAGTTCGTGGAATTTCTGACGAGTCCGATCGCCCAGAAGACGTTTGCGGCTGGAAATAATGAGTACCCTGTGGTGATGGGAGTGGAAACCGTCCCTGTGTTGAAGAGTTTTGGCACATTCAAGGAGGATAATGTGAACGCTGCTGCTTTCGGTGGCAACAATGCCTCAGCAGTCAGAATTATGGACCGGGCGGGATGGCGTTAGGTCCTGGCGGAACGAGTTCTTCTGCCGAAGTTTTTCCAGTACGTGAACGCGGTTGTCGCGGGTGTTCACGTATTTCACAGAACGCAAACTGTCACGATTTGAGTGTGTCATGAATCCTCGGCGACGTTCAGTCTGGCCCGTTCTTTGCTGGACATTCACTACACTCCTGTCGGTACCCCTCCTGTCGATTCTTTGGAGTGTGACTAAAGACTCGGAAGGGGTCTGGCAGCATCTTTCTGAGACGGTTCTTGGTGATTACATTGCTAATACGCTCCTCCTTGCGGTTGGGGTGAGTACGGGAACGGCCCTGATCGGTGTTTCAACGGGCTGGATCGTGACCAATTGTCGATTTCCATTGTCCCGCATTTTGCGCTGGGCTCTGCTGCTTCCGCTGGCGATTCCAACGTACCTGTCAGCATATGCTTTGACCGACCTTTTTCAGTTCAGTGGACCGGCACAAACCTGGTTTCGTGAGCTGTCGGGATGTGAGCATGGGGACTACTGGTTTCCGGAAGTTCGTTCTTTACCCGGTGCTATCACCATCCTGACGTTCGGCTTGTATCCGTACGTTTATCTTGCTGCGAGCACCGGATTTTCCAGTCAATCCGCGTCAGTCACCGAGGCCAGTCGCACACTGGGCATCGGCCCATGGGAACGTTTTTTTCGCCTGGCTCTGCCTCTGGCCCGGCCGGCGATTTTCGCGGGTCTTGTTCTGGTCCTGATGGAAACACTGGCCGAGTTCGGGGCTGTGGATTACTGTGCCGTAGACACTTTTTCAACGGGGATCTACCGAACGTGGATCAGCCGCGGATCTCACACGGCGGCTTCTCAATTATCTGTCTGTCTGCTCGGAATCGCAGGGCTTGTTTTTTTTTCAGAGATGATTGCTCGTCAGTCGGCAAGGTTTCACCACTCGACTCAGAGGACTCGCATGGCAGAGCCGGCTGTATTGGGAAGGGCCAAAGGGTACGCGGTCACAGTTTTGTGCCTGACACCAATCTGTATTGGATTCCTGTTACCAGTCGGCAGGTTCATCGCGTTGACGATTTCCCGTGGGGATTCGCGGGCAGCCGAACTACTGGGTGGCTTGATCACAAACAGTTTGCTGGTCGCGTCACTGGCGATGGTTGTTACGGTTTTCACAGGATTGCTGCTGGCCTGTATACGACGGGCAACCTCGTCGCCGGTTACACGAACGGCCGTCCAGATCGCAGGAATGGGGTATGCCATCCCCGGTGGCGTTATTGCCATCGGAGTACTTGGGCCAATCTGGTACTTGGAAGATCTTGCCGTGGAATTTATCGAACAGTTCACGAACAAAGACCCGGGACTCTTTCTCAGCGGGACACTGCTTGCTGTTCTCATGGGTTACATGGTCCGATTTTTGGCAATTCCGTTAAACGTGATTGGAGCCGGATTTACCAGGATACCGTCCACGATGGACCATGCAGCCAGAACACTTGGATCATCACAGGTCGGAGTGTTAAGGAGGGTGCACCTGCCACTTTTACGAGGCAGTCTTGTTTCTGCAGCTCTGCTGGTGTTTGTGGACGTACTGAAAGAACTGCCAGCCACTCTGATCCTGCGGCCATTTGATTTCGACACTCTCGCAGTGAGGGTCTACCATCTGGCCAGTGATGAACGACTCTCGGAAGCATCGACATCGGCACTGGCTATTGTGGTGGCTGGCCTGATACCGGTCGTTCTCCTGACCCGTATGATGGATGATCACGGTACCGCCACTGGATCGCTTCAGTAACGGGAAGGAGACAATGATCAGTCAGATGGGCCTTGAAATACAGAATATCACTCACCGTTTTGGCCGGCTGGAAGCCGTGCAGGACGTGACGTTATCTGTTGCCCCAGGGGAAATTCATTGCCTGCTGGGACCGTCGGGCAGCGGAAAATCGACTCTGCTGAGAATCATTTCGGGGCTTTTACGACAACACCAAGGGACTGTGTCCATTGGTGAATCTGTCGTTTCGGATGCATCGAAACATCAATTGCCGGAACACCGTCAAGTCGGATTTGTCTTCCAGGACTATGCTCTCTTTCCACACCTGAACGCACTGCGAAATGTCCTGTTTGGCATGTCCGCCAGGCGGAGTCAGGTCAGCCAGGAAAGAGCCCGGCAAGTGCTTGCCGACGTGGGACTGGGAAAACACCTGGAGTCGATGCCACACACACTCAGCGGCGGTGAGCAACAACGAGTTGCCCTGGCCAGAGCCATGGTGAGAACGCCCAACGTCATGTTGCTGGACGAACCGTTTTCCGGACTTGATGTCCAGCTACGCCAGGATGTACGTGAAACGACATTGCGAGTCCTCAGAGCATCGAAAATTTCGACCGTGATGGTGACACATGATCCCGCTGAAGCAATGTCATGTGCCGATCGTGTCAGCGTTATGTATGGCGGACAAATTGTCCAGACCGATCAACCACAGAGTATCTACCGTGACCCGGTGGACGATCGCATCGCCCGATCGTTTGGTTTGGTCAATCTTGTCTCTTTTGAGGAACGTGATGGCAGATGCGTGACTCCTTTTGGAGAATGGACCGGAGAAACACGACGGTCGTTTAAACAACAGGACTGTCTTTTCGTACGGCCGGAAGAACTTTTTATTGGTCCGCCGGTAGACGGCGAGCCTCAATATGATGTGGTAAGAATGATTCCTGAAGCAGCCACCGTAATTTACGAAGTTCGCGGAAACGGAACTCCTGCAATCTACGTAAGGTCACTTGCCACGGAACCACGAATCGAATTCAAACGGGTGAGTGTAAGACTCAGATGAACAGGCTATGCCTTCCAGGTTTCATGGCTAGTTGCTCGTCAGGCTCTCGTCCAGATTCAGGATGAGGCTGGCGACGGCCGCATATGCCGCCAGGTCGACGGCTGTAATATCGGCTGCGGGTTGATGTTGGCCGCGCTCCGTGAGATAGGCCTGTGCCAAGGACGGGCTTTTCGAGAAATCCATGAGACGATCATGAAACTCCGCCAGCAGGATTTGCAGTTCCTCCGGAGTGGCTCGCCGCGACGTGGCCAGACGAAACGCCAGACCGATTCGTTGTTCGGGCAACTGACCGCCTTCGCGGTAAACACGTTCGGCCAGCACCCGGGCGGCCTCAACAAACTGCGGATCATTCAACATTACCAGGGCCTGCAGGGGTGTATTGGTTATTTCTCGACGGGTCCGACATTTGGTGCGGCCGTCGGCTCCCAGAATCCGCAGATTGGCAGCGGGGATTTGGCGCTTCCAGTAGGTGTACAGGCTGCGGCGGTACAGATCGGATCCGGTGCCTTGACTGAACCGAGTGTTTGCGGCTCCGATGGCGTTTGCGCCGAACAACACCGACGGCTGGTAGGGATTGACTCCGGGACCCCCACGTTTGTCGACCAGCAGTCCACTGACGGCCAGAGCGTTGTCGCGCAGGAATTCGGCAGGCAGGCGCCGGCGTGGCCCGCGGGCCAGCCAGCGGTTTTCCGGGTCCAGACGGGCCAGCTGCCTTCCCTGGACACTTGACTGGCGGTACGTGGCCGATGTGACCAGTTTTCGCAAGAGACCTTTGACGTCCCAGCCGGATTCCACAAAGCCTACGGCCAGATGGTCGAGTAGCGCAGGATGCGCCGGCAATTCACCCTGTGTTCCCAGATCCTCGGACGTCTTAACGATGCCGAGTCCAAAACACATTTGCCAGTAGCGGTTCACAACCACGCGCGCCGTTAACGGATTCGCGGCGTCGGTAAGCCAGCGGGCCAGTCCCAGACGATTGGATGGAAGGGATTCCGGAAACGGCATGATGCTCGCCGGTGCCGCGGTGTTGACGACGTCGCTGCGGCGGTCGTACTCGCCGCGAATCAGCATGAAGCCGGTACGCATCTTCTCTGTATCGCCGGCGATCATGGTAACCGGCACCGCCGACTCCACTCGTTGCTTTTCCC